>JBBSQA010000004.1:0-153715 GCA_038258285.1 Actinomycetales bacterium | reverse complement strand
GACCCCTTCGAGAACATGGGTGCCCAGCTGGCCAAGGAAGTGGCCACCAAGTCCAACGACGTGGCTGGTGACGGCACCACGACCGCCACGGTGCTGGCCCAGGCCATGGTCAAGGAAGGCCTGCGCAACGTGGCCGCTGGCGCCGCTCCGTCCGCTCTCAAGCGTGGCATCGACCAGGCCGTCGAAGCCATCTCGACCCGCCTGCTGGACACGGCGCGCGAACTTGACGGTCGGGACGAGATCGCCCAGGTCGCGAGCCTGTCCGCCCAGGACACGGTCATCGGTGAGCTCATCGCCGACGCGTTCGACAAGGTCGGCAAGGACGGGGTCATCACCGTCGAGGAAGCCTCGACGACCGCGATGGACCTGGAGTTCACCGAGGGCATGCAGTTCGACAAGGGCTACCTCTCGCCGTACTTCGTGACCGACAACGACCGTATGGAGGCCGTCCTCGAGGACGCCTACGTGCTCCTGCACCAGGGCAAGATCTCGGCGGTCGCCGACCTGTTGCCGCTGCTGGACAAGGTCGCCTCGCAGAGCAAGCCGCTGCTCATCGTGGCCGAGGACGTCGACGGTGAAGCCCTCTCGGCGCTGGTGCTGAACAAGATCCGCGGCACGCTCAACGCCGCTGCGGTCAAGGCCCCCGGCTTCGGAGACCGCCGCAAGGCGATGCTCCAGGACATGGCCATCCTCACCGGCGGCCAGGTCGTCACCCAGGAAGTCGGCCTGAAGCTGGACCAGGTCGGTCTGGAGGTCCTGGGCTCAGCGCGACGCGTGGTGCTGACCAAGGACGACACCACCATCGTCGACGGTGGCGGATCAGCCGACGAGGTTTCCGCCCGCGTGGCACAGTTGAGCTCGGAGATGGCCGCCACCGACTCGGACTGGGACCGCGAGAAGCTGCAGGAGCGCGTCGCCAAGCTCTCCGGCGGCGTCTGCGTCATCAAGGTCGGTGCTCACACCGAGGTGGAGCTGAAGGAAAAGAAGCACCGCATCGAGGACGCCGTCTCGGCCACTCGTGCTGCCATCGAAGAGGGCATCGTCGCTGGCGGAGGATCCGCGTTGATCCACGCCAGCAGCGCGCTCGACGACCTGGATCTCAGCGGCGACGAAGCCGTCGGGGCTGCCATCGTGCGGAAGTCCGCGATGGAGCCGCTGCGTTGGATCGCCGAGAACGCGGGCATGCAGGGATACGTCGCGACCGCCCACGTCAGCGAGATGAAGGCAGGGCAGGGCCTCAACGCCGCTACCGGTGAGTACGGCGACCTGATGAGTGCCGGCGTCATCGACCCGGTGAAGGTCACCCGGTCCGCGCTGCGCAACGCCGCGTCGATCGCCTCCATGGTGCTGACCACCGACACCCTGGTGGTCGACAAGCCGGAAGGCGAAGAGCCGGCCGCAGGCCACGGGCACGGTCACTGACCTCGCCCTGACGTAACGATGGCCCGTCCCCCATGGTGGGGACGGGCCATCGTCGTTGCGGTGGGTCAGCCTCGTGAGCTGACCACCACTTCGCGCTCGCTCTCGGTCATCGCGCCCCATACTCCGTAGGGCTCATGAGCGCGCAGCGCGTGCTCACGGCACTGGTTGAGTACCGGACACGCTCGGCAAACCTGCTTGGCACGTTCGTCGCGACGGCGTCTGGCCGGACCCCGTTCGCCCTCCGGGTGGAAGAAGACCTCGGGGCTCACCGTTCGGCACAAGCCGACGTACTGCCATTCCCACAGTTCAGCCATGGGCCCTGGCTGTCTCGCGGTTTCGGACACGAAATGCTCCTCTGACAAAGGGGGTGGAACTGTGTTTACTAAGTAGTACGCATGACGAAGACGCCGGGAACACCCGAAGGGGTGAGAATCCTGACGGCCCTAGACTTCTCTCATGACATCCGGTGCTCCGAACCTCGACTCTCCTGCGACCTTCGCCGAGGTGGGGCTGACCTTCGATGACGTGCTCCTGCTGCCCGGTGAGACCGACGTCATCCCCAGTGAGGCGGACACCACCACCGCCCTGACCCGGCGGATCACGGTGCGCATGCCGTTGGTCTCGGCCGCGATGGACACTGTCACCGAGTCGCGGATGGCCATCGCAATGGCGCGTCAGGGGGGTCTGGGCATCCTGCACCGCAACCTTGCCGTCGCCGACCAGGCCACCCACGTCGATCGGGTGAAGCGGTCCGAGAACGGCATGGTCACCGATCCGGTGACGATCGGACCGCAGGCCACGCTGGCTCAGATGGACGCGCTGTGCGGGCGGTTCCGGATCTCTGGCCTGCCGGTCGTGGACGACGACGGCCGACTGATCGGCATCATCACCAACCGCGACATCCGGTTCGAGAGCGACCACGGCCGCTCGGTGGCCGAGGTGATGACCTCCACCGGGCTGGTCACCGGACCGGTCGGCATCGACAAGGACGACGCGCTGCAGTTGCTGGCCGTCAACAAGATCGAGAAGCTTCCGATCGTCGATGCCGACGGACGGCTGCGTGGACTGTTCACCGTCAAGGACTTCACCAAGACCGAGCAGTTCCCAGACTCGACGAAGGACGACGCCGGCCGCCTCCGGGTGGGGGCCGCAGTGGGCTTCTTCGGGGACTCGTGGGAGCGCTCGATGGCTCTGGTCGAAGCCGGAGTCGACCTGTTGGTGGTCGACACCGCCAACGGACACGCCCGAGGGGTCACCGACATGATCGCGCGGTTGAAGGCGGAGCCGGCCGCGGCAAACGTGGACGTGATCGGCGGCAACGTGGCGACCCGGGCCGGGGCGCAAGCGCTGATCGACGCGGGTGCTGACGGGGTCAAGGTCGGGGTCGGGCCGGGGTCGATCTGCACCACGCGAGTCGTGGCCGGGGTAGGGGTGCCGCAGGTCACGGCCATCCACGAGGCGGCTCGGGCCGCGAAACGAGCGGGGGTTCCGGTGATCGGGGACGGCGGCCTGCAGTACTCAGGGGATATCGCCAAGGCTTTGGTCGCCGGCGCTGACACCGTGATGTTGGGCTCGCTGTTGGCTGGCTGTGAGGAGTCGCCGGGCGACCTGGTCTTCATCAACGGCAAGCAGTACAAGTCCTACCGGGGAATGGGCAGCCTGGCGGCGATGCAGTCACGCGGTCGCGGGGTCTCCTACTCCAAGGACCGCTACTTCCAAGGTGACGTCACGGATGACGACAAGGTGGTCCCTGAGGGCATCGAGGGGCAGGTGCCGTACCGCGGTCCACTGGCCGCGGTGGCCTACCAGCTCATCGGGGGCCTGCGCCAGTCGATGTTCTACGTCGGCGGGCGCACCATCGCTGAGCTTAAGGAGCGGGGCACCTTCGTCCGGATCACGGCCGCCGGGTTGAAGGAGTCGCACCCCCACGACATACAGATGACCGTGGAGGCTCCCAACTACGTCGTGCGCTGATGCGTCGCGACGAGTCCTGACCTGCTCTGGCCCGGTGGGCCAACCGTCGTTGGCCCTGCTTGTACCCTTGCCCGGTGACTGAGATCGAGATCGGCAAGGGCAAGCGTGGCCGCCGCGCGTATTCGTTCGACGACATCGCCGTCGTGCCCTCGCGCCGGACCAGGGATCCCGAGGAGGTCTCGATCTCCTGGCAGATCGACGCCTATCACTTCGAGCTCCCGTTGATGGCGGCTCCGATGGACTCCGTGGTCAGTCCCAGCAGCGCCATCGAGATCGGCCGGCTCGGAGGTCTGGGCGTGCTCGACCTCGAGGGGTTGTGGACCCGGTACGAGGACCCCAGCGAACGGCTGAGCGAGATCGCGGAGCTGGAGCCCGACCAGTGCACCCAGCGGATGCGTGAGCTGTACGCGGCGCCGATCCGCCCCGAGCTGATCACCGCCCGCCTGCAGGAGATCCGGGCGGCGGGCGTGACCGTAGCCGGCGCCCTGTCCCCCCAGCGGACCCAGCAACACTGGCGGGCGGTCGTGGACGCTGGGGTCGACCTGTTCGTCATCCGTGGCACGACGGTCTCCGCGGAGCACGTCTCCTCCCAGCTGGAGCCACTGAACCTCAAGCGCTTCATCTACGAGCTGGACGTGCCGGTGGTCGTGGGCGGTGCGGGCACCTACACCGCGGCTCTGCACCTGATGCGGACGGGTGCTGCGGGAGTGCTCGTGGGCTTCGGGGGCGGCTCGGCGCACCGGACGCGGACCACATTAGGCATCGACGCACCCATGGCTACGTCCATCGCCGACGTGGCGGCCGCACGCCGGGACTACCTGGACGAGTCCGGAGGACGCTACGTCCACGTGATTGCCGACGGCGGCGTCGGCAACTCCGGGGAGATCGTCAAGGCCGTGGCCTGTGGGGCGGATGCGGTCATGATCGGCGCTGCGCTGGCCCGGGCCGTGGAGGCGCCGGGGCATGGCTACCACTGGGGCTCTGAGGCGCATCACCACCTCCTTCCACGCGGAGAGCGGGTCTACGTCGGCACAGTGGGCACGCTGGCGGAGATCCTGCTCGGGCCGGGTCGCGATGCCGACGGGGCCACCAACCTGATGGGCGCCCTGCGCCGGGCCATGGCCACGACCGGCTACTCCGACGTCAAGGAGTTCCAGCGCGTGGAGATCGTCGCCTCGCCCTACTGATCGGCCCACTCAGCATCGCGAGTCCACACAGTGTGGGCCAGCGCCCTCAGTCGTTACTCCACTGGTGCCATAGGTCGCTGTACGGGCCTTGGGCCGCCATCAGCTCGTCGTGCGTGCCGAGCTCGCTGATCCGTCCGTTCTCCACGACCGCGACCCGGTCGGCATCGTGGGCCGTATGCAGCCGGTGCGCGATGGCTACCACGGTGCGCCCGTGCACGACGGCGGCCAAGGAACGCTCGAGGTGCCGGGCAGCACGGGGGTCCAACAGGGAGGTCGCTTCGTCGAGCACCAAGGTATGGGGATCCGCCAACACCAGGCGAGCGAGCGCCAGCTGCTGGGCCTGCGCCTCGCTCAGGGAGGCGTGACCGCTGCCTACGAGGGTGTCGAGTCCTGCAGCAAGAGCGGCGACCCATCCGTTCGCGTCCACGGCGTCCATGGCCTGCCATAGCTGGTCTTCGTCGGCCTCAGGCCGCGCGAGCAAGAGGTTGTCCCGCACCGTGCCGACGAAGACGTGGTGCTCCTGAGTCACCAGGGCGACTTCGCGGCGCAGCTGGTCCAGCGGCAGATCGACGAGGGCCACCCCATCGACCGTGACGGAGCCGGTGCGCGGTCCGTCGATCCCGGCCAGCAGCCGTCCGAGGGTGGACTTGCCCGCGCCCGAGGGGCCGACCACAGCCAACCGCTCGCCCGGACGCAACGTGAGCGATACGCCATCGAGCACGTCCACCCCTGATCGGTAGGCGTAGTGCACGTCCTCGACCCGCAGCACGCTCCCGCCCGGCCCCGGGGTCGGCACGTTCGCGACCGGCCGGCGGTCCGGCGGCACCTCAGCAACGCCCAGGACCCGCGCCAACGAGGTGGCACCCACGGTCAGCTCGTCGAGCCACATCAACAGGTCGTCCAGCGGGTTGCTGACGCGCAGTGTGTACAGGGCAACGGTAGTCACGGCGCCGACAGTGCTGAGGTCCTGAGTGACCAGGTAGCCACCCCAGGCCACCGCAACCGCCACGGGAAGGACGAAGCTGAAGTCCAAAGCCGGGAACCATGCGCACCTCAGGAACAGCGTGCGCCGCTCGGCGGCATCCATCGCTGCAATCGCTGCGTGCATCTGGGCGCGACGCGCCGGCTGCAGGCTGAAGGCCTCGATCGTCCGGGCGCCCTCGACGTTCTCGGTGAAGACCCCGTTGCCCCCGGCGTAGGCCGCTCGTTCGCGCTGGTACGCCCGCGGCGCGCGATGGAGGAACCAGCGGGTAGAGAAGACCACGAACGGCACCGCGACCAGCAGGGCCATCGCCACCAGCGGGTCGGCGACGAAGGCGGCCACGATGGTGAGCGCCACCGTCACCGACGAGACGACGATGGTGGGCACGGCGAAACGCACCACGTGCGACAGGGCCTCGATATCGTTGGTGGTCCTGGCCAGCAGGTCACCGGTGCCAGCCCGCTCCACCGTGCTCAATGGCAGAGCGGTGGCGTCGCGCATGAACCCTTCGCGCAACTGGGCGAAGACGGACTCGCCCAGGATGAACGAGGCGCGCACTCCCGCCCAGAGGAAGATCGCCTCCGCCACCACGGCCACGGCCAACACGGCGACGTAGGTGTTGAGCTCCGCCTGGGTCACCCCGCTGTCACGGACCAGCAGAGTGACCAGTCCACCGATCACCAGGGGACCCGCCAAGCCGGCGAGTGCTCCGAGCCCGTGCCAGGTCAGCACGCCGGCCAGACCTCGGCGATGCTCGCGCAGCAGGAACCTCGTATGGCGCCATACCGTCGAGGCGGAGGCGATCGGCAGCGTGCGGGTCATCCCGTCGAGGGTGTGTGGGTCTTGGCTCATGCAGACACCTCCTTCGCGGATCCCCGAAGGATGACGTCGGCATACCGTCCGTCGGTGGCGAGCAGATCGCGGTGGGATCCCCGTGCTACCGCCTTACCGCGAATCACCAGGATCACCGTGTCGGCCTGCTCGGCCAGCAGAGGGCTGGTCGTGAAGACCACCGTGCAGCGACCGTCCCGAGCCGGCACGACGCGCGCCCCGATCCGAGCCTCGGTGTGCGCGTCGACCGCCGAGGTGGGCTCGATGAGGATCAACACCTCCGCCTCGGTAAGGAGTGCCCTGGTGAGCGTCAGCCGCTGGCGCTGACCCCCGGAGAAGTTCCGCCCGCGCTCGGTGACCTCGGAGTCCACACCGTCGGGTAGTCCAGCAAGGACGTCCTCGGCGCTCGCGACATGCAGCGCTGATCGCAGTGCCTCGGCGTCCGCGCCGTGCGGTGGGACCACGGTGTCCCGTAAGGGGCCGGTGAAGAGGGTGGCATCTCCGTGCGCCTGGACGATCCGCGACCTGACGGCTGCCAACGGCACGTCGGCCAGCGCCACCGCGCCCCAGCGGGCCGGAGATCGTAGGGGTCCAGCGCCGGCGAGACGGTCGGCGATGGACTGTGCATCGCTGGACGTCTGCGTGACCACGACCGAGAACTCACCGGGCACGATCCTGATCCCGCTGATGGGGTCCTCGAGCACCGATGGCGTCACGGGCGCCGGAGTGTGGGCAGGCACGGTCCCGAGCAGGCCGCTCTCGGAGGCTTCGCGGTCACTGCGTACGTCCAGGATGGCGATGACCTTGGCCGCACCGACCCTGGCCCGGATCAGGTGGCTGACGAACTGCGTCGCAGAACCCAGCGGTATCGCCAGATAGGCGGCGGTCCCGTAGAAGGTCACCAGGTCTCCAGGCTCGAACAGCCCGATCCGGACGGCGCTCGCGGCGTGCCACGTAACGACCACGACGAAGATCCCCGGCAGCAGGACACGGGCGGCATCCAGAGCCGCGTGCACGGGGGCCACCTCCCGCCCCCGGCGCAGGACCTGGACGGACTGCGCGTCATACCGGCTCAGGAAGGTGGCCTCGCCGCCGATGCCGCGTAGCACCCGCAACCCGGCCACCGTGTCCGACCCCAGAGTGGTCAGCGTCCCGGCCGCCTCACGCGCGGCGTTCTGCCGCCGCTGTAGTGGCCTCAGCACGCCCCCCAGGAGGAGGGTGACGAGCGGGACGCCCAGCAGCACGATGAGCCCCATGGTGGTGTCCCGGGATAGGAGGATCGAGGCCACCAGCCCGTAGGAGACCACTGCGCCCGCGATCTGGCCGGCTGACTCGTAGACGTTCCCGATGCGCATGGCGTCCGTGGCTACGACGGAGACCACCTCGCCGGTCGGCACCTTGGTCGGCAGGCCAGGGCCCGTATGCAGCACATGGTCGCCGACCAGGCGGATGGTGCGAAAGGTGGCCCGGAGCCAGTTCGTCACCGACACCCGGTGCCAGGTGGTGCCGAAGACGGCCCCGATCACGGCGATCGCGAGGATCGTCAGGGACCACCGCGTGAGCGCAGCACGGTCACCCGCCACGATGCCCTGCTCGATGGCCCGACCGAGCACGGTGGGCAGGAGCGCTCCAGTGGCCATCCAGATGGTGCAGACCGCCATGTTCAACAGGATCAAGCCCCATTGCCCGCGAGCCATCCACCACAGGAAGCGGTGAGGGCTGCGGGTGTCGGGAGGGCCGTGGTCGGCCATCGTCACCGTGCGCATGATGGGCCCACGATAGGTCGGGCCGCCGGTGACCTGCCATCGATTTACTGGGCCGAGCCTGCTTCGACTCCACGCCGCGCTCACCTACCATGAGGTGCTGAATGACTCAACGAAAGGTCCGGCCTCGATGTATCTGTCCAGTGCCCCGCTGCACCGCCGTCGTCGGATAGCGGCCGGCGCGGTGGCCCTGGTGAGCGCCGCTGCCTTGACGGCGTGCCTGGCCCAAGGGGCCGATCCCTCCGAGGACGACCAGCCCTCCGCGGTCGAGCAGGAGGACGCGTCCCAGGTCGAGGACGGCGCAGTCGACGACGGGTCGGGCCAGGACGGATCGACCGACGACGCTACGGACGAAGGGTCGAGCGACGATGCCGAAAAAGCGGCTGCGCCCGAGCCCAGCCCCCCGCCCGTGCCCTCCGACCAGAGCCGGATGGAGCAGGTCGACTACATCACCGGCGCCATCACGCCGAAGTCGGTGGTGGCTTCGGGCGCTGGCCTCGTCATCGCGAACAACATGATGTATAGCCACACCTCGACCGTCTACGACAGCACGAGTCACGAGCTGGTCGAGACGCTGGACGACAGCCTCGACCTCGCGGACTACGACCTGCCGGGACATCCCGGGACCTCCAAAGGTGCCCCGGTGGAGGCGGCGTGGACCGACGACGGACGCTACGCCTACGTATCGCAGTACACGATGTACGGCGAGGGCTTCGGTAAGACCGGCTTCGACGACTGCACGCCCGCCGACGGGGTCGGTCCGTCCCTGCTGTACCGCTTCGACGCCGAAGAGCTGGCCTGGGACCAGGTGATCAAGGTGGGAGCGGTGCCCAAGTTCGTCGACATCACCCCCGACCAGAGTCGCATCCTGGTCAGCAACTGGTGCGACTCCACCATCTCGGTGGTCGACCGTGAGAGCGCCCAGGAGGTCGAGGTCATCCCGGTCGCAGCGGCTCCTCGCGGGATCGAGGTCCTACCCGACAACCGCACGGCGTACGTAGCGGCGATGTATGCCGACAAGCTCTTCAAGGTCGACCTGGACACCGGAGAGAGCGAGGTCATGATGGAGACCGGACGCAAGCCCCGACACCTCAACCTCTCCGACGACGGTGCCTACCTCTACATGGCCGTCAGTGGCGCCGACACCATCTACAAGATCGACACCGCCACTGAGGAGGTCGTGGATCAGGTCGTGTCCGGTCGCGAGCCGCGCAGCATGTCGCTGTCCTCCGACGGGTCCGCCTTGTACGTCGTGAACTACTACGAGCCCTCCGTGGCCAAGATCAGCACCCAGGACATGACGGTGCTCCAGAAGGAACCCACCGACGCCAACCCGATCGGCCTCACCTACGACCCGGTCACCCACGAGGTCTGGGTGGCTTGCTACGGCGGCAGCATCTACGTCTTCGACGACCAAGCCGCCGCTGAGTAGACGGTAGGAGCCGTCCGGACGGGTCGTCCGGACGGGGGACGTCCAGACTGTCGCCGTACGCTGAACAGGTGCTGCGCCTCGCCCTCCGCCCGCAATGGTTGGCTCTGCTGGCCCTGCTGGTGGCGATCCTCGTGTCCTTCGGGCAGCTGGGGTTGTGGCAGCTGTCCCGGGCCCAGGACCGCGACACGCAGGACATGTTGGCGGCGGCGGCCGCGCGAGAGACCGAGCCCCTGGAGCAGGTGCTCTCCCCGAGCGAGGCCTTCCCCGAGGACGGGTCGAACTATCCCGTCGAAGTCAGCGGTCAGTATGACCCGCAGCTGCAGTTCCTCGTGCCTGACCGGGTCCTCGACGGCGAGCAGGGGTGGTGGGTGGTGACCGGGTTGCGGACCACCGAGGGGGCGCTGTTGCCGGTGCTGCGGGGATGGGTGGATGACCCCGCTGCCGCAGGCGTCCCGGACACGGCGACTCGTACCGTGAGCGGCACCCTGGCCCCCGGGGAGTCGGCCACCGTGGACGGCGGCGACCTGCCCGCCGGGCAGTTGGGCTCGGTCAACCTGGCAACGTTGGCGAACCTCTGGCCGCCCGACGACCTCTACAACGCCTTCATCTTCGCCACCGACGAGGAGCCACCCGTGCAGGCGGGGGAGGTGGTGCCGGTGCCGCCACCGTCACTGGACTCCTCGGGCATCGAGTGGCGCAACCTGGGGTACGCACTGCAGTGGTGGGTCTTCGCGGGATTCGCGGCGTACATGTACTACCGCTTCCTCCGCGAGGCCGCGCATCCCGGTGAGGCCACACCGGAAACGAGATCTACAGTGGCCTCGTGAGCGACACCAACAAGCTGAAGTTCTTCCAGGTGATGGCCATGATCGTGGGCATCGCGCTGCTCGTGCTGACGCTGCATATGGTGTTGCGCTACGGGTTCGACAACCACCTGCTCGACTGGTGGGCGCAGCCGCACGGCTTCCTCTACATGGTGTATCTGGTGAGCGTGGTGATGCTCGGCTTCGAGCTGCGGTGGTCCCTGCCGAGAATGGTGGGAGTGATGCTGGCCGGGGTGGTGCCGTTCCTGTCCTTTTACGTGGAGCGGAACGTGACGCGCGCGGCCAAGGCGCAGTTGAGTGCCCGGGCTGCGAGCGCCGGTAACCTAACCGGGTGACCGTGACCCCCAACGACGAACCGTCCCAGGCCGCGCCGGACCTGCTCGTCGAGCACCCTGTCCTCGTCGTGGACTTCGGCGCTCAGTACGCCCAGCTGATCGCTCGCCGCGTGCGCGAGGCCGGCCGCTATAGCGAGATCGTGCCCCACACCATGACGGCCGAGCAGATGTTGGCCAAGAAGCCGTCCGCCGTGGTCCTCTCCGGAGGGCCGGCCTCGGTGTATGCCGACGGGGCGCCCCGACTCGACGCCGACCTGGTGCAGTCCGGAGTGCCGGTGCTCGGCATCTGCTACGGCTTCCAGGCGATGGCCGCTGCTCTTGGCGGAGACGTCGAGAAGACGGGCATGCGCGAGTACGGCGACACCCGTGCCAGCATCGCCGACACGGCCAGCACCCTGTTCAACGGTCAGCCACCGAGCCAACCGGTATGGATGTCGCATGGCGACTCGGTCACCCAGGCCCCCCCCGGAGCGAGGGTCACCGCGCAGAGTCCGGGTGCTCAGGTCGCGGCCTTCGAGGATGACGAGCGCCAGCTGTACGGCGTGCAGTGGCACCCCGAAGTGATGCACTCGACCTTCGGGCAGCGGGTGATCGAGAACTTCCTGCGCGAGGGCGCGCGGCTGGAGCCCAACTGGACCAGCGCCAACGTGGCCGCCGACCTGGTCGCGAAGATCAAGGACGAGGTGGGCGATGCTCGGTTGATCTGCGGTCTGTCCGGGGGTGTCGACTCCTCGGTGGCCGCGGCCTTGGTCAACGCCGCGGTCGGAGACCAGCTGACCTGTGTGTTCGTGGACCACGGACTGTTGCGTGAGGGGGAAGCCCAACAGGTCGAAGAGGACTTCGTCGCCGCAACGGGGGTGGACCTCGTGGTCGTCGACGCCCAGCAGCGCTTCCTCGAGGCCCTCAAGGACGTCTCGGACCCGGAGACCAAACGAAAGATCATCGGGCGGGAGTTCATCCGGGTCTTCGAGCAGGCCGCGCGCGACATCGCCGGTAGTGCGGATGAGGCGGGGCACCCGGTGAAGTTCCTCGTGCAGGGCACCCTGTATCCCGACGTCGTGGAGTCCGGTGGGGGCACGGGCGCTGCAAACATCAAGAG
This sequence comes from Actinomycetales bacterium, assembly GCA_038258285.1. Taxonomy (GTDB): domain Bacteria; phylum Actinomycetota; class Actinomycetes; order Actinomycetales; family Dermatophilaceae; genus Ornithinicoccus. The sequence continues at coordinate 141,866 of JBBSQA010000004.1, read as the reverse complement.
CCACCACAACGTCGGCGGTCTCCCCGATGACCTGCAGTTCAGTCTCATCGAGCCGCTGCGCACCCTCTTCAAGGACGAGGTGCGGCAGGTCGGTCTCGAGCTGGGGGTGCCCGAGCCCATCGTGTGGCGTCAGCCGTTCCCCGGGCCAGGTCTGGCGATCCGCATCATCGGTGCTGTCGACACTCAGCGGCTGGACATCCTGCGCCGAGCGGACGCCATCGCTCGTGAGGAACTGTCCAAGGCGGGCCTGGACCGTGAGATCTGGCAGTGCCCCGTCGTCCTGCTGGCCGACGTCCGCTCGGTCGGCGTCCAAGGGGACGGTCGGACCTACGGCCACCCCATCGTCCTGCGACCGGTGTCCAGTGAGGACGCGATGACGGCCGACTGGACCCGGCTTCCCGGAGACCTGCTGGCACTGATCTCCTCGCGGATCACCAACGAGGTCGAGGAAGTCAACCGGGTCGTGCTGGACGTCACCAGCAAACCGCCCGGCACGATCGAGTGGGAGTGACGATGCCGGACGTGACGCAGCGATGAAGCCCTGGACCCAGGCTCGGCTATCCGTAGCCCTCGCGGCGGGGAAGGCGGCGAGGGTCGTCTCGCGTTGGCGCGGGGGCGGCTCGGCCCTGCCGGGGCTGGTCACCGAGACCATCGACCCGAGCGTGCTCCGGCATACCTTGGCCTACGTGCCCCGCGGCATCGTGGTGGTCACCGGCACCAACGGAAAAACCACCACGACGAAGATGCTGGTCGCGGTGCTGCGTCAGCACGGGGTCCGGGTCTTCACCAACCCGACCGGCAGCAACTTCACCCGCGGCGTGATCTCCGCGTTGCTGTCCGAGGTGGACTGGCGCGGCGCTCTTGAGGCCGACGTGGCCGTCCTGGAACTGGACGAAGCCCACGCCCTGCACTTCGCGGCGCTGGTGCCCCCGACGCACGCGCTGCTCCTCAACGTCGCCCGCGACCAGCTCGACCGCTTCGCCGAGATCGACTTCACCGCCGGCCTGTTGGCCTCCCTCGCCGAGCAGACCACCGACACCGTGGTGCTGAACGCCGACGACGCCTTCGTGTCTCGGATCGGGCCCGCCCTGGCTCCTGACGTGACGGTGCGCTGGTTCGGGGTCGATCCCTCGATCGCCGATCGACTCCCGGAGATCCAGGAGGCCGATGTCCGCTTCGACGACCCGGGCGATGCGCCGGACCTGTCGACGGACGACGGCTTGCTGCTCACCCACGACGCCCACTCGTTCACCGTCCGTTTCCCCGGCGGTCGGGACGTCGGACCCGTGCGACTCAAGCAGCGAGGTCTGGCCGCGATGATCAACGCCACCGCGGCCAGCACGATGGCGCGGGTGCTCCTCGGAGCGCAGTTCTCCGCCGATACCGCCCTGGAAGCCCTGGCCACCGTCCAGCCCCCCTTCGGCCGTGGCGAGGTCATCGACATCGACGGTGCTCCCCTGGAGCTGGTCCTGGTCAAGAACCCGGCTGGTTTCACGGTGGCGTTGGGCACCTACGACGCGGAGCCCGAGGCCACCATGATCGCCATCAACGACAACTACGCCGACGGTCGCGACGTCTCCTGGCTGTATGACGTGTCGTTCGCCAGTCTGCGTCAGCGAGGGGTCGCGATGACCAGCGGGGTGCGCGGATGGGACATGGCGCTGCGCCTGCAGTACGACGACGTCCCCGTCGCCGAAACCGAGGTGGACCTGGATGTGGCGTTGGATGCGTTCCTGGGTCAGCACGTGGGTCAACCCACCCGGTTGTTCTGTACCTACACGGCGATGATGCACCTGCGCCGTCGGCTCTCGCTGCGCTACGACGTGACCCGCTTCGGAGAGGAGACGGAATGAGTCCGGCCAGCAAGGGCGAGATTCACCTCGTCCACCTGTACCCACGTGAGATGAGCATCTACGGCGACCTGGGCAACACCCGTTGTCTGGCCGCGCGGCTGCGGTGGCACGGCTACACGCCGGTGGTGCACGACCACGCACCCGGGGACCCGTGGCCGGAGCGAGTCGACCTCATCCTCGGGGGTGGAGGACAGGACTCGGGGCAGGTTCGAGTCACCGACGACCTCGACCAGCACGCTGAACGGCTGCGCGAGCTCGCCGAGCAAGGCACCCCGATGCTGATGGTCTGCGGCATGTACCAACTCTTCGGTAAGGCCTTCATCACGGTGGAGGGCAAGAGGCTTCCGGGACTGGGGATTCTGGACGTCACCACCCAAGGCAACGACACGCGGATGATCGGTCCGGTGGTCCTGAAGACGGACTTCGGGGTGGTCGTGGGATACGAGAACCACTCCGGGTCGACTCTTTTGGGCGAAGGGCAGCGGCCGTTCGGCGCGGTGCTCCACGGCAACGGCAACAACCGCACGGACAAGGTTGAGGGCGCTCGGGTCCACAACGTGGTCGCGACTTACCTCCACGGGCCCGTGCTTCCGGCGAACCCTGCGCTCGCCGACGGGCTGCTCGAGATCGCCTGCACCCGGGCCACCGGCGATTTCGTCCCGGCCCCGATCGACGACTCGACGTCGCTGCAGGCCCACGATCGCCAGGTCAACCGGCTCCTGCCTGCGGGTCAGGGCTGGCCCTGACCCGCAGCGCGCGCGAAGAGGTCAGGCTTTGCCGCAGACCCGCTGCAGGGGACGCTGCTGCTCGCCTTGCTGGGCGCCCAGCACCACTAGGAGGCCGGTGACAGCGGGGATGGCCCACTGGCAGTACTTCAGCTGCTTCTGCGCTGACGCCAACTCCGGGTCGGTGCCATGTCCCGGCTCGGTCGTGCCCTGCGTGGGGTTGTCCTGCTTGTCGTAGACCTTCTTGCCCACAGCGCCGCTGTAGGCAGTCAAGCCGATGGCCGCGACGGTAAGGACGGATTTGGTGACCGTGTTGGTGCGGGCCTCCTGCTGTCGGTCCAGTCGGCCACGGTTACGCAGGATGAGGCCCAGCCCGCCGACGGTGTGCACGACGATGGCGCCGGTGTTCACCGGAGCCCACCGACCCCACCCTAATGAGGACAGGCGCAGGGTCTCCTGCGAGCTCTTCGCCTCGGCGGTGGCCCCGTTCAGCCCGACGGCTCCCATGAGCGAACCACCGAACCAGGCCGCCAGGCCGAGATCGTGGGCACTGCGGGCGTAGGTGTTGCGTTCAGACACGACGTTCTCCTCAGGAAGTAGACAGGCGAAGCGCGTTCGGCTCCCACCCGTTTACAACGTTACGTCTGTGGGTTTCAGGCTGTACGGGCGGGGGCGGGGTGGCCCCTCCCGCGACCGAACCACCAGCCGAGCCAGGCCGCCAGACCCAGGGGCACCTCCAGCAGATGAGTGAACACCGCATACAGCAAGGCGGCCGCCGATGCGGCCGAGGGGTCACCGCCGAAGGCCACCAGGATGCCGGCCGTGCCGACCTCGGTCACTCCGAGCCCCCCGGGCGTGATGGCCACCACGGTCAGGAACTGCCGGAAGGTGTAGGCCGCGAAGAGAGGCACGACGGCCAGCTCCAGACCGACCGCGCGGGCCGACACCCAATACAAGATGAAGAAGAAGCCGAACATGCCGACGAGACCCAGCGTCATCCGAACGCTGCCTTCGCGGACCACGGTTTCGATCCGCGACCGCTGGTCGGCGATGAGCGAGTCCAGGTTCTTCAGCCGGGGGATGCGCCGAGCCAACGGGGAGGTCAAGGTCTTCACGGCGGCCGCAACGTCGCGGGCGATCCTGTCGGAAAAAACTACGCCGAGGAAGAACCCGATCAGGAGCAGTCCGATCGCGGTGGCCACGAGGGCCGCCACAAGCACCGGGCGTGGCGCATCGACCGGCCCCAGGATGACCGCGAGTGCGCCGAGCACGGGCAGCGTCAACCGGGCCAAGAGGTTCCAGATCGACGTGACGACGATCGAGGTCGAGATCGCGCGTCGGGTGAAGCCCCACGAGCGGAACATCACGTAGCTCAGCGCCACGCCCACCGCACCACCACCGGGGAGCACGTTGCTCACCATGGACCCTGCGGCATTGACCATCAACGCCCGCAGATGGCTCAAACCGGGCAACGAGCCGATCAAGGTGAACGTGTAGCAGTACAGGCCGGCCACCAGCAACACGGCCATCGCCAGCGCCGGGACGGGGCCGACCAGCGCCATCTGGTCCCCGATCTGTGGCCAGGTCGTCCCGGCGATGCGAGGGAGGCCGAACACCAGGAGTGCGATGGCCACCGAGAAGCCGATCAGGGACTGGAGCAGCTCCTTCCAACCCAGCGAGCGCATGGCGGTGCCCGGGGCGGGCTCGACGTCGGGCTCCCCGTCCGGGGCAGAGCTCTCGCTCACGCGGCATCTCTGATCAGGTCGGCGAAGGCGTCGACGTTCGGTGGAGATGCGGCGTCGCGACCTGGCTCCACGAAGTACTCGCGTCCGAGGATCAGGGCGAAGAGGGGGGAGGGGACCCGCATCGACCACGCCATCGTGCGACGGTTCCCGTCGGAGCTGCGTTGGGAGGTATGAGCGTTCAGCGCGGCACGCTTCGCGTGGATCTGCGACCGGACGTCCACCCGGTGCGTGATCTGTGCCGAGGGGGTGAAGCCGGTGGCCCACTCCGCCGGATCGAAGTCCTTCAGGAGGCGCAGTCCGCGCAACAACCGCAGGGCGGCCAGGATCGGCTCCCGTGGTGCGGTCGCCTCCAGGAGGCGGACCGCGCGCGGCGCGTCGAGTCGCTCCACCGCCTGCCGGACGATCTGATGGACCTGCACGTGGTCCCGGTGCCCGTACCCCCCGGCGCGGTCGTACCCGATGACGATGTCCGCACTTTGGTCGGCCAGCACCTCGGCCACCCGTATCGCCGCGCTGCCGACCGACACGGTGTTCAGACGGGGACGGGGAGGGGACGGTGCGAGATCTGCTGGCCCCATCCCGCTGTCGCCGTACCCCAGGTCGATTACCTCGGATACGCCGAGGGCCATGGCGCTCGCGTGCAGCTCCCGCAACCGTCGCCCCCCGAGCCCGCCCACGACATACGATGACGACGCGACCCCTGCGTCACCATCGGTAGCGGTGACCAGGACCACCCGGTGCCCGGCGGCACTGAACCGGGCCAGCGTGCCACCCATCAGGATCGCTTCGTCGTCCGGATGCGCGTTCACAGCGACCACGGTCAGTGGCACGTCTTCCCCTCACGGTCGTGGTCGATCTGCCTGGCGCCCACGCACCCGTACGGATGATCGGCCGCCAGTCACGATACGGGACATGGCACGCTGTCCGACGTGTTCATCGCCCTGGTCTCGGACTGCTATCTGCCGCGGCTCGGAGGGATCGAAGTGCAGGTCGCCGACCTGGCCCGGCAGTTGCGCGCCGCCGGCCACACCGTGCTGGTCCTCACCGCAACCGCCGGTCCCGAGCAGGACGGCGTGTGCCGCCTCCCCCCGCCCCGCCCGCTCGGGCTGCCGATCAACCCGTGGGCGGGGCCTCGGCTGCGCTCGGTGCTCACCCGGGCCGACGTGGTGCACGTCCACCTGGGCATGTTGGCGCCCTTCGCCCAGATGGCGGCGAGGATCGCCAGGGATCTGGGGTTGCCGGTCGTGATCACCTGGCACAGCCTGGTCTCCGGCTCGCCGCTGACCCCGGTCCTGGCTCGGTCGTGGCGCCGGTGGGTGCAGGGGGGCGCACTGCCCACCGCGGTGTCCACCGTGGCAGCGCGGCAGGTCGGCGCAGCGTTGGACGGGGCGCCCGTTGCCGTGCTGCGCAACGGACTGGACCTCGAGCGGTGGCGTCCCCCGCCGCATACCCCGTGGCCGCGCCCGGACGGTCCTGCGTCCCTGCACGTCATCAGCGCCATGCGCTTCGCTGTCCGCAAGCGTCCGCTCCGCTTGCTCGCCACGATGTCCTCGGTCCGCAACGCGCTGCCCCCATCCGCCCACCTGCACCTCACGGTCCTCGGCGAAGGGCCGTGGCTGTCCCCGCTGCGAATGCTGGTCGCCCGGACCTCGTTGCGCTTCTGGGTGGACCTGCCTGGCCGGGTCCCTCGTGCGGAGCTGCTCGAGCGCTACCGTCACAGCGACCTCTACGTCGTGGCTTCCCGCCGCGAGGCGTTCGGTATCGCCGCCCTCGAGGCCCGCACGGCAGGACTGCCTGTTGCCGGATACGCCGACTCCGGGGTGGCCGATGTGGTCGAGCAAGGACTCGGTGGAGTGCTGGCGGTTGACGACGCCGACCTGGTCGACCGCCTCGTGGCACTGCTCGGCGACCCGGGCCGGCTGCTCGAGATGGCGGCTCACCACCGGGATCGTCCGCTGCTGGCCCACGACTGGAGCGCGGTGACCGAGGCGACCCTGCAGACGTACCGACGCCTTATGGTGTCGCGATGAGCACGCGGATCCGCATAGAGGCGACGGGGGTCGACGGGGCTGTGCTGTACGACGCGGTCCTGGGTCACGGAGAAGATCCCCAGCGGACCTTGGCCACGCGCGGATGGCAGCCACGGTGGCTCGGCGCGGAGCGCGGGATCGGTGACGACGGACGGCCCGAGGTGGTGTTGCGTTATGCGGTCAGCCCGGGGGAGACGGCCTACCCCTACCAACGGCTTGCGGCCTACGCGGTGGTGACCGCTCACGTCGAGGGCACGCGGTGCCTGCTGTTGACGTCTTTCACCAACTCCCGATCCGGTCAGTGGGGGCTTCCCGGCGGTGGGGTCGACGAGGGGGAGGACCCGATGGCGGCCGTGCACCGAGAGGTGTGGGAGGAGAGCGGTCAGACGATCTCGGTGCAGAGGGCCCACGCCGTGGACAGCAACCATTGGGTAGGACCCTCGCCCGCAGGTCGCTTCGAGGACTACCACGCGGTCCGGCTGGTCTACGTCGCGCGCTGCCCGGACCCAGTGACCCCGGTGGTGCACGACGTCGGCGGGTCCACCGCGGACGCGGCCTGGGTGCCGATCGGCCAGCTGGACTCGAGCCCGCCGCTCCAGCCGTGGGGGCGCCAGGTCATCAACGGAGTGCTGAAGCAGGAGAGACTCTAGGGGCTCAGCTGGTGGAGAAGGGCTCGGGCAGGACGCGCCGGGACGAAGTGGCCTCGCCCGACACAGTGCGCGTAGCGGGGTTGCTCGTGATGCTCAACGCTGCGGTTGCGGTGCTCTGGACCTCGCCAGCCACCACAACCCGAGGACTGGAAGCACCAGGGGGATGAAAAGGTACCCCTGCCCGAAGTGCGACCACACGCTGGCATCGGCGAACGCTTCAGGTCTCAGGAAGCTCCAGGTCCCCACCACCAGTACGCCGAGCAGCTCGATGCTGATGGCCACCACACTGACCCGCCAGGCGCGCTCCCCGGGCAGAGCCAGCGAGATCGTGGCCACTACGTAGATGAGAGCCGCCAACGCGGACAGGTTGTAGGCGAGCGGAGCCACCTCGTACTGGGTCAGGATCTGCGCCGTTGCCCGCGACACGGAGCCGATGACGAACACCACGTACAAGGCCAGGATGACGCGACCCGGACCACGGGTCCGCGCGTTGGGTTGCCTGCTCACATCACGCTCCGGATCACGCGAAGCCCACGCCGTACCAGATCTGTGCCACCCGAGCGCACATGACGGCGGCCACGAAGGCGACGACGGCCAACACCAGAGTGCCCCAGCGTGAGTGCTCCTCCTTGGCCCAGAGCAGGCCCACGGCAGGCAGCATCAGCACGGTCACGAGGTAGGCCCACAGCTCCCAGGCCGGGCCCACCGAGGCCTCACCACCGGTCAGGGCCACCGCGTATCGGAGCAGGTAGCCGATCATGGTCAACTGCAGCAGCACGGTCGCGGTGATGGTGACCGACCCCGGGGGGTTACCGCGCAACCCAGCGATCAGGCATACCCCAGCCACCAACAGGCCCACCGTCAGAGCGAGTGCGGTCCACCCGTCCAGATAGTCGACCTGCGTCGTCGTGCTGGCCGCGGTCAGGGCCGTGGAGGTCATCGGCCGGCCACAGCGGACAGGGCCGACCCGGTCAGCCGCTGGGTCGTCCAGCCGTCCATCGGCTCCGCGCCGAGATGACGGTAGACCTCGATCGCGGGGGTGTTCCAGTCGAGGACAGTCCACTCCATCCGGGGGTACCCGCGGTCCACGCATACCTGAGCCAAGGCCGACATCAGGTCCGCCCCGATGCCTTCGCCCCGATGCTCCGGCTGCACAAAAAGGTCCTCGAGCCATAGACCGTGCCGGGCGGTCCAGGTCGAGAAGGTGACGAACCAGATCGCCATCCCGACGACCTGGCCATCGACTTCGGCCACGAACGCCGAGACTGCAGGTTCCCGGCCCGGGGGGAACAAGGCTGCTGCATAGTCCTGGGGTGTTCCGGTCGCGGCGTCCGGCTCCTTCTCGTAGGCAGCGAGCTCGGCTACCAGCTGCACCAGCATGGGGACGTCATCTTCGGTCGCGGGACGAATCACCAGACCAGGGTATGCCGACGGTCGCCGTCCACCATGGCCGGTCAGTGCCCGCACCTACACTGGTCGGACCATGGCCAGCCTGTTCGACAACGTCCCCATACCCGAGTTCGCAACCTCCTCCGGAGTCGACACGTCAGGGGTCCCCGACTGGGCGCGACGCGACGAGGCGGCCCCCCCGTTCGTGGACGGTCCCACCGGCGGGCATGCGTCGTTCGGCTCGGTGGCCCGCCAGAGCGCCGAGGACCTGCTCGAGGGGCTCAACCCACCCCAGCGCGACGCGGTGACGCACCAGGGATCGCCCCTGTTGATCGTGGCTGGTGCGGGCTCGGGCAAGACCCGGGTGCTGACGCACCGGATCGCCCATCTGCTGGACCACCGAGGAGCACAGCCTGGTCAGATCCTGGCCATCACCTTCACCAACAAGGCCGCAGCCGAGATGCGCGAGCGAGTGGCCGACCTGGTGGGACCTCGAGCACGAGCGATGTGGGTCTCGACCTTCCACTCTGCGTGTGTGCGGATCTTGCGGCGGGAAGCCACCACGATCGGGATGAAGTCCACGTTCTCGATCTACGACGCCGCCGACAGCCAGCGGCTGATGGCGATGGTCATCCGCGATCTCGATCTGGACCCCAAGCGGTACCCCGCCCGGGCGTTCACGGCGAAGGTGTCCACCGCCAAGAACGAGCTGATCGACGATGAGACCTTCGCCTCCCGGGTCGGCAACAACCACTACGAGCGGATGGTGGCCTCGGCGTACACGATGTACCAGCAGCGCCTGCGTTCGGCCAACGCCCTGGACTTCGACGACATCATCTCGATGACCGTCAACATCCTGCAGGCCTTCCCCGCGGTGCGTGAGCACTACCGGCGGCGCTTCGCGCACGTGCTGGTCGATGAGTACCAGGACACGAACCACGCTCAGTACGTCTTGATCAAGGAGCTCGTCGGCACCGCCGACGAGGACATGCCGATGGCCGAGTTGTGCGTGGTCGGCGACGCCGATCAGTCGATCTACGCCTTCCGCGGAGCGTCGATCCGCAACATCGTGGAGTTCGAGCAGGACTACCCGCAGGCCCGCACCATCGTCCTGGAGCAGAACTACCGCTCCACCCAGACCATCCTCCAGGCTGCCAACGCGGTCATCTCCCGCAACGGCAGCCGACGCGAGAAGCGGCTGTGGACCGACGCCGGATCAGGCCCGCAGATCATCGGTTACGTCGGGGACGACGAACACGACGAGGCGTCGTTCATCTCTCAGAAGATCGACAGCCTAGGGGACGAGCACGGCGTGCGGCCCGCCGACGTGGCGATCTTCTACCGCACCAACGCCCAGTCGCGGGCGCTGGAAGAAGTGCTGGTGCGCACCGGCGTGCCGTACAAGGTGGTCGGTGGCACGAGGTTCTACGAGCGGCGCGAGGTCAAGGACGCGCTGGCCTATCTGCGGGTGGTCGCCAACCCGGCGGACGACGTCAACCTGCGCCGCATCATCAACGTGCCCAAACGGGGGATCGGCGACCGTGCGGTCGAGTGCATCGCGGCTCTGAGCACGCGGGAGCGGATTCCGTTCGTCGCGGCACTGGGTCGCCCCGAGGACGCGCCAGCGATCGCCACCCGTTCCGTGGCGGCGATCAAGGCGTTCACTGCTCTGCTCGAGGCCGTCCGCGTGGTCGCCGAGGACCCCGAGCGAGGAGTCGGTGACCTCGTCGAGGCGATCCTGGACCAGTCGGGCTACCTCGCCGGACTGAGGGCCAGTCCCGACCCCCAGGACGAGACGAGGGTGGAGAACCTCGCCGAGCTGGTGGCCGTGGGGCGCGAGTTCGACGAGAACTATCCCGAGGGGACCCTTGTGGAGTTCTTAGAGCAGGTTTCCTTAGTCGCAGACGCCGACGAGATCCCCGACGGTGAGGGCAACAGCGGCGGCGTGGTCACGCTGATGACGCTGCATACGGCCAAGGGTCTGGAGTTCCCGGTCGTCTTCCTGACCGGTATGGAGGACGGCACGTTTCCCCACATGCGCTCACTGAACGACCCCGCAGAGCTGGAGGAGGAACGGCGGCTGGCCTACGTCGGGATCACCCGAGCCCGGGAGCGGCTGTTCATCTCGCGGGCCGGAAGTCGGTCGGCGTTCGGGTCTCCCCAGTGGAACCCGCCGTCCCGGTTCCTGGACGAGATCCCACCCGAGCTCCTCGTCTGGGAGCGCACCGATGCCGATCGGACGAGCTTCTCCGGACGAAGCAGTGCATCTGCACGTCCCGGGGCGGTGCGACTCAACCCTCGCGGCACGACCCGCGACGTCACGGCACAGGCACCGATCACCGTCGCCACCGGCGACCGGGTCACGCACGACAGCTTCGGGTTGGGCACCGTCGTCCGGGTCGAAGGCACGGGCGACAACACGATGGCCCACGTCGACTTCGGGGACAGCGGGATCAAGCGACTGTTGCTGCGGTTCGCGCCGTTGGAGAAGCTCTAGGGCAGCGACGGGCGTCGGCGGCTGGCTCAGTCGAGCAGGCCGCGGCGGGTGAGCCATGGGCGGGGGTCGAGCGCCTCACCGTCGGAGGTGCGCACTTCGAAGTGCAGGTGCGCACCGGTGCTACTGCCGGAGTTGCCGACCTCGCCGATCGCATCGCCGACCCGCACGGCGCTTCCTTGCTCCACACCGATCGCCGAGAGGTGACCGTAGGTCACCTCGGTGCCGTCGTCGAGGGTGATGCGCACGTGGTGCCCCAGCCCACTGTTGTATCCGGCGGTGGTCACCCGTCCGTCCGCTACCGCGGCCAAGGGGTGGCCGACGTCCGCTCCGAAGTCCATACCCTGGTGCATCCGTCCCCAGCGGGACCCGAAACCGGACGTCACCCTGGCGTCGCGGATGGGCGCGGCGTACTGAGGGGCCAGCGAGGTGCGGACGGCCTGCGCATGGTCGAATGCCGTGCCGAGCGCGCCGTTGACGGCCTCGCCGGCGAGCGTGGCCTGCATCCCGACCAGCCCACTGCGGATCTCCACGGACTGGACGATGAGACGACCACCGGCGCGGGAGGCCACCGGCGCGCCCCGCTCGGCAATGGACACCACTTCGACCTGGCCCGTCGCCGAGCGGGTCGTGATCTGTGCATGGGCGCTGCTGGGAGTCGCCGACGTCGACTCGATCGCGAATCCATACGCCACTGAGGCGAGCAGTCCGGCGGCCATGAGCCGGGACAGGCGGACGCCCGGCGCCGAACCCTTCTCCTGGCGGTGCTTAGGGGCGTACTGAGGACGTCGACCCCGTGCGCGGATGGACGATGGTGCAGAACTCATGTGATCCTTCGGTGGGACGTTGACACGCGCTCAGCCTCGGAGATGTCACGATCGGCCGCCTTTGCCGCGGGTATGGTCCGAGCAAAGATTTCTCCAAACGGTAGCGCAGCCCTCGGCTGCGGATCAATTCCGGAACGACGTCGCAGGTCCGGTCCGCAGCGGTGCGCTACCCTGCCCATCATGTCCTCCTCACCGTTGCGCGTGGTCGTGGCCAAGCCCGGTCTGGATGGGCATGATCGCGGGGCGAAGGTGGTCGCTCGTGCGCTGCGTGACGCTGGTGTCGAGGTGATCTACACCGGGTTGCACCAGACGCCGGAGCAGATCGTCGAAGCCGCCATCGCCGAGGATGCGGACGCTGTGGGCTTGTCGGTGCTGTCCGGAGCCCACATGACGCTGTTCGCCAAGGTGATCGAACTGCTGAAGGCCAAGGATGCGGCGGACATCGTCGTGTTCGGAGGCGGCATCATCCCCGAGGCTGATATTCCCCTGCTGACGCAGATGGGGGTGGCTCGCGTCTTCACGCCCGGCGCCACCACGATGGACATCACGTCCTGGGTTCACAACGAGCTGGCCAGCACCTAACCTCCGTGTTCCAACGCCAACCGCCCACCATCAACGATCGGAAAATCACTCGTGGATCTGTTTGAGTATCAAGCGCGGGACATGTTCGAGGCACACGGCGTGCCGGTGCTCCCCGCAGAGGTGATCACGGACGCCTCCTCGGCTGAAGAGGTCGCTACCCGGATCGGCGCCGACAGTGGTGGTGTCGTGGTGGTCAAGGCACAGGTCAAGACCGGTGGGCGGGGCAAGGCCGGCGGGGTGAAGCTGGCCAAGAGCCCGCAGGAGGCGACCGAGGCCGCAGAAGCGATCCTGGGCATGGATATCAAAGGTCACACCGTCGGCACCGTAATGATCGCCGCCGGCGCGCGGATCGAGGAGGAGTACTACTTCTCGATCCTGCTGGATCGCTCGAACCGGACTTTGCTCGCCATGTGCAGCAAGGAGGGCGGTGTCGAGATCGAGACGCTGGCCGTCGAGCGTCCCGAGGCCCTGGCCCGGGTCGCCGTCGACCCCTTGGTGGGCATCGATGAGGAGGTGTCGCGCGCGATCGTCACCCAGGCAGGCTTCGAGGGAGCCGACGCCGAGGCCATTGCCCCCGTCCTCACCCAGCTCTGGAGCGTCTATCGCGACGAGGACGCCACGCTGGTCGAGGTCAACCCCTTGGTGAAGACCAGCGACGGCAAGATCATCGCCCTGGACGGCAAGGTCACCCTGGACGAGAACGCGGACTTCCGGCACGAGTCCCACGCCGGCCTCGTCGACGAAGGAGCCAGCGACCCGCTCGAGGCCAAAGCCAAGGCCAAGGGTCTGAACTACGTGAAGCTCGACGGCAACGTAGGGATCATCGGCAACGGCGCGGGGTTGGTGATGTCCACCCTGGACGTCGTCGCCTACGCAGGTCAGGATCTCAGCGGCGACGGCGAGCCGAAGGCGACCCCGGCGAACTTCCTGGACATCGGCGGTGGTGCATCGGCCCAGGTCATGGCCGATGGACTCGAAGTCATCCTCGGGGACGAGCAGGTCGAGTCGGTCCTGGTCAACGTGTTCGGGGGCATCACCGCCTGTGACGCGGTCGCGACCGGCATCGTGCAGGCTCTCGAACTGCTGGCGGGCTCCGCAACCAAGCCTCTGGTGGTGCGTCTGGACGGCAACAACGTCGATGAGGGCCGCGCCATCCTGGCTGAGGCCGACCACCCGTTGGTGACGCTTGCCGACACCATGGACGGCGCTGCCCGCAAGGCCGCCGAGCTCGCCGCCAACCACTCCAGCTGAGGACGAAGGACACATACGACATGGCGATTTTTCTCGACCAGGACTCCACGATCATCGTCCAGGGCATGACCGGCGGTGAGGGGCGCAAGCACACCCAACGCATGCTCACCTCGGGGGCCAGCATCGTGGGCGGGGTGAACCCCAAGAAGGGCGGACAACACGTCGACTTCCAAGACGGCGTGCAGGTGCCCGTGTTCACCTCCGTGGCCGAAGCCATGGAGGCCACCGGCGCTAACGTCTCCGTCATCTTCGTGCCTGCCGCGTTCACCAAAGCGGCCGTCGTCGAGGCTGTCGACGCCGGCATCCCGCTGGCGGTCGTGATCACCGAAGGCGTGCCGGTCAAGGACACCGCCGAGTTCTACAGCTACGCAGCAGCCGAGGGCAAGACCCGGTTGATCGGCCCGAACTGCCCCGGACTGATCAGCCCCGGTCAGTCCAACGCGGGCATCATCCCGGCCGACATCACCACCGCCGGAAAGATCGGTCTGGTCTCGAAGTCCGGCACGTTGACGTACCAGATGATGTACGAGCTGCGGGACATCGGTTTCACCACATGCGTCGGCATCGGCGGCGACCCGGTGATCGGGACCACACACATCGACTGCCTCAAGGCCTTCGAGGACGACCCCGACACCGAGGCGATCGTGATGATCGGTGAGATCGGCGGAGACGCCGAGGAGCGTGCTGCCGACTACATCAAAGATCACGTCACCAAGCCGGTGGTCGGATACGTGGCCGGGTTCACGGCTCCCGAGGGCAAGACCATGGGGCACGCGGGCGCGATCGTCTCCGGCTCGTCCGGCACGGCTGAAGCCAAGAAAGAGGCTCTCGAGGCGGCCGGGGTCAAGGTCGGCAAGACCCCCTCGCAGGCAGCGGAGCTGATGCGGGAGATCATCAGCCAAGGCTGATCATGCTTCGGGTGGGTAAAAGAGATGGCTACGTCGGTGCGCCTACGCAGATTGACCACGCCCGACGGCAACGATGGTCTCGCTATGACTGTCCAAGATCGTCCGACCCGAAGCCGTAGACGTAGTCTCACGACGCCCGACCGGGGGTCGGGGCCCCTGTCGGGGTGGTCTCTGCCACGGCTGAAGGCACTCGGCAGCGCAGCGTTCGCGGGAACGTTGGCGTGCGGGGTCACGTGGCTGTTGATAGCGGTCCCGGTGCTGGTCGCATGGTTCGCGGATCCCCTGTCGACGGTGTCGGCGTGGCAGGCGCTGGGTGCTGCGGCCGCGGCATGGGCACTCGCTCACCGTGGCGTGGTGGATGCCACGGAGGTCTCTCTGCAACTCACGCCCCTGCTCCTCACCGTCCTGCCCGTCATGCTCTGTCGCTACGCCGCTCGCCACGTACTCACCGAGGACGAGGGGTCCGAACGACCGAAGCGGATCGGTGGTTTCCGAGCCGCCTGGCACGGGGTTCGCGGCAACGACCTCGCTGCCTTCGTCGTGGGGTACCTCGCGCTGGGCCTCCTGATCTGCCTGGGATCGGGGCTGGGGGCCACTCCGACGCCGTTCTGGCTCGCGCTGCCCGGCCTTCTTCTCGCGCCGATGACGGGAATCACCTTGGCACTGATCCGAGAGCATCGGCGCGAGGAGAATCCCACCATTGCTCGCGCGCTGCGGTGGATCACGCACCGGATCCCGGTGCTCGCTCGCCGCGGCCTGAAGCCTGCCGGCGAGGCCCTGGCAGCTCTGGGGGTGGGGTCTTTGCTGGTGCTGGCCGCGCTGGTGGCTTTTCGCGTCGAACGTATCGGAACCCTGTATCAGGCCCTGGACGCCGGCCCGGTGGGCGTGGCGGTGTTGACCCTGGGTCAGCTCCTCCTGCTACCGAACATGGTCCTGTGGGCGCTGGGCTGGCTCGTCGGTGCAGGCATGGCCGTCGGGCCCGTCCAGGTCGGGTGGATGCAGACCACGTCGGCCGATCTCCCCCTGATCCCGGTCCTCGGGGCCCTGCCCGAGCCTGGTCTGCTCCCGGCGGGGACGTGGGCGGTCGTGCTCTTCCCGACCCTCGTCGGAGCGTGGCTGGGTGTCCGCAGCGCGCGGTCCGCCCCGCGCTTGGCCTCGTGGTGGACCAAGGCCCGGGTTGCGGCTTCGGCCTGCGCCTGGGTGGGGGTTGCCGTCCTGCTGCTCAGCTGGTTGGCCAGTGGCAGTCTGACACCCGGACTGTTGGGCACCATCGGCACCGCTCCGCTGCTCGTCACGGGCGCCCTGCTGGCCGAGCTGCTGGTCGGCGCCATCGTGGTGGTCACCGGCATCCACATCACCCGTCGTCGGCTGTAGGCAGCGCCGCTCGGCGGCTTCGGTGGTAGGCGCGTCGGGCCGAAGGCTGTTGCTCGTATGAGGTGTCGGTCGTGCCGGGACGCTACAGTCGGCGCGTGCCACACTCCCGTCGTCAACGGACCCCCATCGTGGTGTTGGTCTCCGGCAGCGGCAGCCTCTTGCAGGCCTTGGTCGACGCTGGAGAGGACTCGGACTACGGGGTCGAGATCGTGGCTGTCGGGGCAGACCGTGACGACATCGAGGGTCTGCGCCGGGCCGACCGAGCGGGTCTCCCGACGTTCGTCAGCAAGGTCACGGACTACCCCGACCGAGCAGGCTGGGACGCAGCCCTGGCCCAAGAGCTCGCCCATTGGCTGCCCTCGCACCCCGACTCCGCGCACCGTTGGGTCCTCAGCGCGGGCTTCATGAAAGTCCTCGGCCCCCAGGTCCTGGACACCTTCACGGTGCTCAACAGCCACCCGGCGCTCCTGCCGTCCTTCCCGGGCGCCCACGCGGTGCGCGACGCCCTGGCCCACGGCGCCCACGTCACCGGCACCACGGTCCATCTCGTCGACGAGGGCGTGGACACCGGCCCGATCCTCGCGCAGCGCGCCGTGCCCATCCGCGCCGACGACACCGAAGACGTGCTGCACGAACGCATCAAGGTCGTCGAACGCGACCTGCTCGTGCGCACCACCCACCACGTTCTCAGCCACGGTCTCAACCCGCCCCCACGAAAGGTCCCTCCGCGTGAGCGTCTCTGATCAACACCCCCGCCCTGTGCGTCGCGCCCTGATCTCGGTCTACGACAAGAGTGGGCTCGAGGACCTGGCCACGGCGTTGCATGCGGCCGGGGTCTCCCTGGTGTCCACCGGCTCGACGGCGGCTCGGATCACGGCAGCCGGCGTGCCGGTGACCCCTGTGGAGGAGGTGACCGGCTTCGCTGAGTGCCTGGACGGGCGAGTGAAGACGCTGCATCCGGCCGTTCACGCCGGTCTGCTGGCGGATACCACCAACCCCCAGCACCTGGATTCCCTGGCCGCGCTGGGGATCGAGGCGTTCGACCTCCTCGTGGTCAACCTCTACCCCTTCGCGGACACCGTGGCCTCAGGAGCCGACCCGCAGTCGTGCGTCGAGCAGATCGATATCGGCGGCCCGGCGATGATCCGTGCCGCCGCTAAGAACCACCGCAGCGTGGCCGTGGTGGTCGATCCGGACGCCTACCCGCAGGTGGTCGCAGCCGCGGAGGGAGAGGGGTTCGCCCTGCGGGAGCGGCAGCGATTGGCTTCGCTGGCTTATCGACATACCGCGAGGTACGACGCTGCGGTGGCCTCATGGATGGCGGGGCAGTTCCCCGACTCTGAGGAGGACGCCGACGATGCGTTGGCCGAGTGGGCCCCCGCCAGCTGGCATCGAGCTGACGTGCTCCGCTACGGCGAGAACCCCCATCAGGACGCCGCCGTGTATGCCGCCGACCCCGGTGGTCCGTTCGGAGAGGCTCCCGGCCTGGCCCGGGCGCAACAGCTGCACGGCAAGGCGATGTCCTACAACAACTACGTGGACGCCGACGCGGCGGTGCGCGCGGCCTACGACCAGGGCGACCAGCCCACCGTGGCCGTGATCAAGCATGCGAACCCGTGCGGCATCGCGGTGGGCAGCGACGTGGCGCAGGCTCATCAGCGCGCCCACGCCTGTGACCCGGTCTCGGCCTACGGCGGTGTTGTGGCCACCAACCGTCCGGTTACGGCAGAGATGAGCCGCGCCCTGGCTGACATCTTCACCGAGGTGATCGCTGCGCCCGACTTCGATGACGACGCGCTGCAGGTGCTGCGTGCCAAGAAGAACGTGCGCCTCCTGCGCGTCGAGGCGCCGAGCGTGGGTCCCAGCATCGAGGGTCGGTTGATCTCCGGAGGCCTCCTGCTACAACGCCGGGACCAGATCGACGCGACAACACCGGACGGCGGTGACGACGCGACGCAGTGGCGGCAGGTAGCCGGCTCGGAGGTTTCGGGCGCTGTGCTGGACGATCTGGCGTTCTCCTGGCGGGCCTGCCGGTCGGTCAAGTCCAACGCCATCCTGCTGGCGCGCGACGGTGCCAGCGTCGGCATCGGAATGGGGCAGGTCAATCGGGTGGACAGCTGTCACCTGGCCGTGCAGCGCGCCGGGGACCGGGCCGCCGGAAGCGTGGCGGCCTCGGACGCGTTCTTCCCGTTCGCCGACGGTCTTCAGGTCCTGCTGGATGCAGGCGTTCGGGCTGTGGTGTGCCCAGGAGGTTCGATCAGGGACGAAGAAGTGACGGCGGCAGCCGACGCCGCTGGAGTGGCCCTGTTCTTCACCGGCACGCGCCACTTCGCGCACTGATCCCAGGCGTCGCCCGGTGGCCACCCGGCGACGCGGTGCGTTCGCGCACGCAGCGCCCGGCGGCTGGCTAGGGTGGCGCCCATGACTGCACGCATTCTCGACGGCAAGGCTGTGCTGGCCGACATCAAGGTGGAGCTCTCGGCCCGGGTCCAGGCTCTGGCCGAGCGGGGGGTTCGACCAGGCCTCGGCACCATCCTGGTGGGCAACGACCCCGGGAGCACCTGGTATGTCGGAGCGAAGCACCGCGACTGTGCCCAGATCGGGATCGCATCGATCCGACGTGACCTGCCGGCCACGTCCACCCAGGCCGATGTCGAGGAGGTCATCGACGAGCTGAACGCAGACGTCGCCTGCACTGCCTTCCTGGTGCAACAGCCGACCGGCCTCAACGAGTTCGCCCTGCTGTCCCGCGTCCAGCCGAGCAAGGACGTCGACGGCCTCCATCCGGTCAACCTGGGATCGCTGGTGCTCGGTGAGGACGCCCCGCTTCCGTGCACCCCGGTAGGGGTCGTGGAGCTGCTGCGTCGTCACGAGGTGCCGATCGCAGGAGCCGAGGTCGTGGTGCTCGGTCGCGGTCTGACGGTGGGCCGACCCCTGGGTCTGATCCTGACTCGACGTCGTGAGAACGCCACCGTCACGCTCTGTCACACCGGTACCCGGGACGTGTCGCAGCACCTGCGTCGCGCCGACATCATCGTGTCGGCGGCCGGGGTGCCGGACCTGGTCCGTGCGGACATGGTCAAGCCCGGTGCCGCAGTCTTGGATGTCGGTGTCGCTCGCCGGGACGGAAGGATCGCCGGAGACGTGGCGGCCGACGTCGCCGAGGTCGCCGGATGGCTCTCACCGAATCCCGGAGGAGTGGGCCCGATGACCCGCGCCATGCTGTTGTCGAACGTCGTCGCAGCCGCCGAACGAGCGCTCGACTAGAGGATGGGACGCGAAGCCGTGGCGCGCAACGGGGCGGTGGACGAGCATCGAGGATGGAGGATCGCGCAACCGCTGGGGGCTTGGTGGGTGCTCCCGGTGGGTCTCCTCCTCGCCACTGCGGTACTGCTCAGCGGCGGACTGCGCAGCTTCGGCTACGCGATGGCCGCCACCCTGGCCATCGCGGCGCTGATCCGGTTGGTCACACCGGCTGCGCGGGCCGGAGGTCTGATCGTCCGCTCGCGTGCCTGGGACGTAGCCATGTTGGTCCTACTCTCGGCCGCCTGCGCCGCGCTGAGCTTCAGCTTGGTGATCCGCTAGCTGATCAGGCCTAGCCCGGTCACGGCGGCGCGCTCCTCCTCGAGCTCTGCTACCGAGGCATCGATGCGCTTCCGCGAGAAGGAGTCCACCTCGAGGTCGGGCACGATCGTCCAGCTCCCGGCTGAGGTCGTGACGGGGAAGGACGACATCAGACCGGCCGGGACGTCGTAGGAGCCGTCAGAGGAGACGACCATCGACGTCCAGTCACCCTTCGCCGTGCCGGCGATCCAGTCGCGCGTGTGGTCAATGGTCGCCGCTGCGGCCGAGGCTGCGGAGGATGACCCGCGCGCCTCGATGATGGCCGCCCCACGCTTGGAGACGGTCGGGATGAAGGTGTCCTCGATCCAGCTCTGATCATCGACCAACCCCGCCGCGTTCTGCCCCGCTACCTGGCAGTGGAACAGGTCGGGATACTGAGAGGCGGAGTGGTTGCCCCAGATCGTCATCCGGGTGATGTCCGTGACCGGGTGCCCGGTCTTCTGGGCCAGCTGGGCGGTGGCCCGGTTGTGGTCCAGGCGCGTGAGTGCACTGAAGCGCTCACGGGGGATGTCCGGGGCATTGCTCATCGCGATCAACGCGTTCGTGTTCGCCGGGTTGCCCGTGACGGTGACGCGGATGTCGCTGGCGGCGTGGTCGTTCAACGCCTTGCCCTGACCGGTGAAGATCCCACCGTTGGCTTCGAGCAGGTCCGCCCGTTCCATCCCCTTGGCGCGAGGACGCGCCCCGACCAGCAGCGCAATGTTGACGCCGTCGAAGACCACGTTCGGGTCGGAGCCGATCTCGACGCCGCTCAGCAGGGGGAAGGCACAGTCGTCCAGCTCCATCACGACGCCCTCCAGCGTCTTGAGCGCGTCCGGGATCTCCAGCAGTCGTAGCTCGACCGGAGTGTGCTGCCCCAGCATCTCCCCGGAGGCGATCCGGAACAACAGGTTGTAGCAAATCTGGCCGGCAGCGCCGGTGACAGCCACCTTGACTGGCTTGCGATCCACGGTGTCTTCGTCCCAACTAAAAGGTGAGTATGCGGTCGTTGAGAACGTTAGCAGCGACCGCTCGCGATAGCCTGACGCCTGGTGTCACTGCCTCACCGCTTGTCCTCACCCACGCCGTCCTCAGGAGTTGCTCGCCTCATGGCCACCATCATCTACACCGTCACCGACGAGGCCCCGATGTTGGCCACTCACTCCCTCAAGCCCATCGTGGAGGCCTTCTGCGCCACCGCCGGCATCAACGTGGTCACCAAGGACATCTCGCTGGCAGCTCGCATCCTGGCGGCCCTGGGGGATCGGTTGCCGCAGGACCAGCAGGTGCCTGACGCCCTGGCCGAGCTGGGGGAGCTCACGGAATCCGCCGAGGCCAACATCATCAAGCTGCCCAACATCAGCGCCTCGCTACCGCAGCTGAAGGCAGCCATCGCGGAGCTGCAGGGTCAGGGCCTGGACGTCCCGGACTACCCCGACGCACCGTCGAACGATCAGGACGAGGACGTCAAGGCGCGCTACGACTCGGTCAAGGGCAGCGCCGTCAACCCCGTACTGCGTCAAGGGAACTCCGACCGAAGGGCACCGGCCTCGGTGAAGAACTTCGCGCGGGCGCACCCGCACTCGATGGGGTCGTGGTCCAAGACGTCCAAAAGCAACGTCGCGACCATGAGCGACGGCGACTTCCGCCACGGCGAGAAGTCGATCGTGATGTCGGCGCAGGACACTCTGCAGATCGTCCATATCGCCCAGGACGAGACCCGCACGGTGCTGAAAGAGGCGGTCCCGGTCGAGGCCGGGGAGGTGGTCGACGGCACCGTCATGCACGCCGTTGCGCTACGGGAGTTCCTGGACGAGCAGATCTCGGTGGCTGCAGAGCAGGGAGTGTTGTTCTCGGTGCACCTGAAGGCGACGATGATGAAGGTCTCGGACCCGATCATCTTCGGTCACGTGGTGCGCGCCTTCCTGCCCGAGGTCTTCCGTCAACACGGGACGGAGCTGGCCGACGCCGGACTCAACCCGAACAACGGGCTGGGGGCGATCCTGAACGGGTTGGACCGATTGCCTGCGGCCACGGCGGACGCGGTCCGCGCCATGATCGAGGACGGCCTGGCCCAAGGCCCGGACCTCGCCATGGTCGACTCCGACCACGGCATCACCAACCTGCACGTGCCCAGCGACGTCATCGTCGACGCCTCGATGCCCGCGATGATCCGCACATCCGGTCAGATGTGGGGACCGGACGGGGAGCCTGCCGACACGCTGGCCGTCATCCCCGACAGCAGCTACGCGGGGATCTACCAGGCCGTGCTCGACGACTGCCGGGCCCACGGAGCCTTCGACCCGACGACGATGGGCTCGGTGGCCAACGTCGGCCTGATGGCGCAGGCCGCGGAGGAGTACGGCAGCCACGACAAGACCTTCGAGGTCGAGGCGTCCGGCAGCGTGCAGGTCCTCAGCGCTGCGGGCGAGGTGCTGATGGAGCACGCCGTGGAGGCGGGGGACATCTGGAGGGCCTGCCAGACCAAGGACGTGCCGATCCGCGAGTGGGTCGCTCTGGCGGTCACCCGGGCACGGGCCAGTGGCGACCCGGCGGTGTTCTGGTTGGACGAGAGCCGCGCGCACGACGCAAACCTCCTGGCCAAGGTGCACGACTACCTCGCCGAGCAGGACACCGAAGGTCTGCAGATCGAGATCATGACGCCGGTGGAGGCCACCGCTTTCTCCCTGGAGCGGGTCCGCGCGGGTGAGGACACGATCTCGGTGACCGGCAACGTCCTGCGTGACTACCTGACAGACCTCTTCCCCATCCTCGAGCTCGGCACCAGCGCGAAGATGCTGTCCGTGGTGCCGTTGATCAGCGGGGGTGGGCTCTTCGAGACCGGAGCCGGTGGGTCAGCGCCCAAGCACGTACAACAGCTGCTGTCCAAGAACCATCTGCGTTGGGACAGCCTGGGTGAGTTCCTCGCGCTCGCCGTCAGCCTGGAGCATCTGGCCCAGGCGGCCGACAACCCCCGGGCCGCTGTGCTGGGACAGGCTCTGGATCGAGCCACCGGGATCGTCCTGGACCAGGGCCGCTCGCCGAGCCGGACCGTGGGAGAGATCGACAACCGAGGGAGCCACTTCTATCTTGCGCTCTACTGGGCCAAGGAGCTCGCCGAGCAGAGCGAGGACCCGGATCTTGCTCAGGCCTTCGCCGGCATCGCGAGTGCCCTGGCCGAGCACGAGGACGTGATCGTGAGCGAGCTGGCGCAGGCCCAGGGCACCTCGGTCGACATCGGCGGCTACTACTTGCCGGACCGCCAGGCGGCTACTGCCGTCATGCGTCCCTCGAGCACGTTCAACCAGGACTTGGCCGTCCTGCACGAACCCTCAGGCGTCTGAGCTGCTCGCTGCGCGGACCACGAAGTCGGCGAGGTCGGCGGACTGCTGCTGACGGGACGGCTCGTGCACGTACATCATGTGTCCGGCCGGGTAGTAGCGGTGCTCGATGCGGTCGTGGGCGACGGCCGGGACGTCCAGGGAGTGCAGCACCTCCTCGGCCGCCAGGAACGGGGTCGCTCCGTCGTACCACCCGTAGGCCACGTGGACCTGAAGGTGCGGGTTAGCCCTCATCGCCCGTGACAGGAGGGGTGTGACGTCGACCGAGCGGCCCTCGAAGTTGCTGTAGGACCACGGTTGCACTGCCGCCGAGATCTGCTCGTAGTGCAGGTCGCTCTCGTACTGCAGCACGTCCCGGACATGGTGGTTGAAGGCGGCCGCGTAGGGGCCGGAGATGGCGTCGTAGGACGGGTCGGCGTCCGAGACCGTGGCGTTGCCGTCCGCGGCGGGCCCGGTAAAGCGGGCGTCGAGGCGGCCCACCACCAGGGCGTCGCTGCGCAGCAGCTCGGCGAAGAAGCGCTGGTGCTCGATCCGCAGGTCGGCCCGGTCGACCCACGAGGGATCGAGCCCGGTCAGCTCGGCCAGGGTGCGGACGTGTTCGGCCCGCTCCGCGCCGGTGAGCCGGTTGCCGCGGCTCAACGCCCAGGGGTAGTCACGCTCGCAGTAGGCACGGGCTCGAGCGACCACGGCCTCCAGCGTCGATCCGTCCTGGTGTCGACCGTGGAAGTGGGCGATGGCCGCATACGTGGGCAGGAAAGCAACGAACCCACGGTCCTCGTCGGGCTCGTTCAACCCGATCGACCCGAGGTCGAGCACCGAGGAGATCAGCATCAGCCCGTTCAGGTACATCCCGAAGCGGGTCTGGAGGTGGTCGGCGAGGGCGGCCGCACGCAGTGTGCCGTAGGACTCGCCGGCGAGGAACTTCGGGCTGAGCCACCGAGCGTTGCGGGTGGTCCAGAGCCGGATGATCTCGCCGACCGACTCGATGTCGCCGCGGACCCCATGGAACGGTTTGGCCGCTGCGCCGGGCACCGCGCGGGAGTATCCGGTGCTCACCGGGTCGATGAAGACCAGGTCGGATACGGCCAGCAGGGACTGGGCGTTGTCGACCAGCCGCGCCGGAGGGGGCAACAGGCCTCCGACGTCGCCCATCTGGACTCTCCTAGGGCCCAGGAGCCCAAGGTGCAACCATACGGACGAGGAGCCCGGCCCGCCGTTGAAGGCGAACGTGACCGGTCGCTGGACCGGCCCGGAGCTCGGATCGTCTGCGTTCTCGGCCTGCACCACGTAGGAGGTCAGGAAGACCTCGGCCTTGTCGGTCGGTCCGGTGAAGGTCTCGCCGTCGAAAACCTCCTCACGCAGCACGATCCGTCCGGTGGTGGCGGTGTACCGCAGGGTCCTCCCGTCCACCTGCAGGGTGTGCTCGGTGCTGACCAGGTCGTCGTGGGCCGGGTCCTTTGCGCTCTGGTCCTGGTCGGTTCGGGTATCCGTGGATGATTCGGCCATCAACCCAGGGTATGCGGCATACCAACGCATGGGAGTAGGGTCACCGGCTGTGGAGAACAGCAACGACACCGTGGGGGTGGTGTTGATCGTCCCCGACCCGATCGGATCGAAGGTCACCCGTGCCCGGGAGCACATCGGCGACACCTTGGGTATGGCCATCCCGACACACATCACCCTGCTGCCTCCCACCGTCAGCAGCGCCGAACAGTCGCAGGCCCTGGAGCAGCACCTCGCTAAGGTCGCAGCGACCCACCCGCCGCTGACCATCGAGGTGACCGGTACGGACACCTTCCGGCCCACCACCGAGGTGGTCTTCCTGGCCATCGGTGACGGTGCGCAGGCCTGTGCACAGCTCAACGCTGCCGTGTGTTCGGGCCCGGTGAAGTCCCCTTCGGTCTTTCCCTTTCACCCCCACATCACCCTGGCGCATGACCTTGCTCCCGAGGTGCTGGACGAGGTGGCCGCCGAGTACGCCGACCTGCAGGGTGAGTTCCAGGTGCCGCAGATGTGCCTCTACCGTCTAGACCGCGAGCACGGATGGCAGGTCAGGAAGCGCTATCCGCTCGGTTCGTGACGGCGCTCGCGGGGCTAGGCCACCGAGGTCGACGTCTGCGACATGACCCGGCCGTAGTGGCCGACCAGTTGCCGGGTCAGCTCGGGCCAGGACCGGGCCACGACGCCTGCTCGGCCTTGCAGACCCATCTGCGCGCGTAACCTTTTCCCGGCGATCGGATCGGCGGGGATCAGCGACGACACGGCTTCGCTGAGCGCGCCGGGCTGGTCGGGGTCGAAGAGTATTCCGGTGCGACCGTGGTCGACCAGGTCGATGGGACCACCCCGTGCCGGAGCAACAACGGGAAGGCCGCTTGCGGAGGCTTCCTGGAGAGTCTGGCCGAAGGTCTCACGCGTGCCGGTGTGCACGAAGACGTCGAGGGCCGCGTAGCACCGCGCCAGATCGAGGCCCTCTCGGCGCCCGAGGAAATGCGCTGTGGGCAGCGACTGTGCCAGCACGTCTGCGCTCGGTCCTTCGCCGATGAGCACCAGTCGGACCCCGGGCAGTGAGCCCAGCTCCACCAGGCGGTGCAGCTCCTTCTCCGGAGCGAGTCGGCCGACGTAGCCCAGCAGGATCTCTCCGTTCGGGGCCAGGCGGGAGCGCAGCTCAGCCGTCTCGTGGTCCAGAGCCCGGTCCGGGTGGAAGAGGTCGGAGTCCACCCCCCGACCCCAGAGCGCCGTGTGTTGGATGCCGTGCGCGTGCAGATCCTCCAGGGCCGAAGTGGAGGGGGCCAGCGTGAGGTCGGCTTGTGCGTGGATGCGACGGATCCAGCGCCACGTCGCCCTCGCCGTGAGGTTCCCGGCCGGTCCGCTGTGTTGGCGGATATAACTCGGCATATCGGTCTGGTAGATCGCGACGCTGGGCAACCCCAACGCCCGCGCCGCGGTCAGTCCACGCACGCCGAGGATGAAGGGAGAGGCGACGTGGACCACGTCCGGGGCGAAGCGGTGCAGCACGGTCTCGATCTCGTAGGAAGGGAGGCCGACCCGGAACTGCCGGACCGGAAGGCTGGTGACGGGATGCACCGGGAAGCCGCAGTACCTCTCGGGGGTGGCGGTCGTGCTCCATGGGCTGGTCCCGGGGGCGATCACCATGGCGTCATGACCTTGGGCGCTCAGCGACTCCAGGACCTTGCAGACGCTGGTGGTGACTCCGTTGAGGGCAGGTAGGAAGGACTCGGTGACGATCGCAACGCGCACGTGCTCCAGCGTGGGGGCCGAACGTGACCCCTGGGCGTGGGGGACCGAACGACGAGATGGCGCTCTGGTGACCAGTGGGTGCGCCAACGCATCACGACGACGCCCCGCCGCCGTGCTGCGCTGCCGTGTCCGCGTGTCGTTCAGGTCAGGTCCTTTCGCCCACCCCGGTGAAGGGCTTGCACGATCGTGGTGACATCTTCCACCCGTTCGCTGGTCGTGACCAGGAGCACGTCGTCCGTGTCCACGATCACCACGTCGTGGACGCCGAGCACCGCCACGGTCCGCCCACCCCGAGTCACGACCATCCCGGTGCTGTCCACGCTCAACACGGTGCTCGGGTCACCGAGGACGCGCAGCCCTGGATGCTGCGGCACGTCACCCAGGTGCTGGCGTAAGGCCGCGAAGGTGCCGAGGTCGTCCCAGTCGAAGTCCGCGGGCACCACCACGACCTGGCCGGCGTCAGCAGCCGGCTCCGCCACAGCACGGTCGATGGACCGCGCCGGTAGCACAGACCAGATCGACTCGATCGCGGCTGGGTCCGCGGCGGCTGCCCGCAACCCACGGGCCAAGTCGGGCTGCCAGCGTTCGATCAGCTGCAGCAGGAACGCCGCTCTGACCACGAACATCCCCGCGTTCCACAGCTGTCCTTCACGCACGTACCGTTCGGCCACCTCAGCGCTGGGCTTCTCCACGAAGGACTCGACGCGGTAGGCCGACTCCGTTCCGTCGGGGTTCCAGGCGCAGGCCGGACCAGGTCGGACGTACCCGAAGCCGGTCGCCGGGTGGGTCGGCTGCACGCCGAGCGTCACCAGCACGTCCCGGCGAGCCAGGGCCACAGCAGCCGTGACACAACGACGGAACGCCGCTTCATCCTCGATGACGTGGTCAGCAGCGAAGGAACCGATGACCGCCTCGGGGTCACGGCGTGCCGCCACCGCGGCGGCCCACCCGATGGCGGGCAGAGAGTCTCGGGGAGATGGCTCGACGAAGAGGTTGCACGCCAGCAAGGACGGCACGCTCTCGGCTACTTCGGCAGCATGCGTCGGCCCGGTCACCACCATCAGCCGCTGGCCGCACAGAGGCTGAAGCCGACGCGCCGTCTGCTGCAGGAGGGACTGCCCCGACCCGGTCAGGTCGTGCAAGAACTTGGGGCGGTCGGCGCGAGACAGCGGCCACAGTCGTGTCCCTGCGCCCCCCGCGGGCACCACCGCGTAAAAGTTCGGCAGGGCAGGTGATCCCCCGGCCGAGGCCCCCTGCTGCTGCGTGCCCATCGGAGCAGTGTAGGTCGATGAACCTCTGAGCACCGCTTGTACAGTGACGCCTTGTGAGCTCCCTGCGTGGCCGTGTCGTGTCGGCGGCGTACTCCCACATGGCCAGGCCGGTCCTCTTCCGGCTCGACCCCGAGCGCGCGCACCACGTGTCGCTGCATGCGGCCCAGGTGGCTGGGAGCCATGCCCTGTCCCGACGCGCCCTCGCCGCTGCGATGGCTCCGGTGCCAGGTGGTGAGTCCGCCGTCGAGCTGTGGGGTCTGTGCTTCCCCAATCGGCTCGGCCTCGCGGCAGGGATGGACAAGAACGGAGTGGCCGTTCCCGCCTGGGAGGCACTGGGCTTCGGCCACGTCGAGGTCGGCACCGTGACCTCAATCCCGCAGCCGGGCAACCCGCAGCCACGACTGGTGCGGTTGCCCCACAGTGGGGCCCTGATCAACCGGATGGGCTTCAACAACGAGGGGGCATCGGCCCTGGCGCGTCAGCTGCGCCACCACCGAACGGCCGGCGGAGTCGGTATACCCATAGGGGTGTCGTTGGGCAAGAGCAAGGCCACCGACGTCGAGCACGCCACGGAGGACTATCTCGCTTCCCTGGCGGTGGTTCGTGATGTCGCCGACTACATCGCGGTCAACGTGTCCAGCCCCAACACCGCGGGCCTCCGGTCGCTGCAGGACGCCGCCCCACTACGCGAACTGCTGACCTCCCTCGTCGCGGCAGCATCCGGCACGCCGGTGCTCCTCAAGTTGGCGCCGGACCTCAGCGACGCCGCGACGGACGAGGCCCTGCAGGTGGCCACCGACGCCGGAGTGGTCGGGATCATCGCCAGCAACACCACGCTGAGCCGGACCCCGATCCATGCCCGGGACGCCGCCGCAGCCGCCCAGGGCGGCGGGCTCAGTGGCGCCCCGCTCACCGTGCGCTCCCGGAAGATCGTCGCGCGCATCGTCAGGACCACCGACTTCCCGGTGATCGGGGTCGGCGGGGTCATGCAGGTGCGGGATGCCCAGGCGCTGCTGGACGTGGGTGCATCCCTCGTCCAGGTGTATACCGGTCTGGTCTACGGGGGGCCTGCGCTGGTGCGGGGGATCCGCGCGCTCTAGCCCGTGCCGTGCCCAGGGCTTGGTGCGCAGGGGAATCTGGGAATATCCTGGGCGCCTCACCGAGGGAAAGGCTCACGCCATGGACGGATCCATCCTCAGTATCCTGCCGCCGGTTCTTGCGATCGTGTTGGTCATCACCACGAAGAAGGTCCTGCTCAGCCTCGGTGCCGGCGTGCTGTCCGCCGCCTTCATCGTGGCCGACTACAACCCGCTGGAGACGCTCTCGCTGACCTGGACGGCCTTCTCCGAGATCTTCTGGGTGGACGGAGCGCTGAACACCACCTACGTCTACATCCTCATCTTCACCTTGACCCTTGGCATGATCACGGCGCTGATCCTGATGGCCGGAGGCAGCTCCGCGTTCTCGGACTGGGCCATCCAGCGGATCAAGACCCGCCGGGGAGCCCAGCTCCTAGGCGCGATCCTGGGTGTCGTCATCTTCATCGACGACTACTTCAACGCGCTGGCCGTCGGGCAGGTGGCCCGGCCGGTCACCGACCGTCACCACGTCGCCCGTGCCAAGCTGGCCTACCTGATCGACTCAACCTCTGCGCCCGTCGCGGTGCTCGCCCCGTTCTCCAGCTGGGGAGCCAGCATCATCGGCATCATGGCGCCGCTGGTGGCCGCCTCGGCTCTCACGGTGAGCGAGGTCGAAGCCTTCCTGACTGCGGCGAGCATGAACTACTACGCCATCGCGGCCATCGTCACGGTGTTCCTGGTGGTCGGGTTGCAGCTGGACGTGGGCCCGATGCGCAAGGAGGAGACCCGGGCGGTTGCCGAGGGCAAGACGTTCGACGAGTCGCTGGCCCTCCCGGGAGAGCTCGACGAGGACCTGCCGGTGCATCAGCCCGGCGCGATGCGCTCGCTGATCGTCCCGTTCATCCTGCTGGTCGCCGGGGTGCTGGGGGGCATCGTCTACACCGGCTACACCGGGGCGGACGAACCGAGCTGGGCACCCTTGGACATCATGGCGAGCACGGACGTGACGGAGGCGCTCATCTACGGGGCCATCCTGGGCTTCGGGGCCGCGCTGTACTACTACATCCGCTACACCATGAACAACCCGAAGTTCAGCGGGTCGACGTTGGGACGAGGGCTCCTCGAGGGTGTCAAGTCCATGCTCCCGGCGGTATACATCCTCCTGTTGGCCTGGATGCTCGGATCGCTCATCTCGGCGCTGGGCACCGGGGACTACCTCGGTGGTCTGGTCGAGAGCGCCAACATGGAGCCGCAGTGGCTCCTGCCGGTGATGTTCATCATGGCCGGTGCGATGGCCTTCTCGACGGGCACGTCGTGGGGATCCTTCGGTATTTTGCTGCCGATCGCCGGCGACATC
Organism: Actinomycetales bacterium; assembly: GCA_038258285.1. GTDB lineage: Bacteria > Actinomycetota > Actinomycetes > Actinomycetales > Dermatophilaceae > Ornithinicoccus. Next base: position 112,129 of record JBBSQA010000004.1, on the reverse strand, counting down.
ATGAACTCGATCAACGAGCCAGACCTGTTGCTACCGGCCTTTGGCGCAGTGTTGGCCGGAGCCGTCTTCGGTGACCACTGCTCGCCGATCTCGGACACGACGATCCTGTCCTCCACCGGTGCCAGCTGTAACGTCATCACGCACGTCATCACCCAGTTGCCCTACGCCCTGACCGGAGCCTTCGCGGCCCTGATGGGATACATCGTCCTGGCCCTGACCGGCAGTGGAGTCGTCGGTCTGGTCACGGTGGTCGCAGTGCTGGTGGGCCTGGCGCTCGCGGCCAAGATGATGTTCCCGCTCGTCGAGGACAGTGTGAGCGAGCAGGCCAAGGTCAGCAGCGCCGGCTGAGTCCGCCGCAGCACCGCGGCCAGTAGCCTGAGCGGATGAGCACTGCGCATAGTGAGTCGGGCCTGCCCCTGAAGTCCGTCTACGACGCGGACGACCTGGCTGGCTTCGATCCGGAGCAGAGGCTCGGTGAGCCCGGTGACTACCCGTACACCCGTGGGGTGTACCCCTCGATGTACACCGGCCGACCGTGGACGATGCGCCAGTACGCGGGCTTCGGCACGGCGGCAGAGTCCAACGCTCGTTACCACGAACTCGTGGCCAACGGCACGGGTGGGCTCTCGGTTGCGTTCGACCTCCCCACGCAGATGGGTTACGACAGCGACCACCCCCTGGCCAGTGGTGAGGTGGGCAAGGTGGGCGTGGCCATCGACTCGGTCGAAGACATGCGGGTGCTGCTGCACGGACTTCCGCTGGACGAGGTCTCCACCTCCATGACCATCAATGCCCCGGCGTCCACACTGCTGTTGATGTACCAGCTGGCGGCAGAGCATGAGGGCATCGCCTCGAGCCAGCTGACCGGCACCATCCAGAACGACGTGCTGAAGGAGTACATCGCCCGGGGGACGTACATCTACCCGCCGGCGGAGTCGTTGCGGCTGGTCAGCGACACCTTCTCGATGTGTGCCGAGCACATGCCGCGGTGGAACACCATCTCGATCTCGGGCTACCACATGGCTGAGGCCGGAGCGACCCCCGTCCAGGAGATCGCCTTCACCCTCGCCAACGCGTGTGAGTACGTCCGCGCGGCGATCGCTGCCGGTCTCGCCGTGGATGACTTCGCGCCACGGCTGTCCTTCTTCTTCGTCGCCCGAACGACGCTTCTGGAGGAGATCGCCAAGTTCCGCGCCGCCCGACGGATCTGGGCGCGGATCATGCGCGAGGAGTTCGGCGCCAAGAACCCCAAGTCGCTGATGCTGCGGTTCCACACCCAGACCGCCGGTGTCCAGCTGACCGCGCAGCAGCCCGAGGTGAACCTGGTGCGGGTGGCGCTGCAAGGACTCGGCGCGGTGCTGGGTGGCACCCAGTCGCTGCATACCAACTCCTTCGACGAGGCCATCGCGTTGCCCACCGCCAAGGCGGCCCGTCTGGCGTTGCGCACCCAGCAGGTGCTCGCCTACGAGACGGATGTCACTCGGACCGTCGACCCGTTCGCCGGGTCTTACGTCATGGAGTCGATGACCGATGACCTGGAGGAGGCCGTCGTCGAGCTGATGCGGGCGGTGGCGGACCGCGGGGGAGCGGTGCGAGCGATCGAGGAGGGATTCCAGAAGAGCGAGATCGAGCAGACGGCCTACGACATCGCGCTGCAGATCGACTCCGGGGAGAGGGTGGTCGTCGGACTCAACAAGTTCGCCAGCCAGAGCGAGGAGCCCTATGAGCCGCTGACGGTGGATCCGGCGATCGAAGCCGCACAGTGTGCTCGGCTGGAGGAGCTGCGCAGCACACGCAATGCCGGAGCGGTGAGTGCCGCGCTGGAGCAGATGCAGGCGGCAGCCTCGGGAACCGACAACGTGCTCGTCCCTATGCGGGAGGCGCTCCGAGCGAGGGCGACCGGAGGTGAGGTCGCAGACGCGCTTCGTGAGGTGTGGGGGCAGTACGTGCCGCGTGAGACTTTCTGAGTCGACTCCCCGCCAGGGTGAGCGCATCGAGAGTCACCATCGCGGGCCGGTAAGGTGGCGCTTTGGCCTGAACCACTATCCACCTATCCCCGATGCGAAATGTGATCTGTCGAGCTTCTTGTGACTGCTGAATCCACGACCGCCCCGAGCCCCACCGACGCTTTGACTGCTCGTCTCGTGCGCACCATCGACGGTATGCGGGACTCCTTGATGGGATGGCGGCACGAGGTGCACCGCTACCCCGAGCTGTCGTGGCAGGAGCACCGCACGACCGCGCTGCTGCTGAACGCGTTGCAGGACACCGATGCCCGCATCACGGCCCTGCCCGGATCGGGCGCCATCGTCGACCTGGGGTCGAGCGACCCCAGCCGCCGAGTGGCCCTGCGGGCTGATCTCGATGCTCTGCCGGTCGACGAGGTCACCGGACTGGACTTCACCTCACAGAATCCGGGGGTCACCCACGCCTGCGGGCACGATCTGCATACCGTCGCCGTCCTCGGCGCGGGCCTGGCGCTCGCCGAGATGGCGGACGAGCTGTCGAGCCGCGAGCTCGCTGTGCGGTTGCTGTTCCAGCCCGCGGAGGAGTCGATGCCCGGTGGCGCCCACGCGATGATGGACGCCGGGGCCATCGAGGGTGTCGATGCCTTGTATGCCGTGCACTGCGACCCCTCGCTCGACGTAGGCCAGGTGGGGTTGAAGTCGGGTCCGATCACCGCCGCCTCCGACTCGATCCGCGTGAGTCTGACCGGTCGTGGAGGACACACCTCACGACCGCACCTGACCTCGGACCTCACCTTTGCGCTGGGCAAGGTCATCACCGAAGTGCCGGCCATCCTCTCCCGAAGGTTGGATCCGCGTTCCGGCACCGCCTTGGTGTGGGGTGCGGTCCGGGCCGGTTCGGCCGCCAACGTCATCCCCGCCTCCGGCGAGTGCATCGGCACGCTCCGGATGCTCGACTCCCACACCTGGGACACCACGGCGCCCCTGATCGAGGAGATCGTGCACGCGGTCGTCCGGCCCTACGGGGTCCACGCCACCGTGCGTCACGTCAAAGGTGTGCCACCGGTGGACAACGACGCCCTTGCAGTCTCGATCTTCGACGCCGCCGCTCGCACGGTGATCGGTCCGGACGCCGTGGTGCCGACACAGCAGTCGCTGGGTGGGGAGGACCTCGGCTGGTATCTCACCCAGGTTCCCGGGGCGATGGCACGGCTGGGCACCCGCACCCCGGGTGGGCCGACCTTCGAGCTGCACCAGGGCGACCTGGTGGTCGACGACGAAGCCGTCCTGCACGCCGCCAAGCTGCTCGCGGCGGTGGCGTTGCACTGAGGGCAGATCACCTTTGCGTCACGTTTGGCCCCTCGTCCCGGTAAGAATCCTTGAGCGAGGACTCCCCGGGGGTACGATCTGCCGCGTGGGTCTCCCGTCCGATGGTTCGCCCACGCACTGTGTTCACGTACCGAAGGAGAAACCTGTGCGCCAGGTCATCAAGCTTGCGGCTGTCTCGGCCGCTGCCACCCTCGTGCTCGCCGCCTGTGGCGACGCCCCCGACGACGAGCCGGAGAGCGGAGGATCCGAGGACTCCAGTGCCGCTCCGGAAGCCGGTAGCGAAGACTTCCAGGCCTGCATGGTCTCCGACGCCGGCGGCTTCGACGACCAGTCGTTCAACCAGTCTGGCCGCGAAGGCATGGAAGCAGCGGAGTCCGAGCTGGGGATCCAGACCACGCTGGTCGAGTCCCAGTCCGACGCCGACTATGCCACCAACGTGAACACCTTGGTGTCCCAAGGCTGTGACCTGACCATCGGGGTCGGCTTCCTCCTCGAAGACGCCATCCAGACTGCCGCCGAGGGCAACACCGACGTCAACTTCGCCTTGGTCGACTCTTCCTTCTCCGACGCTGACTTCGCCCCGGTGGAGGTCGACAACGCCAAGCCGATCCTCTTCAACACCGCGGAGGCGAGCTTCCTGGCCGGCTACCTGGCCGCAGGAATGAGCGAGTCCGGCACCGTGGCCACCTTCGGTGGCGTGCAGATCCCCTCGGTGGCGATCTTCATGGACGGTTTCGCCGACGGGGTGACGAAGTACAACGAGGACAACAGCAGCGACGTCACCGTTCTGGGTTGGGACAAGGAAGACCAGTCCGGTTCCTTCTCCGGTGACTTCGACAACCAGAGCCAGGGGCAGACGCTGACCGAGCAGTTCATCGCCCAGGGGGCCGACATCATCATGCCGGTCGCCGGACCCGTGGGCCTAGGAGCGGTCGCGGCGGCTCAGGGCACCGAGGGCACCAAGATCATCTGGGTCGACTCCGATGGCTTCGAGACCACCGACGCCGGCGACATCATGCTGACCTCGGTACTGAAGCAGATCGGACCGGCCGTCGACTCGACCATCACCGAGTCCGTCGAGTCCGGGTTCACGAACGAGCCGTACGTCGGCACCCTGGAGAACGACGGGGTCGGTCTGGCTCCGTTCCATGACTTCGAGGGTGAGGTTCCCGAGGAGCTGAGCGCCAAGGTCGAGGAGTACAAGCAGCAGATCATCGACGGCTCCCTGACCGTCGAGTCGCCGAACTCACCGTAGGTTCCGCAGCACCACGCACGTCCAGCGGCCCGACCTCGAGGTCGGGCCGCTGCCGCGTTCACGCACGAAGCACGTCCGGCAGCGGGAAGTTCAGCAACGGGAGAAGTGGGCTGTGAAACTGGAACTGCGAGGCATCACCAAGAGGTTCGGGTCGCTCGTGGCCAACGACTCGATCGACGTCGTGGTCGAGCCCGGGGAGATCCACGCTCTTCTGGGCGAGAATGGTGCAGGCAAGAGCACGCTGATGAACGTGCTCTACGGCCTGTACGAGCCGGACGAGGGCCAGATCCTGCTCGACGATGAGCCTGTTGAATTCAACGGCCCGGGTGACGCGGTGGCCGCGGGAATCGGCATGGTGCACCAGCACTTCATGCTGATCCCGGTATTCACGGTGGCCGAGTCGGTCGCGTTGGGCTTCGAGCCGACCAGCGGTGCCGGGGTGCTCAACCTAGCGAAGGCGCGTGAGCGGGTCACCGAGATCAGTGAGCGCTTCGGGTTCCACATCGACCCGGACGCCCTCATCGAGGACCTGCCGGTGGGGGTCCAACAACGGGTGGAAATCATCAAGGCGCTCTCGCGCGACGCCAAGGTCCTCATCCTGGACGAACCGACCGCCGTGCTGACGCCGGCGGAGACGGACGAGCTGATCTCGATCATGGGTGAGCTCAAAGCGACGGGCACCTCCATCGTGTTCATCACCCACAAACTTCGCGAAGTGCGCGCCATCGCTGATCGGATCACCGTCATCCGGCGTGGGGCCGTGGTGGGGCAAGCCAGTCCGGAGTCCACTGAAACCGAGCTCGCCTCCCTGATGGTGGGTCGTTCGGTGAGCCTGGCGATCGACAAGGCCGCAGCCGACCCCGGGGAGGTCGCGCTGCGCCTCAAAGGAGTCACCGTCCTCAGCCCTACCAACGTGGCCCTCATCGACCGCCTTTCACTCGAGGTACGCGGCGGAGAGATCCTGTGCGTGGCTGGGGTCCAAGGAAACGGACAGACCGAACTGGCCGAAGCGATCCTGGGCCTGATCGACATCGACGCCGGCGCGATCACGTTGGACGGCACCGATTTGGCCGACCTCGGCGTCCGGGAACGCCTCCAGGCCGGGATCGGCTTCGTGCCCGAGGATCGCTCGACCGACGGGGTGATCGGAGCGTTCTCCATCGCGGAGAACCTGATCCTCGACCTCTACGACACCCCACCGTTTGCGCGTGGCCTGTCGATGAGCCCGACCAAGGTTCGCGACAATGCCGAGCAGCGCACCCAGGAGTTCGATGTGCGGTTGACCGACGTCAACGACCCCATCTCGACCCTGTCCGGCGGCAACGCGCAGAAGGTCGTGCTCGCCCGAGAGATGTCGAGACCCCTGAAACTTCTGATTGCCTCACAACCCACCCGGGGTCTGGACGTCGGGTCGATCGAGTTCGTGCACTCGCGCTTCGTGGATGAGCGGGACAAGGGAACGCCGGTGCTCATCGTCTCGACCGAGCTGGACGAGGTCATCGCGCTCGCGGACCGGGTCGCCGTGATGTACCGCGGCAAGGTCGTCGGCGTGGTGGATGCCGCCGAGTCCCCAGGCGGCATCAGTCGTGACGTGTTGGGGCTGATGATGGCCGGGGTGCCGTTGGCTGAGGCCCGAAGCAAACAATCCACCGCTCAGGCGGACAAGGAGGCGTCGCCATGAGCACGGAGTCGGAGAAGACCGAGCAGCAGGGGGCCGAGCCCACTGCAACCGAGACGACGGAGCCGACCGAGACCGACTCGCGAAGCGACATCGTGCGCCAGATCGTAGGCGGCAACGCCTCGATCTCCGTGTTGGCCATCGTCCTGTCACTGGCGATCGGTGGGGTGCTCATCGCCTTCGCGAACGAGAACGTCCGAGAGGCGTCAACCTACTTCTTCTCCCGGCCCGGGGACATGATCGGTGAGGCGTTCGAGGCGGTGCGCGCGGCCTACAGTGCGCTGTTCCGTGGCTCCATTTTCGACTGGCGACAGGACACCTTCGCCGCGCAGGTTCGACCGCTGACCAACTCGATGGTCTTCGCCACCCCGCTGATCCTGGCCGGTCTAGGGATCGCGGTGGCCTTCCGCGCCGGGTTGTTCAACATCGGTGCTCAGGGGCAGATCATCATCGGCGCCATCTTCGCCTCCTACATCGGCTTCGCCTGGGACCTCCCGGTCGGTCTGCACCTCCTGCTGGCGATCATGGGTGGAGCCGTCGGCGGCGCGATCTGGGGAGCTATCCCCGGCGTCCTCAAGGCACGCTTCGGCGCCAACGAGGTGATCGTCACGATCATGCTCAACTACATCGCCGTCTACACGATCAGCTACACCCTGAGCCAGCCGGCGTTCAACCCTGGCCGCTCGGGCCAACGCAGCCCTTCCATTGCGGACAGCGCCACCTACCCGCTGCTCATCCCGGACTGGCTGGTCCCGGGCAACAGCTTCCGTTTGCACTGGGGCTTCATCGTCGCGTTGATCGCGGTCGCCGCGGTGTGGTGGCTGTTGGAGCGATCCACGATCGGGTTCGAGTTACGGGCCGCGGGAGCGAACCCGCACGCTGCGCGCACTGCGGGGATGTCGGTCGGCAAGGTCACGGTCATCACCATGTGCATCGCCGGAGGCCTGGCCGGACTGGCCGCCACGGCGCAGGTACTCGGCACGGAGGGCTCGTTGACGGCGGGAGTAGCGGCTTCCTACGGGTTCGACGCCATCACGGTCGCGTTGTTGGGTCGATCCAAACCGGTTGGGACCCTGTTGGCCGGGCTCCTGTTCGGAGCGTTGAAGTCCGGTGGGTTTCTGATGCAGGCCGAGACCCAGACCCCGATCGACATCATCCTGGTGGTTCAGTCGATCATCGTGTTGCTCATCGCGGCACCCCCCTTGATCCGTGCCATCTTCCGGCTTCCCGATCCGGATCGGCCCCGCCGACGAGCAACGAAAACGGCCCCGCAGGAGGTGGCAGCGTGAGCACCACGACGGAAGCTGCACCCAACGCATCGCCCGAGGGGCTCGTCGACGAGGAAGTGCACAGGCGGATCGGCTACCGGGCCCCGATCATGTATGCCGTTGCCGCCTTGATCGGCCTTTTCTTCCTGACACGCACCGAGGCCGGCGCCGATACGAGATTCCAGATCAGCTCCGGAAGCACGTGGCTGACCATTCCGACGTTCGCCGTGCCCGCGTTCGCCTCCATCGCGCTCATGGTGCTGGTGATGGTCGCGGCTGCGGTCTTCGCCTTCGTCGTGGCGCGACGGCGCGACACCGTCTCGGTCTGGCTGCACAGCGGCGTCGGAGTGGCTTTCGTGCTCAGCTTCCTGGTGTGGGTCGGAGCCGGCAAGGCCTCACTCATCCCGGTCACCTCGCTGCTGGCCGGCGCTTTGGCGCTGTCCGTCCCGTTGATCTTCGGAGCCATGTCCGGAGTGGTCTGTGAGCGCTCCGGGGTCATCAACATCGCGATCGAAGGGCAGCTCCTCTTCGGTGCTTTTGCTGCTGCCGTGGTCGCCTCGCAACTGGCCAGTGGGTATGCGGGCCTCATCGCAGCGCCGATCGCTGGAGCCGGCGTGGGTGCGCTGTTGGCGTGGTTCGCCGTGTCTTTCCGGGTTAACCAGATCATCGTCGGGGTCGTCCTCAACACCCTGATCATCGGGCTGACCGGATTCCTGTTCTCCACGGTGCTGGCCGACGATAAGGCTAACTGGAACTCACCACCCTCACTGCAAGCGATCAAGATCCCGCTGTTGTCCGACATCCCAGTCCTCGGCCCGGTGCTGTTCAACCAGACGATCCTGGTTTACCTGATGTACGCGCTGGTGGTCGCGCTGCAGTTCATGCTCTTCCGAAGTCGCTGGGGTCTGCGGACCCGCGCGGTTGGTGAGCATCCCCGGGCTGCGGACACCGTCGGCATCAAGGTCAACGTCCGGCGGGTCTGGAACGTCATCCTCGGCGGTGCCATCGCGGGGCTGGGTGGTGCCTTCTTCACCATCGGCTCCGGTCTTGCCTTTGGCCGCGAGATGTCGGCCGGGCAGGGGTACATCGCGCTGGCCGCGATGATCCTGGGTAAATGGAATCCCAAGCTTGCGGTGCTGGCGGCGTTGCTCTTCGGCTTCTCCAAGAACCTCGGCAACGTCATCTCCACGATCGGTAGCGGTGTGCCCTCCGAGGTCCTGCTGATGTTGCCCTACGTGATCACGATCTTCGCCGTGGCCGGCCTCGTCGGGCGGGTGCGCCCGCCCGCGGCCGAGGGCACGCCCTACACCAAGAGCTGATGGCTACCTCTCCAGACTGGGACGCTCTCGCGGCGGCGGCCGTCGCCGCTATGGGTCGGGCCTACGCGCCGTACTCGGGCTATCCGGTGGGCGCTGCGGCTCTGACCGACGACGGCAGGGTCGTCAGCGGGTGCAACGTCGAGAACGCGAGCTACGGCCTCACCCTGTGCGCCGAGTGCGGGATGATCTCGCACCTCATCGCCACGGGGGGCGGCCGGCTGCGAGCGGCGATGTGTGTGGACTCCGAGCACGCCGTGATCATGCCGTGTGGTCGCTGCCGACAGCTCATCTCCGAGCACGCTGCGCCTGACGCCGAGATCATGACGCCGTTGGGGGTCCGGTCCATGGCGGAGGTGCTGCCACAGGCCTTCGGCCAAGAGGACCTTGCCGGGCACTGAGCGACACGTCACACTGGCGATCGTGGCCTCCGATGCGCGCGCCGACTCCCACGACCAGATCCGCGTCCGTGGCGCCCGGGAGAACAACCTCACCGGCATCGACGTCGACCTGCCGAAACGCCGGCTGACCGTCTTCACTGGAGTCTCGGGTTCCGGCAAGAGCTCGCTGGTCTTCGGGACCATCGCCGCCGAGTCGCAACGCCTGATCAACGAGACCTACAGCGCTTTCCTCCAGGGCTTCATGACCTCGCAGTCACGACCCGAAGTCGACGTCCTCGAGGGTCTGACCACCGCGATCATCGTCGACCAGCAGCGCATGGGGGCCAACGTCCGCTCGACCGTCGGCACCGCCACGGACACCGGTGCGATGCTGCGCATCCTGTACAGCCGACTGGGCACGCCGCATATCGGATCCTCGAACGCCTTCTCGTTCAACGTCGCGTCGATCTCGGGCTCGGGTGCCGTCACGACGGAGAAGCCCGGCAGGACCGTGAAGGAGAAGCGTTCTTTCAGTGTCACCGGAGGGATGTGCGTGCGCTGCGAGGGTCGAGGTTCGGTGACCGATATCGACATCTCGGCGATCGTGGACGAGTCGAAGTCGCTGGCCGAGGGGGCGATCACCGTTCCGGGCTACAGTGCCGACGGCTGGTACGGCCGGATCTTCAGCGCAGTGGTGCCCGGCGATGCGCCGGTCGCGTCGTTCACCGCCGTGCAGCGCGAGGAGTTCCTCTACGGCGAGGCGCGCAAGATCAAGGTCGACAACATCAACCTGACCTTCGAAGGACTGATCCCCCGGATCCAGAAGTCCATGTTGTCCAAGGATGTCGACTCCCTCCAGCCGCACATCCGGGCCTTCGTCGAGCGGGCGGTCACCTTCACCGCCTGCCCGGACTGTCACGGCACCCGGCTCAGCGAGGTGGCCCGCTCCTCCACGATCTCCGGGGCCAGCATCGCCGACGTGTCTGCGATGCAGATCAGTGATCTGGCGCAGTGGGTGGCCAGCATTCAGGACCCGTCCACGGCGCCCTTGCTCAGTGCCCTGACCGAGACCCTGGACTCGTTCATCGACATCGGCTTGGGATACCTGTCCCTGGACCGCGCCTCCGGAACGCTCTCGGGTGGAGAAGGACAACGTGTCAAGATGGTGCGACATCTCGGGTCAGCTTTGACCGACGTCACCTACGTCTTCGACGAGCCCACTATCGGCCTGCATCCGCACGATATCCAGCGGATGAACCACCTGCTGCTGAGCTTGCGCGACAAGGGGAACACCGTGCTGGTCGTTGAGCACAAACCCGAGGTCATCGCGATCGCCGACCACGTCGTCGATCTCGGCCCCGGCGCGGGCGTTCACGGTGGCCAGCTGGTCTATGAGGGGTCGGTCTCGGGGCTCTCCGACAGCGACACCGTGACGGGTCGGCACCTGCACGACCGCGTCGAGCTGAAGACGCAGTTCCGTGACTCGAAGGGCCACATCGAAGTGCGTGGCGCGGACACCCACAACCTGCGGGACGTCGACGTCGACATCCCCCTCGGCGTCCTGGTCGTGATCACCGGGGTGGCCGGCTCGGGCAAGAGCTCGTTGGTCCACGGCTCGGTGGGCGGCGAAGGGGTCGTCTCCGTCGACCAGGGGGCCATCAAGGGGTCCCGGCGCAGCAACCCCGCGACCTACTCCGGGCTGCTGGAGCCGATCCGGAAGGCCTTCGCCAAGGCCAACGGGGTCAAACCGGCTCTGTTCAGCGCCAACTCCGAGGGAGCCTGCCCGGTCTGCAAAGGGGCAGGGGTCATCTACACCGACCTGGCGATGATGGCCGGGATCGCCTCTCGCTGCGAGGAGTGCCAGGGCCGTCGCTTCGAAGCCTCCGTGCTGGACTACCACCTGGGCGGTCGCGACATCAGCGAAGTGTTGGCCATGTCGGTGACCGAGGCGGAGGAGTTCTTTGCCGTGGGGGAGGCCCGGACGCCGGGTGCCCACACCGTGCTGCAGCGCTTGGTCGACGTCGGACTGGGCTACCTACGACTCGGACAGCCCCTGACGACGCTTTCCGGCGGCGAGCGCCAGCGTTTGAAGCTGGCAACCCACCTCGGCGAGCCGGGCGGGGTCTACGTCCTCGACGAACCCACCACCGGGCTGCACCTGGCGGACGTCGAGCAGCTGCTTGCTCTGCTGGACCGGTTGGTGGACTGCGGCACGTCACTCATCGTCATCGAGCACCACCAAGCCGTCATGGCCCACGCGGACTGGATCATCGACCTGGGGCCCGGGGCCGGTCACGAGGGCGGCTCGGTGGTGTTCGAGGGCACACCCGCGGCGCTGGTCGCCGACCAGACCACCCTGACCGGGCAGCATCTGGCCGCTTACCTCGGCCGATCCTAGGCTAGGGGCGGAGCCTCGGATCCGGTCAGCAGGACGCTGGTCGGCATACCGTGCGCGGTCAGCTCTTGGGCCTGCTCGGGGGAGGCGGCAATGTAGAGCACCGTCCCCGCGATGCCCGAGACGGAACGCTCCAGCGAGGCGCATGTCCCGGAGTCCAGGACCATCCTCCCGCGCTCGCGAGAGATGAACTGGGGCTCGGGGGCATCCGCCGAATCGTCCGCGGGGGCTGAGCCGCTGGAGGACACCTTGGTGGGGTCCAAGGGTGCGTGCGTCATGGCCTTGGCCAGCTCGTCCATGATGGCGCGATCCTCGGGGTCTCCCCGTTCGGGGATATCGAAGGCGATCTCGGGCGACGAACCCTCGGCGCTGGGGGCGGTGACCGAGTACCGCTGGACGGCCAGTGCGGCCCGGTGGTCACTGGTCATGGTGGTGTAGGCAATGGCCTCAGCGCCATCAGGCAGCGTCACCTGGGCAGCGAGGGCCAGCATCTCGGGGGCAAGGCCCACCGCGACGGTGTGGGCGCAGCCCAGGGTCGCCTCGGCGCGAGGGGTGGTGACGGCCGCCAGCACGCGGTCTCCACGGAGCACGACCAACGTCGGAAACATCGTGGTCTCACCGTCGGGACGCGACAGTGCCCGACGCTTGAGATCGTTGACGGGTGGCACGATGAGGGCCATAGCATCAGCAAGATTCACGTGATCACGATGTCATACCCGACCCTGGAGACCCCACATGAGTGAAGACTTCGACGCCGTCGACATCATCCGCACCAAGCGCGACCGAGGCGAGCTGGACACGGCGCAGATCCAGTGGGTGATCGACGCCTATACCCGCGAGATCGTGGCCGACGAGCAGATGTCGGCGCTGGCCATGGCCATTCTGTTGAACGGTATGAACCGGCGGGAGATCGGGGACTGGACGGCGGCGATGATCGCCTCGGGCGAACGCCTCGACTTCTCCGGCCTGTCGCGCCCCACCGCGGACAAGCATTCCACCGGAGGCGTCGGCGACAAGATCACCCTGCCGCTCGCCCCGCTGGTCGCCGCCTGTGGCGTGGCCGTTCCGCAGCTGTCGGGCCGGGGTTTGGGACACACCGGCGGCACGCTGGACAAGCTGGAGGCCATCCCCGGCTGGCAGGCGTCCCTGTCCAACGAGGAGATGAAGCGCCAGCTGGAGGACGTGGGTGCGGTGATCTGTGCTGCGGGGTCGGGCCTGGCTCCGGCCGACAAGCGGCTCTACGCGTTGCGCGACGTCACCGGCACCGTGGAGGCGATCCCGCTGATCGCCTCCTCGATCATGTCGAAGAAGATCGCCGAGGGCACCGGCACGCTCGTGCTCGACGTCAAGGTCGGCTCGGGGGCCTTCATGAAGGACCTGGCAGCTGCGCGCGAGCTCGCAGACACCATGGTCGACCTGGGCGCCAAGGCCGGGGTCCACACCGTCGCGCTCCTGACCGATATGGAGGTCCCGTTGGGGTTGACCGCGGGCAACGGGCTCGAGGTCGCCGAGAGTGTGCAGGTGCTGGGCGGAGGTGGCCCGAGCGACGTGCGGGAGCTGACCGTGGCGCTCGCCCGGGAGATGCTGGCCGGCGCGGGGCCGGAGTATGCCGACATCGACCCCGCTGAGGCGTTGGACAACGGCCGGGCGATGGACGTGTGGCGGTCCATGATCTCGGCGCAGGGAGGGGACCCGGATGCGTCGATGCCGGCATCCAAGGAGACGCAGGAACTCACCGCCGACGCTGACGGGGTGCTGACCAGCCTGGACGCTCTGGCGGTCGGCATGGCGGCCTGGCGCCTCGGCGCGGGGCGAGCCCGCAAGGAGGACGTCGTGCAGTCCGCCGCAGGAGTGACGATCCACGCCAAACCCGGTGAGGTCGTGCGCAAGGGCCAGAAGATCGTGACTCTGCATACCGACACACCCGAGCGCTTTGCCCGGGCGAGCCAAGCGCTGGAGGGCGCCTGGAACATCTCCGCGGACGCGGTGGAGACCGAGAACTACGCCCGAGAGGTCATCTTGGACCGCATCGCCGCCGAGTAGGGCCGTGCGGCCGTCGGAGAGGGTGCGCCCGGCTCAGTAGGTGTCGCTGACCGGGTGTCGGGATCCGCTCGGCTGGTCGCTCCAGTCGTCCTTGGCGCGGGCAGCCGGCACGACCATGGTGCCGTCGCTCTCCCGCTGCTCCGCCTCGGCCAGCAGCGCCGAGGTGCTGGAGGTGCCCAGCCGGGTGACTCCTTCGGCGACCATCGCCAGCGCGGTGTCGATGTCGCGCACCCCGCCGGAGGCCTTGACCTGGACGCGGTCCGCACAGTGCTCGCGCATTAGGGCGACGTCCTCGATGGTGGCGCCGCCGCCCGCGAACCCGGTGCTGGTCTTCACGAAGTCGGCGCCGCCGCCTTCGCTGGCCGCACAGGCGGCGATCTTCTGCTCCTCGTCCAGCAACGCGGTCTCGAAGATGACCTTGACCAACGCGCCAGCGTCGTGACCCACCTCGACCACGGCGGCGATGTCGGCCTGGACCTCGTCGGTCTGTCCCCCGATGAGACGCCCGATGTTGAGCACCATGTCGAGCTCGGTGGCGCCGTCGGCGAGTGCTTGCTTCGCCTCCGCCACCTTCGCCTGGGTGGAGGTGGTCCCGTGCGGAAAGCCGATGACCGTGCACACCCGGGTGGGCGAGCCCTCGACCGACCGGATGGCTTCAGCGGCCAGCGCGACGTCGCTGGGTCGCACGCAGACCGACCAGATGTGCGTCCCCGCGAGCTCGATCACGCTCTGCTCCACGCTGGCAGGGGTCAGGTCGGGTTTGAGCAGGGCATGGTCGATGAGGTCGGCTATGCCCTGCTTAGTCAGGGAGGTTCCGGTGTCGATGCGTGCACTCATGGCGGCCACTTTAGACTGCTGGGATGGCCGAGATTCTGCAAGCAACTCCTTTTCCTCTTCCTGGCGGCAAGGCCATCCACGAGATGGTCGGTCGCATCAGCAGCGGCCACGCCAACCTGTCCATTGCCCACAACCGGGCTGAGGCCGGATGGTCCGAGCCCGGTCAGGCGCCGGAGTTCGACGAGGTGACGTACGTCATCGCCGGTTGTGTGGAGCTGACGCACCAGGACGGGTCACTGACCGTGGAGGCCGGTCAGGCAGCGCTGTCCCGGTCCGGGGACTGGGTGCAGTACAGCGTCGGGGACGAGGGCGCCGAGTACCTGGCGATCTGCGTGCCGGCCTTCGACCTGGAGGCCTGCCACCGTGATGACTGAAGACATCCTGGCGCTGCCGAAGGTCCTGCTGCACGACCACCTTGACGGCGGTCTCCGTGCCGAGACGATGCTGGAGCTGGCCCAGGAGCAGGCGTATGCAGACCTGCCGGCCGACGACGCGGAGTCGCTGACCTCCTGGTTCAGAGACAGCGCCGACTCCGGATCGCTGGAGCGGTATCTGGAGACGTTCGTGCACACCGTGGGTTTGATGCAGACGGAGGCGGCGCTGCACCGGGTTGCCCGGGAGTGTGTGCTCGACCTCGCCCGGGACGGCGTGGTGTACGCCGAGATCCGGTACGCCCCGGAGCAGCACCTGGTGGGAGGTCTGGACCTCGATGAGGTCGTCGCTGCGGTGTCGCGGGGACTAGCCGAGGGCATGCAGGACGCCGCAGCGGAGGACCACCCCATCGTGGCGCGTTCCCTGCTCGGGGCGATGCGCCATGCCGCGCGCTCGCGGGAGATCGCGGAGCTCGCCGTCCGCCACCGGGACGCCGGGGTGGCCGGGTTCGACATCGCCGGAGCGGAGGTGGGATTCCCTCCCACCCGCCATCTGGACGCTTTCGAGTACCTGCGCAGAGAGAACGCGCACTTCACCATCCACGCGGGGGAGGCCTTCGGCCTGCCGAGCATCTGGGAGGCCATCCAGTACTGCGGCACCGAACGGCTCGGCCATGGGGTGCGGATCCTCGACGACCTGAGCCTTCACGGCGGACCGCTGTCGGAGACGGACCGGCTCTACGGTCAGTGGACCACCGAGGACGTGGGGTCGGTCCAGCTCGGTAAGTTGGCGGCCTACGTCCGAGATCGTCGGATCCCCCTGGAGATGTGCCCCAGCAGCAACCTGCAGACCGGCGCCGCGGACAGCATCGCCGAGCATCCGATCACGCTGCTGGCGCGCCTGCGCTTCCGGATCACCGTCAACACCGACAACCGGCTGATGAGCGGCACCACGATGACACGGGAGATGCGGCTGCTGGTGGAGGAGGCGGGGTGGGAGATCCACGACCTGCGCCGGGTGACGGTCGACGCCATGAAGTCGGCGTTCCTGCCCTACGACGAGCGCAGAGTCCTGATCGACCAGGTCATCCTGCCGGGCTACGCAGCGGCCCTGGGGTAGCAAGGGGGTCCGGCCCCAGCACCCGTGATCGGATCTGGTCGTGCCGCTGGGTGCGTAGGACGTCCCGACGGCGGCGTTCGGCCAGCACCGTAGACATCACAGCCAGCGGAGGAGCGCCCATCGGAGGGGGGGGTGAGACGTGCTCCATGACGTTGCTGTAGAGCTGCACCGTCATCGCGGCGTGGGCCGCGGGGGTCATGCTCGACGAGCGCGTCAGGATCTGTCGCACCGCCACGGTCAACGCATCGGGCAGACCGGAGATGTCGGCGCCACGCACCCAGGGGTCCAGGGGAGGATCGGGCTGGGGGGCCGGGGCCAGACGTAGCCGGATGCGGTCGCGGACCACGTACGTCCCGGCCAGGTAGTCTCCGAGCCGTTTGCCCTTGGCGTTCGCGACGGAGACGACGGCTGCCAGGACACCGAGGGTGAGCCAGACCTCGACGAACATCAACAGCCCGCGGATGACCGCGTGTCGGAAGCCGATCGGTCCGGCGTCGTCGCGCACGGTGCGCAGCCCCAGGGCCAGCTTGCCGACCGTCCGCCCGCGCAGCAGGGTCTCCAGTGTGATGGGTATGCCGACGAGTGCTCCGATCAGAGCGATCGTGACCAGCGCCTGCAGCAGGGCGACGTCGGCGATGACGGCGGTGCCCGAGACGAACCAGATGCCGAAGAAGAGCAGACCCACGGTGATCAAGAGGTCGATCAGCGCCGAGCAGATCCGCAGCCCGATGTTGGCCGCCGGAAGGTCGAGCTCGACGGCTTCGGGTGTGACGAAACCCTGGGTGTCCATGATCCCGGTGGTAGCCATGATGGGTCCAGCGTAAGGCCATTGACTACAGTGCGAACGTGGATGTCGATGCACTGATCGCGCGCCGTCAGGCGGCCTGGACGCGGCTGGCTGAGCTGTCGAAGTCGCGACGACTGACTGGCGCGCAGGCCGACGAGCTGTTGGACGAGTACGGCCGCACCGCGACGGACCTGTCCGTGGTCCGCTCGACCGCTCCTGACCCCGCGTTGGTGAGCTACCTCTCCCTGCTCCTGACCCGTGCCCGGGTCCGCTCCAGCAGCAGCCGGACGTGGGGATGGGCCAGCATCGGGCGGTTCTTTGTGGAGGACTTCCCGGCTGCGCTGTACCGGATGCGCTGGTGGTGGGGTATGACCGCGCTGCTGAACGTCATCGTGGGCCTGGTCCTGGGGGCCTGGCTGGTGCAGAACCCCGTCATCGAGAACACGCTGATCTCCAGCGCCGAGATCCAGCAGCTGGTCGACACCGACTTCGAGAGCTACTACTCCGAGAACCCCGCCAGCAGCTTCGCCGCCCAGGTATGGATCAACAACGCCTGGGTGGCCGCTCAGTGCATCGCCTTCGGAGTGCTGGGACTGCCGGTGCTGTGGGTGCTCTGGCAGAACATCTCGAACGTCGCCATCGTTGGCGCTCTGATGCATACAGAGGGGCGGGGGGCCTTGTTCTGGGGTCTGATCACGCCGCACGGTCTCCTCGAGCTGATGGCCATCTTCGTGGCGGCCGGTGTCGGACTGCGGCTCTTCTGGGCCTGGGTCGAGCCTGGGTCACGCACCCGCGTGTCGTCCTTAGCCCACGAGGGGCGCAGCGCGGCCGGTGTCAGCTTGGGGCTGGTCGTGGTGTTGCTGATCTCGGGTCTGATCGAGGCCTTCGTCACCCCGTCGCCGCTGCCGACGTGGGCGCGGGTCGGCATCGGCGTGGTCGCGCTGGGGCTGTTCTTCCTCTACGTCTTCACCCTCGGCCGCTGGGCGGTCCAGCGGGGGCGGACCGGGGACGTCGAGGACGCGATGCTGTCTGCGGAAGCCCCGATATCGGTCTAGCGACCTACAGCATTCCCCGCGCCTTCAGCGCGAGGTAGTGGTCGGCCAACACGACCGGCAGCTCGTCGGGGTCGGCGTCCAACACCCGCACCCCGAGCCGTTCCATCGCCGCGGCGGTGCGACCGCGCAACGAGATGGTGCGCTCGGCGGCGGCGGCACCGTAGACCGCCGAGAGGTTGTGCAGATCCTCGGACATCTCCTTCAGCCTTGGATCGGCCACCGAGGCCAGCACCACTTGGTGATAGGCGGTCAGGGAGCCCAGCACCGGGAGGAGGCCCTCCTCCAGCGCCGCGGGGTCCAACGAGGTCAACAGGACGACGAGGGCACGTCGGCGGCTGGTGGCGTTAATGGCACCAGCCAGCATCGACCAGTCGGCCTCGACCAGCACGGGGTCGATCGGCGCCAACATGGTCACGATCGAGCTCAGCAGCGTGGAACTGGCAGGGTCGGGACGGACCCGGCCTCGGATGGTGCGGTCGCCGGCGATGAGGTCGATGCGGTCGCCGGCACGAGAGGCCAGTGCAGCCAGCAGTAGGCAGGCATCCATCGCTGCGTCCAGCCGCGGTTCGTCGCCCACCCGAGCGGCACTGGTGCGGGAGGTGTCCAGGATGATGATGACGCGACGGTCCCGCTCGGGCTGCCAGGTGCGCACCACGACCGACTGTCGGCGCGCGGTGGCCCGCCAGTCGATGCTGCGGACGTCATCGCCTTCCACGTAGTCACGCAGGGAGTCGAACTCGGTGCCCTGGCCTCGCGTCCGAACCGCGGAACGGCCGTCCAGCTGGCGCAGCCGGGCCAGCCGGGAGGGCAGATGCTTGCGGGAGCGAAAGGGTGGCAGCGCCCGCACCGTGCCCGCCACCGAGCGCGAGCGCTGCCGCGCGGCCAAGCCGAGAGGCCCGTAGGTCCGCACGGTCACCTGGTCGGTGTGACGGTCTCCCCGGCGAGTGGGCAGCAAGGTGGTCGACAACCGTCGTCGCTCGCCACCGGGCAGGGTCAGGCGGTGCCGGTTGCCGTGAGTGCCCGCGGAGGGTACCCACGCATCCCGGACCTGGCCGCGGATGGTCCGGGAGCCGGGGTTCGACACCAGCAGCGACGTGGTGGTGCTTTCGCCCAAACGCACCGACAGGGACACCGTGCCCTGCGGGTCCACGGCCACGGTGCTTCCGCTCGCGGCCCGCTCGACGACGACTCGCGAGGTCGACGGGGCCAGCACCAGGTCGAGCACCACCAAGGTCAGGACGAGCAGCAGCCACCAGCCCACCACGCCGGTGTCGGACCAGAGCGCTACGGGGATGATGCCGAGCAGGACGACGACGACGCTCGGCCAACGGAGAACCATCGGGGTCCTAGCGAGGGACCGGCACGGAGTTCAGTGCGCTGTCCAGGACGGATCGCACGGAGACTCCTTCCAGCTCGGCTTCGGGGCGCATCGAGAGCCGATGGGTGAGCGTCCCGGGGGCGAGGGCCTTGACGTCGTCGGGGGTGACGAAGGTGCGGCCGTTGAGCCACGCCCAGGCCCGTGTTGTGGCCAGGAGCGCGGTCGCTCCGCGTGGGCTCACGCCGAGCTGGAGCGACGGAGAGGAGCGCGTGGCGCGAGCGATGTCCACGATGTATCCCATCACCGCGGGGGAGACCTCCACCTGCCGGACGGCCTTTGTGCCGGCGCGCAGATCCGCCGGTCCTGCCACGGCGTGGACTCCCGCCGCGGCCAGGTCTCGGGGGTCGAACCCACCGGCGTGCCGCGACAACACCTCGATCTCGTCGGCCCGGGGCGGAACAGGCAGGACCACCTTGAGGAGGAACCGGTCCAGCTGCGCCTCGGGGAGAGGGTAGGTGCCCTCGTACTCCACAGGGTTCTGGGTGGCAGCCACCAGGAACGGGTCGGCCAGCGGACGGGCCGTGCCGTCCACGGTCACCTGACGCTCCTCCATGGCCTCCAGCAGCGAGGACTGCGTCTTCGGCGGGGTGCGGTTGATCTCGTCGGCCAACAGCAGGTTCGTGAAGACCGGGCCGGGCCGGAACTCGAAGTCACTGCTCTTGGTGTCGTAGACCAACGAGCCGGTGACGTCGCCGGGCATCAGGTCCGGGGTGAACTGCACCCGTGACGTCTCGATGCTCAGCGCAGCAGCCAGGGTCCGCACCATGAGCGTCTTGGCCACCCCGGGGACGCCCTCGAGGAGGATGTGGCCTCGGGCCAGCAGTGCCACGATCAGACCGGTCACGGCGGCGTCCTGACCGACAACGGCCTTGCCGACCTCGGCCCGGACACGGTTGAGCGCCTCGCGCGCCGCCTCGGGGTGCTGCTGGCCCGCGGGGGCCACCCCCTGATCGCTCGCTGTCTGATGACTCATGTCGTGCTCGTTCATAGGGTCACAATCCCATCCTCCAGAGATCGCACGTCGCGTGCGATCTGCACCAATGTGGCGTCGTCGTCGACCGTGGGGTCGACGAGAAGTCTGTGTACGTCCGGGGCGGGTCGGCCGGTGGCCTGGGCCACCGCCTGCACGACCTCCTCTGGCGTCGAGCCCACGGCGAGGCCGAGGCGGGAGGCCAGACGACGCCGTGCGGCCAGCTGCAAGGACGCCAGCGCCCGGGGACGGTCTCGTGCTTCTTGGTAGAGGCGCCCACGGCTGGTCGTGGTCTCGATCGCGTGGATGAGGACCGGCAGCGGCTCGGTGGTGACCCTACCCAGGCGTCGACCGCGCACCACCGTGAGAGCCAGCAGCGCGACCAGTATCAGCACGGTGGCCGGAATGACGGACCGGGGCAGCACGTCGGTGAGCGACGTCGGCGGCTGGTCACCGGCGTCGCTGATGCTCGGTATGACCCAGACGAGGCGGTCGGTGCTGCCCAGCAGACGCAACCCGGTGACGGCGTTGGCCTCCTCGTCGACGTAGTCGTTGGTCAGCGCCATCGCTATACCGGCCACTACCGTGCGGGGCTGGGACGCCCTCGGCGCCAGCTCCACCCAGTATCCCGATCGTGACCCACCCGCGTTGTAGCCCGGCGAGGGTGGCAGACAGGTGCGGGCGTCGTCACGCGCGATGCCGGCACCGACCTCGATCAGTGTGTCCCCTCGGCTCACGCGGTCCTGGGGGTCCCAGACCGAACTGTCGCACTCGGGTGCCATCGCGGTCGGGGTGACCCTCGCATCAGTCTCGGCGTCCACCCCGAGGACGTCGGCCAGGTTGCCTTCGGGGGAGAGGATGACGACGGAGTCCGCGTCCCGGGTGTAGTCCTGCAGGTCTGCTCCGGAGTCGGTCGACAGGTAGGCGGTGCTGGAGATCAGCACGGTCCCCCCGACGGCCGAGGCCGACGACAGGTTGTCCAGTCCCCGCACCACGGTGATCTCCACGCCCTGGTCACGCAGGACCTCGGCGAGGGCCTGCATACCGTCGGCGCCAGGGTTGTCGGGGTCCAACGGGCGGTCGGAGGATCCGGACACTCCGGCCACGTAGGTCGCCACCACCATGAGCACGAGGATCACCGCGCCCCAGATCGACCAGCGTCGGACGTTCCTGCGGGAGCCGATGGACTCGCCCTCGTGGTCCGCGCTCTCCGTGGGGGGCGCGCTGGCCAGGGTGCTCACACCGGACTCCACGCAGCGACGGGTCGGGCCTTCTGCACGACGCGGTCGAGGTCCCGGACCCGCTCGGCTTCGTCACGGGAGCAGGACTGCTGCCCGTACCGGACGCGGTCGAAGGCGTCGGCGGACCATCGGAGGTCCTGTCCGTGGTCCGGAAAGGTCGTGGCCAGGGTTCCTGCGACCTCATGAGCCGTCCGGGTGGGCGCGTCGTCGAGCAGCGTCCGCTCGCCCGCGCCTGCCGTGAGCGCCCGGTAGTAGTCCAGGAGCGCGCCATCCCAGTCACCGAGCGCGCCGCAGTGGTCGGCCCTGGCTCGGAACTCCTGGGCGCTGAGATTCTCCGCGCCGAGGACGGCGCCAGCGGAGGCGGCGCTGAGCGTCCGATCGCGCAGTAGCTGTCGGGACGCGAAGACCAGAACGCTGACGACGAGAAGAACAACCAACACGACCAGAACCGAGGACAGCGAACTCGAGCCCGGCAACACGTTGAGCAGGTTGTTCAGCTGCTCCGTCAGCCAGTTGGCGAGGCGCACGAGGGGGTTCTCCCGTTGGTTGTACTCCGGTTTGGCCAGTTCTTGGATGAGCAGGTCGCGTGCTTCGCCCCGGTCAGGGTCGTTCGCGAGCGACATCATCGGCGGACCGCGGGCGTCAGGTGATCGCGACCGGCACGGGTCATCGACGACTCCGCGCGGCGGTGCGAGCCGACGCGGCTTGCTGCATCGCGATGTCCAAGCCTTCGCGGCGGATCCGCTGGTCGAGGTAGAGCAACGCGGTCACCCCGGCGGTGAAGGGAGTCACGAGCAGGCCGACCAGGAACTGCGTCAGGTGTTGGCTGAACACGGTGAAGGTCAGCAAGAGGGACTCGTCCTGGGTGAAGGTGCCCGCAGCGAGGAAGAACACCGCCTGCAGGGGTGTCGACACCACTCCGCTCATGATGGCGGCGATCAGCTGAGCCAACAGCCAAATACCGAGAAGGCGCCAGAACTGGGACCCGGCACTGAGCCGCCATGAGCGCTTGATGGCCTGGATGGGTCCGGCGCCTTCCAGCACGATGGGGGCGGTGGTCAGCAGCAGGCGTACGGCGAGCCAGATGGCGGCCACGATGGACAGGACCATCGCGAGGACGCCGATCACCACGACGACGGGCTCGCCAACCGCGATCGTCGCGACCAGCAGGAAGATGCCCACGGCGAAGACGACGGTGACGATGATGCCGGTCAGGAAAGAGACCCCGATCAGCGCCAGGATGCGACCGCGCACGGCCCTCCAGGTCTGCCCCAGCCCCACCTTGTCGCCCAGGGCGGCCTCGCTCACGACGTACAGGATCAACCCGCTCAGGATCAACGTCGCGAACGATGCTGTGAGGCTGGGTAGGACCAGGCCCAGGGCGAACGCCACGTCCTCGTCCTGGAAGACGAGGTTCTGCACGGCCAGAGAGATCAGAAGGGAGGGGAGGAGAAACGCGCCGAGCACGATCACCGACAGTCCGATGGTGGCTTCGGGGTTGCGGCGAATGGTGTTGATCGCCCCGCCGAAGATGTCCCCCAGCTTCAGCGGTCGCAGGGGGATGACTCCGGGCTGGTACATCCGAGCCACGTGCTCCGGTGCCACCTGTTGCCATGACGGTTGACCCTGGGGCTGCTGCGGTGGGTATCCAGCCCCAGGCTGGCCGTAGCGATCGGCGTAGCCATCCCCAGCAGCCTGCTCCCCACCCGGGGGAGGGCCCGCGTCTGGACCATCAGTCATAAGTCTGTCTCGTTCCGCGTCTGAGTGTTGTGGCCAGGTCAGCAGCGTGCCGCCGGGCTTGCGTGCTGCTCATCGCGGTAGCCCCCATCCGCTCCTGCCTACGGACGATACCTGGCTCGGCATGACGCAGTTGATGGCCTCGCCGCCACAGGGTGATCACCGACTTGCGGCATTGTTGGACGTCGCGGGTGAATCTCTTGACGAAGGTGAGCCACGGGTGGTCTCGAATGCACCAGGCCTGGGCGAGGATTCCTTGGTCACGAAGCGGCTCGATCAGGTGGGCGGCGAAGATTCCCTCGGCCACGATGATCTCCGACCCCGCCAGGTGGACCGATCGCGTGCCGTGAGCCCGAGAGGTCGTGATGTCGTAGCGAGGGACCTGGACTTCACCGTCGCTGCGCAGGGTATGCAGCGCCTGCGCGGCCAAGTCGCGGTCCCACGAAGCCGGGTCGTCCCAGTCCGGGAGCCCCAGCGATGACATCGGTAGTTGTGAGTCCGATCCGTCCCGATAGAAGTCATCCAGCTCCACGGCGGGCCAGCCATGAGCTGTGTGCAGGGCCGAGGCCAGACGCGATTTGCCCGACCCGCTCGGTCCGCTGATGAGGATGACTCGAGCGGACGCGCGCTTCGGCTCACCGGTGGACATGAGCGTGGAGTGTAGTTGGCCCGGTTCAGCGACGGAGGGGCCAGCCTGCCGACCTACACTCAGCAACTGTGAGCAGTTCGGACACGTCGCCCGGTGCCGACCCAGGCGTGACACCTGAGGGGAGCCTGGTGGCGCTCTACCGGACCCTGCCCTCGCGAGTGCTCGGCTGGTCGATGACGGCAGCCGTCGTGGTGGTCGGATACACGGTGGTCAGCAGCGAGCTGTCCCTGCGCCGGGACGTGCTGTTTCCGATCTCCGCCGTCTGCTTCATCGTGGTGCTGATCTGGATCCTTCTGTTGCGCCCCTGCGTGGAGTTGCGCTCGGAGTCTGTGACCCAGCGCAACATCCTGAAGGACACCACCGTGCACTTCAGCCGGCTCAGCGACATCACCTACGAGTGGTCACTGGAGCTCATCGACACGGCCGGGCTTCGGCACAGCTCCTGGGCGGTGCCGAAGCAACGCGAGTTCTCTGCCCGTCGAGCGTTCGACAACTTCAGCGAGACCACTGCCCGACGCAAGGCGCGCCCAGGAACGACGGCTCAGACCGTGGCGGGCGATGTGCAACGCGAATACCAGCGGTGGCTGCTGGACGGGGGAGAACTTGCGGTGAAGGCCACGGCCCAGCAGCGGTGGGCCCTTGCCGCGGTACTTCCGCTCCTGTTCTCCGTCGGCCTGCTGGTCCTCTCGATCATCCTGACCGTGACTTGACGGGGGAATCAATCAAGAGACGAGGTGGTGAACACGCCGGACCGGAGATCGTGGCTTGGACGAGAACTGGCGCCCTACTCCGTCGCCGTGAGCTCGGTCATCGTTTCCACTGCCGCAGCAAGACGCTGGTTAGCCTCCGCACGACCCGACTTCAGCTGACCTCGGCCCTCCACGGGGACGATCGCTTCGATATACACCTTGATCTTGGGTTCGGTGCCGCTGGGGCGCACGATGACCCGGGTGTCGTCCTCGAGGTAGAAACGCACGCCGGGGGTGCCAGGTAGGTCTGCCGCCGGTTGGGCGAGGTCCTCGACCGAGTGAACGGTCGCGCTGCCGATCGTCTCCGGAGGGGAGTTCAGCAGGCGCTCCAACATCGGGGACACCAGGGATAGGTCTTCGAGCCGCACCGAGAACGCGTCGGTGGCGTGCACGCCGTGTTTCAAAGCCAGCTCGTCCAGCACGTCATCCACCGTGCGGTCCCGAGATCGCAGATCGGCCATGAGCTCGGCGATCAGCAGCGCCGCGCTGATGCCGTCCTTGTCGGGCACCGTCTCAGGGTCGCAACAGTAGCCCAGTGCCTCTTCGTAACCGTAGGCCAGACCCGGCACCCGGCCGATCCACTTGAACCCCGTCAGGGTCTCCATGGCGCGCAGTCCGGCGGACTCCGCCATCGCCCCCAACATGCGCGAGGACACGATCGATCGAGCCAGGACGGTGCGCTCGCCGGCGGGGTCGATCCGCCGCGCGATCAGATGGTGACCGAGCAGCCAGCCGACCTCGTCCCCCCGCAGCATCCGCCAACCGTCCTTGCCCGGCACGGCCACCGCGCACCGGTCGGCGTCGGGGTCGTTGGCGATGACCGCGTCCGGGTGCACCGACTCCGCCAGGAGGAGTGCGGCGTCCATGGCCCCGGCTTCCTCTGGGTTGGGGAAGGTGACGGTGCTGAACTCGGGGTCGGGTTGTTCCTGCTCCTCCACCGGTGCCGGCGCGTCAAAGCCGACCCGCTCGAAGGCACGGCGGACCACGTCGGCTCCGACGCCGTGCAGGGCGGTATGGACCAGCGACAGCTCGCGAGGGCTGTCCGGGTCGACCACGGCCGCGACCGCATCGAGGTAGGCCTCAACCACCTCGTCACCCAGCCGTGTGAACTCGTCCTCGGAGCGGGGGACCGAGACGGTCGTGGCCACGGCGGCGATGTGTGCCGCGATCTGACGGTCCGCCGGAGAGACGATCTGAGATCCGTCGCCGAGATAGACCTTGTAGCCGTTGTCCGTGGCGGGGTTGTGACTTGCCGTCACCATCACACCGGCGTCGGCGCCGAGGTGCCCGATCGCGAAGGCCAGCACGGGGGTCGGTAGTGGGGCGGGGAGGAGGAGCGCGCGGCCCCCCGCGGCCGCGACCACCTCGGCGGTGTCGGTGGCGAAGACGTCGGAGTTGGTCCGCGCATCGAAGCCGATCACGACCAAGGGCGAGGAGATGTCGCCTTCCTCCTGCAGGTATGCCGTCAGCCCCGCGGCCGCGCGGATCACCACCGAGCGGTTCATCCGGTTGGGTCCGGCGCCGAGTCGGCCCCGCAGGCCGGCGGTGCCGAAGGCGAGGGTGCCCGAGAAGCGGTCCGCCAACTCGTGGACCTCGCCAGTGGCGTCGGCGCTCTCGATCAGCTCATCCATCTCGGCGCGGGTGGCCGCGTCCGGGTCATCATCGCGCCACTGACGCGCCGCGGACAGCAGCTCTTCCGAGGTCGTCATCACAGACGCCCCACGATCTGCGACAGCAGCGAACTGCATCGTTCCGAGGCTGCTCGGCCAGCCTCGATCACCTCGTCGTGGGACAGCGGCTGATCACTGATACCAGCGGCTGCGTTGGTGACCAGTGAGATGGCCAGCACCTGCATACCCACCTGCCGAGCAGCGATCGCCTCCAGGGTGGTCGACATTCCGACCAGGTCAGCGCCCAACCGACGCGCCATCTCCACCTCGGCCGGAGTCTCGTAATGCGGTCCACGGAACTGGGCGTACACCCCCTCCTCCAGGGACCCGTCGACCTCACGGGCAAGGTCACGAAGGGCCGGCGTGTACAGGTCGGTGAGGTCGACGAAGTTGGCCCCCTCAACGGGGGAGGCGGCGGTGAGGTTGAGGTGGTCCCGCACCAGGACTGGCGTGCCAGGGGACCACTGCGGCTGCAGCCCGCCGCACCCGTTGGTGAGCACCATCGTCGTGCATCCCGCGGCTGCTGCAGTGCGGACGCCGTGCACCACGGCCCGGACGCCTCGACCTTCGTAGAAGTGGGTTCGGGTGCCGAAGATCAAGGCCCGTCGCTCGCTGCCTGCGACGAGGACCGACGAGATCGTGCCGCGATGGCCGGCCACGGCGGCAGCGCTGAACCCCGGCACGTCGGTGATGTCCACGGTGGCCGTGGTCTCCCCGATCAGATCGGCTGTCGCCCCCCAGCCACTGCCCAGCACCAGAGCGACATCGTGTCGTTCCACGCCTGTCGCATCCGCGATGGCTCGGCCGGCCTCGCGGGCGACATCGAACGGATCGATGTCGGCGTCGTTCAGGTCCGTCGGCGGGGGCTGGGGAGAGGAGGCACGAGTCACCGGGTCAGCGTAGCGATGGTTGGATGACCAGATGAGCACTAGTCAACCCAAGGCCATCGTCATCGGTAGCGGACCCGGTGGATACGAAGCCGCGCTGACCGCGGCGCACCTGGGCTGCCAGGTCTATCTCGTCGAGCGCGAGGGGATCGGTGGGGCTGCGGTGCTGACCGACTGTGTGCCGAGCAAGGCGCTGATCGCCACCGCTGACTTCATGGACCGCTTCACCGCAGCCCGCAGGATCGGGGTCCAGTTCGACGGGGCACCGGAGAATCAAGGTGTCACCGCTCACGTCGACGACATCAACGCCCGCGTCATGAACCTGGCCCAAGCCCAGAGCGCCGACATCACCGAACGACTCGAGGAGGCCGGCGTCGAGATCGTCGCAGGGACGGCCGTCGTGCAGAACGGACGGTGTGTCGATGTCGGGGACCGGCACTTGGACGCCGACGTCATCTTGCTGGCCACCGGCGCTCGTCCTCGAACGATGGACAGTGCCTTGCCCGACGGGGAGCGGATCCTGACGTGGCAGCAGATCTACGCGTTGACCGAGCTCCCGGAGCACCTCGTCGTCATCGGGTCAGGCGTCACCGGGGCAGAGCTGGCCCACGCCTATCTCGGGTTGGGGTCGCAGGTGACGCTGGTCTCCTCGCGTGACCGGGTGCTTCCGGGGCAGGACGAGGATGCGGCGACACTCTTGGAGGACGTGTTCCGCAGCAGGGGTATGACGGTCCTGAACCGGTCGCGGATGGCCTCGGTCTCGCGCACCGAGACGGGAGTGTTGGTCACCCTCGAGGATGGTCGGGAGGTGCCGGGCAGCCACGCGCTGCTGGCTGTGGGGTCGCTGCCGAACACCGAGGACATAGGCTTGGTCGAGGCAGGGGTCGAGCTGAACGCCTCGGGGCACATCGTGGTGGATCGCGTCTCGCGGACCAGCGTGCCGGGCATCTATGCGGCTGGCGACTGCACGGGCGTGCTGCCCCTAGCCTCGGTCGCGGCCATGCAAGGGCGTATCGCCATCGCCCACGCGTTGGGGGACGCGGTGGCACCGCTGTCGCTGGGGCGGGTCAGCTCGAACATCTTCACCGACCCCGAGATCGCCACGGTAGGTGTGAGTCAGGAAGACATCGACGAGGGGCGCATCGACGCTCGTGCGGTGATGTTGCCGCTGACCAAGAACCCGCGGGCGAAGATGCAGAACCTCAAGGGCGGTTTCGTGAAGATCTTTGCCCGCAAGGGTGGCGACACGATCGTCGGCGGGGTGGTGGTGTCCCCGCGTGCCAGCGAGCTGATCTTTCCGATCGCCTTGGCAGTGTCCTCGCAGCTCAGCGTCGACCAGTTCGCGTCGACCTTCACGGTCTACCCCTCGATGTCGGGCTCTTTGGCCGAAGCTGCCCGTCAGCTGCACTCGCTGGCCGACTGAGGTCCTTAGGTCAGTTCGCAGATGACGGCACCGTTCGTGACGGTCTGACCGACCTCGACCTTCAGGCCGCTGACCGTGCCCGACTTGTGCGCCTTGATGGGTTGCTCCATCTTCATGGCTTCGATCACCAGGACCACATCACCCTCAGCCACCTCGTCACCCTCGCCGGCGACCACCTTGACCACCGTCCCCTGCATGGGGGCCGTGACCGAGTCGCCGGAGACCGCCGCCGGACCGGAACCGCGTTTGGTCCGGCGCGGAGCCTTGGATCGACCGCCCCCGGAGGACGCTGAGCCCCCACCCAGCGACAGTCCGGCCGGCATCGACACCGACAGGCGCTTGCCGTCGACCTCGAGGACGAGGGCGGTGCGCTCGGCCGGACCGTCGTCGGAGTCGGCCGTCGGCCCGGAGTAGGCCTCGATCGTGTTGTCGAACTCAGTCTCGATCCAGCGGGTGTGCACCGTGAAGTCCTCGCCGGTGGGCGGTGCGAAGGCCGGGTCGCTGACGACGACTCGGTGGAAGGTGAGGGCGGTCGGCATCCCTTCGATGACGAACTCGGCCAGGGCTCGCCGAGCGCGGGCCAGAGCCTGCGGCCGGTCGGCCCCCGTCACGATGAGCTTGGCGAGCATCGAGTCGAACGCCCCCGAGATCACGTCGCCCTCCTCGACCCCGGAGTCCACGCGCACGCCCGGACCACTGGGAGTGCGGTACGTCAGCACGCTGCCTGGCGCCGGGAGGAAGTCGCGTCCCGGGTCCTCACCGTTGATCCGGAACTCGATGCTGTGTCCGCGGGTGGGGGGTAGCGATGTGAAGGCCAGCTCCTCGCCGTTGGCGATGCGGATCTGCTCCAGGACCAGGTCGACCCCGGTGACCTCCTCGGAGACCGGATGCTCGACCTGCAGCCGGGTGTTGACTTCCAGGAAGGAGATCGTGCCGTCCGCGCCGACCAGGAACTCGACGGTGCCGGCGCCCACGTAGCTGGCCTCGGTCAGGATTGCCTCGGAGGAGGACACCAGCTCGTGGACCTGCTCGTCACTCAGGAAAGGAGCGGGGGCTTCTTCGATGAGCTTCTGATGCCGCCGCTGCAACGAGCAGTCGCGGGTGGACACGACGGCGACGTTGCCATGAGTGTCGGCCAGGCACTGCGTCTCCACGTGCCGGGGTTTGTCCAGGTATCGCTCGACGAAGCACTCCCCGCGGCCGAAGGCACCCTCGGCCTCCCGCACGGCGGCCTCGAACATGTCGGGCACCTCCTCCATCGTGCGGGCCACGCGCATGCCTCGACCGCCACCACCGAAGGCGGCCTTGATCGCCACCGGCAAGCCGTGTTCCTCGGCGAAGGCCACCACGGCGTCAGCGTCGGGCACGGGGTCCTTGGTGCCCGGCACCAGCGGGGCACCGGCGGCCATCGCGATGTGTCGGGCCTTGACCTTGTCGCCCAGGGAGTCGATCGCGGAGGGGGGTGGACCGATCCAGATGAGGTCGGCGTCCATCACGGCCTGGGCGAACGTGGCGTTCTCGGACAGGAAGCCGTATCCGGGGTGAATGGCGTCGGCTCCGGACTGAAGGGCCACCTCGATGATCTTGTCCCCCGCCAGATAGGACTCGCTTGGGGTGTTGCCGCCCAGAGCGTAGGCCTCGTCAGCGGTCTTCACGTGCAGGGCGTTGCGGTCCGGGTCGGCATAGACCGCCACGCAGGTGATCCCGGCGTCGGTGCAGGCGCGCGCGATCCGAACTGCGATCTCGCCCCGGTTGGCAATGAGGATCTTGCTGATCGGCATGAGCGTCACCCTAGTACGGCGGGTGCCCGGTCTGCGGGACCGTCAGCCCTTGCTCGAGCGGGAGCTGAGGTCCTCCCGGCAGCGAGCCTCCAGGTCGTCGAGCTCCTGCAGGGACTTGTCGATATCGGCTCGTCGCCGGTGCAGGTCCGCGCGACGGTCACCGATCTGGGACAACAGATACTCGAGCTGTCCGACCTCGCCTGGCTGCTCGTCGTACATGTCGATGATCGTCCCGATCTCCTCCAACGGGAAGCCCAACCGGCGACCCCGCAGGATCAGCGCCAGCCGCGTCCGGTCGCGTCGCAGATACTGACGTGCCGTGCCTCCGGGGCCGATCCGGTCGGGAGAGAGCAAGCCCAGGTGCTCGTAGTGCCTCAGAGCACGGTGCGTGACCTCGAAGTCGTCGGCCATCTCAGCGATCGTCCAGGGACCAGGGCTTGTCATGACCCATATTTTGCTTTACGTTTACGTCAACGTCAAGCAGCCAGAGTGGGTATGCGGGAAGGTCAGGTCGACCATGTACGAATTGAGCGAAGATCATGAGGACTTCCGAGCGCTGGTGCGAGACTTCGCGGCTCAGGAGGTCGAGCCGCACGTCAGCGACTGGGACGCCCGCTCACATTTCCCGACCGAGCTCGTTCCGGCGATGGGGGAGCTGGGACTCTTCGGGCTGCATGCCCCCGAGGAGTTCGGGGGAGCGGGGCTCGCCGAAGGCGGCTTCACCTACCTCTGTGTTGCGATCGAGGAGCTGGGACGCGTCGACCAGTCCATCGGCATCACCCTGTCTGCCGGGGTCGGTCTGGGAATCAATCCGATCCTCACCTACGGCACCCAACAACAGAAGGAGCAGTGGCTGCCTGACCTGATCGCGGGTCGGGCGCTCGCCGGCTTCGGGCTCACCGAGCCCGAAGCGGGCTCGGATGCCGCGGCCACGACGACGCGCGCGACGTTGGCCGACGGGTCCTGGACGATCAACGGCGCCAAGGCTTTCATCACCAACTCCGGCACGGATATCACCTCTGTTGTCACGGTGACCGCGAAGACCGGGGAGGGTGCCGAGGGCAAGCCGGAGATCAGTGCGCTCATGGTGCCCCGTGGCACGGAAGGGTTCATCGTCGAGCCGCCGTACCGCAAGCTGGGCTGGCACATCAGCGACACGCACGGACTCACCTTCGACGGGGCCCAGGTGCCGGAGGGCAACCTGCTCGGTGGCCGAGGCCAAGGCTTCAAGCAGTTCTTGAAGACCCTGGATGACGGCAGGATCGCGATCTCCGCCTTGGCGCTCGGATGTGCTCAGCGGATGCTCGAGGAAGCAACCGAGTACAGCAAGACCCGAATCGCGTTCGGACGACCGATCGGAGCCAACCAAGGGGTGTCCTTCCAGGTCGCGGATCTCGCCGTGATGGTGGAGTCGGCCCGCCTGCTGACCTACAAAGCGGCCTGGCTGAAGGACGAGTGCGAGGCGGGTCGCCGCAGTGTCCACGACGTGAAGCGCGCCGCCGCCATCGCCAAGCTGTACTCCACGGAGGCCGCCATGAGCGCTACCCGCATCGCCACCCAGGTCTTCGGGGGGAACGGATTCATGGAGGAGTACCCGGTTGCCCGTTTCTACCGTGACGCCAAGATCCTGGAGATCGGCGAGGGCACCTCCGAGGTGCAGCGCATGCTGATTGCGCGAGGTCTGGGGCTGCCCGCGTGAGCATGGACCAGCCGGAGGGGGCCCTCGTGCACGACCCCCGGGTCGCGGACCTGCGGGAGCGGCTCGACGCGGCCCACGAGGCCACGGCCGCCCCTGATGAGCGTGGTCAGGCGAAACTCGCTGCTCAGCACAAGCTGGCGGTGCGGGAGCGGATCGACCTGCTTCTGGACGAAGGCACCTTCGTTGAGGACGGACGCTACGCGAACGCCACCACACCGGGACTGCCCGCGGACGGAGTGGTCACCGGCCACGGTGAGGTCGCCGGTCGGCCCGTGATCGTGGTCGCGAACGACCCCACCGTCAAGGCAGGCTCCTGGGGGGCCAGGACGGTCGAGAAGATGATCCGCGCCACCGAGAGCGCGCTACGCGAAGAACTTCCGCTGTTCTGGTTCGTGGACTCGGCCGGGGCTCGGATCACGGATCAGGTGCAGCTCTTTCCCGGCCGCCGTGGCGCGGGGCGGATCTTCCACAACCAGGTGGCCCTGTCCGGCAAGGTCCCGCAGATCTGCTGCCTGTTCGGGCCGTCGGCCGCCGGTGGTGCCTACATCCCCAGTTTCACCGACCTGATCATCATGGTCGAAGGCAACGCCTCAATGTATCTGGGCAGTCCCCGGATGGCCGAGATGGTCGTCGGCGAGCACGTTTCCTTGGAGGAGATGGGCGGTGCCCGGATGCACTGCACCGTTTCGGGGGTGGGAGATGTGCTGGCCAGCGACGACGCCGAGGCGATCGAGCTCGCCAAGCTCTACTTCTCCTACCTGCCCGACAGCTGGGACGCGGCCACCCCGCGTTATTCGGTGGACGAGCCCTCAGCACCGTTGCGCCGTGGCGTGATCCCCGAGGCCGAGTCTGTGCCTTTCGACGTTCACGAGGTCATCGACGGCCTGCTGGACGACGACAGCTTCTTCGAGGTCAAGGAGCTCTTCGCCCCGGAGCTCGTGGTCGGGCTCGGCCGGATGGGGGGAGAGACCGTGGGCGTGGTGGCCAACAACTCGGCGGTCAAGGGTGGCGTGCTCTTCACCGACTCCGCCGACAAGGCAGCGCGGTTCATCTGGCTCTGTGACGCCTACGGCATACCGCTGATCTACCTCGCTGACGTCCCGGGCTTCATGATCGGCTCCGAGGTGGAACGCGGGGGGATCATCCGGCACGGGGCCAAGATGGTCAGTGCGGTGGCGGAGGCGACCGTTCCGCAGTTCTGTGTCGTGGTCCGCAAGGCGTATGGCGCGGGGCTCTACGCCATGGGCGGGCCGGGGTTCGGGCCCGACGCGACGCTCGCACTGCCCACGGCGCGCATCGCGGTCATGGGGCCGGAGGCCGCTGTCAACGCGGTGTATGCCGGGAAGATCGCGGCCATCGAGGACGCCGTGGAGCGTGCGGCCTTCGTGGCCGCGAAACGCTCGGAGTATTTGGCCGACGTGGACCTGGAGCGCCTGGCTTCGGACCTGGTGATCGACGGTGTGATCGAAGAGGAAGACCTGCGCGCCGAGCTACTGCGTCGGCTGCGGTACGCCACTCGGCGTGACCGGCACTTCTCGAGTCGGCGTCGCGGCATACCTCCCGTCTAGTCCGGGCGTAGCTGGTGCCAGTCGATAGCGAACCGCGCGAGAAGGGTGCGAACCAGCGGCAGACTGACCCCGACCACCGCGTGGTAGTCGCCCTCGATACGGGTGACGTAGGGGCCTCCTAGGCCGTCCACGGTGAACCCCCCGGCGACGTGCAGCGGCTCTCCGGTGGCGATGTACGCATCGATCTCGGAGTCGCTGAGCTCGGCGAAATGCACGGTCGTGGAGGCAACGTCCCCGATCTGCGTCATCCGCTCGGAGTCCTGTGCGCGCCGGTCGATCAGCCAATGACCGCTGTGCAGCACCCCGCTGGCCCCCCGCATGGACTGCCACCGTCGTCGGGCCTCGGACTCGCTATGGGGCTTGCCGTAGACCTCACCGTCGAACTCCAGGACCGAGTCGCAACCCAGGACCACATCGGCAGCATCCAGAGTGTGAAGCGTGGCCGCAACGGCGCGACACTTGGCCCGGGCCAACAGCAACGCCACGTCGCTGGCGGGTAGCGGGGAACGCTCTTGCTCGGCCTCCGCGACCAGGGCGACCTCGTCCACCCCCGAGACCACCACGCGAGGATCGAGACCGGCCCGGCGCAGGGTGCCCAGGCGCCCACTCGACGCCGACGCCAGCACGAGAGTGATCATGGCCCCAACGCTAAACCCCGAGGGCGAACTTCGACGATCGAAGTACCCGCCCGTCGATGCCTTGGGGCCGCACTTTATTCTTGGGGAGTCGTAAGGGCGCCGTCGCTCTCCGGGCGTCGGCGCAGCACTCATCGCACTTCATCGAAGGAGAACACATGAGCACGCAGGACGAGCACGGAACTCCCGCCGCCAGCGAGGGCAAGGACGTCAGCTGGACGGACCTGGGCCAGGACCTCTGGGCCTACCTCACCGGTCGCGGTGCCGCTATCAACTACACCCTTGTGGACATGGCCGTAGAGGTTCCCCGCGACACCGGCCCCGAGGCGCCGCGCGCCACCTGGAAGGTCAACGGCACGCTGCGCATCACGACCAGTGACGACCAGTCCTCAGGCTCTGACCCCCTGCGGGACTGACCGACCATGGCGCACCGCTTCAACATCGAGGCTGACCTCACGTTTTCCATGGAGCGTCCCTCCGCCGGCGAGGGACCGACGGAGCAACTCTCCGGCACCGTCACCGGCAGTGGGCGCCATCTCGAGGTCCGCTGCGACGATGTCGGAGCGATGTCATCCGGTTCTTCGCTCCGCGAGGCGCGGCTGATCGCAGCCGTGCTCGCGGAGCAGGGACTGAGTGTCTCTCTCGCGGGCGCTGATGGCCCGATCGTCACCATTGGTGACGTCAAGCCGGGTCTCGTGGCGCGGCTTGCGACGCGGTCCAAACACATTCGCATCGACGACCTGCGGGCCGCCGCGGGACTGCGGGGCTCGATCGGAGGGGGGCGCGGGTCCAAGGACAGTTTGTTGCCGCCCCCGACGCCCATGCCGATTGCTCCGACGTTCCGGTGGTCCCGTCTCCGGCCCACCACCACCCATGACCCCGCGGGTGGAGGAAGGCCGCGCCTGGTGCTGGCCATGGGTAACGCCGCGACCGCGAACGACCAGCGACGAGTCTTCAACCTGCTCCGCGGTGGCACGACCATCGGCAGCGACGAAGGCTGCAACCTACGACTTGCACGAATCGACGCCGTCCAGGCGTACGTTCGTCGTGATGATAACGACGAGTACATCCTGATGGCCCGGGGAAGTTCTGCGACCAAGGTGAACGGGGTGACCATCACCGACGAGCAGGTCCTGCGGACCGGGTCACGCATCCAGCTCGGAGAGTGGACGATGACCTACACCCGCGAGGAGTATGCGGATCACGGTCGTCCCTACGGCGGGCGAGCCGGGGGCGAGTTCAGTCGCCAGAAGGACCAACCGCCGCCGCAGTACAAGAAGTAGAGACGCTCAGCCGGTCTCCCCGTCGACGAAGCACCAGCGCCATCCCTCACCCGTCTCGAAGCTTTCCATCACGGGGTGACCGGACTCCCGGAAGTGTCTCGACGCGTGTCTACCCACCGAGGAGTCGCAACAGCCTACGTAACCGCAGGTCAAGCACTTGCGTAGATGCACTGATGCGATCCCTTCCTCCGCGCACCGTTCGCATACCGATGAGGTCGCCTCGATGTCGTCCGGGGCGTCACGAAGGTGCTTGCAGCCCCCTTCCAACGACTCGGGAGCGCGCACCACGGTGCCGCGTTCCTCGTCGCGGCGATCGTCGTCCGACAGGTCGAGCACCGACTCCTCGATGTCGAGCTGCTCGAGGAGGCGGCCCAGCAGGTCGTGCTCGGCCACACCTTGGTCGCGTAGACGGACGAGCTCGGCCCGCTCGGCGGCCATCATCGTCATCCGCATTCGGCGGTAGGCATCGCCCGGTGTCTCGTTGTAGTCCTCACCTCGAGGACCCACCCTTTCCCACATGCGGTTGGTGCGTCGTTGTGCTTCTTGGCGCAACTGCTCGTCGAGCACCTCGGACTCTCCCTCGTGCTCCTCCAGCGCGGTCAGCCCCGCAGAGACGGCGCGCTCGGTCAAGACCGCCTGCTGCAGCGCGTCCTCCCGGGCATCGGGACCTTCGACCCGAAGGGAGCGGGCCAGGAGGGGAAGCGTCAGTCCTTGCAGGCCGAGGGTCCCGATCGCGACCACCAACGCGATGAAGATGATGGTTTGGCGGTTGTCCGCCTCCACGGGGATCAGGAAGGCCGCGGCCAACGTGACCACGCCACGCATTCCCGCCCACGAGACCAGAGCGAGCTCCGCAGGAGGTAGGCCCGGCTCGCTCGCCCGCCACGAGAGCAGCCACCGGGAGGGGAAGACCCACAAGGGGCGAAGCAGGATCACCACGACCAGGATGAGCACGGACGTCAGCAGGACTCGGCTCCAGGACATCGTGTCGTTCTGGGTGTTGGTGACGATGTCGTGCATCTGCAGGCCGATCATCAAGAACACGGAGCTCTCCAGGATGAACTGGACGCTCGCCCAGTTCGTGCGCTCGGACAAGCGTGAGCGAGCATTCTGCAGCGTCAACGCGCGATGGCCCAGGATGAGACCGGCCGTGACGACGGCCAGGACTCCCGAAGAGCCCAGCGCCTCCGCCGGCAGGAAGGCCAAGAAAGGGATTGTGAAGGACATCGCGGTGTCCAGCTCGGGGCCCAACGTGCGCATCCGCAGGAACGACGCCACGGAGGCCACACCCACCCCGATGGTGACGCCACCGACGACCGCCCATACAAAGTTGAGCAGGACGGTCCAGGCGGTGACCTCCTCCGTCGCCGCTGCAACCAGTCCGTGCCCGCTGCCGAGCCCGGCGATGGCCAAGCCCGTGCGCAACGAGACGAGAGCCGTTGCGTCGTTGAGCAACGACTCGCCCTCCAGGATGGTCACGATCCGTCTGGGTAGGCCGATCTTGCGGGCGACGGCGGTGGCCGCGACAGCATCCGGTGGGGCCACGATCGCGCCCAACGCGAACGCCAGTCCGAAGGAGATCGGCAGCATCGCGTGGGCCACGACGGCCACCCCCAGCGCGGTGAACAGGATCAGTCCCACCGAGAGCGACAGGATGGCCGCCCGGTGTCGGGTGAAGTCCACCAGCGACGTGCGGATCGCCGCCGCGTAGAGCAACGGAGGCAACAGACCGAACAAGACCATGTCCGAAGTCAGCTCGATCTGCGGGATGAAGGGGAGGTAGGAGCCAATCACTCCCACCACGATGAGTAATGGGGGTGCGTTCCACCCTCGACGCTCGGCCAACCCGGCTACGAGCACCGCGATGCCCGCCACCAGCACCAACGTCAGCGCAATGCTCATGCCTGGCTCAGCACCGCCGAGCGAAGGACGTCCAGCCCGACCCCGCCCAGGTCCAGGGCGCGCCGATGAAAAGCGGTGAGGTCGAAGGCGTCGCCTTCGCGGCGTCTCACTTCATCGCGTAGCTCCAACCACCAGCGTTCGCCGATCTTGTAGGACGGCGCCTGTCCCGGATACCCGAGATACCGGTCGAGCTCGAAGCGCACCACATCCTCGGCCATGTTCACGTGGTTGTTCAGGTAGGTCCAGGCCTTGTCGTAGGTCCAAGAGCCACCACCCACCTCCGTAGGGGCCTCCAGCTCGCAGTGCACCCCGATGTCGATGACGACTCGGGCAGCCCGCAACGACTGAGCATCGAGCAGGCCCATGCGCATCCCCGGGTCGTCGAGGTAGCCCAGATCGGACATCAGCCACTCGGCGTACAACGCCCAGCCCTCACCGTGCCCGGAGCTCCAGCAGGCCAACCGACGCCATCGGTTCAGCGTGTCCTGGCGCAGCGTGGTCTGCGCGATCTGCAAGTGATGTCCCGGCACCCCCTCGTGGTAGACGGTGGTCAGCTCACGCCAGGTGGTGAAGGTGCTTACCCCGGCGGGCACCGACCACCACATGCGGCCCGGGCGCGTGAAGTCCTCACTGGGGCCCGTGTAGTAGATGATCCCGGTCTGGCTGGGGGCGATCATGCATTCGATCGAGCGAATGGGCTCCGGGATGTCGAAGTGGGTGTCGGCCATCGCGCTGATCGCCTCGTCGGCAACGGTCTGCATCCACGTTTTGAGTGCGTCAGTGCTCTCCAGCTGGTATTGAGGGTCATCGTCCAGGATCGCAATGGCTCGCTCGATCGAGGCCCCAGGCTCGATCTGCTGGGCGACCTCGTGCATCATCTTGGTGATCCGCGCCACTTCCTCCTGTCCCCAGCGGTAGGTCTCCTCGAGATCGACGTCCGTGCCGAGGAAGGCGCGCGACCGGAGCCGGTAGCGCTCGAGCCCGGCGGCGTCGCTGACGGGTGCATGGTCCAGCAGCTCGCCAGCGAGCATCTCGGCCAGCTCACCGAAAGCCGCGTTGGCGAGCGCCGCTGCGGCGTTCAGCGGGCCCGTGAGGTCCTCGGGGATCGTGCTGGCTTCGGCGAGCAGAGCGGTGTAGGTGCTCGAGGAGGCTTCTGCTTGATCCCGGCACTGCGCCAGCACACTCGAGACCTGACGACGCGGTGCGATCGTGCCGCGTGCCGCGCTGTAGCGCAGAGCGCCCGCGTAGTCCGTCAGCGCCTGGGGGACGGCCTGCAACCGGGACAGGACCCACTCCCAGTGTTGGGTCGTGGTCGTGGCCATCAGGTCGAAGGCGTCGCGGACGGACTGAACCGGGCAGTCGATGACGTTCAACGGCATGGGATCGACACCAGCGACCACCCGGTCCAGCGCGAGCTCGCTCACCGCCAGCTCCTCACGCAGTGCTGCGGCAGTGACGGTGTCCACGTGGTCCAACAACATCTCGTCTTGCGTCGCCTCCGCCAGCAACCGCGACGTCCGACGGGTCATCTCGAGCTCACGCTGGACACCCTCGATGCTGAAGTCGTCGAAGCGGTCCTCGTGGCCTGCCACCCCCAGGTAGGTCGCCAAGATCGGCCTCATCGCGATCATGGCTTCGAGGTAGTCCTCGGCGATGACGTCGATGGTGCTCAGAACACGCGGAACGGAGACGCTGGGCTGGGCTTGGCTCACCGATGCACGGTACTACCTTGGGTCCATGTCGCCTTCGACCCCACCGCCCGCTCGGGTGAAGTCCGTCAACGTCGGTGCCGGCCGCGAGCTGGGGGAGCCGTTGTCCGGACAGATCTCCGGGATCGACAAACGCACCGTCGACCAGATCAGCGTCCGGGACCCAGGCCCGATGGGGACCGGCCTGGGCAGCGGAGTGGCCGACGACGTGATCATCGAACGCGATGAGCACGGGGGTGAACGTCAGGCCGTCTACCTCGTGGCAGACGAGGAGCTGACGCACTGGTCCCAGGAGCTCGGGCGTGACCTGCACAGTGGGTCCTTCGGTGAGAACATCACCACCACCGGCATCGACGTCGACGCACTGGTCACTGGTTCGACGGTGCGCGTGGGCAGCAAGGTCGTCCTGGAGGTCTGCGGTCCGCGCATCCCGTGCGCCACCTTCGCGGCCCATATCGGAGAGCGCGGATGGGTGAAGCGGTTCGCCGAGCGTGGTCGCCCGGGGGCCTACTGCGCCGTGCGCTCCCCGGGCACCATCCGTCCTGGCGAAGCGGTCGTGGTCAGCGACGTGCCGGACCACGGCATCGACATCCTGACGTTGTTCCGGGCCTGGTGGGGCGAGGAGGTAGCCGTGCGCGCGGTGCTGGAGGCTCACTGCCTCCCAGCGGAGGAACACGCCATACTGCAACGGAAGCTCGAGCGCCGCAACAGACTCAACGAGGGCTGACCGACCCCTGCCACGCGCCAGGGCCGGGGGACAGTCGCGGTCGAGCTGCACGACCCCGAGAGTTCCACAGGGAGTGACCTGGGGGGGAGGGGTTGGCTGAAGCCTCGGAAGT
Organism: Actinomycetales bacterium; assembly: GCA_038258285.1. Classification (GTDB taxonomy): domain Bacteria; phylum Actinomycetota; class Actinomycetes; order Actinomycetales; family Dermatophilaceae; genus Ornithinicoccus. The sequence continues at coordinate 72,208 of JBBSQA010000004.1, read as the reverse complement.
CATCAGGGACAGAGCCACCAGCACCGCGGCCGTCTCCGCGTCGGTGGGACGGCCGCAGATGCTGACGAGAGGCTGGCCTCTCGGGCCGGTCACCTCCACGCCGGGGTCGCTCATAGGGGGATGTTCCCGTGCTTCTTCGGTGCCCGGTTCGCCCTCTTGGTCCGCAGGGTCCGCAGGGCCTTGACGATCTGCACCCGGGTGTCGGCCGGGGCGATCACCGCGTCCACGAAGCCGCGTTCGGCCGCAACGTAGGGGTTGGCCAGGGTGTCCTCGTACTCTTGGATGTGCTGCGCTCGTGCGGCGTCGACATCGCCGCCCTCGTCGGCGACCTGCGCCAGTTGCTTGCGATAGAGGATGTTCGCCGCCCCCTGGGCTCCCATCACCGCAATCTGTGCTGAGGGCCAGGCGAGGTTCACGTCGGCGCCCAGGTGCTTGGAGCCCATGACGTCGTAGGCCCCGCCGTAGGCTTTCCGGGTGATGACGGTGACCAGCGGGACCGTTGCCTCGGCGTACGCATAGAGCAACTTCGCGCCTCGACGGATGATGCCGCCCCACTCCTGGTCGGTGCCGGGCAGGAACCCCGGGACGTCGACGAAGGTCAGGATCGGGACGTTGAAGGCGTCACAGGTCCTCACGAACCGGGCCGCCTTCTCGGAGGCGTCGATGTCCAGAGTGCCGGCGAACTGCATCGGCTGGTTCGCAACGACACCCACGGTCCGTCCCTCGACCCGGCCGAAGCCGACGAGGATGTTGGGTGCGAACAGCTCCTGCACCTGGAGGAACTCGCCGTCGTCGAGCACGTGCTCGAGCACGGTCTGCATGTCGTAGGGCATGTTGGCCGAGTCCGGGATGAGGGTGTCCAGTGTCTCGTCCTCCGCGGTCACGGACATCTCGACCTCCACGTCGAAGGCAGGCGGATCCTCCAGGTTGTTCTGGGGGAGGAAGGCCAAAAGGTCCTGGACGTAGGCGATCGCGTCAGCTTCGTCGCTGGCCGCATAGTGGGCGACGCCCGAGCGTGAGTTGTGCGTATGGGCACCGCCGAGCTCTTCGAAGCTGACGTCCTCACCCGTCACCGTCTTGATGACGTCGGGGCCGGTGATGAACATGTGCGAGGTCTTCTCGACCATCACGATGAAGTCGGTGATGGCCGGTGAGTAGACCGCGCCGCCCGCGCATGGCCCCAGGACCAGGGAGATCTGTGGGATGACCCCGGAGGCATGCACGTTGCGGCGGAAGATCTCGGCGTACAGCCCGAGGGCAGCGACTCCCTCCTGGATCCGTGCGCCACCGGAGTCGTTGATGCCGATGACGGGGCAGCCCACCTTCATGGCGAGGTCCATGACCTTGACGATCTTCTCGCCGAACACTTCACCCAGGGAACCCCCGAAGACCGTGAAGTCCTGGGCGAAGACCGCCACCGGTCGTCCCTCGATCGTGCCGTAGCCCGTCACCACGCCATCGCCGTACGGCCGGAACTTCTCCTGGCCGAAGGCGATCGAGCGGTGCCGGGCCAGCTCGTCCAGCTCGGTGAAGGAGTCCTCGTCCAGCAGTTGGTCGATGCGTTCGCGGGCCGTCTGCTTCCCGCGGCTGTGCTGCTTCTCCACGGCCCGCTCGGAGCCTGCGTGCACGGCTTCGTCGCTACGACGTCGATAGTCTGCGAGGCGCCCGGCGGTCGTGCGCATGTCGGTGTTGACCTCGAGGCTGGAGTCGTCCATCCCGATAACTTAGCCTTGGTCGGTGGTCAGGCAAGCGTGGGCGCGCCCGCAGTGGCACAGCACGATTGATTCCACGAATCTCGCCCTGCTCGCGGACCCCCAGCCGGGCCGGGTGGTGGTCGCTGATCATCAGAGCGCCGGGCAGGGACGCCGAGGCCGGCAGTGGGTCACGCCTGCAGGCGCCGCGCTCGCCGTCAGCGTGGCGGTACCTGCTCCGGTGCCTCTCCTGATCGGCTGGGTCCCTTTGCTGGCCGGGGTCGCGGTGCAGCGGGCGCTCGTCGAGCATGAGTATCCTCTCCGCGCCGAGCTGAAGTGGCCCAACGACGTTCTCGTGGTGCCCAACGGGCCCGGACGGCCGGGGAAGGTCTGCGGTGTGTTGGCGTCGGTACAGGGTTCACAGGTGGTGGTCGGGGTGGGTTTGAACATCGATCAGGGCGCAGAGGACCTGCCAGTTCCGAGCGCCACCTCCTGGCGGCTGGGCCGGGACGGGTCGCCCTTGCCTCGCTCGGTCCGCGCCTCCTGGCTGGAGGCCTACCTGACTCACCTCGCGGATCTGCTGCACGGACTGAGCGAGGACCCCGAAGCGGCGCGGTCGGCCTACCTCGAGGTGTGCTGCACCCTCGGCCAGGAGGTCGCGGTGCAGTTGACCAGCACGACCGTGCGCGGACAGGCGTCTGGGATCGACCGCGATGGGGCGCTGGTCGTGGCCCACGGCGGCCGACGCAGTGTCCACCACGCCGGTGATGTGGTGCATCTGCGCAAGTGACCCTCGTGGGTTAGCGTTACGACCCCGCAACGCCGGGCGTGTCAACGAACCGGAGGGAGGACGATGCGCGATCAGATCGCTGGAGTGACGGTGGGCCACCTATGAGTGCTGACCCCAGATTCCTGCAGGTCAGGCGGCTCGGCCCGAGCGAAGGCATCGTCGAGATCGCCCTGAATCGGCCGGAGGCCCTGAACGCCATCTCGACGGCGTTCGCGGCCCAGCTCGCGGAGGTCACGGCCCAGGTGGCGCAGGACGCGAGCGTGCGAGTGGTGCTGCTGACCAGCACCTCTTCCCGAGCCTTCTGTGTCGGGGCGGACCTCAAAGAACGCCAGGCGATGAGCGATGAGCAGATGCTGGCCCACCGCGAGGTCAGCCGGGGCGCCTACCGGGGCGTGCTCGACCTGCCGATGCCTACCCTGGCGGTGATCGAGGGCTATGCCCTCGGCGGCGGCCTGGAGTTGGCCCTGTCCTGTGACCTCATCCTGGCCGGGGAGCAGAGCGTGGTCGGGCTTCCCGAGGTGTCCGTCGGTCTGATCCCGGGTGGTGGTGGCACTCAGCTCCTGGCGCGGAAGGTGGGGCACTCCCGCGCGGCCGCTATGGTCTTCACCGCCGAACGACGATCGGCCTCTGCTGCAGCCGAACTGGGAGTCCTCGACTTCGTCACGGCCAGCGGCGCCGCTCGCGATCGTGCCCTGCGCCTGGCCGAGTCGATAGCGCAGAACTCACCCACCAGTGTGCGCAACGCCAAGTCCGCAATGCGCCGGGGATTGGACGTCGAGCTAAAAGCGGGGCTTGAAATTGAAGATGCGTATTGGCGGCTGACGGCGACAAGCGAAGACCGTCGCGAAGGTATTGCAGCCTTCAACGAAAAACGCTCACCGAGGTGGCATCCCCTTGCCGCAGAAAGAGACTAGACTATTCATATGATGCGGGTTCTACTGGCCGAAGACGACGCCACCATTTCAGAACCGCTTTCCCGCGCCCTCCGGCGCGAAGGATATTCGGTCGATGTAGCAGAAGACGGGAGGGCCGCTCTCACCTTGGCGGAGGGCGAAGCGCCGGATCTTGTCATCCTCGACATCGGACTGCCTTATCTGGACGGGCTCGAGGTCTGTCGGCGTATGCGACAAGAGGGTCTGACCAGTCCTGTGCTCATCCTGACGGCTCGAGGTGACGAGGTCGACACGGTGGTCGGTCTGGACGCCGGCGCAGACGACTACGTCACCAAACCCTTCCGGCTGGCGGAGCTCCTGGCCCGAGTGCGCGCACTGCTGAGGCGCGGGAACGACTCCCGCGAGGTCGGCGACCGACCTATCTCGGTGGATATCAAGGCGAGGAGGGCTTTTTTCCGGGGGCAGGAGGTCTCGCTGACGGCCAAAGAGTTCGATCTGCTGCGAGTCCTCACTCGCGAAGAAGGCAGGGTCGTTCCGCGAGAAACGCTAATGCTCGAAGTATGGGACAGCTGGTTCGGGTCGACAAAGACTCTGGATATGCATATCTCAGTGCTGCGAAGAAAACTGGGCGACGACGCGAATAGCCCGCGATACATCGTCACGGTCCGCGGCGTCGGCTTTCGATTCCAAAACGAGCCCGAGCGCTGACCTGGTTCATTCGTGCGTCAAGAACTTCGCCGTACGGCGGTGATCATAGGTTTGAGCGGCGCGGGCCTTGGCCTTGGCTTCGCTCTGCTGACCATGGCTCTGATTGTCGGGCAGCTCCCGCAGGGGACTTTCGGCGGAGCAGTGGCCCCCTGGATCATCTTGCTCGGCGTGGCGTTGACCGTGACTTTGACGATCACGGTGGCTGTCCCCATGGCCCTGATCCTGATCAACCGGACCGTGCTCATCCTGACGTTGGCGCTGCACGACCTCGCCCAACGGGCCGACGACTTCGGCACGGGCTCCTTCGGCCAGGAGCGCCTCGAAGGAGCGCCGGACGGGTTCGGGCGTCCACCCAGCGGTGACACCGGGGTCCGGGAGATCGACACTGTCCGGCACATCATGGACCGGAGCCAGAGCACGTTGGCTCGCGCACTGTCCTCCGAGCGGTCCTTCGCCGCTGACGCCTCGCACCAGCTCCGCACTCCACTGGCGGCACTTCTGCTCCGCCTCGACGAGGTGGTGCACACCGACGACCTGGAAGTCGCCCAGCACGAGGCCGAGATCGCCATCGGCCAGACCGAGCGGCTGGCTTCGGTGGTCGACGACCTCCTGCACCGCACCCGCGCAGGGCACGCTGATGGTGGTCGGTCGGTCTCTCTCGACACCGTCCTGTCCGGCCTCGAGCAGGAGTGGACGCCGGCGTTCCAGGCGCGCGGTCGGCAGATCGTGGTGCGGGCCGAACGAGCCATGATCGTGCGCTCCAGCGCCTCTTCGATCTCCCAGATCTTGAACACTCTGGTCGAGAACTCACTCCAGCACGGGGACGGTCTCGTCCAGATCTCGGCCGTGCGCAGCGGTCCCTCGGCCCTGTTGGAGGTCCGCGACGAGGGGCGAGGTATGGACCCCGCCTTGGCGCGGCGGATCTTCGACCGGGCGGTCACCAGCGGTGACGGGACCGGTATCGGCCTGTCGGTCGCCCGCGAGACGGCTGAGTCTTTCGGCGGACGGCTGGAGCTGGCCCAGGCACGCCCAGCGGTATTCGCGCTGTACGTGTCGATGGCTCCCGCCCCCTGACTCGCGATCAGGGCGCGGACCGCTCCGGCGCCGGTTCCTCGGCCGCGAGCTCGGCAGTGAAGACGTAGGTCCGGTAGGCCCAGAACCGGAACAAGGTGCCCAGGACCAATCCCACTCCGTTGCCGCTGATGTTGTCGGCGAGTTGGCTCTCCAACCCCAGGCCGTAGCGGGAGAAGGCCAGGCAGATCAGCGCTATCGCCAGGCCGATGATGTTGAAGAACACGAAGAGGGCGAACTCTCGGGCTCGCCCGGCGCGCCGCCGTTGACGGAAGGTCCAGTACCGGTTGCCGACCCACGCGAACGTCGTCGAGAACACGGTGGCGGCGATCTTGGCCCGAAGGGGTATGTCGTGCATGGCGCCGACCCCTTCGGCGGCCGGTAGACCGAAGACGAAGTAGTTGTACAGCGCGGTGTCGAGGCAGAAAGCAGCCAGACCCACAACTCCGAACTTGGCCAGCTCACGCGCCAGCCGGTCGTACCACCGCAGGGCCCAGCCGCGCAGGGACGAGGTGGTCTGGTTCACCGGCGCAGCATACGTGGGTGGCCAGTAGGCTGATCGCCGTGGACGACCAAGGTGAAGCCCGAACGACCCTGCGCCGATCCGAAGGGGGATTCCCGGTGGTCGGCATCATCGGTGGTGGCCAGCTCGCCCGGATGTGCCAACCGCCGGCCGTCGGCTTGAACGTGACCTTGTCCGTGCTCTCCGAGTCCGACACTGCGGCCGCCGCGCTGGTCGTGCCACACGCACCGGTGGGAGCCTGCACGGACCTGGACGCGGTGCTGGAGTTCGCGCAGGAGTGCGACGTCGTCACCTTCGACCACGAGCAGGTGCCACAACCCGTGCTGCACGCCTTGCAGGCCGCCGGGGTCAGCCTGCACCCCGACCCCAGTGCGTTGGTCTACGCGCAGGACAAGATCGCGATGCGCCGCAGGCTCACAGATATGGGGGTGCCGTGTCCCCGCTGGGCGGTCGCACAGGTCTCGTCCCACGTCGAGGACTTCGCAGCGGAGGTCGGCTGGCCGGTCGTGGCCAAGACGCCACGAGGCGGTTACGACGGCAAAGGGGTCCGCGTGGTGCACTCCGTCGACGAGCTGAGCGACTGGCTGGCCGCCGTCGGACACGAGGAGGACTCGCCCATGGCCGAGGGTCTCCTGCTGGAAGAGGCCGTGGACTTCTCGCGGGAGATCGCGGTGGTGGTGGCACGCAGTCCGAGCGGTCAGGCCGCCACCTGGGCGGTGGTGGAGACCGTCCAGGAGGAGGGGATCTGCACCGAGGTGTTGGCCCCGGCCCCCGACCTCCCCGACTCGGTTGCCGCGGCCGCGACGGAAGCCGCACTGCGCATCGCCGGGGACCTGAACGTGACCGGCGTGATGGCCGTGGAGATGTTCGACGTGCCCGGCGACGACGGTGAGCCGGGGTTCCTGGTGAACGAGCTGGCGATGCGCCCGCACAACAGCGGGCACTGGAGCATCGACGGAGCCGTGACGAGCCAGTTCGAGCAACACCTGCGAGCCGTGCTCGACCTGCCGCTGGGTGACACCACCTCGCGGCAGCCTTGGACGGTGATGGCCAACGTCCTCGGCGGCGACCACCCCGAGCTCTACTCGACCTACCGCCACCTCATGGCTCGAGATCCCGGGCTGCGGATCCACCTGTACGGCAAGAGCGTGCGACCCGGCCGCAAGATCGGCCACGTGAACATCTATGGGGACGACCTGGCCGACCTGCGCTCGCGGGGACGACACGCCGCCGACTTTCTGCAGGGGGTCATCGATGAGTGAGCCAGCGACCCCCGTGGTCGGGGTGGTGATGGGCAGCGACAGCGACTGGCCGGTGATGAAGCAAGCGGTGGAGGTGCTGCAGGAGCTGGGCGTCGCCTGTGCACCCGACGTCATCTCCGCGCACCGGATGCCCCAGGAGATGGTCGAGTACGGCACCACCGCCGCAGAGCGGGGACTACGGGTCCTGATCGCCGGAGCCGGTGGCGCTGCCCACCTTCCCGGCATGCTCGCCGCAGTGACCACGGTGCCGGTGATCGGTGTCCCCGTGCCGTTGAAGTACCTGGACGGGATGGACTCGCTTCTTTCCATCGTGCAGATGCCTGCCGGCATACCGGTGGCCACCGTGTCCATCGGTGGAGCCCGCAATGCCGGACTCCTGGCGGCCCGCATCCTGGGCAGCGCCCCCGACGAGCAGGGCGCCGGGATCACGGCCCGGTTGCACGACTTTGCTGCTGACCTACGTGAGCAAGCCCATGCCAAGGGTGCGAGGGTTCGCGGTCGTACAGTGGGCGAGTGAGCGACTTCGACCTGTTTGCCCTGTCTGAGGACCACGAGGCCCTGCGCGAGGCGGTGCGGGACGTCTGCGACGACAAGATTGCGCCGTTCGCTGCGGCGGTCGACGAGGAGTCGCGCTTTCCACGGGAGGCCTACGAAGCCCTACGAGCGACCGACTTCCACGCTCCGCATATCGGCGAGCAGTACGACGGCGTGGGCGCCGATGCCCTGGCCACGTGCATCGTGATCGAGGAGGTCGCCCGCGTCTGCGCCAGCTCCTCGCTCATCCCGGCCGTCAACAAGCTCGGCACTATGCCGGTCATTCTGGCCGCCAGCGAGGAGGTGAAGTCCCGCTACCTGCCGGAGGTCGGTCGTGGTGAGGCGATGTTCTCCTACGGGCTCTCGGAGGCTGCCGCGGGCAGCGACACCAGTGCCATGCGGTGCAAGGCCATCGAACAGCCCGATGGAACGTTCTTGCTCAACGGACAGAAATCCTGGATCACCAACGCGGGGGAGTCGGCGTACTACACGGTCATGGCGGTGACCGATCCCGACGGCCCTCGGGGGCGCAACATCAGCGCCTTCGTGGTCCACGCAGACGACGAAGGTTTCGCGCTGGGTGCGCCGGAGAAGAAGCTCGGTATTAAGGGGTCACCGACCCGTGAGCTGCTCTTCACCGACTGTCGCATCCCGGGAGACCGCCTGGTCGGTGAGCTGGGGCGGGCCTGAAGATCGCCCTGAAGACGCTCGACCACACACGCGTAACCATCGGGGCCCAGGCCGTGGGGATCGCAGCCGGAGCTCTGGAGCACGCCACGGCCTACGTCAAGGAGCGCCAACAGTTTGGTCAACCCGTGGCGCAGTTCCAAGGCGTGCAGTTCATGCTGGCCGATATGGGTATGAAGCTCGAGGCGGCCCGGCAGCTGGTCTACGTGGCAGCTTCGAAGTCCGAGCGTGACGACGCCGACCTGTCCTTCTTCGGTGCGGCCGCGAAGTGTTACGCCTCGGACGTAGCGATGGAGATCACCACCGACGCGGTGCAGTTGCTCGGTGGCGCCGGCTACACCAAAGACTTCCCCCTGGAGCGGATGATGCGAGACGCCAAGATCACGCAGATCTACGAAGGCACCAACCAGATCCAGCGGATGGTGATGGCACGTCAGATGCTGAAGTAGGTGTCTGCGACCTTCCGGCCGGTGGCTGCTACGGCTCGATCGTCAACGGGGCATCGGTGCGTAGGGCCTCGAACAGCTCGTTAGCGCCAGCCTCGTCCCAGAGCACCGAGCTACCGGCCGCCGTGGTGTAGTTCGGGTCGGCGATGGGCACCGTGATGGACTGACCGGAGCCGCCGGACACCGAACGCATGGCCAAGCCGACCTTGACCATCTCCCACATGGAGGTGTCCTCGCCGCGGCGCAGGGATGAACCTGTCGCGGTGCCCGCGTCGTGCAGCTCCCACGGCACGAGAAGGGTGGACGGCTGGGTCATCTTCGACACCATGCCGCTGAGGAACTCACGCTGGCGCTCGACACGTCCCAGGTCGCCCCTGGGGTCGGAGTAGCGCATGCGGACGTAGTTCAGGGCGTCCTTGCCTTCGAGCTCCTGACACCCTGCGGGGAGGTCGAGGTCGCTGCGCTCCTCCACCACGGGGTCGGGCAAACACATCTTCACCCCGCCGACGGCGGCCACGACGTCCACGAAGCCGTCGAAACCCACCTCGAGGTAGCCGTCGACTCGCAGACCGGTGGCCTGCTCCACGGTGTCCACCAGGAGCGGGGGGCCCCCGATGGAGTACGACGCGTTGATCTTGTTCAGGCCAGAGCCGGGTATGTCGACGTAGGAGTCGCGGGGCAACGAGACCAGGGTGGGGTCGCCGGAGTCGGGCATATGCAGAAGCATGATGGTGTCTGCTCGTGATCCCTCGGTATGACCGGTCTTCAGTTCGTTGCGCTGCTCCCGGGTGAGGTCCGCGCGGCTGTCCGTGCCCACGAGCAACACGTTGCTGCCGGCCGCCGCACTCGGCCGGGCGTCGTTGGTCGGGGTGGCATCGACTTCCCCGATCGCCATCCAGCTGGCCGTCACGGCCCAGATCATGGCGGCCACGTAGGCGGCGATCAGCAGGAGCACCACCACCATGCCGCGCCGCATGCCGTAGTGGGGCCGACGCCGCCGCGGCCCTGACGAGCGGGGAGGTGGCGCATCCTGCCATCCCGCTTGCTGAGTGTCGTCGTACGGGTCGTCATCGCTGAACGGACTATCGTCGTACTGATCGCCATACCGCTGATCGTCATAGCGCGCGTCGTATCCGGAGGGCTGCGGATCGAGCTCCCAGTCGTCCGAGGACCAGGATGCAGGCTGCTCGGCCGGCCGGCGCGCGGGCCGGGGCGTGCGCGGCATCGGTCGGGTCCAGTCATCCTCGGGTCGGCGTGGCATCAGACCAGGGTAGGTGAGAAGCCAGGCCCTGAGCGTTAACCTGCCCCAATGCCGTTCTCTCAAGCGCCAACTGAGGTCCTGTCCGACTGGCCGGGGGTCTCGGTGGTCATGCCCGTGCGCAACGAGGCGCGACAACTGGGGGAGTCGCTGGGCTCCGTCTTGGCCCAGGACTACCAGGGCCCCCTCGAAGTGGTCCTTGCGGTGGGTGCCAGCAAGGACGGCACCACCGGCGTGGCCCGCCGCCTCGCCGCGGCTGACCCACGAGTGCGCGTCGTGGACAATCCGAGCGGGCGCACCCCGGACGCGTTGAACTGTGCTATCGCGGCCAGTGTGCACCCGATTGTGGCGAGGGTCGACGCTCACGGATACGTCCCGGTCGACTACCTGACTCGAGCGGTGCGGATCCTGCACCAGACCGAGGCGGCCAACGTCGGTGGGCGGGCGCTGCCGGAAGGTGTCGACCCCACCCAGCGGGCCATCGCCATCGGGATGGGATCGCCCTTGGGTATGGGGGCGGCACGGTTCCGGGTGGGAGGCCAGGCGGGTGAGGCCGACACCGTCTTCCCCGGGGTGTTCATCCGGGCGTGGATCGACCGCGTGGGCGGGTTCAGCGCCGAGTACGACCGCGCGCAGGACTGGGAGATGAACCTGCGTATCCGTCAGGCGGGGGGCGTGGTCTGGTTCAGTCCCGAGGTTTGCGTGACCTACCGGCCACGAAGCTCGCTGAGCGCTTTGGCCGCCCAGTTCTTCGCCACCGGTCAGTGGCGCCGCCGCCTGTCTCAGGAGCACACCGAGGCCCTCAACGCTCGATATCTCGCGCCCCCCCTGGTGGTCGGGGCGGTCCTCGCAGGGTCGCTGGGGGCCATGGTGTGGCGGCCTCTGGCGGCACTTCCGCTCGGCTACGCAGCAGCGGTCACGGTGGGTGGCGTGGTCATCTCCGCCGGGTATCCCTGGCCCGTGCGGGCTAGGGTTCCGGCGGTACTGGCCACCATGCACCTGAGCTGGGGTGCCGGGTTCCTGTGGGGCCTGCCCCGTCGCGCACCCCACAGCAAGGGCGCGGGATCGTCAGCCACGCAGTAGATCGCCGAGCAAGGGCGGTTCCGTGCGCTCACGAACCTCGTCCTCAGTGACACCAGGCGCCGTCTCTCGCAGGACCAGACCCTCGGCGGTCACGTCGATCACCGCCAGGTCCGTGATGATGCGCTGGACGCACCGCAACCCGGTGATCGGCAGGGAGCAGTCCCGCACGATCTTGTAGCCGCCGTCGCGTGCGGTGTGCTCCATGAGCACGATGACCTTCCTCGCTCCGTGCACCAGGTCCATGGCACCGCCCATCCCCTTGACCATCTTGCCCGGGATCATCCAGTTGGCGATGTCTCCGGCCGCCGAGACCTGCATCGCGCCGAGAATCGCGGCGTCCACCTTGCCGCCTCGGATCATCCCGAAGCTCATGGCGGAGTCGAAGAAGGCGGCACCCGGCCGGACGGTGACGGTCTCCTTCCCGGCGTTGATGAGATCGGGGTCGTGGCTGCCCTCGAGTGGATAGGCGCCGACCCCGAGGATGCCGTTCTCGGACTGCAGCACCAGCTCAACGTCGTCGGGGACGTAGTTGGGGACCAACGTCGGTAAGCCGATCCCGAGGTTGACGTAGTCGCCGTCACGCAGCTCCGCGGCGGCCCGCGCGGCCATCTCTTCCCGTGTCCGTGCCATCTCAGCGTCCTTCCGCGGGGGTCGACGTCGAAGTCTGCCGGACGGTGAGCTTCTCGACGCGCTTGTCCTGGGCCTGGGCCGGCGACAGCGGCACCACCCGCTGCACGTAGATCCCCGGAAGGTGGATCTCGTCGGGGAGCAGGACGCCGGGCTCGACCAGCTCCTCGACCTCGGCGACCGTAAAGCGACCGCTCATGGCACACAACGGGTTGAAGTTGCGCGCGCTTGCGCGGAACACCAGGTTGCCGTGTCGGTCCCCCTTCCACGCTCGGATCAACCCCATGTCGGCGGCGATGGACGTCTCCAAGACGTAGTCCTGAGCCCCCCGGTCGCCGAGGTGCTCGAAGGACCGGGTGTCTTTGGGGGGCGAGGAGAGGACGACCGCACCGGCCGAGTCGTAGCGCCACGGCATACCCCCCTCGGAGACCTGCGAACCGACGCCGGTGGCGGTGTAGAACGCAGCGATTCCCGAGCCGCCGGCCCGTAGCTTCTCCGCCAGGGTGCCCTGAGGCGTCAACTCGACCTCGAGCTCGCCGCTGAGGTACTGCCGCGCGAACTCCTTGTTCTCCCCGACGTAGGAGGCGATGATGCGGCGGATCCGACCGGCTCCGAGCAGGAGACCTAGGCCCCAGTCATCCACTCCGGCGTTGTTGGACACGATCTCCAGATCGGTGACCCCCCGCCGCAGCACCTCGGCTATCAGCACGGAAGGCACCCCGCACAACCCGAACCCACCGACCGCGAGGGTCATCCCGTCGCGCAGTGAGTCCAGAGCAGCGGCGGCATCGGAGACGACCTTGTCCATATCGGCCGACTGTAGTGGCCTCAGGCGAGAGCGTCGACTCCCTCGCTGCGCATCCGTTCATCGTCCACGGTCGGCTCGGATCCGCGCACGAGGACGGCCGATCCTAGGCCTGCCCAGCATCCCAACAGTTGGCGCAGGCATACGGCTGAGTCGGTGCTAGTGACCAGGAGCCGATGACGCTCGCGAGCCCCGGACGCGGTGTGCCGCTGCGGGACCAGGTCGCGGTACGCCGTCCGCTCCCCGTCCCAGACCAGCGCGGCTTGAGTCGGCTCCGGTTCGTCCCAGGGGGTGAAGGAGTCGCCGAAGGATGAGATCTCGCGGGCCTCGTCCATAACCCCGGTCCGCAGGCCGGGACCGAAACTGCGCGACAGGGCGGGCAGGGACACGGCAATGACCTCATCAGCGTCTCGTGCGGCATCACTGTTCGGTGTCGTCGTGACCATCACGTCGGCACCCTCGGAGGCGTCCAGTGTCAGGGTGGCGCCGACAGACCAGATGGCCAGGGCCCAGTAGGTCAACCGCCAGTGCGGAGCCGGGACGTCCAGTAGGACGACCGTGCCCGGCTCACAGTCCAGTCCCTCCTGCAGGGCATTGGCGGCCTTGGCCACCCAGGTGCCCAAAACCTTGCGGGACAACTCGATGCGCTCCCCGTGGGACTCTCCCGGGGTGTCTTCGTAGAAGGTCAGAGCGGGTCTGGTGGGATCGTCGGCGATGAGCCGAGACAGCACGTCGGCAGGAGCGAACACGATCCAACCTTAGCCATGGCTGAGACAGATGCGAGCGGCCGAGACCGGTGGCGTGCAAGGCTGAGGGGCATGCCAAGGGTCAGCGCATCAGCGGGGCGCCGGCGCATCTGGCGGCCCGGGCGCCCGGTGGACCTCCCCGCTACGTGGGGGACCTTGCGGCGCGGCAGCGGTGATCCCGCCTGGCGCGTTCGCGGAGGATGGACCTTCCGCGGGATCAACACTCCGGAAGGTCCGGTCACCCTGGGGGTCCTCGTGCAGTCGGCAGACGACGAGGTCAGGGCCCAGGCGTGGGGCGCTGCAGACGCGGCCGAATGGGTCCTGGAAGCGCTGCCGACCATGCTCGGTCGGGACGACGACGTGAGTGGCTTCGTGCTCGGCCACGAGGGCCTACGGCGGACGTGGCTGGCCCGTGCCGGGTGGCGTGTGCCCAAGACGGGGTTGGTCATGGAAGCCCTGGTCCCGGCGATCATCGAGCAGAAGGTGACCGGGCAGGAGGCGTTCGCGGGGCAGCGGGCCCTGGTCCGACGTTTCGGGACCCCGGCCCCGGGACCCGGTGCGGCGATGGATCTCTGGGTGCCGCCGACCCCGGCACAGCTCCTGCTGATCGCGTCCTGGCAGTGGATCCAGATGGGCATCAGCCCGCAGCGTTCGGACACCGTGATGCGAGCTGCCCGGATGGCGGGGCGCCTGGAGGAGCGGGCTCTGGTCGACCCCGAGCGCGTGGCGGCGCGACTCAGGGCGGTGCCGGGGGTCGGACTATGGACGGTCGCGGAGACGGCGCAGCGGGCGCTGGGAAACGCCGATGCGGTGAGCTTCGGGGACTACCACGTAGCCAAGAACATCGGCTGGGCCCTGACCGGCGAGGAGGTGGACGACGAGGGGTTGGCGCGGTTGCTGGCTCCCTACCGACCACATCGCTACCGTATCCAGCGACTGGTCGAGCTCGGTGGCCTCAGTCGACCCCGGAGGGGACCGAGGATGGCTCCGCGCACTCACCTTCCAAAACGCTGACCGCGCGCACCTCGAGGTGCTCCAGATGCTCGCTGTGCAGGGCCACCTCGATCCGCGCGATGACACGGCCGCGCAGATAGCCATCCGCGATACGCACGTCCACGCGGTCCTCGCCCATGGTGACGGCATCGGGATGCCTCAGTCGGCCCTGCCCGACGAGCGCCACATCGATGGCCCGTTGCCCACGGACACTCAGTGCCTCAGCGCCGCTGGAGGCCACGCCGACGGTCCTGGCGGCCTCGCTGTCCGGAGGCACGCCGAGGCTGCTACGCACGGCCTCGAGGGTGCCTAGGGCGAACCAGTCGGCTGAGCCCGCGCGGACCAGGGACCGCGCGCCCTGGGCTCCCGGGCTGCCGATGACGCTCAGCGGCAGCCCGCGCACGACGGCGGCGGGAACCTGGCCGGTCTTGCCTTTCACCAGGTCCGCGGCCGCGGCGATCTCGTCGGCGACCGCGCGGGCCGTCACCCGCAACGGGCGCCCGTCGACGTCCGTGCGCCCGGCGTTGCGCAGGTCGTCCAGCACCTGCACCGCGCAGCTCCCCAGGGCGAAGTCCACCTGCCCGTCACGCCAGGGGCGTCCAGCGGTATCGCTGATCACCACGGCGATCCGGGGCAGAGGGCGGGGAGCGAAAGCGCTGAGCAGACCGGCATACAGCGTTCTGGCCGCCAGGTCGGGGTCTGCGGGCAGCACGAGGGAGCCCCCGTGTGGCCCTACGTTGGAGCTGTCCACACCAGCGGCTGCCATCACCGGACCGGAGACCGAGGCCACGATCCGGGTCATGCCCGCGGGCGTCCGCCGTTCGGCCACGATCCGCGCGCTCTGGGACAGCACCAGCTCATCCGCGGTGGGTGATGCGGTGGGGGAGAGCGAGGCGCCGGGAGTATGACCCGGGCCGGTGTGCACCCGTAGGCCTTGTGCTTTGGAGACGATCTTGCTCGACACCACGAGGACGTCTCCGTCGCGCAGCTCGAGCCCGTTGGCGCTCAAGGCCTCCCGGAGCAGGGTTGCCACATCGTGGTGCGGCAGCACCTCAGGTATGCCGGCCAGCGGGATGACGCGGACCTCGCCGGGGATGCTCACCCCGCGATCTCATGGGCCAAGGCGAGGGCATCGGCCGCGATAGCCCCGGCGTGGTCGACGTCGCGCATGTGGAGGTCCCGCGACCGCACGCGCACCCCTGGATAGATGGCGGCCGCATCGGCGTCATCGACGAGCCATCCGCTCAGGAAGTCGCGGTAGAGACCGGCGACGCCCGCTGCGGTCACGGGCACACCCAGCGGCGCCAAGCAGGCGTCGGCGTGGCCGCGCACCGGGGCCCCGTCGATGATCGGGGACACCCCGACCACGGGCGCCCTCGTGCCGCGCAGAGCGTCACGGACGCCGGGGACACCCGCGATGATGCCGATCGAGACCACGGGGTTGCTCGGCGGCAGCAGCACGACGTCGGCTTCGCGGATGGCCTGCAGCACCCCTGGTGCGGCGGTGGCGCGGCTGAGCCCGGCGACGACGAAGCGGATCGCGGGAACGGCGGCCCGCATCTGCACCCACCACTGCTGGAAGTGCACTGCACGCTCGGCTCCTGGCTCTGCGCCGGTGGCGTCGTCGGCAATCACCACGTGCGTCTCGATCGGTTCGTCGGTCACGGGGAGCAGCGTGATGCCCCGAGCAGGTAGGCCCCATCGGGCGGCGAGTCGGTCGGTGACCGTGCTCAACAAATGGCCTTCGGCCAGCCAGTGGCTGCGTGCCAGATGCGTCCCCATATCGCGATCCCCCAAGCCGAACCACGTGGGTTGCACCCCCAGCTCGCGCAGCTCTGACTGCGCCAGGAAGGACTCCTGCGCTCGGCCCCATCCCTGCTCCTCGTGCACGCTGCCACCCAGCGTGTAGAGCAAGGTGTCGAGGTCGGGGGAGACACGCAACCCGTACAGCGTGATGTCGTCGCCGGTGTTCCCCACTACCGTGATCCGTGCGCCGGAGCCGGTGGTCGGGTCCCACCCCAGCCCGGCGGAATCTAAGTGATGGCGTAGCCCGCGGATGAAGCGGGCACCCCCTACGCCGCCGGCCAAAACAGTGATGTGCATGGGGCTATTGTCCTTGGTCCGCAGTCGCTGCAGAACGCCTGCCCTGGAAGGGGCCACGGGGCGGTTGTCCTCCGCACGAGCGTGCTTGTAGCAGATCTGGGGTTGACGAAGAGGGATGACACGCGTGTAATTTAGACCTGTCGCGCGGTCCTCACCGGAGGGTCGCCGCGGCATCCCAGTGCTGGCGAGGGTCGAGGAGGAGCCGTGCACGATTTTGATGTGTTGACGTTGTTGAGCGTGGAGGAAGGTGGCGAGGAGGCATCGTGGCAGGAGCGGGCGCTCTGTGCCCAAACCGACCCCGAGGCGTTCTTCCCGGAGAAGGGTGGCTCCACCCGCGAGGCGAAGAAGGTGTGCGTCGGCTGTGAGGTGACGGCCGAGTGCTTGGAGTACGCCTTGGCCCACGATGAGCGTTTCGGCATCTGGGGCGGGTTGTCCGAGCGCGAGCGCCGCAAGCTCAAGAAGCGAGCGGTCTGAACGTTCGCTTCGAAGACGAACAGGTGCCCGTGTCGGTGCAGGACCGGGCGGTCAAAGGCGTCACGGTTGTCGTGCGCAGCGCCAGCGACGACGACACACTGTGGGGACTCCTGGACGCGCTGGTGCCCCAGGCGCGCTGGTGTGAACGGGTGCTGTGCTCGGGGGAGATCGGGGGACAGGGGGAACATCCGCTGACCGCCGAACACGGGGTGCCCGTGGTGCACCTGCCGTCAGGATCGGACACGGCCATCCGTCAGGCCGTAGCCGAACTCGAGCAGCCGGATGAGTGGCTGTGGCTCTTGAGCGACTCGAGCAGGCCACGCGCCGACGCGCTCCCGCAGTTGCGATCAGCGGTGCACGGATCCAGCCGGGTGGGCGTCGTCGGCCCGAAGTTGGTGGAGCTCGAGGAGCCGCGTGCCGTCGTGGGAGTGGGGCATCGCCTCACCCGGTGGGGTCGGTCGCTGGACGATCTGGACCGCGGTGCCTGGGACCAGGGACAGTTCGACGACCGCCGCGACGTCATCGGTGTGCCGCTGAACGGCATGCTGATCCGGGGCGACGTGTTCACCGAGATCGGTGGACTGGAGCCTGCCTTCGACGGCCCGGCGGCCGGTCTGGATGTGTGTTGGAGAGCTCACCTACTGGGGCACCGTGTCCTGGTCGCACCCCGGGCCGTCCTTGCCCAGGGCCCTGCAGATGAGGGGACCACCGGGGATCGGGATCGCGCCCTGGTCGCGCTGGCCCGCGCCTCGGTATGGCGCCTGCCGTTCAGATGTGCGGCCATGCTCCTTACCTCGGTCATCTCCCTGCTGGTACTCCTGGTGCTCCGACGCCCACGGTCGGCGCGTCGATCCTGGGCTGAGCTGAGCGCGATTGCCTGGCCGCTTCGGGCCTACCGCGCACGGTGGAGGTTCCGAGGGTCGGCCGTGGTCTCCGAAGGTGACCTGCGCGGGCTGTTCGAGTCGGAAGCCGCTCGGCGAGCTGCCGGACGGGGTGCGCACGACCACCTCAGTGATGCCCCGTCTGCTCGGTCGTCGGCCGAGTCGCGGGACCGGTCGATCGGAGCCATCGAAGCCGGCCCTGTCTCGGAGGAAGCGCACTCCCTGGCCGATGACGAACGATCAGGGACTCGACGGTGGTGGAGCTGGCCGTTGGCCACCGCGGTGCTGCTGGTCCTCGCGTCCACGGTGGCGCAGTGGAGACATCTCGGCGCCGCGCTGATGCCGTCGGGATGGGGTGTGACCGGGTCGGAGGTCGGGCCCGTCGAGGCCGATGCGCAGCAGATGTACGCCGCGTGGGCCCTTCCCTTCTCTGGGGCAGGTCTGGGTGACCCCCAGCAGGGCCCACCGTGGCTGTTGCCGTTCAGCGTCCTGGGGTGGGTGGTGGCTCACCTTCCGGCCGGTCCGGAGGGTGCGCACAGTGCGGGGGTGGCCACCGCCTGGGTGCTCTGTATCTCGGGGGTACTCAGTGTGCTGAGCGCTTACGCGGCCTCGCGGGTGGTGACCCGTTCACGAATGGTTGCAGCGGCACTGGGGATCGGCTGGGCGGCCGCTGCGCCTCTGTCCGTGGCCGTGGGCGCGGGCCGCGTGGGGCCAGCGCTGGTCCACGTCCTGGCCCCCCTGATGGTCGCCGGTGCGGTGCGCGCGACGCGTCGCGGAAGTGGCGGCACCTCCGCGGCCTTCGGGGTGGGGCTGCTGACGGCGCTCGCCGTGTGGTTCGTCCCTCTCAGTATCGTCTTTGCGCTGGTAGCAGGGGTGGCGGTTGCCGTCTCTGCGCAGGGATGGGGGCGACTGCGTGCGCTGCCCATCCTGGTGCTGCCGCCGGCTCTGCTGGGGCCTCAGATCCTGCAGTTCGCTCAGGACCCCATCCTCGTATGGGGTGGCCCCGGGGGCACCGATACGGCATCCACACCGGTGACGGCTTGGGAGGCGTTGCTGCTGCATCCGGGAGGACCCATCTCACTGTCTCTGTGGTGGCTCGTGCCAGCGTGGCTCCTAGCCGTGCTGGGTGCGGCCCGCTCACAGCGCGGCCAGCGTCGTGGAGCAGCGTTGGCGTTGACGGCGCTGGCGCTGGCCGCGGTTGCCGGGGCTGTGCTCATCGGACGACTCGACCTGGGGGCCCTGCCCAGCGGATACCCCGATGCCGGGCTCACGGTGCGTATGTGGTCCGGGAGCCTGCTCAGTCTTGGAGGGGCCGCGCTGATGTTGGCCGCCGGAGCCGGGGCCACCGACCTGCTCCGTCGTCGTGAGGACCCGGCGTCGAGACGTGGCCCCAGCACTGCTGCTGGATCGGTCCTGCTGACGGTCGCGGCCGTTGCTGCACTGGCCAGCCTGGCCATCGCGGCCGCCGTGCCGCTGGGGTCCGGGCTCACGGCCGCCCGGGCTCCCCTTCCAGCCGTGGTCGCCGAACGGGCTACCGGCGCGGACGGAGTGCGCATGATCAAGCTCACACCGCAACCGAGATCGGCGGCACCGGGCCAGACCTCGAAGAGTGAGCAGTCGGACCCCGCGGGGTACGAGGTGAGCTACGACCTCCAGGGGCGTGAACCCGGACCCTGGCTTCGTGACCGCACGCGTGACCTGGCCGCCGCAGAACGACGTCGCGAGGCTGACCCGGGCGGCGGGACGATGCCACCGACCGAAGAAGACCCGGTGGCTGCCGTGGTGTCCGATCTCCTGGACACCACGGTCAGCACCGTTGCCGATCAGGCGCCCTTGGAGCAGGCCTTGGCGGACCTGGCCGTGGAGTTCATCGTGGTCGACGCGCCACCGGGGGATCCTCTCCTGGGTCAGTTGGACGGGCTGCCGAGCCTGACCCGGGTCAGCTCCACCGAAGGGGTCGGCCTGTGGCGGGTCGTGCCGGATGCGGTGGGGTCGCGTGTGTGGGCGGAAACTGCGTCGGGTGCACGTGAAAGCCTTGCTTCGGCGCAGGGCCAGCCCACCGGAGTGGCCGTTCCGGTCGGGACGGAGTTCGTGGCGGTCTCTCGTCCCAGCGACTGGGCGGAGGTAGCCCAGGTGCGCCTCGACGGGCAGTTGCTAGAAGCGGAGCCGGGTTTCCCGGTGCGCTACTCCGTGCCGGCCGGGGGAGGGTCGCTCACCATCGAGGTCGAGCGCCCAGACCAACGGTGGTGGTGGGCTACCGCTACCTTGGCCATCCTCTCCCTGTTTTTCGCCCTGCCCATCATCGGTGCGTCCCGATCCCGCACGCGCTGATGGGGACCCATCGCTCCGCCATCTTCCGGGTGCTGGTCCTTGCGCTGGCCGCGTTAGCGCTGGTGCTGGTCGCGTCGCGTTGGGCCGGCAATATCGAGGTCGCGACATCCCGCCCATCGACCGATCCTGCCGGGGCATCCGCGCAGGGAGGTGCTTCAGACGCGATCCGCGCCCCCCTCGACGATGCGGTGCGGGTCTGTCCGGGACCTGAGCGGGTGGGTTTGGCGGACTCGGCGGTGCGCGAGGTTCGGCAAGAAGTGACGGTTCGAGCGCGCGCTGTCCCACTGCAGGCGCTGCCGGACGGTGTCGCGGCCTCCGCTGAGTCCGCGTCCGCGACAGGGGGCGAGGAGAGCACGATTGAGGTGGGGACTGCGAGCGAGACTGCGGCGGCGGTCACCGATGAACGGAACGCCGGGCCGGGTGCGGTCGTGGGAGACGGGACAGCAGCCCTCGTGGTCGCGCACGGTTCGCTGGCCCCGGGGCTGAGTGCCGCGCAGCTGTATGTGGGCGACCAGGACGAGCAGCTCGGACTGGCGTTGACCCCCTGTCCGGAGCCCCAGGACGAGTCGTGGCTGATCGGTGGCGGGGGACAAGCGGGCCATTCCGAACGGCTGGTGTTGGTCAACCCGGGGCAGAGCGCCGTCACGGCGAAGGTCGAGATCGTGGGCTCGACCCCGGAACCGGACGAAGAGCCGGCGGGGGCTGAGGTCGTTCTGGAGCCGGGGGCCCGCGAGATCATCCTGCTGGATGCGCTGGCCCCCGGGGAGGCCAGCCCGGTGGTCCAGGTCGTCTCCAGCGGCGGTCCGGTCAGTGCCTTTCTGGGGGACCGTTTGCTCGAGGGCACCACCGATCGAGGCACGGAGTTGGCCGCGCCGGTGGCCCCGCCGGCCCTGGAGCACGTCATCGTCGGGTTCGACGTCCCGCCGGGAGCCGCGGACTCCGCGATCGTGCGTGTCGCGGGTCCCGGACCGGAACCGGCGGTCGTCGAGGTACGGGCGCTCACCTCGTCCGGATCGGTTCCGTTGGCTCAGGAGGTCACGCTGGTGGAGGGGGGGCGCAGCGCCGATATCCCGGTCTCGGACCTTCCCGAAGGCACCTACGCCCTGGCGGTGAGCAGCGATGAGGAATGTGTGTCTGCCGCCCAGGTCCGTTCGGCAGCAGACAGCCAGGGCCGTCAGGACGCGGCCTGGGCTCCTGCTGCGCTCCCGTTGGGCGCGCTCTCCGGCACACCCCTTCCGCAGGTGGACCAGGGGCCACAGGTGAGCTACGCACTCGACCTCTTCGCCCCCCTGGGAGGACGTGCTCAGCTGATCTCGATCGATAGCGAAGGGGTCATGAGGCAGGACGCTCTGGAGGTATCGGCTGGGAAGGTACTGACGCGGGATCTGGGGGCGGCGACGGGGATGTGGCTGGTCCCCGGCTCGGATGCGGGACAGATATACGCCGCAGTGCGGGGCGAGGCGCAGGTGGTGAGTCGACCGGCCGAGGATGCCCTCTCCCTCGACGAGGCCGCGTCGACACGGGCGCCCAAGCAGAAGGACCGCGTGTCCTTGATCTCGGTGCTGCCCCTACGCGAGCTGGGTCTGTACCGTTCGGTCGCCACCCTGACCCCTGTGCTGCCCTAGCGGAAGGACCTCCGCGGCCGTGCCGTTCGCGCAGCGTCACCGGACTACAGGAGATCCTCGGGATCGACGCCCAGCATCGTCGCCAACTGCTCGGTAACGACCTCGTGGATGATGGCGGACGCTTCCAGAGGTCCCGCGGCGCGCGACTCCACCGGGCGTCGATAGATCACCATTCGTGCCTTGACGCCCCCCTCCTCAGGGAAGAGCCGTCCCAGCGCCACGGTCCCCTCCCACGGCGCAGGGTCGGTCGGCGGCACATCCTCCACGGCGACCTCCAGGTCCGGCAACGTGGAGCCAAGACGCTGCTCGAAGGCCCCCACCGCGTCGAGGACCATCTCGTCGAAACGGCGCCGTCGGGGCATCATGACCGGCACTCGTGGCCACGCGAGCGGGCCCCGCATACCGCGTCCGTGTCTGTCCCGTGAAGATGCGACGCTCACATCCGGACCCTACGCCGACACGGTGCCGGCACGCTCGACTGCGGCGTGGTGCGACTCACTGTCGGCGGTGGCACTTACAGTGGTGTCTCGTGACCCTTTCCCGTCGGTGCTCCCGGACTGCCTGCGGCCAACAGGCCGTCGCAACACTGACGTACGTGTACGCCGAGCAGACTGCTGTGCTGGGCCCCCTCTCGACGTATGCGGAGCCGCATTCCTATGACCTGTGCTCGGTGCACGGAAGCGGGCTGACCGCTCCTCGCGGATGGGACATCGTGCGGTTGGATCCACCCGAGGGATCGGCCCCACCGGCAGACGACCTGGTGGCGCTGGCCGAGGCGGTCCGCGAGCGAAGGCACCGTCCTTCTGCAGCAACGGCCCAACCTGCGGTGACCGAGGGGGCGAAGCGCGGCCATCTTCGCGTGCTGCGGGACTGATGGCGACACGGCGTTGAAATCGGTTGACCTGGCGACGTTCATCAAGACCTACGACATTCGTGGTCTCGTCGACGGACAGCTCACCCCGGAGGTCTGTCAAGCGCTGGGGTCTGCCTTCGCTCGGGTCATAGCCGAGCCGGACGGTCACGGACAGATCGTCCTGGGTCACGACATGCGTGACTCCTCGCCCGCGCTGGCGACCGCGTTCGCCGACGGGGTACGCGCCATGGGACTCGACGTCATCGCTATCGGACTCTGTGCGACCGACGTCCTGTATTACGCGAGCGGGACGCTCCGGTGTCCCGGAGCGATGATCACGGCCAGCCACAACCCAGCGGCCTACAACGGCATCAAACTGTGCCGCAGTGAGGCCGTGCCCCTGGAGATGGCTACCGGTCTGGCCCTGGTGCGCGACCTGGCCCAGTGGCTTCTGGATCGCGCACACATCCACCCCCTGAGCGTGGCCTCCCCCGAGCTGGTCACCGGGGCGTTGCGCCACCAGGAGGTGCTGGGCGACTACGCCGCCTACCTGCATGGCTTGGTCGACCTCGACGGCAGCCGGCCTCTGCGGGTCGTGGTCGACGCGGGCAACGGTATGGCGGGCCTGAGTGCTCCGGCCGTCCTGGGAGGCACGCCCGCCCTGGAGATGATCGGGCTCTACCTCGATCTGGACGGGACCTTCCCGAACCACGAAGCCAACCCTCTGGACCCGGCCAACCTCGTCGACCTGCAGGCTGCGGTGCTCGCCCATCAGGCAGACCTGGGTCTGGCCTTCGACGGGGATGCTGACCGTTGCTTCGTGGTGGATGAGCAAGGGATCGCCGTCACGGCCAGCGCCATTACCGCGCTGGTGGCGGCGCGGGAGATCGAGAAAGAGGTCGCCGCGGGGGTTCCTGCGGGGGAGGTCCGCGTGGTGCACAACAGCATTACGTCGCGGGCCGTCCCCGAGACCGTGGCCCAGCTGGGAGGGCGAGCAGTGATGGCCAAGGTCGGCCACTCCTACATCAAGGCCAGCATGGCCGAGCACGACGCGGTGTTCGGTGGCGAGCACTCGGGTCACTACTACTTCCGCGACTTCTGGCGGGCCGATACGGGGATGCTGGCGGCGTTGCACGTCCTGGCGGCCCTGGGTCAGCAGCCGGACGGCTCCACGATGTCGAGCTTGGCGGCCCCCTACGACCCGTACGCGACGTCCGGGGAGATCAACTCGGTCGTCGAGGACGCGGTGGCGGCCCTGGAGCGGGTCCGTGGTTGGGCATCGAAGGTAAAGCCTCAGCCTCTCGTGAGGGACTTCGACGGGGTCTTCGTGAGCAGCGGGGATGCCGGTGAAGGATTCTGGTCCGTCTCGGTGCGGGCCAGCAACACGGAGCCCCTGTTGCGTCTCAACGTGGAGGCCGGCGACGAGGACACCATGTGTGGGATCCGCGACGCTGTGCTGGCGGTCATCGTGGGTACGGTGTCGTCATGACTGTGCCGATGGAACCCTGGGTCCGCGACATCCTGCGTTGTCCCGTGGGGCTGCACCCGCTGCTGGACGAAACGGACGAGTCCGGCGCGCCGGTGCTGGTGTGCGAGAACGACTGCGGCGCAGAGGGTCAACGCCGGCAGTACCGCATCGACGTAGGGATCCCCGTGCTGCTCGCAGACGAGGCCCGTCTCATCTCCCGGGAGTCAGGGTCCGATGGCGCCACACATTGACGACGCTCTTCTCGACGACACCGAGGAGATGTTGCGCAAGGACACCCGAGGAACGCTGCGGGCCATGGCCACCGCCGGAGCACAAACCCGGGAGGCGCTGACGCTGAGCGACGAGGCAGGCATCGACCGGCTGGCCTCGCTCGGGCGTCCTCGGTCAGTCCTGGTGGCTGCACTGGGGGGATCTGCCGTCGTTGCTGACGTGCTGGAGCTGTTGGCCGAGCCGGGGTCGCCCGTGCCGGTCCAGGCCCGACGGAATCTCCCGCTGCCCGGGTGGGTGGGTCCTCTGGACGTCGTGGTCGCGGTCTCGCTGTCCGGTCGTGCGCCCGGCCCCCTGGCGGTGGCCGCCGAAGCCGCCCGTCGGGGGGCGAGCTTGATCACGGTCGGGGCCACGGACTCACCGTTGGCCCAGGTCTGCGCCGCAGCGCGCGGAGTGCACGTGGGGGTCGGCCGGGGCCGAGTGAACAGTCGGACCTCGCTGTGGTCGCTGCTGACCCCCGTGCTCCTGGCCTTCGACAGCAACCACCTCGGACTGATCTCCTGCAGCCAGAAGGTGTTGGAGCAGGTCGCGGACCGGTTGGATGAGCAGGCCGAGTCCTTCAGGCCGTCCTCGGAAAGTTTCGTGAACCCGGCCAAACTGCTGGCGGTGCAGCTGGCCGAGACCGTGCCGATGGTGCTCGGCGAAGGCCCGCTGGGCGGGGTTTCGGCCGCTCGCGCGAGTTCCATGCTGGCCAGGACCGCCCGCATACCAGCGGCCTACGGCGAGCTGCCCGACGCCGCCAGCCAGATCGTGGCGTGCCTGGACGGTCCATATACCAGCAGCCCCGTCGGTGGAGCAGCGGCTCGTGAACCACGACCAGGAACGTACGACCGAAGCCGGATCCGGCTCGGAGACGTCGACACCAGCTCCTGGGAGCCACACCACTTCGACGAACCCGAGGGTGAGTTGATCGAACGGCGTAGGGGACCCGACCCCAGCAACGCCGGAATCTTCGCCGATCCCTACCTGGACTCCGCCGACTTCCCTCCGTTGGGCCTGTGGGTGCTGAGCGGGCCCGAACGTGAGGGAGTCACGGACGCCGTGATCGCCACCGCACACAGTGCCGGGGTGCGCGTCATGGAGTCGCAGGCTCGGGAGGGAGAGCCCGTCGTGCAGCTGGCCGACCACCTGGCCACGGTGGATTTCGCCTCGACCTACCTCGCGCTGGGCCTGGGTCTCGACCCGTCGATCTCCCCGCACGTGGCTGACTTGCGGGACCGCACCAGCTGACCCACCGACTCCCACACGCCTGGGCTAGGTAGGGTTCCGCGGATGACGCGTTCTCACTTCGACTTGATCATCATCGGCAGTGGCTCCGGTAACTCGTTGGTCGGCCCGGAGTATGCAGACTCTTCCGTGGCCATCATCGAGTCGGGAACGTTCGGGGGCACCTGTCTCAACGTCGGCTGCATCCCGACCAAGATGTTCGTCTACACCGCGGAAGTGGCAGGCACAGTGCGCGGGTCGGCTCGATACGGCGTGGAGGCCCACCTCGACACCGTGCGATGGCCCGACATCCGCAACCGTGTCTTCGGCCGCATCGACCCCATCTCCGCCGGCGGTCGTCAATATCGCGAAGGCGGCGACAACACGACCCTGCTCACCGGCTGGGCGAGGTTCGTCGGACCGAAGACGCTGAGGGTCACCTCCCCGGACGGATCCGAGCTCGAGGTCTCCGGTGAGCAGATCGTGATCGCCACGGGAGCGCGACCGATGCTGCCGCCGGTGATCGCCGACAGCGACGTGCCGGTGCACACCTCGGACACCGTGATGAGA
This sequence comes from Actinomycetales bacterium, assembly GCA_038258285.1. Lineage (GTDB taxonomy): Bacteria > Actinomycetota > Actinomycetes > Actinomycetales > Dermatophilaceae > Ornithinicoccus. The sequence continues at coordinate 46,292 of JBBSQA010000004.1, read as the reverse complement.
CTCGCTGCGCTGCCCAGCACGATGCTGATCGTGGGTGGCGGATACATCGCCGCCGAGTTTGCGCACGTTTTCAGCGAGCTTGGCGTCACGGTGACCATGGTCAACCGGGGCCGAGGTCTGCTGCGGCAGCTGGACGAGGAGATCGGCGCCGCCTTCACGGCCGCGGCCCAGGAGCAGTGGGACGTCCGGCTGGGACTGACGGTCGAGGATTTGATCGCCCGTGACGCAGGGGGAGCCCACGTGACGTTCTCCGACGGAACCACTCTGGACACCGACGTGGTCCTGGTCGCCACCGGACGCGTCCCTAACTCCGAGCACATGGGTCTCGCGGAGGCCGGGGTCCAGGTCCACGAGGACGGTCGAGTCCGCGTCGACGCCTTCGGTCGCACGACCGCCCCCAACGTCTGGTCCCTGGGCGACGTCAGCTCCGAGCACCAGCTCAAACACGTGGCGAACCACGAAGCCCGCGTGGTGGCGCACAACATGAGCCATCCAGAGGACCTCCGTCCCTCCCGGCACGACATCGTCCCGGCAGCGGTCTTCACCCATCCTCAGCTCGCGACGGTGGGGTTAACCGAACACCAGGCCCGTGCCGCTGGTCACGACGTCGCGGTCAAGGTCCAGGCCTACGGCGACACCGCATACGGGTGGGCCATGGAGGACACCCAAAGCCTGCTCAAGCTGGTCGCCGACCGGAGGACCGGACTGCTGCTCGGGGCGCACTTCATGGGTCCCCAGTCGTCGTCCCTGATCCAGCCTCTGATCCAGGCGATGACGTTCGGCCTGAAGACCTACGAGATGGCCCGCGGTCAGTACTGGATACACCCCGCCCTGGCCGAGGTGGTGGAGAACGCTCTGCTCGGCCTGGACGTGGAGCACGCTGTCAGCATTCTCTGATGCGCGGGCCGTACGATGAGCCCTGAGATCAGCACCCCCCATTCATTGAGGACAAGCATTCATGACGACCGACGTCGCACCATTTGACTTCAAGGTGGCCGACCTCGGCCTTGCCGAGTCCGGACGCCACCAGATCCGCCTCGCCGAGCACGAGATGCCCGGACTGATGGCCATTCGCGAGCGGTACTCCGCTGACCAGCCGCTGTCTGGTGCCAGGATCGCGGGGTCGCTGCACATGACGGTGCAGACCGCAGTGTTGATCGAGACGCTGGTCACTCTGGGCGCCGAGGTGCGCTGGGCCTCCTGCAACATCTTCTCCACCCAGGACGAAGCCGCAGCTGCGGTGGTCGTGGGCCCCCGTGGTGACGCCCATGATCTGCAGGGAGTTCCGGTCTTCGCCTGGAAGGGCGAAAGCCTCGAAGAGTACTGGTGGTGCACCACCCAGATCTTGGACTGGCCGGGTGAGCAGGGCGCGAACATGATCTTGGACGACGGTGGAGACGCCACCCTGCTGGTCCACAAAGGCAAGGAGTGGGAGGCTGCGGGCGTCGTGCCCTCAGCCGACGAGAACGACCCGCAGGAGTGGAAGGTGATCCTGGAGACAGTCCGGGCGACCCTGCCTGAACGTCCCGACATGTGGACGCAGGTCGCGAACGACATCCTCGGCGTGACCGAGGAGACCACGACGGGTGTCCACCGGCTGTACCAGCTGCACGAGAGCGACCAGCTGCTCTTCCCGGCGATCAACGTCAACGACGCGGTCACGAAGTCGAAGTTCGACAACAAGTACGGCTGTCGGCACAGCCTGATCGACGGCCTGAACCGGGCGACCGACACGTTGATCGGCGGCAAGACCATCGTGGTCTGCGGTTTCGGCGACGTGGGCAAGGGATGCGCCGAGGCGTTGGCAGGTCAGGGGGCTCGGGTCATCGTCACCGAGATCGACCCCATCTGCGCCCTGCAGGCTGCCATGGAGGGGTTCCAGGTGGCCGCTTTGACCGACGTGTTGGACCGTGCGGACTTCTTCGTGACCACCACCGGGTGTCGGGACGTCATCACGGCGGCCGACATGCGGGGCATGAAGGACAAAGCGATCGTGGCCAACATCGGCCACTTCGACAACGAGATCGACATGGCCGGGCTGGCGCGAATCCCCGGAGTCCAGCGCGTTGAGATCAAGCCGCAGGTGCACGAGTGGGTCATGCCCGCAGAGACCGTGACCGACGACGAGACCGGGACGAGCCGCGACTACACCGAGCGGTCCATCATCGTCCTCTCCGAGGGCCGCCTGATGAACCTGGGCAACGCCACGGGACACCCCAGCTTCGTCATGTCCAACTCCTTCGCCAACCAGACGTTGGCCCAGATGGAGCTGTTCACCAGGCCGGAGGAGTACCCGCTCGGCGTCCACGTCCTGCCCAAGCACCTGGACGAGGAAGTCGCCCGCCTTCACCTGGAGGCGCTTGGTGCCGTCTTGACCGAGCTCACCAAGGAGCAGGCGGAGTACCTTGGGGTGGATGTGGCCGGTCCCTACAAGGCGGACCACTACCGCTACTGAGTCCAGGATGGGACTTCCTGGCCACGGCGAGAGAAAGCAAGTGATGTGAACCCTCGGATTCTGGTGGTCGACGATGATCAGGCGTTGGCGGAGATGTTGGGCATCGTCCTGCGCAAGGAGAACCTCGACGTGGCGCACTGCGCCGACGGTGGTCGTGCGATCTCGATGTTCCGTGAGTACCGGCCTGACCTGGTGCTTCTCGACGTCATGCTGCCCACCACCAACGGCGTGGAGGTCTGCCGTCAGCTGCGGGCCGAGTCCGGTGTGCCGATCGTCATGCTGACCGCTCGGACCGACTCGCACGACGTCGTCGCAGGCTTGGAGGCCGGTGCCGACGACTACGTGGTCAAACCGTTCAAGCCCCAGGAGTTGATGGCTCGGGTCCGAGCCAGGTTGCGTCGGGTGGACCGCTACCGCGAGGAACAGCTGCGGATCGGGGACGTCGTCATTGACGTCTCCGGGCACTCCGTGACCCGAGCCGGTGAGGTGGTCCCGTTGACACCGTTGGAGTTCGACCTTCTGGTTGCGCTCGCCGGTCGCCCATCCCAGGCTTTCGACCGGGAGTCGCTGTTGGAGCAGGTATGGGGCTATCGACACGCCGGGGACACCCGTCTGGTCAACGTGCACGTGCAGCGACTTCGCTCCAAGATTGAACGCGATCCGGAGAACCCCAAGATCGTGCTGACGGTGCGTGGCGTCGGCTACAAGGCCGGAACTGGCTGAGCCGCGCCGGGTGGCTTCGACCTTTGCCGGCGCTGCACACTCCATCCGGTCGTGGTTCCTGGCCTGGTGGCGCTCGTCCCTGCGACTGCGGGTCATCGTGGCCACCCTGGTCGCAGGCACCGTGCTGGCGGCGGCGCTCGGGACGTTGTTGTACCAACGGATCGCCGTCGGTTTGGTCGAGCAAGCGGTCACCCGGGCGGAAGCCGATGCTGCGCAGCAGGTGCAACGTGCCCAGGAGCTGTTGGACGCTACGGACCGCCGAGACGACCTCGGCCTGTCGGCCGCAGCCTTCGACACGGTCAACCAGGTCGTGTCGGGGGGAGAGGGCGACAATCGTCGGGCGGTGCTGGTCCAATCCCTGGACAGCGAAAGGGACTCGCTCATCTCCCCGGTCACCTTCGGTGGCGTCAGCGTCGCCGACGTCCCCGCCGAGCTGCGCGAAGCGCTGCAGCTGACGCCTGGTCTGCAGCAGGTGGTCGTCACTCGCGTTGCCAGCGCGCAGGGTGAGACTGAAGCGACGGCCGTGTCGGTGGCCTCGCGGGTCCAGATTCCACGAGCAGGCCCCTACGACCTAGTGCTCGTCTACCCCCTGGATCGTGAGCAGGAGATCCTCGACCTGATCCGCGAATGGTTCCTGATCGGGGGAATCGGTCTGGCGCTCCTGGTCAGCGGGCTGGCCTGGTTGGCCGCCCGCCTGGTCACCGGGCCGGTGGGACAAGCAGCGGCGGTGAGCCAGGACCTGGCCCGTGGCGAGCTCGACGAGCGGATGGACGTCAACGGCACGGACGAGCTCGCACGTCTGGCTACGTCGTTCAACACCATGGCCGACAGCCTGCAACACCAGATCCAACAGCTGGAGCAGCTCTCTCTGGTCCAGCAGCGTTTCGTCTCCGACGTGTCCCACGAGCTTCGCACCCCGTTGACCACCATTCGCATGGCCGGCGAGGTGTTGCATGCCTCCCGTGACGACTTCAGCGCGCCGGTGTCCCGCTCGGCCGAGCTGCTCTACAGCGAGCTGGACCGCTTCGAGGATCTCCTGACCGAGCTGTTGGAGATCAGCCGCTACGACTCCGGGACGATGGTGATGGAAGCGCAGCCGAGCGACCTCATCGGGGTCAGCCACGCCGTCGTGGAGTCGGTACGACCCTTCGCCGATCGGGAGGGAAGCCCGATCAGGGTGATGGGCAGCCCCCCGGTGGTGGTGGAGATGGATTCGCGACGGGTGAGCCGGATCCTGCGTAACCTGCTGATGAACGCCGTCGAGCACGGTGAGACCAAGCCCATCGATGTGGCCTTCCGCCACGACGAACACGTGGTGGCGGTGTCGGTGCGCGACTACGGGATCGGTTTGGAAGCCGACCAGTCCGAGCGCGTCTTCGAACGGTTCTGGCGGGCTGACGCGGCCCGAACCCGCACGACCGGGGGCACCGGTCTGGGGCTGGCCATCGCACGTGAGGATGCGCACCTGCACGGCGGCCGACTGGAGGCCGCCGGCCGTCCCGGGGAGGGGGCCTGTTTCCGCCTCACCCTGCCGCGCCATGCCGGTGCGCAGTTGCCTGCGCGTGATGACACTCACGTGCCCAGCATCGAAGAGCTGTTCGGTGACGTGGCTCCACGCACGCTCACGGCGAAAGGACCGGTATGAGGCACGTCCCAACGACCGCACCCGCCACCGATCCCAGGACTGCCCGGGCAGCACGTCGCCGTGCTGGCTCGCGTCGGTGGGGGGTCGCGATGCTGTGCGGTGCGTTGATCGCTCTCACGGGGTGCGGCGGACTGCCCACCAACGAGACTCCTCGAGCCGGTGAGCCGGTGCTCGGGCAACCACGTCAGGTCATTCAGGTCCGACCCGAAGGCCCGAGCGTGGACGCCAGCCCGGAACAGATCGTCCGCGGGTTCCTGCTCGCCAACGTCAGCTTCACGGACGGCCATGAGGTCGCCCGCACGTACCTCACGTCCGACCTGGCCTCGTCCTGGGTGCCCACCAGCCAGATCCTGATATTTCCTCGTGACTATGAGCTGATGTCCGCGAGCGATAACGCCGTCGAGGTGGAGGTCCCGGTAGAGGCTGTGCTGGATGGCGACGGTCGGTTGACTCAGACTGCCTCGGAGAGCACTCGCACCCAGGAGTTCGGCGTGACCCAGGTGAACGGGCAATGGCGCATCAGCGAGTTCCCCGACGACTTCGGTCTGTGGTTGTCGGTCAACGCCTTTGAGGCGCAGTACGGCACCGCGGCCATCAACTACCTTGCTCCCGAGCGGGACGAGTTCGTGCCCGAGACGCGCTGGTTCTCTCGGGACGAAGGACTGCCGACAGCTCTGGCTCGGGCCTTGCTGGCTCCCGTTCCGGAGTATCTCGCGGACGCGGTGCGCACCGGAGTGACCGAAGAGACCAACCTGGTGGCCGGGGCGGTGCCGTTGGACCCGGCCAGCGGCACCGCCACCGTCAACCTGCAGGGTGCTGGGCTGACCGAGGATCCGGACCAGGTGCGTGCGCTCTACGCTCAGTTCTTCTCCACGTTGAGCCAGGCGGCGGGAGTGCGCGATGTCGAGCTGCAGATCAACGGTCAACCGTTGCAGGCACCGGGCGTCACCGGTCCGGTGAGCTCGTTGGAGCAGGTTGGCATGAGTGAATCGGCTGCTGCGCTTCCCTACGCCGTGCTGCGCGTCGGCCGCACGCTGACGGCAGTGGATCCGGTGAACTACGCTCTACGAGACCTACCTGAAGAAGAGGTCGAGGATCTCGGGGTGGAATTCCCGACCATCCCGACCCGATGGATCGACGTGGCAATGGACCCGTCGGCGGACCAGTTCGCGGGAGTCGACGTCGACCGCAGTACGTTGTGGCGTCGGGTCGGCGAGGACCAGATCGAGCGGGAGGACATCGGCGAAGAACTCTCGGCGCCGGTCTTCGATGGATACAGCTCCCTCTGGGTCGCCGGTCGCGCCTCCACCGGACCGCGGATCTGGGCCATCGACGCGGACGACGGGATCTCTTCCTTGGCTCGGCCTGTGCAGGCGTCCTGGCTCGAACCGCAGATGCGGATCGAGTCTTTCACCCTCGCGCCCGACGGACAGCGCGCTGTGATCGTCGTCCGGGACCCCGGTGCAGACGCGGACCCGGATGTCGAGGACGGCGGAGCTGCAGCCACCACTGTGCTGCTCAGCGGGGTGATCCGTGACGAGTTGGGCCGGCCGAGCGAGCTCAATGCTCCGCGGGTCATCGCCCCGACCATCACGTCCGTGACGGACGTCTCGTGGGCTTCCCAGGACTCCCTGGCCCTGTTGGGTCAGCAGCAGAGCGATGACGAGGCCCGCCCATACCTGCTGCCGGTCGGGAGCTGGCTCGACCCTCTGCAGGTGGAGCCGGGCGCACAGGCGTTCGTCGGTATGCCGACCGGCGACGGTTACAAGCTCGCCATTCTCACCAGCGACGGGGGCGTGCTCACGCGCGAGGGGGCCGGGTGGTATCCCTATCGCAACGGTGACGATCTGATTGTGCCCGGCTGGTGATCGACAGGCCCCCTCGACGAGGGTCTATCCACAACGGCTCACCGTGGTCGCGGTAAGCCTGCCAGGCTGGTGTCATGCCCGAGCCAGCAACCCATGCGTGAGCTTCTCGAGCTCCTGTTGCCGCGGAGCTGTGCCGGGTGCGGTGTGTCCGGAGCCGGCTGCTGTGCCTCCTGCCGGCGCAGGCTGAGCGGAACCCGACCGGTATCCGCGAGGCCGCAGCCGTGCCCGCCGGACTTTCCGCCCTGCTGGGCGTCGGCGCCATACTCGGGCCCCTTGCGCGACGTCATCATCGCGTGGAAGGACCAGGATCGGGCGGATCTCGGCAGGGTGCTCGCTCCGCTCCTGGCCCGCACCATGCGGGTTGCGGTCCGGGAGTGCGCCCCGTGGGCTCAGCGGCTCAACCAGCTGGGTGGGGCCATAGCCGTGCCGATACCGTCCCGCGCCGCCGGCACGCGCCTGCGTGGACGTTTTCCCGTGGCCGAGGTCCTGCGCCTGGTGCTGTCTGGCCTCACCGGCGGGGGTGACCTCCGCCAGGTGCCTGTGCTGAGCTACGCCCGGCCGGTGCGCGACCAGGCCGGGCTGAGCCACCGGGATCGGGCTCAGAATGTGGCTGGGGCGATGCAGGTGTCGCCGCGTCGGGGCCATGCCCTGGAGGGACTACCGGTCATCCTGGTGGACGACATCGTCACGACCGGAAGCACGTTGGCGGAGGCCTCCCGTGCCGTCCGGCGCGCCGGTGCCGGTCCAGTGCTGGCGGTCGCTTTGGCTGCGACGGAACGACGGAACGGGAAGAAGTCTCATCGCGGTCCGTGCGGGATTCCACCGGAGTGCTCCTCGGACTAGGGTGAGGGCATGGACCCACGGGGCAGTGGCAGTGCGGTTGTCGACACAGCGGTGGCCTTCACAGCAACGGCCTCAGCTGTGTCCCCCAGGGGCTGTATCGGGGGGTGGTGCTGACGTGTTGCAGGGCAGATGACTGCCCCGTTCGCCGAACCCTTCGCTTAAGGAGAATTCATGGACACCACCGTCACCGGCCGGAAGAAGTCGATCTCGGACCGCTTCCGTAGACACCTCGATGAAAAGCTGGAGAAGATTCCCCACATCGCGCCGCGCGTGTCGCGAACCGAGGTGGTGCTGACCAGTGAGGCGAACCCCCGGCTCGCCAAGGAAAGCGAGCGAATCGAGATCACCTGCTTCATCAAGCGCAGCGTGGTACGCGCCGAGGCGGCCGCGGACGATGAGTATGCCGCCCTGGACCTGGCGATGAACAAGCTTCTGGAACGGCTGCGCCGCACCAATGACAAGCGCCGCATCTCCCACACGGGCAAGCACCGACTGCCGTCGGTCTCCGAGGCCACCTTCGGCCTCCCGACGGAGCCGTTGATCGCGCCCCCCGAGGACGAGGTCGAGACCGACCCGACCGAGGCGATGGACTCCGACCTGGGCACGCAGGGGAACAGCCCGATCGAGTTGCGTCAGAAGGTGCACAGCTCCAGGCCTATGAGCGTGGGGGAAGCGCTCAATGAGATGGAACTGGTCGGTCACGACTTCTTCCTGTTCCACGACGACGCCTCAGGGTTGCCCTCTGTGGTCTATCGGCGACGTGGCTGGTCCTACGGGGTTCTCCACCTCAGCGACCACGACGCAGAGTCCGAGCAGCCTGCCGCCGCAGGCTAGTTCGACTGTCCATCGAGAACGTGTCGCGCCTAACCACGGCGCAGGCACGGCGTATCGCACTCGCCGCACAGGGCTTCTACGACCCGTCGGCCGTAGGTGAGGTGGGTCCACGTCAGGTGCGGCGAGTGCTGGATCGGGTCGCGGCAGTCCAGATCGACAGCGTCAACGTCGTGAGCCGCAGCCATTACCTGCCCTTCTTCAGCAGGCTCGGTCCGTACCAGCACCGACTGGTCGACGACCTGCGGGACGTTCCGGCGCGTCGCAGGGTCCCTCGGCCCGGGGGCCTGGTGGAGTACTGGGCGCACGAGGCCAGTCTCGTCCCGGCTACCACCTGGCCGCTGCTGTCCTTCCGTATGCGGTCGACCCGCTGGGATGCCACCGGAGCGTCGCTGAGCAAAAACCATGCCGGACTGCTCGAGGCCGTTGGTGACGTGGTGCATGCGAGCACCGGCGTCACCAGTCGACAGGTGGAGGCTGCGCTGCCTCGGGCGACCGCTCGACGTCGCGACCACTGGGGATGGAACTGGTCGGCCGTCAAGGAGTGTCTGGAGTACCTGTTCGTCAGGGGGGTGATCACCAGCGCGGGACGGACCGCACAGTTCGAGCGTCGTTACGCTGCGCTCTCGCGGGTGTTGCCGGCGGAGGTGTTGCAGCTAGGCCCCGGGCGTGAGGGCGAGCTGTCCGACCACGAGTGCGCCCGGCGGCTCATCCAGCAGTCGGCCCGGGCCCTCGGCGTAGGCACCGAAGTCTGCCTGCGCGACTACTTCCGGCTGCCTCCGGCGTTGGCCCGATCCGCGATCACCGCCTTGGTGGACGCCGGGGAGCTCGAGGTCGTGCTCATCCGGGGATGGGATCGACCTGCCTACCTCGACCCCCTGGCCCGACGCCCTCGTCAAGACCGGGGCACCGGACTGTTGAGCCCCTTCGACTCCCTGATCTGGCAGCGCGAGCGCACAGAGCGCCTCTTCGGTTTTCGCTACCGCCTGGAGATCTACACCCCCCGGGAGCGACGCGTCCATGGCTACTACGTCTTGCCCTTCCTGCTGGACGGGCGACTGGTCGCGCGGGTGGACCTGAAGGCGGACCGGGGCGCAAAGACTCTCCGGGTCCACCAGGTCACGTACGAACCCGGCGCCCCGGCGCACACCGCAGATTCATTACTTAGTTCTTTGAACGACATGGCGTGTTGGCTTGGGCTGGAACGGGTTGCTTTACCCTGATCGTCTGTGTCCCATTCGATCCCTCGGAATTGAGTCGACTTCAATGGATAGATCACCCTCTTGTTTCCTGGGCGGCACGATCGGGGCTTTTGCCCTGGTGGGGGCGGGGCTGACCGTTCCGGTGCAGAGTGCTGCGGCAGAGGTCTCAACCGATCTGATCATCAGCGAATACGTCGAAGGCTCCAGCACCAACAAAGCCGTGGAGCTGTTCAACGGGACCGACTCGGATATCGATCTGAGCGACTACACGCTCGAGGTGTACTTCAACGGAAACAGCAGCGTGGGCCTCAGCCAGGCGCTCGAAGGAACCGTTGCGCCCGGTGCGACCTTCGTCTTCGCCGACGCGATCCTGGGTGCTCGCGCGCAGCAGACCACCACCACAAACCTGTGGAACGGCGACGACGCCATCGTGCTGCGAGGGCCATCCGGGATCGTGGACTCCTTCGGTCAGGTCGGCGTGGACCCTGGGACCGCGTGGACCGGCGGTGGGGTCGGCGCGCAGAACCAGACCTTGCGTCGGCTCGGCGCCGTCTGCTCCGGGGACACCGATCCCACCGACGCGTTCGACCCGTCGGCTCAGTGGGCCGGGTTCGACCAGGACACGTTCGACGGTCTGGGGTTCCACAGCAACGACTGCGCGGCAGGCGTGGCCCCGACCACGGCTCGGATCAACGAGTACTCGGTCGACACGGCGGGAGACGACGTCGAGTACCTCGAGGTCTTCGGCCGTCCCGATACCGACTACTCGGACCTGGACCTGCTGGTGGTCGACGGCAACCTCGACTCCCCAGATGTGGGTTCGGTGGCCTACAGCACCACCGTCGGGTCAAGCGACGCGGATGGTTTCTGGCTGCAGGAGGTGCCGTCCGAGACCCTCGACGACACCTCGGTGTCGATCCTGCTCGTCTCGGGTTGGGACGGAGAGGTCGTCCTGGACCAAGACGCGGACGGTGAGATCGATGCCGGTCTGGAGCTGCAGGTCGACGACGCCGTCGCGGTCTCGGACGGGGACGCGGGTGACCTGTCGTACGGCGGCACCACGCTGGAGCCGGGGTTCGACGGCAACGACCTGGCCGTCGGCGGTGCATCGCGCATCCCGGACGGTGCCGACACCGATTCCGTGGCGGACTGGGTGCGCAACGACTTCGACCTGGCCGGCATACCGGGAAACACGGGCTCGCTCGTGTCCGGAGAAGCACTGAATACTCCGGGGACGAGCAACAGCGTGACCCTGCCTCAGGTATGCGGCGACCCCGCGACCGCCGTCGGCGCGGTGCAGGGGTCGGGGGAGACCAGCCCGATGGTCGGTGAGCAGATCAACGTGGAGGGGGTCGTCGTGGGCGACTTCCAGGATGGGGGCTTCGACGGCTTCTTCCTGCAGGACACCGACGGTGGAGACGATGATCCCCAGACCTCCGACGGAATCTTCATCTACGCGCCGGACGCCGCACCCGACTCGGTGGAGCGCGCCGACCGGGTGCGCGTCGAGGGCACGGTGGGGGAGTTCGGGGGGATGACCCAGATCTCCGACCCTTCGATCGATGTCTGCGCGCAAGACGTCGAGCTGCCCGCGGCCACCGAGGTGACTCTGCCGGTGACCGAGGCGCAGTACGAGTCACTGGAGGGCATGTACGCCACCTTCCCGGAGTCGCTCTCGATCTTGGAGTACTTCGACTACGCCCGCTACGGCGAGATCTCGCTGGGCACGGACCGCCAGTTCCAGCCGACGGCTGTTTTCGAGCCCGGTTCGGCCGAGGCGGTGGAGCTGCTGGCCAGCAACGAGGCCGAGCGGATCACCCTGGACGACGGACGCAGCATCCAGAACCCCGACCCGGCCCGACACCCCAACGGTGCCGACTTCGGCCTGGACAACATCTTCCGTGGGGGCGACCTCGTCACTGGCGCCAGGGGAGTGATCGACCATCGCTTCGATCTGTGGCGTCTGCAGCCCACCGAGGCGGCAGAGTTCACGGTCAGCAACCCTCGACCCGAGGTGCCGACCGTGGGCGGGACGACCACGATCGCCAGCTTCAACGTGCTCAACTACTTCACGACCCTGGGCTCGCGGGGCGCCGACGACGCAGAGGAGTTCGACCGGCAGGAGGCCAAGATCGTGGCCGCTCTGGCCGAGCTCGACGCGGACGTGTTCGGGTTGATCGAGATCGAGAACAACGGCACGGCGGTGGACACGCTGGTGGCCGCCTTGAACGACGAGGTGGGTGCCGAGACCTATGTGGCGCTGGACACGGGTCGGATCGGCACGGACGAGATCACGACGGCGCTGATCTACAAGCAGGAAGAGGTCAGGCCCGACGGTGACTTCGCGACGCTGGACGAGACGGTGGACCCCCGCTTCCTGGACAGCAAGAACCGCCCCGCCTTGGCGCAGACCTTCCGTGACAACGACGGCGGTGGGATCACCGTGGTGGTCAACCACCTGAAGTCGAAGGGGTCATCGTGCGACGACGTCGACGACCCGACCGACCCGGACGGACAGGGCAACTGCAACGGGGTCCGCACCGCCGCTGCACTGGCCTTGGCCGACTGGGCCGGCGCCGACCCGACCGGGACCGGCGAAGAGGACACGCTGGTCATCGGTGACCTCAACTCCTATGACAAGGAAGACCCCATCGCTGCTCTGACGCAGCGCGACTTCACCGACCTGCTGTTGGCCGAGCAGGGCGAGCGGGCGTACTCCTACGTCTTCGATGGTCAGCTGGGGTACCTCGACTACGCCTTGACCAACGAGTCGGCGACCGATCAGGTCACCGGGGCTGATGTCTGGCACATCAACTCCGACGAAGCCAGCCTGCTCGACTACGACACATCGTTCAAGCAGGACGCGCAGGACGCGATCTACGCTCCGGATCCGTATCGCTCCAGCGACCACGACCCGGTGCTGGTGGGGGTGGATCTGACTGCCGACGTCCGTGCGGGGCGAGTGGACCGAGTCTTCGGCGACGACCGCTACGACACTGCGGCCGAGGTGGCCCGCACTGTCGACGCGCCCGAGGTGGTGTATGTCGCTAGTGGTGAGGTCTTCCCGGACGCCCTCGCCGCGACCCCAGCCGCGATCGGCGATGAGGCGCCCCTGGTGCTGGCCAAGAAGTCGGGGCTCCCGGTCGTCACTGCGGACGTCCTCGCCGAGCTGCAGCCGTCGACGGTGCTGGTCCTGGGCGGCGAAGACCGCATACCTGACTCCGTCCTGACCCAGATCCAGGTCGCCAGTGGGGCGACTGTCACCCGGGTGGCCGGCGAGAATCGGTACGACACCGCCGCCGAACTGTCGAACGGCTGGGCGCCCGGTGAGGCGGATACGGTGTATCTCGCCTCGGGCAGCATGTTCGCCGATGCTCTGTCGGTGGGACCCCTGGCCGGTCTGGAGGACAGTCCCGTCCTGTTGACCAGGGAGGACCGCCTCTCGGATGAGACCGCCGCTGCCCTGGCGCGTCTGCAGCCCGAGCGCATCGTGGTGCTCGGTGGACCGGACCGTATCGATGGCGCGGTCGTGACCCAGGTCGAGTCCTACGCCGACACCGTCGAGCGCCTGTTCGGTCAGAACCGCTACGAGACCGCTGCCCTGGTCGCCGCCGAGATCCCGGCCGGTGCCTCGGCCTACGTGGCGTCGGGTGAGAGCTTCCCGGACGCGCTCGCCGGTGGCGTACCTGCTGGTCTCACCGGTGCCCCGCTGCTCCTCAGCGAGGTGGGCGGACTGAACGACTTCTCCGCGGGCGCGGTGGAGGAGCGCAGCCCCTCCGTCGTCACCCTGATCGGCGGGGTGCGGACCCTGAGCGACACCGTGCGCGAAGATCTGCTGGCCCTGATCGGCGGTTGATACCGGCTGATGCAGGATCGGCCCAGCGATAGGGATTAGCCTAATGGGGTGCCAAAACTCTTCGAAAAGATGCTGCGCGCCGGTGAAGGGCGAACTCTGCGACGGTTGGAGTCGATCGCCAAGCAGGTGAACGCCTTGGAGTCCGACTTCTCCGGGCTCACCGACACCGAACTGCGTGAGGAGACCGAGAAGTTCAAGCAGCGCCTTGCCGCAGGGGAAACGGTCGACGCCCTCTTGCCCGAAGCGTTCGCGGCGGTCCGTGAGGCGTCCAGTCGCACCATCAACAAGCGTCACTTCGACGTCCAGCTTATGGGCGGAGCGGCGCTGCACCAGGGCAACGTGGCCGAGATGCGCACCGGTGAGGGCAAGACGCTGGTGGCGACGTTGCCCTCATACCTCAATGCGTTGTCCGGCAAGGGCGTGCACGTGGTGACGGTCAACGACTACCTGGCGCAGTACCAGTCCGAGCTGATGGGCCGCGTGCACCGGGCCCTGGGGTTGGAGACCGGGTGCATCCTGAGCTCGATGACTCCTGCGGAGCGGCGAGCCGAGTACGCCAAGGACATCACCTACGGGACGAACAACGAGTTCGGCTTCGACTACCTGCGCGACAACATGGGCGCCTCGGTGGAAGACATGGTGCAGCGCGGTCACCACTTCGCGATCGTGGATGAGGTCGACTCGATCCTGATCGACGAAGCCCGCACCCCGTTGATCATCAGCGGACCGGCTGACAAACCCACGAAGTGGTATCGGGAGTTCGCCACCCTCGTGCAACGGCTTCACCGAGGTGAGGATGGCGAGGGCGACTACGAGGTCGACGAGAAGAAGCGGACCGTCGGGGTCCTGGAAGCCGGGATCGAAAAGGTCGAGGACTACCTGGGCATCGACAACCTGTACGAAAGCGCGAACACCCCGCTGATCGGCTACCTCAACAACGCGATCAAGGCCAAGGAGCTGTACCAGGCCGACAAGGACTACGTGAACGTGGACGGTCAGATCATGATCGTCGACGAGCACACGGGTCGCATGCTGGCCGGCCGCCGGTACAACGAGGGCATGCACCAGGCGATCGAGGCCAAAGAGGGCGTCGAGATCAAGAACGAGAACCAGACGCTGGCCACGGTGACCCTGCAGAACTACTTCCGGATGTACGACCGGCTCTCCGGGATGACCGGAACGGCCCAGACCGAGGCCGCCGAGCTGCATCAGATCTACAAGGTCGGGGTGATCAGCATCCCCACCAACCGCGAGATGATCCGTGCGGACCAAGCCGACCTGGTGTATCGCACCGAGGAGGCGAAGTTCACCGCCGTGGTCGAGGACATCGCCGAGCGTCACGGAGAGGGCCAGCCGGTGCTCGTAGGGACGACCAGTGTGGCGAAGTCGGAGTACCTCTCCGAGCATCTACGCCGTCGTGGCATCGCCCACGAGGTGTTGAACGCCAAGCACCACGCCCGGGAGGCCACGATCGTGGCCGAGGCGGGTCAGAAGGGCTCGGTCACCGTGGCCACAAACATGGCCGGTCGAGGAACCGACATCATGCTGGGCGGGAACCCCGAGTTCATGGCGGTCGTGGACCTCAAGCAGCGGGGTCTGGACCCCCACGAGACTCCGGAGGAGTACGAGGAGGCGTGGGACAGTGCGCTCGAGCGCGCCGAACGAGCGGTCGAAGAGCAGCACGACGAGGTCACCCAGCTCGGCGGCCTCTACGTGCTAGGCACCGAGCGGCATGAGTCCCGCCGCATCGACAACCAGCTCCGGGGTCGAGCCGGCCGCCAGGGGGACCCGGGGGAGAGTCGTTTCTACCTCTCCCTCGAGGACCAGCTGATGCGGTTGTTCAACGCTCCGATGGTCGATCGCGTCATGCAGATGGCCAACATCGACGACGAGTCGCCGATCGAGTCTCGGATGGTCTCACGCTCGATCGCCTCGGCCCAGAGCCAGGTGGAGGGGCAGCACTTCGAGACCCGGAAGAACGTCCTGAAGTACGACGACGTGCTGAACCGGCAACGCGAGGTCATCTACGAGGAGCGTCGACAGGTCGTCGAGGGTGCGGACCTGCACGAGCAGATCCGCATGTTCATCAACGATGTGGTCGCAGAGTACGTGCGCACCAGCAGCGGGTCGGGCTTCGCCGACGACACCGAGCTGGACGTCATGTTGGCTGAGCTCGGGTCCGTCTACCCGGTCGGGATCACGGCGGCCGACATCGCCGAAGCGGCCGGCGGCCAGGGGGCCATCACGCCGCAAGTCCTGGTCGAGCAGCTGACCTCGGACGCCCAGCACGCCTACGACCGTCGGGAGCAGGACATCGGCGAGGAGCTGATGCGCGATGTAGAACGTCGGGTGCTCCTGCAGGTCCTGGACCGCAAGTGGCGCGAGCATCTGTATGAGATGGACTACCTGAAGGAAGGCATCGGACTGCGGGCGATGGCCCAGCGCGAACCCCTGGTGGAGTACCAGCGGGAGGGCTATCAGCTCTTCACCGCGATGATGGAGTCCATCAAGGAGGACGGTGTCCGCCTGCTCTTCAACGCCGAGATTAAGGTTACGCCGGAGGAGCAGTCCGGACAGATGGGGGCCGATGGCATGCCGTCCCTCAGCGCCATCACCGCTGCCGCGACGGCGGGCACGGCAGGAAACGCCTTGCGCGCCAAGAACGCGCGCCTGACCTACTCCGCGCCTGACGAGGACGGATCGGTCACCCAGCGTGAGATCGAGGCCGATGGCAGCACGAGGGAAGCCTCTGATGCCGACAGCTCTACCGCCGTCGACGGCAACCGGGCCGAGCGGCGGCGCGCAGGCCAGCGTCAGCGCAAAGGCTAGTCAACCGACTTCGAGTGCCGTCACGAGCCAGCGACCGTCGACGCCGATGAGTTGCAGGGCCACGGCGCGATGACGTCCGTTATGCACGACGAGCGCCGCAACCTCCGCCACTCCGTCGCTGGGTAGTCCGACGTGTACTGACAGGACCACGTTGGGTTTACGAGCACGGCCGCCGCGCCGTCGTGCGACGACACCCCGCCGAGCCACTCGATCGCGAATGGCGGGTTTGACGTGCCGAGACAGTTGCCGGGCATCACGGGATCCGTCCATGACCTCCAGCAGCACCCGCAAGACCTGACGCGACCATTGCGCGGGTTGCGGCAGGTCGATGCTGGGGGTCGGCTGGGGAGCAAAGAGCGGGTCGCGCTCGCCTGGGGTGAAATCGACGGCGAGCTCGATCTGTTCGTACAGCCGAATCGCTCGGCCAGATCTGGTCAGCTGGTCGAACTCGTCGGCCGTCAGCGGTTCGGGGTCGACCGACGGAATCGGCATAACACGCAGCCTGGTGGCCGAAGGTTGCTGTCGAGGAGACGGTGGCCTGACGGCTCGTGGCGGGTGCACATCGGGGGCCGTCGTGGGGCCGCGGGAGACAGGTTGTGCGCTCACGGGTGCGCTCCTCGGGGGGTTGGAGGTTGCAGGATGTGGCCAGGCAGGATGAGGTCGGGATGGGGGCCGATGGTGAGTCGGTTGGCTTGGTACCAGCGGGGCCAGTGCTCTGCGATCTCAGCGTCGGAGGCCCCGGGAGCGAGATCAGCGGCGGCGATACCCCACAGGGTGTCTCCTCGTTGGACGACCACCGCCGCCGTGGACGGGTCAGCTTCCGTGGCGTCCGTAGGGGGGTCGGCCCGGGTCGACTGCCACCCGGGGAGGGGCACCGGACGGGGCGGGTCGGATGCGCCGGGGGTCGACTCGGCCGAGTCGACCGAGTGGGCCGAATCGGTCGTGGAGTCCATGGTGCCGGCGTATCGGTCGTCCAGTCCGGCGCTGGCGACCGTGCCTGCACACGGGTGACGATCCAGCGGGGAGGTCTCGGCGCTGGCCCCCGGGGTCCCCATCACCAGCACGAGTAGCACGGCCGCCGAGCGGGCCGCCAGTCGAGGCGTGATCCTTCGTTCTGTTCCACTGTCCCCTGAGGCCATGGCCTTCAGGGCCAGGGCGCCTGCGACCGAGGTGTAGGCCAACGCAGCGGCGACCAAGCCCGTCGTCAAACCGGTCAACAGCACCATGGCCTCAGCCACGGGGATGTCCTCGTGGTGAGCTGAAGCCAGACCGGAAAGGCTCCACCACAGGAGGAGACTCGCACCGGCCGTGCAGGCGGATGCCAGCACGCCACCCAGCAGAGCCGCCCGTCGATATCGGCGACTGTGGGTTTGCGTCGGCTCCATGGTCGCGGTTCCTCCTCGTCTCACCGTGGTAGTCCTGGTCAATACGTTCATCTGAGTGCATTACCGGTCGTTTGCGTTCTTCTCTGTCCATTAGACGCGTTCTGGCAGGAGATGGCAAGCGTGTGTTTGCATGGGAGCCATGAGGTGGAGCCGGCTCTTCGATGATCTGGAGGCTCAGCTGGTACGACTGGAGCAGGCCGAGATCGAAGCCGACATTTCAGAGCGTGCGCGCTCCGAGCGTGGTCACGTTGCGGTGGCTCATGCGTTGACCGCGGACTGCGGTCGTGAGATCTCGTTGGACGTGCTGGGGATGGGCCGCGTCATCGGTGTCTTGAGGGAGGTGGGCCAGGACTGGTGCATCGTGGAAGGTGCAGCTGAAGGCCCACGGCGCAGCAGGTCGGTCCTCTTGGCCCTGTCGGCCGTTCAGTGCGTCACGGGTCTGAGTGGCTTTTCCGACCAACGGGACGGGGCTTCACAGCGGCGCTTCGGGATGAGGTCTGCCCTACGGGCGCTGAGCAGGGATCGAGCTCAGGTCCGGATCCATCTGACCGGAGGAGGGACGGTGCAGGGCACTATCGACCGGATAGGCCGGGATCACTGCGATGTCGCCGACCACGCCGATGACGCACCACGGCGGGGCCGAGACGTCCGAGCGATGCATACCGTGCCGTTGTGGGCGATATCCGCGGTGCGTCAGGTGTGAGCCTGGTCGCGCTGCTCCGCGCCGCCGGTCTGTTCGCGGGCGATGAACTCGCGCGTCTGTGAGTACATCCGCTCGATGTACTCCTCCAAGGCGCTGCGCTCGACCCGCCAGGCCCCGCGTCCGCCGATCTTGATGGCGGACAGGTCGCCGCTCCGGACCAGGGCCTTCGTCTGAGCGAGGGTGACATTGAGTGTCTCGGACACATCGGTCAAGGTCAGGAATCGGGCCTCCACGCGGTCCTCCATCTCGTCGGTTCGGGTGAGCATCGGTGGCGGGGGGGTGTTGGGTTGGGCCACTCGGTTGTATGTTGTCCCCAATTTTACGTCCCACAGGGATCGCCGTGCCGGACCTGTGGACAACGTCTGCCCCATGGGTCGGGCGTCGCTCATACTTGCACCGTCATTCCTGGACTCGCAGCCGGGTCCCGGTGTCGCAGTGGGTGGTGACCGGTCATCCCTGTACGCGAAAGGCCGCATTCATGTCGCAACCGCCCACGTCGCAGGCTCGGCGCCTGAAGAGACCGTCCTGGCGGGACGCTCGACTCCTGGTCGGGGCGCTCCTCGTCCTGTTGTCCGTGCTCGCGGGTTCCTGGTTGGTCGCCGCGGCCGACAACACAACGCCCGTGTTCGCGGCTTCGACGACCCTGTTGCCCGGGGAGGAGGTGACCGACGCTGACCTCAAGACGGTTTCGGTTCAGCTGGACGAGGCGGCGAAGGCTTACCTGGACGCTGGCGACGGTTTGGCGGCGGGCACCTTCGTGACCAGGACGGTGCGAGCGGGGGAGCTTGTCCCTGCGGACGCCCTCGGCTCAGCCCGGCAGGCGAAGGACAAGACCGTTTCGGTGCCGATCGACCCGGCGGCTTCAGCCACGCTGGGCGTCGGCACCGTGGTGGACGTCTGGGTCAGCCGTCGGGACGCCGAGGAGGCCGGAGTGCGCTACGTCGACCCGGAGCTGCTTCTGGAGGGAGCGGTCGTCGCCAAGGTTCCCGCAACCGGGAGTGGCCTGGGAGTAGGGGTCGGCCGCGCGGCGGTTGCCATCGTGGTCCCCTCCGGCGAGGTGGCTCCCATCATCTCCAGCGTCGACCAAGAGGCCCGGATCACGCTGGTGCCCGCCCCGGCCGCCGCAGCGCAAGACGAGGACTCATGAGCCTTCCGGCTTTGACGGCGATCACCCATCGCTGGGAGGGGACTGTCGCTGGCTACCTCGGGCGCAGTGACGTCGTCCACGTAGCCCGCCGGTGTGCTGATCTGGCCGAGCTCCTGGGCTGCGCCGGGGCCGGAGTGGGAAAACTCGCCGCCGTCTCGGTGGACCTCAGAGGCATCGATCGCTCGGCGATAGCCACCCTCACCGGGGCGGGACTGCGTATCCTGGGGGTCTTCCCCCCGGGCGACGAAGCAGGCGAGCGGACGCTGCGCCGCTGGGGGGTCACTGCCGTGATCAGCGCCGACGCTCCTGAGGAAGAGGTCCAGAAGGTGCTCACGCTGCTCGTCTCCGAAGCGGTGACGCCGAGCGTCGGCGTCGCCCCCGAGGCCGCGCACGACGGGGCGAGCATCGCCACCCCGCAGCCGGACCTCGACGCTGAGATCGCGGCCTTTCTCGAGGGCGGGAGCTCGGTGGGGAACAACCCTCCCGTCGGCGGTGACGAAGAAGCGCACGAGGCATCCCCGGTGAACCGCGATGGACGTGTGGTGGCGGTCTGGGGGCCGACCGGGGCTCCGGGCCGCAGCACGGTGGCGGTCAACCTGGCCGCTGAGCTGGCGAGGGCTGAGCCGACGTTGCTGATCGACGCCGACACCTACGGAGCCTCGGTCGCTCAGATGCTCGCGGTGCTGGACGAGGCGCCGGGTATCGCTGCTGCCGCACGAGCCGCCGACAACGGCACTCTGGACCGGACCGTCCTGGCCCGACTGGCCCGACAGACCCATCCCCAACTCAGCGTCCTGACCGGGTTGCCTCGCGCGGACCGATGGCCCGAGCTGCGCGAACACGCCATCGGTGACGTGCTGGCCCACGCCAGCGAGCTCGTGCCGTGGACGATCGTCGACGTGGGCTTCTGCGTGGAGCTGGACGAAGAGATCAGCTTCGACACCGCGGCGCCCCGGCGCAACGGAGTCACCCTCACCGTCCTCAGGGCGGCCGACCAGGTCGTGCTGGTCGGCACCGGCGACCCGGTCGGCCTGCAGAGGTTGGTCCGAGCCGTGGCGGACCTGCGCGTGCATACCCAGGCCCCATGCCTGGTGGTGGTCACCCGGGTGCGTTCCAGCGCTGTTGGACGAGACCCGAAGCGGCAGATCACCGACGTGCTGACCCGCTTCGCCGGGATAGAGAGCGTGCACCTCATCCCTGAGGATCAGGAGGCTATGGACGCCGCCTTGCTCGCCGGTGGCACCCTGGGCGAGGTCCGCCCCACCAGCCCGGCCCGCCACGCGTTGATCGAGGTCGCCGAGGCCGTGTCAGGGCTCCCCGCCCTGGGCGTTCGATCGAGGGTGCGTCCGCGATGGCGCAAGAAGTGACCATGTCTGCGAGGATGACCGGCATAACCGGACGGGAGTGCCGTTCGGTCGTGTGACTTGTGGCGCCCCATAGCGCCCGAAGGAGCTCATGAATGTCGCCGGCGACACGGATGTACTTCCCACTCGCCCCTGATCAGGTGGCCGCACTGCTCTCCCATGGTCAGCTTGAGGCCGGGCTGACGGGGTTCGCGGTCGACGAGGAGACCAGGGCTGCGGATCCCGATGGCGACGAGGATCTCTGGGAGTTTCGCGCGTTGCAGCGAGCAGCCCGTCACATGCGCACCAACGGATGGCCCGCCGTGGTGGCCGCAGCGGACGTCGATGACTCGACGGTGGTCGACGCTGCCGCGGACCTGCCCGGCGCACAGTCCGTCGACGTGCCTCTGCTGCGGACCGATGTAGCGTCGCTGCACCTCGGAGACGACGCGCTCCGAGGGCAGAGTGCAGTAGCCACGCAGCAGCAGGGTCGCGATCATGACGATCCAGAAAACCTGGGTCCGGACGCCCACGAAGACGAACAGATCGATCTGTCCTGGTTTGACACCACCGAGTTGGCGCACGTTGTGCGCTGCCTCACATCACCTGAGGAGACCACTACATGGACGCAGTAACCCACGTTCCCCAGCCCGTCAACGAGCCGGTGTTCAACTATGCGCCGGGAAGTCCTGAGCGTGCGACGTTGGAAGCCGCCTTGAAGGACGTCGCCGCTGAGCCCGTGGACCTCCCGCACGTGATCGCTGGCCAGCCGGTCACCGGCGAGGGCGAGCCGATCAACGTCGTTCAGCCTCACGATCATGCTCAGGTGCTCGGCACTCTGCGGAACGCCACCTCCCAGGACACCGAAGCGGCCATCGACGCCGCGATGGCCGCGGCACCAGCGTGGCGGGACCTGAGCTTCGATGACCGGGCGGCCATCTTCCTCAAGGCGGCGGACCTCATCTCCGGCCCTTGGCGGGCGCGGATCAACGCCGCGACCATGCTCGGGCAGTCCAAGACCGCCATTCAGGCCGAGATCGACTCCGCGTGCGAGCTCATCGACTTCTGGCGGTTCAACGTGCACTTCGCCAGGGAGATCCTGGCGGAGCAGCCGGCTGCGAACTCACCTGGGGTGTGGAACCGGATGGAGCATCGCCCGCTGGAGGGTTTCGTCTACGCCATCACGCCGTTCAACTTCTCGGCCATCGCCGGCAACCTGCCGACCGCACCCGCGCTGATGGGCAACACCGTGCTGTGGAAGCCTGCGGTCAGCCAGCAGCGTGCAGCCTCGATGATCATGGAGATCCTGATCGAAGCGGGCCTGCCGCCGGGGGTCATCAACATGGTGACTGGCCATGGGGCAGCCGTCAGCGACGTGGCGCTCGCTCATCGCGACCTCGCCGGCGTGCACTTCACCGGATCCACCCGCGTCTTCCAGATGATCTGGCAGGCAGTAGGAGCGAACGTCGCGACCTACAAGTCCTATCCGCGGATCGTGGGGGAGACTGGCGGCAAGGACTTCATCATGGCCCACCCGAGTGCTGATCCGAAGGTGCTGGTGACGGCCTTGGTCCGGGGCGCCTTCGAGTACCAGGGGCAAAAGTGCTCCGCGGCGTCACGGGCCTACGTGCCGGAGTCGATCTGGGCTCAGATCAAGGACGAGCTGGCTGCGACCGTGGATGGCATCGCCTGTGGAGACGTGCGCGATTTCGGCAACTTCATGGGTGCCGTCATCGACGAGCGAGCCTTCGCCCGTCACAAGGGAGCCATCGACAAGGCTTATGCGGACGCGTCGGTCGACGTGGTCGCCGGTGGCACCTACGACGACAGCGTCGGGTACTTCGTGCGCCCCACCGTGGCCGTCGTGAGCGACCCGGAGCACGAGATGCTGAAGGACGAGTACTTCGGACCGATCCTGTCGGTGCACGTCTACCCGGACGAGACCTACGATGCCGTGCTGGACCAGATGGAGTCTGTGGCGGCGTACGCCCTGACCGGCGCCATCATCGCTCGCGACCGGGGCGTTATCGCGGAGGCGAGCCACCGGTTGCGTTTTGCGGCCGGCAACTTCTACATCAACGACAAGTGCACCGGCGCCGTGGTCGGTCAGCAGCCGTTCGGTGGGGCTCGCGCTTCCGGTACCAATGACAAGGCCGGATCACCCGTGAACCTGATGCGGTGGATCAGCCCACGCGCGATCAAGGAAACCTTCGACGCACCGAGCGACTACCGCTATCCCCACATGGGCTGAGCGCTCATCGGTGCTGCTCGCGCGCTGAGTGCCGACGACGTCAGCGCGCGAGCCATTCCCTGCCGAGCTCTTGTTCAAGCTCGATGGCCTTGGTGAGGAAGGGACTGATCGCACGCTCGATCTTTCCCCCGATGAAGGGCACGTGCGCGCTGAGCTCGCCGTCGACGCTGTGCACGCTCTCGTCACCGTCCGGGGCAAGGTGCACACCCCCGACCAGGTTCACCGGCGTCTGCTCCACGCTGAGCGTGAACCCAGCCTCACGAGTGCCGTCAGCGGCCGCCGCGCCCCAGCTGGTGCTCTCCACGATGTCGACCGTATGGCCGAGGAGGGACTTGGCGATATCCGGAAAGTCATCGGTGGCCATGCGTCGTCGGGTGACCACGGTCGGTCCGTCGCTGCTCTCGTCGACGGGCTCTTCAATGGTCACCTCGTGCTCGAGGCTGCCACTACGTTCGCACCGCAGCTCCTGATAGGCAGGGTCGCGCAGCATGGCGAAGACTTCGCTCACGGACGCCGGATGACGCAGTCGCTCAGTGATCCTCATAAGTCAGGCTCTTTTCGGGGAGGTGCCGGGTGATCCGGCAGGTTGGACGAGGCGGTATGCGGTGCGGATGCTGCGGTGGGCGCCGGCGCGGACCGAGCGCTGATGGTCCGAGCTGGAGGGATGGGCGGCGAGGTCCTGCAGCGCGCTGGCCAGCACGGACATGGAACGGACCGTGTCTGTCGCGAGCCCCGGGGGTATGCCGTCCGGCGCTTCGAGTGCTGTGGTGAGCGCCACATGCCCCTGCCGCAGGTCCGAGGCGGCGGCGGCACAGGACGCACGGTCTGCCTCCACCTCGTCGTGGACAGCAGGGTCGAGCGCCAGCACCGGAACCTCGATGGTGGCGGCGCTTTTTCCGTCGGCCAGGTCCACGACGGCGTGGGCGAGGGCATCGACGGCCGAGACCAGCCATGCTTGCGCGGTGGCGGAGCCCAGGTCGGCGTCCACTGTGCCGACCCGCTCAGCGAGCAGCAACAGCTGCCGTCGCTGCGCACTCATTCAGGGCCCCTGGTCATGGCGATCACCCTACGGTGACGCGCCGACAGCGTGTCCACCCACAGCAAGCCCGGGGGGTCTAGTGTCGGGGTGGTCGCACAGCGTCGTGCGGTCAGCAGAGCCTTGCTCGGCTCTCAGCGTGTGCAACGAAGAGGAAGAGTGTTGATGTGATGATGCCCGACGAAACGTTGATGCGACGGTTCTACGAGCATGTGACCAGCGACGATGTGCAGGGGCGGGACCACGACACGCTCGTGGCGATGAGTCGTTCGCTCAGGGACCTGGCCGTGGCACGGACCGTCGGTCGGCCAGGGGTACGGGTCATCAACCCGTTGCGCGACGAGCACGGCTGGGTGACCCGGCATACGGTGGTCCAGGTCTGCGCGGACGACATGCCCTTTCTCGTGGACAGCGTGCTTGGGGAGCTGCGTCAGCGGGAGCTGACCGTGCATCTGCTGATTCATCCCCAGATGGTGGTGCACCGTGAAGACGGCGAGCTGAGCCTCCTGGACGCCGATCCGGATGCAGACGCCGGCGACGCCGTGGAGTCCTGGATGTATCTGGAGATCGACCGCATCCCGGGCGAAGAGGGCCGGTCCGACCTTCAGGACCGGTTGGCGACCATCCTGGACGACGTCCGCAAAGCCTGCGCGGACTGGCGGGCTATGCGCCAGCAGTGTCTGGACATCGTTGAGGAGCTCCGTAGGGGGGCGCCGCAGACCATTGAGGCCGGCACCGTTGAGCCCACTATCGAGTTCCTGACCTGGCTGGAAGCCAACCACTTCACGTTCCTGGGCTACCGAGAGTACGAACTCGTGAAGGAGGGAGAGGGCCGGTCTTTGCGGTCCATCCCCAGTAGTGGGCTCGGCATCCTGAGCGGCAACACCGCGACGGTGACCTCGCTGGAGCCGCAGGCACAGCGCACCGCCCAGAAGGCTCAGTTGCTGAGCATCACCAAAGCCAACTCACGCTCCACCGTCCACCGCCCGGTCTATCTGGACTACATCGGGGTACGTCGGTTCGACGCTGACGGCAACGTCGTAGCCGAGCGACGGTTCCTGGGTCTGTTCACGGCGAGCGCCTACGCGGAGTCTGTCCAGCGCCTGCCCATCATCGGCGGCAAGGTCCAGCAGATCGTCGACGAGTCGGGTTATGCGGCGGACTCCCACTCGGGCAAAGACTTGATGGGTGTCCTGGAGGCATACCCGCGCGACGAGCTGTTCCAGGCCTCGGTGGAGCATCTGGGTGCCACGGCCCAAGAGGTCCTTCATCTTCAGGAGCGCCGCCGTTCCCGGCTCTTCGTCCGGTCGGATGAGTTCGGACGCTTCATCTCGGCGCTGTTCTACGTGCCCAAGGATCGCTACACCACCGCTGTGCGTCTGCGTATGCAGGAGCTGCTGAAGGAGGCCTACGGCAGCGAGACGGTGGACTACTCGACCCGGGTGGGGGAGGCCCCGCTTGCGCAGCTGCACTTCGTGGTGCGGATGCCACGGGGGACCGCGATCCCCGACGTGGACGTCGAGGCGCTCCAGGAGCGCCTGATCGAAGCCACCCGCAGTTGGGGTGAGAACCTCATCGACGTGGTCGAGGAGCACTACGACGACGATGCGTTGGCTGGGGACGTCCTGGCGCACTACGCCGACTCCTTCCCCGAGTCCTACAAGGAGGACTTTGCCGCCACCGACGCCTTCGGCGACCTCACGCGGCTGGCCGAGCTGGATGCCGATGGGTCCCTCACCGAGCTGCGTCCCTACGTGTATGCCGAAGTGGGAGCTCCGGACCGGGAGCGGCGGCTGAAGCTGTACCGGCGCGAGCCGCTGTCCTTGACCGATGTGCTGCCGCTGTGTGCCGACCTGGGCGTGGAGGTGACCGACGAGCGCCCCTACGAGCTCCACGGCAAGGCTGGGACGACCTGGATCTACGACTTCGGGCTCCGTGCCGACGACGCGCAGGTGTGGGAGAAGCCCGAGTCCGAGGCTGTGGTCGCGGCCCTGTTCGAAGAGGCTTTTGCCGCCGTCTGGACGGGCCAGGCAGAGAGCGACACCCTGAACTCGCTCGTTCTGACGGCGGGCTTGACCTGGCGCGAGGTGGTCGTGCTGCGCACCTTCGTGCGCTATCTGCGACAGGTCAGCTCCTCGAGCCTGGACTACCTCGAGGAGGCCTTCGTGGCCAACCCGGGGATCAGTGCCTTGATCGTGCAACTGTTCGAGGCACGCTTCGATCCTGACGCCCCGCAGGAGATCGCCTCCGACCGGGATGCTGCTGAGAGCGAGGTCGTCGCGCAGATCGAGAGCGCCCTCGATGACGTCTCCAGCCTGGACCAAGACCGCATCATCCGCTTCGTGCTGCGCATTCTGACCTCCGCCGTGCGGACCAACTTCTTCCAACGTGACAGTGACGGCTTCCCCCGTCGTCGGGTCAGCCTCAAGCTGCTGCCGCGACAGATCGACGGCCTGCCCGAGCCGCGGCCCGCGTTCGAGATCTGGGTCTACAGCCCCAACGTCGAGGGCGTGCACCTACGCTTCGGTGCGGTCGCCCGCGGCGGACTGCGCTGGAGCGATCGGCGCGAGGACTTCCGCACCGAGATCCTCGGACTGGTCAAGGCGCAGATGGTCAAGAACGCCGTCATCGTGCCAACCGGCTCCAAGGGTGGCTTTGTGGCCAAACAGCTCCCGGACCCGACGGTGGACCGGGAGGCCTGGCAAGCCGAAGGCATCTCGGCCTACAAGACCTTCATCAGCGGACTGCTGGACATCACCGACAACCGCGACGGCTCGCAGATCGATCCGCCGGACCGAGTCGTGCGCCACGATGGTGACGACCCCTACCTGGTGGTCGCAGCCGACAAGGGCACCGCTACCTTCTCCGACATCGCCAATGGCGTCTCCCGGGACTACGGGTTCTGGCTGGACGACGCCTTCGCCTCCGGCGGGTCTGCGGGGTATGACCACAAAGCCATGGGCATCACCGCCCGTGGGGCCTGGGAGTCGGTCAAGCGGCACTTCCGCGAGCTGGGGTTGGACACGCAGACCGAGGACTTCACGGTTGTCGGGGTGGGTGACATGAGTGGCGATGTCTTCGGCAATGGCATGCTGCTGTCCGAGCACATCAGACTGGTGGCAGCGTTCGACCATCGGCACGTCTTCCTGGACCCTGCCCCAGACGCGGCAGCCTCCTTCGCCGAGCGCCGGAGACTCTTCGAGCTTCCGCGTTCCAGCTGGTCCGACTACGACACCTCGTTGATCAGCGAGGGGGGCGGGGTCTACCCCAGGGCGGCCAAGTCAGTGCCCATCAGCGGCCCGGTCCGCGACGTGCTGGGCCTGGAGGGGTCGGTGGAGACGCTGACCCCCGCGGAGCTTTTGAAGGCGATCATCAGCGCACCGGTGGACCTCTTCTGGAACGGTGGCATCGGCACGTACGTCAAGTCCTCGCAGGAGACCCACGGTGAGATCGGCGACCGGGCCAACGACGCCATCCGGATCAACGGCGATGATCTGCGGGTTCGGGTCGTCGGTGAAGGCGGGAACCTCGGCCTGAGTCAGCTCGGCCGCATCGAAGCCGCTTGGAAGGGGGTCCACGTCAATACCGACGCGGTGGACAACTCCGCCGGGGTGGACACCTCGGACCACGAGGTGAACATCAAGATCGCTCTGACGCCGTTGGTCAAGAGCGACGAGCTCACCATGGAGCAGCGGGATGAGCTCTTGGCCCAGATGACCGATGAGGTCGCGCAGAAGGTGCTGCGTCACAACTACGACCAGAACGTGTTGATCGGCAACGCCCGCCATCAGGGTGGCCGGATGCTGAGTGTGCACCACCGGCTGATCCGGTACCTGATGGACAACGTGGGACTGGACCCGGCGCTGGAGTTCCTCCCGGACAGCTCGGAGCTGGCGCGGCGTGCCGAGGCGGACCAGGGGCTCACCGCCCCGGAATTCTCGGTCATCATGGCCTACTCCAAGATCGGCCTCAAAGAGGAGTTGCTGGCCTCGAACCTGCCGGACGAGCCAGCCGTCACGTCGTCGCTACTGACGTACTTCCCTGCTCCCTTGCGCGAGCGCATCAGTGCGGGCCTCGCCGACCATCCGCTACGCCGACAGATCATCATCAACCAGCTGGCGAACGACATCGTCAACCGGGGAGGGGTGACCTTCGTCTTCAGAGCCATGGAGGAGACCGGTGCCACCGCAACCCAGATCGCTCGGGCGTTCGTGGTCTGCCGTGAGGTCTTCGCGATGGCCGACTACATCGAGGACGTGGAGGCTCTCGACAACCAGGTCGGCACGGAGGTCCAGACCACGCTGTACCTGGAGTTCCGTCGTCTCCTGGATCGCTCCGTCCGGTGGTTCCTCAACAATCGGCCGTTGTCCGCCGACATGACGGCGGAGATCGAGCGGTTCGCCGAGCCGGTGCAGTCGCTGGTCCCCAAGATGGCCGAGTTGCTGCAAGGGGAGGAACGGGCGCGGCACCACAGCTACATCCACGAGCTGACCTGTCAGGGCGTGCCTCAGGAACTGGCCTCGAAGTATGCGGGTCTGCTCGACGTCTTCTCCTTGCTGGATGTGATCGAGGTCGCGGCCGACGCCGACCGGTCCTTCAAGGAGACCGCGTCGGTGTACTTCGCGGTGTCGGAGTCCTTCGGGATCGATGCTCTGCTGACCCAGGTCTCCCATCTGCCGCGCAGCGACCGGTGGTCTTCGCTGGCTCGCGGAGCGGTGCGCGACGATATGTACGGCGTGATGCGGGCCTTGACCCGGGCGGTCATGCTGGGCACCGACTCCGAGCAAGGGGCGATGGACCGGGTGAAGGCCTGGACCACCGAGCAGTCGGAGGCCATGGACCGGGTTTCGCAGGTGATGAACCGGGTCAGTGCGATGGAGGATCCCGGCTTGGCGCCGGTCTCGGTGGCCCTGCGCACCCTGCGCGGACTGGTGCGGCAGGGCACGGCTGGGTAGCGCGTTGCGCGGACAGCGTTAGTCTCGCTGCGTGCCCACCCTGAGAGAGGTCCTGTCCGGCGGTTCGAAGGTACCTGCGGTCGAAGCCGAGTGGCTCCACCGCCTGGTCGGGGACTGGCAGATGGTCGCCGACCTATCCTTCGCCGACCTCACCCTGTGGGTGGCCCGGGAAGGCTCCCCCGACGAAGAAGTTCCTTCTCCCCGAAGCGACGCAGCGGGGCCGCAGAAGGCGGGTGGCTGGGTGCTCGCGGCGCACGCTCGGCCCAGCACCGGACCCAACTTCTACTCCGACGACGTCGTGGGGCAGCGTTCCAGCCCCGAGCGTGCAGCGATCCTGAGTGAGGTCGCAGTGGCCGGTCGAACGGTCACCCATCAGGACGCGGACTTCGTCCGGGAGCAGTACGTCCCGGTCCTTCGGCGGGGAGTGGTGCTGGGCGTGCTGGTGCGGCACACCGACCTGCACCACATGCGTCAGCAGGGCGGGTTGGAGGTCAACTACCTGCACATCGCCCAGTCGATCTTGGTGATGATCGCCCAAGGAGCCTTCCCCGCGGACCACCCGCATACCGGAGTCGGCCGGGGGACGCCGCGCGTCGGTGACGGGGTCGTGCGACTGAGCGCTGACGGCATGATCGAGTACGCCAGCCCCAATGCCGTCTCGGCTTTACGACGCCTCGGCCACACCGACCAGGTGATGGGCGCCGACCTGTCGCAGATCGTGACGTCCCAGGTGCCGGTGGGGACCGCTCTGGACGAGACGATTCCGCTGGTCCTGACGGGGCGCGCGCCCTGGGGGACCGAAATCGAGACCCGTGGCATCCACCTCACCTTGCGCGCGGTCCCCCTCCTCACCGGGGGGCAGCGCACCGGCGCACTGCTGTTGCTCCGCGATGTGAGTGAGTTGCGGCGTCAGGAACGGGAACTGGTCACCAAGGACGCGACGATCCGCGAGGTGCACCACCGCGTCAAGAACAACCTGCAGACCGTCTCGGCGCTTCTGCGACTGCAGTCCCGGCGGATGACCGATCCCGCGGCGCGAGCTGCTCTACAGGAGGCGGGACGACGCCTGAGCACAGTGGCCATGGTGCACGACACGTTGAGTCACGGCTTCGACGAGACGGCCGAGTTCGACCAGGTGGCCGCCCGGATCCTGCGCGCGACCGTGGAGGTTGCCGCCGGGGACGTCAAGGTCGACTGCGCGCTCGAAGGGTCTTTCGGGCGGTTGGGCGCCGAAGACGCCACGCCCTTGGCCATGGTGTTGGCCGAGCTCGTCCACAACGCCGTGGAGCACGGCTTCGCGGCGCCGGCCTGGAGCGGGGAACGCAGCGCCTGCGTCCGGGTGCACGCCGAGCGCGCCGCGGACCCCGACGGCCCTGTCCTCAACGTCAGAGTGACCGATAACGGGGTGGGGCTGCCGACGGGATCCTCGGCGCCACCCACCTCCGGTCTGGGTATGCAGATCGTCGACGCACTCTTGGCCGACGTGCGGGGCAGCCTCGCCTGGGACACGACAAAGCCGCACGGAACCTCAGCGAGGTTCGTCGTGCGGCTTCGTTCCGTGCCTGAGGTGCTGGACTAGCCTGCGCGTCGTGCCCGAGCCTTACGGCGCTTCAGGGCGCGTCGCTCGTCCTCGGACAGTCCTCCCCAGACGCCCGCGTCCTGCCCCGTCTCCAAAGCCCACTTCAAACACGTGTCGAGCACGGGACAGGTCCGGCATACCGCCTTGGCCTCTTCGATCTGCTGCAGGGCCGGGCCGGTATTTCCGATCGGAAAGAAGAGTTCAGGGTCTTCTTCCAGGCATGCAGCGCGACTGCGCCAGTCCATGTAGGTGCTCCTCGGTGGTCGGTGTCGCAGCGGCGTTCGAGAACGTTGCGGCGTGGGTGAAATCGTGGGGTACGGAGTTAAGAACCACTCCCTACGGTGGGGTAACGTTGCGTCAAGCCTGAATGTTTCATCTTCCAGGTCGGCGCGCGACTTGTGGTTCAGCCACCGCGCTGTGGCGTATCCGTGTGTTGCCGGTAAGACGGGGTCTAGCCCGCGTGTCGTTGGAGCAACCCTCCTACTTTCGCAGTAGTAGACGCGTTTTCACAAGGGTTTGCGGGACCGAGTTAGCGATTTCAATGAGTGATGCCTCACACTGCCGAGCTACCGTGGGTGGATGACGCTCGCCATCACTCACGCACACGTCGTCCCAGTCACCGGTGAAGCCTTCACCGGCACGGTCCTGATCGAGGGCAGCACGATCCTCGACCTGGGCCCCGACGTCCTCGTCCCCTCCGACGCCCAGGTCGTCGATGCCGAAGGGGCGTGGCTGTTGCCGGGGCTGGTCGATGCCCACGTCCACCTGGGCGTCTCCGAGGAGGGCGAGGGGTGGGCTGGTGAGGACACCAACGAGATGACCGACCCCGTGATGGCCGCGGCCCGAGCTCTGGACGCGATCAACCCCTTGGAGAAGGGGTTCGATGACGCGCTGAGCGGTGGAATCACCTCAGTCAACGTCAACCCCGGCTCGGGCAACCCCATCGGTGGTCTGGCGGTTGCGATCAAGACCTACGGCCGCTACGTGGACGAGATGGTGCTGCGGTCCCCGTCCGGTGTGAAGTCGGCGCTGGGGGAGAACCCGAAGCGCGTCTACGGCGAGCAGACCAAGACCCCCTCCACTCGGCTCGGGGTGGCATTGACCCTGCGCCAAGCCTTCACCGCTGCGCGAGCCCACCAGGCGATGCTGGCGCGGAGCGAACAGGACACCGAGGCCACCCCCGTGGCCGGCAACCTGGTGCACGAGGCCCTCATCATGGTCCTGGAGCGGCAGATCCCGTGGCGCCAGCACTGCCACCGAGCCGACGACATTGCCACCGCCATCAGGATCGCGGAGGAGTTCGGCTACGACCTGGTCCTCGACCATGGCACCGAGGGCTACCTGCTCGCCGACGTGCTGGCGGCCAAGGGGATCCCGGTGCTGTACGGGCCGATGATCGTGTCGCGGTCCAAGGTCGAGGTGCGCCAGCGCAGCGCCAAGGCCCCGGGGATCCTCGATCGGGCGGGGGTGGCCGTGTCCATCATCACCGACCACCCGGTTGTGCCCATCGAGTTCCTGGTCACCCAGGCGGCGCTGGCCCACAAGGAGGGCATGGACCGGGACGCGGCGCTGCGAGCGGTCACCATCAACCCGGCCACCGTGATGGGTGTGGCCGACCGGGTGGGCTCACTGGAGTCTGGCAAGGACGCCGATGTCGTGCTGTGGAGCGGCGACCCCTTCGACTTCGCCTCTCGTGCGATGCGGGTCTGGATCAACGGCCAGGAGGTCTACACCTACGACGACAACGCCGGCCTTGCTGTGATCGCCCCGCGAGTGTCCTAGCCGAGGAGGACTAACGGTCGTTGGCCGCGTCCAGGACGGAGCGCGCAGCGGAGAAGCGCGCGATCGGCACCCGATACGGCGAGCACGACACGTAGTCCAGGCCCAACCCGTCGAAGATGGCGATGGAGGCCGGATCTCCGCCATGCTCGCCGCATACCCCGAGTTTGAGGTCCGGCTTCGTGCGGCGACCACCCTCGGCCCCGATCCGGACGAGCTCCGCTACGCCGTCGGCGTCGATGGTGGCGAACGGGTTGCTCGGCACCAGATCCTGATCCTGGTATGCCGCCAGGAAACTGCCTTCCGCGTCGTCCCGCGAGATGCCGATCCCGGTCTGGGTGAGGTCGTTGGTGCCGAAGGAGAAGAAGTCGGCGTGCTCGGCGATCTGGGCGGCGACGACGGCCGCTCGCGGGATCTCGATCATCGTGCCGATGGTGTAGTCGAACCGGTGTCCCGAAGCCTCGAACTCCTGCGCCAGGGTGTCTTCGATGATGACCCGCATCTGCTTCAGCTCCTCGGCGAAGGCCACCAGCGGCACCATGATCTCCACGATCGGGGTGCCGCCCGCGGCCGTGACGGCGAATGCCGCACGGGCGATGGCACGGACCTGCATCTGCGGGATCTGGGGATAGAGCAGCGCGAGGCGCACCCCACGCGTGCCCAGCATCGGGTTCATCTCGGTGAGCTTCTTGACCTGCTCCAACAGGCGCCTCTCGCGGGCAACCTCGTCGGGATCGGCACTCTGCAGCTCCAGTCGCTGGACCGTCAAAGACTGCTCGACCAGGTCGGGCAGGAACTCGTGCAACGGCGGGTCCAGCAGCCTGATGGTGACCGGCAGTCCTGACATCGCGGTGAAGATCGCCTCGAAGTCCTCCTGCTGCATGGGCAGGATCGAGTCCAGGGCTGCGGCTCTCTCCTCGTCGTCGTGCGCCAAGATCATCGAGCGCATCGCGGGCAGTCGGTCCGGCGACATGAACATGTGCTCGGTGCGGCACAGCCCGATCCCCTCCGCGCCGAACTCCCGGGCCTTCGCGGCGTCTTCTCCGGTGTCGGCGTTGGCCCGCACGCCCAGCCGACGGATGCCGTCGGCCCAGGACACGATCGCGGCGAAGTCCTCGTTCAGCTGCGGCGGGATGAGGTCCAGCGCTCCGGCATACACCTCGCCGGTCGAGCCGTCCAGGGTGATCGTGTCGCCTTCCTTCAGGACCTGCTCGCCCACGGTCATCGTGCCGGCCTGGACGTCGATGCTGATCCCGGAGGCTCCGGCGACACAGGGACGCCCCATCCCGCGGGCGACGACCGCGGCGTGCGACGTCATTCCACCGTGCGCGGTCAAAACCCCTTGGGACTGGATGACGCCGGCGATGTCATCGGGTGAGGTCTCCCAGCTCACGAGGATGACCGCCACGCCTGCCTTGCCGCGCTCCTCGGCGACGTCGGAGTCGAAGACGATGGCGCCGACCGCGGCGCCGGGGGAGGCGTTCAACCCCTTGGTGATGGGTCGCTGTCCGTGCTCGGGGTCGATCGCGGGGTGAAGCAGCTGGTCGAGCTGAGCGGCATCGACGCGTCGCAGGGCCTGCTGCTCATCGATCGTGCCCTCCTGCACCATGTCGCGGGCGACCTTGAAGGCTGCGGCCGCCGTGCGCTTGCCCGAACGGGTCTGCAACAGATAGAGCGTGCCCTCCTCCACGGTGAACTCGATGTCCTGCATGTCCCCGTAGTGCTCTTCGAGCCGGCGCATCGTGTCCACCAGCTGTTCGAACGCCTCGGGCAGGGCCTCCTGCATCTCTGCCAACGGTCGGGGTGTGCGGATGCCCGCCACCACGTCCTCACCCTGAGCATCGAGCAGGAACTCGCCGTAGAGCTCTTTGGCGCCCGTGGCCGGGTTGCGGGTGAAACAGACCCCGGTGGCGGAGGTCTGACCGCGGTTGCCGAAGACCATCTGCATCACGTTGACCGCAGTGCCCAGGGAGTCGGGTATGCCGTTCGCCCGGCGGTAGACGCCGGCCCGTTTCGTCTGCCACGAGCCGAAAACGGCGTCGACCGCTCGGCGGAGCTGGTCCTGCGGGTCGGTGGGGAGATCCTCACCCATGTGTTCCCGGGAGACCTGGAGGAAATCCTCGACCAGCTCCTTGAGGTCGTCGGTGCTCAGATCGGTGTCCTGCTCGACCCCCCGGGCGCGTTTCTTGGCCGTCAGCACATCACCGTAGGCGTAGGCCGGGACGCCCTCGACGACCTCGCCGTACATCTGGATGAACCGCCGGTAGGAGTCCCAAGCGAAGCGCGGGTTGTCCGACTCACGTCCCAGGGCCTCGACGGTGTCAGCGCTGATGCCGAGGTTGAGGATGGTGTCCATCATCCCGGGCATCGAGACGACGGCGCCGGAGCGGACCGAGACCAGCAGGGGCTGGTCCGGAGAGCCCAAGGTCTTGCCGGTGCGCTCCTCCATCCGATGCAGGGCCGCGATGGTCTGGTCCCACAGGTCCTCCGGCCACTGGCCCCCGGAGTCCATGGCTGCAACGCTGGCGGCGGTGCTGATGGTGAAGCCGTCGGGCACCGGGACGCCGAGGCGCATCATCTCCGCAACGTTGGCCCCCTTGCCGCCCAGGACCGTGCGCATCGACGCGTCACCGTCGGCAAGGTCGTAGAGGTACGTCGTGTTGCTGGCTGTGGTGATGTGCGGTGATCCGTCGCCGTTGGCGGATGCACTCATGGGCTCTCCTGAAGGGTTGAGGGTGTGCTGGCACCGTACCGCTGGGTCAGGGGCGCGGCTAGGTGTTCAGCGAGGCTCGCCGCTCGAGGACCTCGATCACCCGACCGGCCGCTTCTTCCAGTGCCAGCTGCGTGGTGTCGATGACGGGACAACCGACCTTGCGCTGCAGCGCCGTGATCTCCTCCAGCTCGTGGAAGATCCGGCCCAGGTCGGCATACCCCGAGCGGTCGGTGCGGGAGCCCATGGCCGTCACCCGCCGGGTGCGGATCGCGTGCAGGCGCTCGGGGTCGATGGTCAGCCCGATGATCTTGTGGCGGTCCACCTCCCAGAGCTCCTCGGGCACGGCGATGCCCGGGACCAGCGGGATGTTGGCCGTGCGGTAGCCGAGGTAACCCAGATACATGGCCAGTGGAGTCTTCCCGGACCGTGAGACGCCGATCAGCACGATGTCCGCCTCGCGCAGCGGATTGTGGAACTTGCCGTCGTCGTTGGCGATCGAGAACTCCATCGCCTGGATGCGGGCGAAGTAGTCCTCACCGACCCCGACGGGGCGCACGGTGCGTTCGGGCTCGACGCCCGTAGCCTGGGTCAGCGCGGCGACGGCGGAGTCCAACAGCTCGGCGTGCGGAATGCCCCGCTCCTCGCACTGCGTGCCGACGAGGGCCCGCAGTTCGGGGTCCACGATCGTGGAGAACACGACGGCTGCAGCCCCCTGCGGGTCGATCCGGTCCAGCACGGAGCGCACGCCGTCGGCGGAGGACAACCGGGAGTGTCGCACGATGCGCATGTCGTAGCCCACGTACTGCGCGGCGGCCGCACGGGCTACCCGGGCGGCCGTATCTCCGGTGGAGTCGGCCAGCACGTGCAACTGGATCGGTGACGGGTCGGTGACCATCGGGTCAGTATGTCGGCTGTGGCCAGCAGTGTCCCTCGATCGTGACCGCCCCTCATGCCAGACTCGACGCGTGGCGACGTCGGGTGTGAGGACCATCGAACCCGTCGTCGCGATTATCGGGCCGACCGCCAGCGGCAAGAGTGGCCTCGGCCTCCAGGTGGCCACGGAGCTCGGTGGAGAGGTCGTCAACGCCGACGCCTCACAGCTGTACCGGGGGATGGACATCGGCACCGCGAAGCTGTCGATCGATGACCGACGGGGGATCCCCCACCATCAGATCGACGTTCTCGAGGTGGCGGACGAGGCTCGAGTTGCCGCATACCAACGCTGGGCTCGGGAAGATCTGGCGGCGGTCCGCGCTCGCGGGGCCCGTCCGCTGGTGGTCGGCGGTTCGGGGTTGTACGTCCGGGCCTTGCTCGACGAGCTGGATATCCCGCCGACCGACCCGGTCGTGCGCGCTCGGTGGGAAGAGGTATTGGCCCAGCGGGGCGCGGACGCCTTGCATGCAGACCTGGCGGTTCGCGATCCTGTGGCCGCGTCCCGGCTCGATGCCCGCAACGAGCGCCGGGTGGTCCGAGCGCTCGAGGTCATCGAGCTGACGGGTCGGCCGTTCAGTGCGTCG
Organism: Actinomycetales bacterium; assembly: GCA_038258285.1. Lineage (GTDB taxonomy): Bacteria > Actinomycetota > Actinomycetes > Actinomycetales > Dermatophilaceae > Ornithinicoccus. The sequence goes on along the minus strand of JBBSQA010000004.1, from coordinate 9,632 downwards.
ATGCCCCGGCGAGAGTTCGTGGAGCCGACGGTGATCATCGGGCTGGCCGCCGACCGCGAGGTGCTGAACGCACGGATCGCCGCTCGCGTGGAGACGATGTGGGACTCCGGCCTGCTCGAGGAGGTGACGGGTTTGGAGGCGGTAGGCCTGCGGGAGAGTCCGACGGCCCGACGGGCTCTGGGGTACTCACAGGCACTGGCTCATCTCGACGGTCGGCTGAGCGCTGAGCAGGCGCGGGATGACACCGCCATCGCCACCCGCAAGTACGCCCGCCGTCAGATGGCCTGGTTTGGCGCCGACCCCCGGATCGTCTGGCTCCCGCACGACGCCCCGGACCTGCTGTCTAAGGCCCTCGCCGTCATCACCGAGCGGGCCCCGGGGTCGTAGTCGACGCACTCGTGCCCGCTGCGATGACTGATGCCTTCGCCGGATCGGCTACAGGTCGACTACGGACGCACGAGTCGATCATCGCTGAGGAGGCCGGGCTCGGCGAGCGGCCTGTTGTATGTGGGCGTCGATGGCTTTGGGATCAGCGAGGTGATGATGCTCGAGTCGAAACACGGCATAGCCCAAGTTCACGATGGCGTTCTCACGGCGTTTCTCCGAGACCAACGTCTGGGTCGAGTTGTGCTGTTGGTACTTCACTCGACCGTCGACTTCGACAACAACACCCAGATCCTCGATGAGGAGGTCGACCCGAGCGACGAAGCGTCCTTCTGTCGAGAGGAGCCTGGCTTGAAGGCGGGGTCGGTGTCCCAGGGAATGGAGCGCCACACGCGCCTGCGTCTCCAGAGGTGACTCCGCCAACCCATCGGCCGCGTTCACCACCGATCGGATCGTGGCCATGCCTGGCCGACGTCTGAGCCGGCTCAGCCATCCGACCGCGTCCGCCGGCGTGGCCTTTCCGCTGTGAAGCGCCCCATCCAGGGCCACGACCCCTGCCAGGAAACCGTGGGTCTCGGCCACTCCGAAAGCGGCGAGGACCGGGGACACCGTCCGCACCTGCTTCAGGGGGTGCGATGGGCTCCGGTGCTCGGCTGAGTTCGGTCCGACCCCCGTGGAGGTTGCACACTGATCCGCCCCGTACTGACGGTGGACCGTGTAGTCCCTACGGCTACGTGCCGCACCGCCATGGCAGAGGGTGAGATGTCCCCGCTTCGGGGTGCTCATCAAGGGGATACCCCACCAGGCTGCTGCGCTGTCGTGGCTGAGCGCGAGGGAGATGTCGCCCCGACCCTCAAGCGCGGCGCAGCGAGAAGCTGTGAGCAGGATGTGTCGGTCGACGGGGTCGGCGTTGCTCCACACCTCGGCCGAGGTGTAGGCGCCGCTCGCCAACCGGATGATCTCTGCGCGGCGGCAGAGCCGGTGGATCGTGCCGGCGTCGAGACCCACCGCAGTGGCCTCTGCAGAGGTGAAGAGGGCCGGGTATCGACGAGCGAGAAGGCCCAACAGGCGGGGATCCATGGAGATGAATATGGTCCCGCGCGACGCGACGTCGCGCCTCACGCGAAGAGTTGTGGACCATCTCGTCGAGTCGTGCCGCTGTGGACGACACGTACCGCCTTGGACAACCCGTGTCCGCGCCCTCGGCAGCACGAGTCAACTCACCGAGCACAGGTGGTGCTCCGCAGGCTGTGGGGTGGCGGTGCGGCTTGAGGGAGGGGCTATGCCGCGTGTTGTTGTGCGGGGTGGGCTAGGCGGCGGGAGGCGTTGAGGGCAGGTGGATCCGGAGGACGCGGAAGCCTTTGTCGCTGGCGAAGCGCCCCACCTCCCAGCGCGGGTCCTGCCCGCTCAGCCAGTGCTGCAACGAGTCGGCCCCAAGGTTCTTGCTGACCACCAGGTATGCCGATCCACCGAGTGCCAGTCTGGGCAACCAGGTCGAGAGCATCTCGTGCAGCGCAGCTTTTCCGATCCTGATGGCAGGGTTGGACCAGATGAGGTCGAAGGTGGTGTCGCCAGGGACGTCGGAGGGCTCGGCGATCTGGACTCCCGAGCACCCTAAGGCCACCGCGTTACGACGCATCAGGTCGAGTGCTCGCCGGTTGACGTCCACGGCATAGACCTCCGCCCCCGGAGCCTGCAGGGCCATGGTGAGGGCGAGTGGTCCCCAACCACAACCCAGATCCAGGAACGTGCCGGAGACCGGAGGCAGTGGCAGGTGTTTGAGCAACAGGGCCGTGCCCTTGTCGACGCTGTCCGGGGAGAAGATGCCGCCCGCCGTCACCACCGTGACCTCACGGCCGGCCAGGGTCACGGTGCGCAGTCGCAGCTCATCGTCCGAGACGGGGTCGGCGGTGAAGTAGTGGTCGTTGCCCGGGGGGTCGCCAGCGTGGGATGCCATCGGCAAAAGTCTACGGGGGAGGAAATCGGTGGCCCCGAACGTTGAGAGAGTGAGACCCTGAGCAGGAACCGAAGGAGAATATGACCGCACACACCAATCCCGGGCCCACGAGCACGGGACGACCCGAGGCTGAGTCGTCGTTCGACGGTGACCAGTTCGACCGTGAGGAACGAGCAGCGCTGAAGCGTGTCGGCGGGTTGTCGACCGAGCTGCAGGACGTCACCGAAGTCGAGTACCGACAGCTGCGGTTGGAGCGCGTGGTGCTCGCTGGGGTATGGGGTGAAGGCACGGTCGAGGACGCCGAGACCTCCATGCGTGAGTTGTCCGCGCTCGCCGAAACCGCCGGGTCCACGATCGCTGACGCCGTCCTGCAACGTCGAGCCAAGCCCGATCCGGCGACCTACCTGGGATCGGGTAAGGCTCAGGAGCTGCGAGAGATCGTGCAGGCCGAAGGCGCCGACACGGTCATCTGCGACGACGAGCTCGCGCCCTCCCAGCGTCGGGCGCTGGAAGACGTCGTGAAGGTCAAGGTCATCGACCGCACCGCGCTGATCCTGGACATCTTCGCCCAGCACGCCAAGTCCCGTGAGGGTCGCGCCCAGGTCGAGCTGGCACAGCTGCAGTATCTGCTGCCCCGCCTGCGCGGCTGGGGTGAGTCGATGTCCCGGCAGGCCGGTGGTCGTGTCGCCGGTGGTGAGGGCATCGGATCGCGCGGACCTGGTGAGACCAAGATCGAGCTGGACCGCCGTCGGATCAACACGCGGATCGCCAAGCTGCGCCGGGACATCGCCTCGATGAAGGTCACCCGAGACACCAAACGGGCCTCGCGTAAGAGTGGTCACGTCGCCAGTGTGGCCATCGTCGGATACACCAACGCCGGCAAGTCATCTCTGCTCAACCGCCTGACTGGAGCCGGGGTGCTGGTGCAGGACCAGCTCTTCGCCACGCTGGACCCGACCGTGCGTCGCACCGAAGCCGAGGATGGTCGGCCCTACACGCTGGTCGACACGGTCGGTTTCGTCAGGGCTCTGCCGCACCAGCTGGTCGAGGCCTTCCGGTCCACCCTGGAGGAGGCCGCTGGCGCGGACGTGCTGCTGCACGTCGTGGACGGGGCGCACGACGACCCCGACGGGCAGATCCGGGCGGTGCACGAGGTGCTGGCCGACGTGGGCGCTCATGAGGTTCCCGAAGTCATCGTGTTCAACAAGGCTGACGTCGCCGATCCCGAGGTGTTGGACCGGCTGCTGCGGACCTACCCCGACTCGGTCGCCGTTTCGGCCCGCACCGGTGCGGGGATGCCGGAGGTCATCGAGGCCGTCGAGTCGACCCTCCCCCGGCCGCAGATCCTCGTCGACGTGTTGCTGCCCTACGATCGCGGTGACCTGGTGAGCCGGGTGCACGCTGAAGGCGAGATCCTGCTCGAGGAGCACACGGCTGAGGGCACGCGGCTGGAAGCCAAAGTACTGCCCGACCTGCACGGAGCGCTGGCCTCGTTCGCCTCCTAGCCGTGCCACAGTAGGCCCAGTGAGCACTGAGTCGGAGCGCCTGGACGAGTCCGCCGACCCCAAAGCCGCCTGGCGACAGTGGGGCCCGTACGTCTCGGCCCGGCAGTGGGGCACGGTGCGCGAGGACTACTCCGCCGACGGCAATGCCTGGGAGCATTTCCCGTTCGACGACGCACACCGTCGGGCCTACCGATGGGGTGAGGACGCACTGGCCGGTCTCTGCGACGTGGACGGGCATCTCAACCTCGGGGTCGCGCTGTGGAACGGTCACGACGACCGCATCAAGGAGCGGTTGTTCGGCTTGACGAACCCGCAGGGAAACCACGGCGAGGACGTGAAGGAGTACTGGTGGGCCCTGGACGGCACCCCCACGCACAGCTTCGCCCGGTGGCTCTACCGCTACCCCACAGCAGCCTTCCCGTATGCCGACCTGGTGGCCGTCAACGGTGCGCGCGGGCCGGAAGAGCCGGAGTACGAGCTGTGCGACACCGGAGTCCTGGACGACGACGCCTTCTTCGATGTCGAAGTCACGCACGCCAAGGCGTCGCCGAGCGACATCTGCGTTGAGATCACCGCGACGAACCACAGCGCCGCGCCGGCGCTGCTGGACCTGGTGCCTCAGCTGTGGTTCCGCAACACCTGGGCCTGGGGTCTGGACGACCGACGACCACGGCTGTGGGCAGAAGGTGCATTCGAAGGGGATCACGCCGAAGCACCGGCTTACGTCGACGTGCAAGCCCATCACCACGAGCTCGGCCGACTGCGTCTGCGAGCGGATCGCCATGCGACTGCTGGTCGGCCCCGCCTCGTCTTCTGCGACAACGACTCGAACCTGATGGGGCTGTACGGCGAGGAGGCAGCGCAGGCCCAGCACACGGCATACCCCAAGGACGTCGTCAACGAAGCCGTTCTGGCCGGTGACGCGGGGCGGGGCAACCCGGAGCAGCACGGCACCAAGGTGGGCTTGTGGTGGCACTTCGAGGCGGTCGACCCTGGCGAGAGTGTGACCGTGCGACTGCGGTTGAGCGATCTGGACGGAGAGCCCGAAGCGCCCGAGTCGTTCGACGACGTGATCGCCCACCGTCGCCAGGATTCGCAGGACTTCTTCACTGCGGTGTTGCCTCCGCAGACCACTGAGGAGGATGCCCACATCGCGCGCCGCGCCTTCGCCGGGTTGCAGTGGGGCAAGCAGCTCTACATCTACGACGTGCCGAGATGGCTGGCGGGCGATCCCGCGCAGCCGCCGCCTCCTCCGGAGCGGGCCACGCTGCACCGCGGCCGCAACACGGACTGGCAGCACGTCAACCTTGCTGAAGTCATCTCGATGCCGGACGAGTGGGAGTACCCGTGGTTTGCCACCTGGGACCTCGCCTTCCACTGCGTGGCTCTGGCGCACGTGGACCCGGCCTTCGCCAAGGCTCAGCTGTTGCTGATCTGCCGTGAGTGGTCGATGCATCCCAACGGTCAACTGCCGGCCTACGAGTGGAACTTCTCCGACGTCAACCCGCCGGTGCACCCGTGGGCGGCGTGGCAGGTCTACTCGATCGACGGTGGCAGCGACCGCGACTTCCTGCAACGGATCGTGCTGAAGATGCTGCTCAACTTCCCGTGGTGGGTGAACCGCAAGGACGCCGACGGATCGCACGTCTTCGAGGGCGGCTTCCTCGGGATGGACAACGTGGGGCTGTTCGACCGGTCCGAGCCGCTCCCCGACGGGCAACGGCTGGAGCAAGCCGACGCGACGGCCTGGATGGGCATGTTCTGCCTGAAGATGTTGCGGATGAGCACGGAGCTGGCCCGTGCGGACCCCGCCTGGGACGAGGTGGCCACCAAGTTCCTGGTGCACTTCCTGGCCATCTCCGAAGCGATGGAGGACTTCGGCTCCCAGCACTCGGTGTTGTGGGACTCCGACGACGAGTTCTTCCACGACCTGCTCGTCGATGCCGACGGACAGGCACACCGTATGCCGGTCCGGTCGATGGTCGGCCTGCTGCCTTTGACAGCGGTGTCGTTGGTGCCGAACTGGGTGGCGACCGATCTGCCGGACCTGACGGACTTCTTCCAGGGCTGGACGGACCGACGCCCCGAGCTCGCCGACTCGCTGGTGCACACCAACTACCGAGGGCAGGCGGTCCGCACTCTGTCCATGGTCTCGGCCGACCAGTGGTCGGCGTTGTTGAAGCCGCTGCTGGACGAGGGCGAGTTCCTCTCCCCACACGGCATTCGGTCGCTCTCGGCCGTCCACCGCGACGGGGTCTCGGCCACGGTCGACGGGGTGGACCTGCAGCTGGCCTACGTTCCCGCTGAGTCGTTGACGGGCATGTTCGGTGGCAACTCCAACTGGCGTGGACCCGTCTGGATGCCGGTCAACGCACTGATCACCGACGCGCTGCGCGTCTACGGCCGTGGGGCGGGAGCCACCCATCGGGTCGAGTTCCCCACCGGATCGGGAGAGGAGCTGTCGATCGAGCAGGTCGCGACCTCGATCGAACAGCGGCTGGTCTCGCTCTTCCGGCCGGGGGCCGAAGGCCGCAGGCCCAGCACGCCCCGGCATCACCCGAGCGGCCCGCTGTGGGACGAGCACCCGACCTTCAGCGAGTACTTCGACGGGGACAACGGCGAGGGTTTGGGTGCCTCCCACCAGACCGGATGGACGGCCATGGTCGCGCACTTCATCTGCGCACCCGACGGCATCGCCAACCGCTGAGTCCTGTGCACAGCGGAGACGACGGCGCACCGGAACCGCATACCCTGTCTGCCATGCCTGCAGACCTCGACGCGTTGCTCGACGCGGCCGTTGCGGCAGTCGGCGGATCCACCCGTCCCGGGCAGGTGCAGATGGCCAAGGCCGTTCGCGACGCCGTGGAAGGGGAGAAGCACCTGTTGGTCCAGGCCGGCACGGGGACGGGCAAGTCGTTGGCCTACCTGGTGCCTGCCATCGCGCACGCGATGGCGACCGGCAAGCCGGTGGTGGTGGCCACGGCAACCCTGGCTCTGCAAGCCCAGATCATCGACCGCGACCTGCCGAGGATCTCGGCGGCGCTGCACCCGCTGGTCGGGCGTGAACCGACGTTTGCGCTGGTCAAAGGTCGGTCCAACTACCTCTGCAAACACAAGCTGGTGGGCGGCTTCCCGGATGAGGATGCTGACACCTTGATGTCGGTCGGCACGGTGGATGCGGAGCGCTCCAAGATGGGCGCCGAGATCACCCGGCTGCGTGAGTGGGCCGATGTCACCGAGTCCGGTGACCGCGACGAGCTGGTCCCCGGGGTCAGCAACCGGGCGTGGCGGCAGGTGTCCGTCAGCGCCAAGGAGTGCCTGGGCTCGAAGTGTCCGCTGGCCTCGGAGTGCTATGTCGAGGTCACGCGGGCGGCCGCGCGCGACGTCGACGTCATCGTCACCAACCACGCCTTCATGGCCATCGACGCCTTCGAGGGTCGGCAGATGCTGCCCGAGCACGACCTGCTCGTCATCGACGAGGCTCACGAGCTCACGGACCGGGTGACCTCGACCATCACGGACGAGATGACTGCGGGGACCGTGAGCATCGCTGCGCGTCGGGCCAGCAAGTACGGCTCGACCGAGGCGTTGACCGACGCGGTGGAGGACCTGCAGGCGGTCCTGGACGTGTTGCCCGAGGGACGGCTCAGCCAGGGTTTGCCGGAGGGTATGTCGCGAGCGCTCGCCGCGGTGCGGGATGCCGCTCGGGGGGCCCAGTCGGAGATGAAGGGTGACTCCTCCAGCGCCGCCGACGGGGCTCGTCAGGTGGCTCGCTCCGGTATCGACGAAGTGTTCGACGCCGCCGAGCGACTGCTGGAGGAGCGCGAGCTGGACGTGGCGTGGGTGGCCCGGGATCAGCGCGGCAACACGACCTTGCGGGTGGCGCCGATGAGCGTGGCCATGATGATCCGCGACAAGATCTTCGGGGATCGCACCGTGGTGCTGACCTCGGCGACCCTGGAGCTGGGCGGGACCTTCGACGCCGTTGCTGGGACGCTGGGTCTGCGCGGCGCCGACGCCCCGGCCTACACCGGCCTGGACGTCGGCAGCCCCTTCGACTACCCCCAACAGGCCATTGCCTACGTGGCCTCGCACCTGCCGGCCCTCGGCCGGGACGGGGCCGGGCCCAAGGTGTTCGAGGAGATGGAGGCGCTGGTACGCGCCGCCGGCGGGCGAACGCTGGGCCTTTTCAGCTCCCGGCGGGCCGCCGAGACGGCAACCCAGGAGATGCGCACCCGGCTCAAGGACACCGACATCGAGGTCCTGTGTCAGGGTGATGACCAGACACCCACGCTGGTCCGCGAGTTCGCCGCCCACGCCAGCACGTGCCTGTTCGGAACGATGTCGTTGTGGCAGGGCGTCGACGTGCCCGGCTCAGCCTGCCAACTCGTCATCATCGACCGCATCCCCTTTCCGCGCCCTGATGACCCCCTGTCCTCCGCCCGGACCGAAGCGATCTCCCGCATGGGCGGAAACGGCTTCATGGCCGTTTCGGGCACACATGCCGCGCTGAGACTGGCGCAGGGATCGGGTCGGCTCATCCGGCGCAGCAGCGATCGCGGCGTCGTCGCTCTGCTGGACTCCCGCATGATGACCAAGAGCTACTCCGGCTTCCTGCAGCGGTCGTTGCCCCCCTTCTGGCCGACGACCGACCGGAAGTTGGTCCTGGGCGCCTTGGCCCGGCTGGACGCCGAAGCCACGGACATCGAGCCGGTCCAAGCTCGGGGCGAGCAGCCGAGGCCTGTCGCGGTGGCCCCACCGGTCGCCCGGTCACCGCGCACCGCCGTCACGGGTGGCCACGCCTGGACTCAGGAGCAGGACGAGGAGCTGCGCGACGGGGTCGAGGCGGGGGTGCCCACTGAAGCCTTGGCCGAGCACCTCGAGCTGGCTCCCGACCTCATCACGACCCGGATGAACCAGCTCGGTCTCGAGGCGGTCGACCTATGACCTCGGCAGCGCGTGAGGTGCCTCGGTACGTGTTGGTCAGTGGTCCGGAGGAGGTTCTGGCGGAGCGGGCGGTGCAGAGTGTCGTAGCGCTGTTGGCCGCGGCGGACGCAGAGTTGGAAACGGTGCATCTGTACGCGTCCGCCTACGCCCCGGGGGACTTACAGATGCACGCAAGTCCGTCGCTGTTCGGGGGTGGACGAGCCTTGGTGGTGCACGACCTCGACGAGGCAGACGACACGCTCATCGAGGACGTCATGTCCATCCTCGACGACGTTGCCGAAGACGTCACGCTGATGGTGCTGCACAAGAGCGGTAACCGTGGCAAAAGGGTGCTGGACGGGCTGAAGAAGGCCGGCGCGCGGGTGATCGAGGCCAAGGCGCTGAAGACCGAGAGCGACAAGATCGCCTTCGTGACGGGGGAGTTCCAAGACCATCGACGACGGATCGATAAGCACGCCGCCAGTGCGTTGGTGCAAGCAGTCGGGAAGGATGTGCGCGAGCTGGCAGGAGCCTGTGCACAGCTGATGCGCGATATCTCGGGCCTGGTCGGGGTCGCCGACGTCGAGACGTACTACGGCGAGAAGGTGGAGACCACCGGGTTCAAGGTGGCGGGGGCGGCGTTGGCCGGGGACCAGGCCGAGGCGATGCGACTGCTACGGCATGTGATGTCTGGTGGGCTGGACCCGGTGCCGATCGTGGCGGTGCTGGCGTTACAGCTGCGTCAGGTGGGACGGGTGGGTGCCGCCGGCCGGGCGAGCGCCGGGTCGGTGGCCAAGGACCTCGGTATGGCGCCGGGTACCGAAATACATCACCAACACGCTGTATATCTCGCTGGGCTG
>JBBSQA010000003.1:0-179866 GCA_038258285.1 Actinomycetales bacterium | reverse complement strand
GTCGGCACCGGCCTGGCCGGTGCCTCGGCCGGGGCGACACTGGGCGAGGCCGGCTACCACGTCAAGAGCTTCTGCTATCAGGACAGCCCCCGGCGCGCGCACTCCATCGCCGCGCAGGGTGGCATCAACGCCGCCAAGAACTACAAGGGCGACGGTGACTCGACCTACCGGCTGTTCTACGACACGGTCAAGGGTGGGGACTACCGCTCGCGAGAGTCCAACGTCTACCGCCTGGCCGAGGTCAGCGCCGACATCATCGACCAGTGCGTGGCCCAAGGGGTCCCGTTCGCCCGCGAGTACGGCGGCATGCTGGACAACCGGTCCTTCGGTGGCGTTCAGGTCTCCCGCACGTTCTACGCCCGCGGCCAGACGGGTCAGCAGCTGCTGATCGGCGCCTATCAGGCGTTGGAGCGGCAGATCGCGGCCGGCTCGGTGGAGATGTACAAGCGACACGAGATGCTCGAGCTGATCGTCGTCAACGGAGTGGCCCGCGGCATCATCGCGCGTGACATGGTGACCGGCGAGATCGAGACGCACCTGGCCGACACGGTGGTGCTGGCCACCGGTGGTTACGGCAACGTCTTCTACCTGTCGACCAACGCGATGGGCTGCAACGTCACGGCGACGTGGCGTGCGCACCGCAAGGGTGCCTACTTTGCGAACCCCTGCTACACGCAGATCCACCCCACCTGCATACCGGTGTCCGGTGAGTATCAGTCGAAGCTGACCCTGATGAGTGAGTCGTTGCGAAACGACGGTCGCATCTGGGTGCCCAAGAGCGCCGACGACTGCGACACGCCGGCCACCGACATCGCCGAGGACGACCGCGACTACTACCTGGAGCGGATCTACCCCGCCTTCGGCAACCTGGTGCCTCGGGACATCGCCTCCCGCGCGGCCAAGAACGTCTGCGACGAGGGGCGCGGGGTCGGCGGCGGAGGGCTGGGGGTCTACCTCGACTTCTCCGACGCCATCGAGCGGTTGGGACGCTCGGCCGTGGAGTCGAAGTACGGCAACTTGTTCGACATGTATCAGCAGATCACCGGGGAGAACCCCTACGAGACGCCGATGCGGATCTACCCCGCCGTGCACTACACGATGGGTGGTCTGTGGGTCGACTACGACCTGCAGTCCAACATCCCGGGGCTCTTCGTCGCCGGCGAGGCGAACTTCTCCGACCATGGGGCGAACCGTCTGGGCGCCTCCGCACTGATGCAGGGGCTGGCCGACGGATACTTCGTGCTGCCGAACACGATCCGCGATTACTTGGCGGACGGGCCGTATCCCAAGATCGAGCCCAACGACCCCGCCGTGGTGGAGGCCGAGCAGTCCGTGCGCGAGCGCGTCGACCACTTCCTGACCATCAACGGCACGAAGAGCGTTGACACCTATCACAAGGCCCTCGGCAAGATCATGTGGGACAAGTGCGGCATGGAGCGCACCGAGGAGGGGCTCACCGAGGCCATCGCGGAGATCCGCGAGCTGCGGGAGGACTTCTGGAAGAACGTGCGCGTGCTCGGTTCGTCGGACACGATGAACCAGTCGCTGGAAAAGGCCGGCCGAGTGGCGGACTTCTTGGAGCTCGGTGAGCTGATGTGCGTGGACGCGCTGCACCGCAACGAGTCCTGCGGAGGACACTTCCGGGCCGAGTCCCAGTCCGATGAGGGAGAGGCCGTGCGCAAGGACGATGAGTTCGCGTATGTCGCCGCGTGGGAGAGCGCCGGAGACGGGCCCCACGTGTTGCACAAAGAAAACCTCGAGTACGAGTTCGTCGAGATGAAGCAACGGAGCTACAAGTGAAGATCAGTCTGAAGATTTGGCGTCAGGACCGTCCGGAGAACAAGGGCGGATTGACCGACTACCGGTTGGACGACGTGTCCGAGGACATGTCGTTCCTGGAGATGTTGGACGTGCTCAACGAGCAGTTGATCACTGACGGTGAAGAGCCGGTGGCCTTCGACCACGACTGTCGCGAGGGCATCTGCGGCTCCTGTGGTGTGGTTATCAACGGCGAGGCCCACGGGCCCGAGCGCACGACGACGTGTCAGCTGCACATGCGCTCCTTCAACGACGGTGACGAGATCGTCATCGAGCCCTGGCGCGCCGAGGGCTTCCCGGTGGTCAAGGACCTCGTGGTCGACCGCAGCGCCTTCGACCGGATCGTCCAGGCGGGCGGGTTCATCTCCGCCAATACCGGTGCAGCCCCGGACGCCCACGCCACCTTGGTGCCCAAGGACGACGCCGACCGGGCCTTCATGGGTGCGGAGTGCATCGGCTGCGGCGCGTGTGTCGCGGCGTGTCCCAACGCCTCCGGCATGCTGTTCATGGGAGCCAAGATCACCCACCTCGGGAGCCTGCCGCAGGGCCAGCCCGAGCGTGACGCCCGGGTCGTGGCCATGACCGAGCAGCACGACGCCGAGGGCTTCGGTGGGTGCACCAACATCGGTGCCTGCTCCACCGCCTGCCCCAAGGGCATCCCGCTCAACGTCATCTCGCAGATGAACCGCGACCGCCAACGAGCGGCGTTGCACACCAAGGACTGAGGCCCGCCCTCCGGGCCCCAGCGAGACCGCATACCTCACGTCGGTCCCGCAGTTCGGACGCACCGAAACCCCGCAGTTCGGACGCACCGAAACCGGCATAGCGTGCCGCGACCAGGGACGATGTGATCGGGCGCCCGCCATTGCCGGTCTGGGTGATCGCCCGAGGAGGAGTGGGGCTCAGGGCATGGGCAACTAGGGTGACGTCATGCCTGGAGTTCTCGTGCTTGCTGCCACGCCCATCGGGGACAGCAGGGATGCCTCACCGAGGTTGCTCGAGGAGCTGCGCACTGCGCCGATCATCGCTGCTGAGGACACCCGCCGGCTGCGCAAGCTCTGTGATCGTCTCAAGGTCACCACCACCGGCAGAGTTCTCAGCTATCACGAACACAACGAAGCTTCCCGCACGTCGGATCTGATCGCGTCGATGAACGATGGTGAGCGGGTGCTGCTGGTCACCGACGCCGGGATGCCGTCGGTCTCGGACCCGGGATACCGACTGGTCAGCGACGCGGTGAGCCACGGCATACCCGTGACGTGTGTGCCCGGACCCAGTGCGGTCCTGATGGCGCTGGCGGTCTCCGGGCTTCCGGTCGAGCGGTTCTGCTTCGAGGGGTTCCTGCCGCGCAAGTCCGGCCAGCGGGAACGGCTGGTCGAAGAGCTAGCGGATGAGAAACGAACGATGGTCTTCTTCGAGGCCCCGCACCGGCTCGCGACGATGCTGACCGCGCTCGCCCACGGGCTCGGCCAGGATCGACCTGCTGCCGTATGCCGAGAGCTCACCAAGACCTACGAGGAGGTCAAGCGAGGCGGACTGGGCGAGCTCGCCGAATGGGCGACCGAGGGGGTGCGGGGAGAGATCACCATCGTGGTGGCGGGCATCTCCGCCGTGCCCGATCGCGAGCAGGACCTCGATCAGGTCGTCAGTGACATCGAGGCACGTGTGGCTGGGGGAGAGCGTCTCAAGGACGTGTGTCGCGACGTGGGGCTGACCTCGCGGGAGTCGAGCAGGAGCCTCTACGACGCGGTGCTCGCCGCGCGACGCGCCTAGGAGTAGTAGCCGGCTCCGGCCATGGCGGTGTCGCGCGTGCGTTTGCGTTGCCGACCACGCCGCCACACGGCGAACATCACCCACAGCGTCCCGATCAGCACGAAGATGACCAGGATCGGCAGGAAGATCGCCACCAGGCTCAAGCCGACCGAGGCGGTGTCCTCGGTGACCGAGGCCACCGGCGCGCCGAGGCCGAAGGTCGCACCGTTGATCAGTGGGCGGGTTGCTGCCTTCCCCGTATGCACCACCCCGGCCACCACGACTCCTCCGACGACCGCGATCCACGGGTTGTCCTGCATGAACGAGGAGCCCTGCTCGAAGTCATCGGCCGCCTGGGTCGCGGCGAAGATGAGGCCACCCGTGGCGGGGCGGATGAAGGTGCCGAAAGCGTCGTTGATGTGGTCGACGATCGCGATCTTGTCGAGCACCATCTCGCTGAAGAGCAACACTGCTCCTGCGCCGATCGCCCAGTTGGACTCGATCCACGCGAACTCCGCGGGCAGGTTGAGCACGTCGGTGAACCGCGCGGTGAGGGCCAGGATCAAGAACGGGATGTAGGCGTTGAGGCCTGCGGCGGCTGATAGTCCCGTCCCCGTGAGTGCAGCAAGCACAGTGTCGACCTCCTCGATCCGTCGCCGTCGTTGCGGCTCCACCAGTGAATCACGCTTCCGTAGGACGTTGCTGGGAGCCCTGAGGTTCCGCGCCGTCTGACGTGTCCGGGGAATCGCGACCGCATAGCCTCAGCCCTCAGACAACCTTTTGACCGTCGATTCCGTTAAGGGGCCATGGTGGCAGTCAGGATGCGGACGTGAGCGTCGAGCGGGATGAGGAGTTCGTCAGTTTCGTCGCTGACAACTCCGCGAGTCTGCTCACGGCAGCCTGGATGTTGACGGGCGATCCGCATGTGGCGGAGGAGCTGGTTCAAGAGGCCATGGAGCGCGTATACCTGAAGTGGAGCCGGGTGCGTCGGGGCCAACCGAAGGCCTACGCCCGCAAGATCGTGGTGAATCTGCACACGGATCGGTGGCGTGCGCGCCGCAAAGAGGTGCTCACCGACGTCGTACCTGAGCGCGGGGGTGGACGGGAGTCCCAGCACGTGGACCTCGTCCGGGCGCTTCAGTCGCTGCCGGCCCGCGAGCGCGAAGTCGTGGTGTTGCGTCATTACTTGGATCAATCAGAACGGGCGACCGCTGATGCCTTGGGCATCGGCGTCGGCACCGTCAAAGCCTCCGGTTCGCGTGGTCTGAGCAGACTGCGCTCGCTGCTAGAAGGAGATGAGTCTCATGCCAACCTGTGAAGACGACGTGCTGCGCCTGATGAACAGGGCGGCGATGGACCCACCGAGCATGAGCTTGGCCGCGCGATCCGTGCTGGCCTCCGCGCAAGGACGCCGGCGCAAGCAACGCCAAACCCGCGGGGTTATGGCGCTCGCCGGACTCGCTGCGGTGGCGGCAGTGTGGGTTGGTGCCGGCCCGGGGGTGGGTGAGCTGCTGGGAACACAGATCGACCCCGCCGATACCTCTCTGGATGTCGAAGTGCCCGCGCCCAGCGAATGGGACGACACAGTTTCGTTCGAGGCCGCTTTGCCTAGCGGCGGCGTTGAGATGGATGGCTTTAATGGCGGAACGTTGACGCGTGAGCCCGGTGAGGGCTTCACCGTCACCTTCGATGACGATGAAACCGGGACGCTAGAGCCGATCGAGGCAGACCTTCCGTCCGGTGTCGAATGGTTCAGCAGGGACGGCACGACCTTGGTGGTCTCGGAGCCGCGCTACGACGGCCAGCCCCTGATGAGCTTCGACGGCTTCGCCGCTGGAGTCAGATCCACTGGGGTGGGCCTGGGAGACGGTAAAGTGCAGCCGTTTGTATGGCTCAGTCGCGATCTCTTTACCCCTGAAGACCTCAACGACATCTTCTGGTTGCTCCCCGATCAGGTCGTCGCCTCCAGCGGAACGCCCATCATCAATGAAGTCGTGCAGGTCGATGGGGACGAGGTTCCGCTGATGATCGCCCCCCAGGCCAATCTGTGGGCCCAGCGATCACGGAGCGGACTGGCGAGCGCCGTCGAGCCGGGTGACATTAACGGTATCGCTAGCGACGGGGACCTCTACGTTTCGGTATTCCCCATTGATGCTGGCCCGGTCACGTGGGCTGGCCCCGGCGGCGCATCAGTGCCGACCCAGACGCGACGGGTTGGCAGCGTAAAACTGGCCTGGGCCACGTCTGACGTGCGCCCTGAGTCTGACGGATTGAGTCCGTTCGCCGTGCAGGAACCCGATGCCGTTGTCGGCGAGCCCGTGGACCTGCGGGTGACTGACCGTGACGGCGAGATCGACATAACAGTCGAAGGCACCGACACGACGCTGACCGTGGACGCAGACGGCCAAGCTGCCAGCGGTGCGATCGCTGGCGACGGAAGCGCGCTGGCGGTTGGCGCCCTCCCCGAAGGCATCACCACCATCGAAGGTCCCCTAGCGGCAGACACAGCAACTCCCGACCTGGTCATCAGGTACGCCGACGGGCCCCTTAGCTTTCTGATCAGAGGCCAGGGGATCAGCCTGGACCCGTCCCCTGGAGCCGTGCTGCTGCCGACGGACACGGGAATGGTGGCCGTCGGCACACCCCCGCAGCCTGACGTGGACACCTCGACGGTCGAGGTCTTGCCGACCCTGCTCTT
Organism: Actinomycetales bacterium; assembly: GCA_038258285.1. Taxonomy (GTDB): domain Bacteria; phylum Actinomycetota; class Actinomycetes; order Actinomycetales; family Dermatophilaceae; genus Ornithinicoccus. The sequence goes on along the minus strand of JBBSQA010000003.1, from coordinate 173,598 downwards.
CACCGGACTCGCCGGGCCGCAATGGGCCGAAGGTGGGAGGCCGACGACGGTCGAGGTGAGAGAGTCAGAGTTCAGAGTCGCCGTGGAGCCAGACCTTGGCGTCTGGGCGAGCAGTTGTGTGACCTCTGAGGTCGATGTCAACGACGTCGGCTCGGTGCCCACGTTCCTGGCCTGCCCCGGTCCGGCCCAGTCGCAGCCCTGGCCCGTTTTCGGGGTGATGGTCCTGCCTAGCGAGGTCGCGCAGACCGCCCGGTTCATTCCGAGCGAGGGGACGGCCGCCGAATTCAGGAGCTTGGGGGAGCCGATCGTCGCGGAGCTTGAGGGTGGCCTTGCGTTCTGGGTTATGCCGCTGGGACAGGTCGATGATGCATCGCCGACGTTCGAGCTCACCGTAGATTCGATCGATGGCCTGGATCTCGACGGCGACGGGAAGGTCGACGCTCGCAACTAGACTCCACGCCCATGACCCATGTCTTGTCTGCTGTCGCCTGGCCGTACGCCAACGGCCCACGCCACCTCGGCCACGTGGCCGGGTTCGCTGTGCCCTCCGACGTCTTCAGCAGGTACATGCGGATGGCCGGCCACGACGTGCTGATGGTCTCGGGCACCGACGAGCACGGCACCCCGATCCTGGTCGCTGCCGACCAGCTGGGCGTCACGGCGCGCGAGCTCGCCGACACCAACAACCGGATGATCGTGCAGGACCTCGTCGACCTAGGCGTCTCCTACGACCTGTTCACGCGCACCACCACGGCGAACCACTACGAGGTCGCGCAGCAGATGTTCCTGGCCGTCCACGCCGGCGGCTACATGATCGAGCAGACGACTTTCGCCGCGATCAGCCCGTCGACCGGGCGCACCCTGCCGGATCGCTATATCGAAGGCACCTGCCCGATCTGCGGGTATGCCGAAGCGCGTGGGGACCAGTGTGACAACTGCGGCAACCAGCTCGACGCCACCGATCTGATCGAGCCCCGCAGCAAGATCAACGGGGAGACCCCGGAGTTCGTGCAGACCCAGCACTTCTTCCTCGACCTACCGGCCCTGGCCGACTCTTTGGGCGAGTGGCTCGACGACCGTGCGGCATCCGGGCTGTGGCGGCCCAACGTCATCAAGTTCAGCCAGAACATCCTGGAGGAGATCAAGCCGCGGGCGATGAGCCGCGACATCGACTGGGGCATCCCCATCCCGCTGGACGGCTGGCGCGAGGAGCCGACCAAGCGGCTCTACGTCTGGTTCGACGCCGTCATCGGCTATCTGTCGGCTTCGATCGAGTGGGCCCGACGCCAGGGTGACGCCGAGCGCTGGCGAGACTGGTGGAACGATCCCGACACGTTGTCCTACTACTTCATGGGCAAGGACAACATCACGTTCCACTCCCAGATCTGGCCGGCCGAGCTGTTGGCGCACAACGGTCAGGGCTCACGCGGCGGTGAGGCGGGCCCGTTCGGTGACCTGCAGCTGCCGACGGAGGTGGTCAGCAGCGAGTTCCTGACGATGGAGGGTCGACAGTTCTCATCCAGCCGCGGCGTGGTGATCTACGTCAACGACGTGCTCCAGCGCTACCAGGTCGACGCCCTGCGCTATTTCCTGTCCGCCGCCGCACCGGAGAACAGCGACTCCGACTTCTCCTGGCCCGAGTTCGTCAAGCGCACCAACAACGAGCTGGTGGCCGGGTGGGGCAACCTGGTCAACCGCACCGCCTCGATGATCGCCAAGAACGTGGGCTCTATTCCACAGGCCGGGGAGCTGGAACCCGTCGACGAAGCCCTGATGGAGGCCATCACGGGTGGCTTCGGCACCGTCGGCGGTCATATCGCCGGCCACCGCCAACGCTCCGCGCTGGCCGAGGCCATGCGACTGGTGGGGGAGGCAAACGCCTACGTCTCGACCACGGAGCCCTTCAAACTCAAGGGTGAGGACCAGCAGCAACGCCTGCATACGGTGTTGCACGTTCTGGCCCAGGCTGTGGTGGACCTCAACACCATGCTCAGCCCCTTCCTGCCGCACTCCTCCAACGCGGTCCACCGCGCGCTCGGTGGAGAGGGCGACTTCATGCCGATGCCCCATATCGAGGAGGTGCACGACCTCGACGAGCCCGACCGGGCCACCTACCCGATCATCACCGGCGACTACAGCGCCATGCCGCCGTGGCAGCACCGCGCCGTCGTCGTGGGTGCCCCGGTGGCCAAACCGACGCCGATCTTCACCAAGCTCGACCCGTCCGTCGCGGACGAGGAACGAGCGCGTCTCGGTCTGACGCTCGACGTCACGGTCTGATCCCGCAGAATCTGGGTATGCCGCCTCGTGAGCCGTCCCCGCCGCCACCCGATCCACTGCCGATCGCGGTGGTGGATAACCACTGCCACCTCGACATCAGCCGGGACGACGAAGCGCCCACCGCGGTGGCCGATGCGCTGGCCGCAGCCAAGGACGTCGGCGTCGACCGGATCGTCCAGATCGGCTGTGATCGCCCCAGCGCCGCGTGGACCATGGCCGTCATCGACCAGTACCCCGAGATCCTCGGTGGGGTCGCGATCCATCCCAATGGAGCGCCCGAACTGGCCCAGAACGGCGAGCTGGGCGACGCCCTGGACGAGGTCGAACGCTACGCCGCGCATCCGCGCATCCGGGTGGTCGGAGAGACGGGTCTGGACTACTTCCGCACCGGCCCGGAGGGCATGGCCGCCCAGCATGAGTCCTTCCGAGCGCACATCGAGATCGCCAAACGCACCGGCACCGCGCTGCAGATTCACGACCGCGATGCCCACGACGACGTCCTGACCATCCTCCAGGAGGAGGGCGCTCCCGATCGGACCGTGCTGCACTGCTTCTCCGGGGACATGACGATGGCGCGGGAGTGCGTGCGCCGCGGCTACTACCTGTCCTTCGCCGGGACCGTCACCTTCAAGAACGCCCGGGACCTGCGCAATGCCCTGTCGGTCGTGCCGACCGAGCTGCTGCTGGTGGAGACGGACGCGCCCTACCTGACGCCGAGCCCGCACCGCGGCCGGACGAACGCGTCATACCTCGTGCCGTTGACCGTACGGGCCATGGCCGAGACCCTCAACGTTGCGGTGCCGACCCTGTGTCACACACTGTCGACGACCAGTGAAGACGTCTACGGACCCTGGGCGACCTGAGCAGGCTGAGGAGCTATCGATGAAGAGATCTGTAGTTGCGGTCCTGGCTGCGGCGGTGCTGGCCATCTCGGCGTGTACCAAAGAGGGCACCGTGACCGAGGCCCCCGAGGTCGAGGGGGCACAGACGCAGCCGACCGAGGACCAGCCGGAGGTCTCAGAGCCGGAGCAACCAACGGGTGAGGAGCCTGACGACGAGGACCTCGGGGATCCAGGAGGCTTCGGTGACCCGGTGGCGGCTGAGGAGACGCAGGTGAGCTTCGGCGACAGCGCCACCTGGGACGACGGGGTGCAGGTGTCGATCGCCGATCCTGAGGACTTCGAGCCGAGCGACACGGCCGCGGGCGGCGAGGACTTCGAGCAGGCGGTCTCGGTCGAGGTGACCCTCACGAACGGAAGCGACGAGCCGCTCAGCACGATCTTCCTGCTGTTGTCCGCAGAGTCGGGTGGCTCGACCGGGGAGCAGATCTTCGACTACGGGGCTGGACTGGAGCTTCCGTTCGAGGACGTCGAGCCCGGGGACGAGGTCACGTTCACCGCTGGCTTCGGGGTCGAGGACCCGCAAGACGCGCAGATCACGGTCGGTCCAGATTTCGAGTACGACGATGTGACCTTCTCGCAGTAGCCGCCAGGCCCTTCCGGTGTCCACACGCGTCTGACAACCTAAGAGCCATGCGGACCACGACGGCAGGGAACCACGACTACGACTTCGACCTGGCGGTGATCGGTTCTGGCCCAGGTGGACAGAAGGCTGCGATCGCGGCGGCCAAGCTCGGCCGGCGGGTCTGCGTCATCGAGCGGACGCAGATGGTCGGGGGAGTCTGCGTCAACACCGGCACCATCCCGAGCAAGACGCTGCGCGAGGCCGTCGTCTACCTCACCGGTATGCAGATGCGTGAACTGTACGGCGCCTCGTACAAAGTGAAGAACGACATCGCCATCACCGACCTGACCAGTCGGCTGCAGCATGTGGTCGGCCGTGAGATCGAGGTGATCCGTGCACAGCTCATGCGTAACCACGTCGAGTTGATCCCCGGGACCGCGTCTTTCGCCGACCCGCACACGCTGAGCATCGTGGGCGATGGCGGGGGCGGCGACCGGGTGCTGAGCGCCGACAAGATCGTGATCGCCACCGGCACCACGCCCGCGAGGCCACCGCACATCACCTTCGACGGGGTCCGGGTGCTGGACTCCGACGAGATCTTGACCCTGGACAAGGTGCCGGACTCCCTCGTCGTCGTCGGAGCGGGAGTCATCGGCGTGGAGTACGCCTCCATCTTCGCGGCTTTGGGAACACGGGTCACGTTGATCGAGAAGCGGCCGCAGATGCTGGACTTCTGCGACCCCGAGATCATCGAGTCGCTGAAGTTCCACCTGCGGGATCTAGGAGTGTCCTTCCGGTTCGGCGAGGAGGTGGCCTCCGTCTCCAGTTCGGCGCACGGCACTATGACCACCCTGGCGTCCGGCAAACGGATCGCCGCCGAGGTGGTGATGCACTCCGCCGGACGGCAGGGCAACACCGATGCGCTCGCTCTCGAGCACGCCGGGCTGACCGCAGACCAGCGGGGGCGGCTGAGCGTGACCAACCACTTCCAGACCGAGATCGAGCACATCTATGCCGTCGGCGACGTGATCGGCTTCCCCGCCCTGGCCGCCACGTCGATGGACCAAGGCCGGTTGGCGGCTTCGCATGCCTTCGACGAGCCCGCCAATGAGTTGCACGACCTGCAGCCCATTGGCATCTACACCATCCCCGAGATCTCCTACTGCGGAAAGACCGAGCTGCAGCTCACCGAGGAGTCTGTGCCTTTCGAGGTTGGCATCTCCCGCTACCGGGAGCTCGCCCGTGGGCAGATCGTGGGTGACTCCTACGGCATGCTGAAGTTGATCGTGCACACTCAGACCCGCGAGATCCTGGGAGTCCACGTGTTCGGCACCTCGGCGACCGAGCTGGTCCACATCGGGCAAGCGATCATGGGCTGCGGCGGCAAGATCGACTACCTCGTCGACACCGTGCTCAACTATCCGACCCTCTCGGAGGCCTACAAGGTGGCCGCGTTGGATGTCTCCAACAAGATGCGCGCCGTCTCGCAGCTGACCCGCGCGATGGAGGGCGACACCGTGCCGCCGAAGTTCAAGCCGGTGCCCGCGGAGGAAGCCGGCGTCACGCTCGAGCCCTCCCTGGCCGGCTGATACCCCGCGCCCGGGAACTTTGGTGGCAGAGATCAGCCGCGCAGGTCGCGTCGTTCGAACAGGGGGATAGCTATCCCGACCAGCGCTACGGCCAGGCCGACCAGCACGGCCGCGTCGCCCCACGGCATACCGCGGGTGAGGGGGTCGCTCCCCAGGTAGAAGTGGAACGGCGAGATCACAGCCCAGTCGGTGTACCGCTCGGAGAGCGGAAGGAACGACTGCACAACGTACGCCGCCAGCCCGGCGATCGCCGTGGCGCCGGTGGCCCAGCGCACCCTCCCCGTCGCCGCGCTCACCACCAGGGCCAAGCAGCCGAAGACGATGCCCAGCAAGGTGACCAGCACACTGATGGCCAGGAGGTTCAGGATCGAGACGTCGAGCCGGGCGAGCAGCACCCCTGTGGTGGTGCCGACGAAGGTCATCCCTCCTACGACGCAGGCCAGAGCGACCATGGCGAGCGATGTGTGCAGCACCACGCGGTGGCGCGGCACCACACTGGCCAGCAGTAGGCCCATCGTGTGGGCTTCGTCCTCGCCGGCCAGGGCCCTCGCGCCGACCACCGCAGTCAGCGTGATCATGGCGATCGGCACGGTGATGGAGAAGACCTCACCCTGGAGGAATCCTTGCGGCGTGGACATGTCGACGCCGCCGATCATCGCGATCATGGAGTCGGGCAGCTGCGCGAAGAACTCGCTGGTGCCTTCGGGGAGGAAGGTATAGAAGATCGGCATCAACAGCCCCATGTAGAGCGCCACGGCACCCACCACGGCAGCCAGCCCCTGGTGGTCCGTGGCCGTCTTGGCCGTGATGGAGGAGACACGGGCCTGACCGCCGACCCGATCGGCCGCAGCGGCGGTCCGCGGGTTGCTGCGTAGCCGGTCCAGGACGGTGACCCTGCTCCCGCCCGATCGTAGGTCGCGGCGGTTGACCCCGACCAGGCTCACGACCGTGAGCGCCACGGAGGCGCCGAGCAGGACGCCGAGGTGTGCCACGTTGACACCGTGGATCTCCGGCGACGAGGAGTTGAACCAGTACCAGGGGAAAACGCGGGCGATCACGTCACCGCCGGAAACCGTCGGTAGGGTCGAGGCCCCCAGCCACGACACCACCATCACCGCACCTGCTGTGCCTCCGGCGATCGCAGGCTGGCCGGTCCACGCGCCGATCGCCAGAGCGAGCATCCCCCAGAACACGGCGTTGGCGAACAGGTGGACCACCAGGGCGCCAACCTGCACCCCCTCAATGCTGGTCCCGACCAGGGACGGCACGAGCACGCCTGTGCCGTAGAGCAGGAGAGCCCCCAGGCCGGTCAACGCGAGCAGAGCCGCCATCTTCGAACCCACGATGGCGCTACGGCTGCGAGGGTTGCCCAGAAGCAGGCTGAGGGTGCCGTCCTGTTCCTCCCCAGCCACCGCCGCGGTGCCGATGGCGATCGACAGGCCAGCCAACATCATGGCCCCCATGAGGTTGTACATCGCACCGAAAGCGATTCCCCCGAGCCCACCGGTCTCAGGGGAGATACCCATGGGGTCCAACAGGGCGGGGGGAAGGTCGTAGTAGAAGGTCAGGTCGACGTCGGCGTACACGATCAGGGAGAACCAGAGCAGGACCGCGATCGCGAACGACCCCACCACGATGCCGGCCAGTCGCTCGCGCACCGAATAAGTGAAGACCGAGAGCACCATCACTGGCTCGCCTCTGGGTCTTTGTAGTAGGCCAGGAAGATCTCCTCGAGGTCGGCTTCCTCGCTGTTGATGTCGATGAGGTGGTGTCGGCCCGTAGCGACTCCGAGGAGCTCGTCCATATTGCCGTCGAAGGACAGCCGCACGCTGTGGTCGTGGGCCTCGACGTCGCGGGTCCCCACGATGCCGGTGAAGTCGTCGGTGGGGACGGGGGAGTCAAAGACCAGCTCCACCCGTCGGATGGCCTTGGAGCGCAGGTCGTGGACGCTCTCCACGTCGATGAGCCGGCCGCCCCGGATGATGCCGACGCGGTCGGCGCAGCGCTGCACCTCCGAGAGCGTATGGCTGGACAGGAACACGGTGCGGCCCTGATCAGCGAGCTCGCGCATCATGGCCTGGAATTCCTGCTGAACGAGAGGGTCCAGGCCCGTGGACGGTTCGTCCATGATGATCAGCTCGGGTCGATTCATGAACGCCTGGATCAGCCCCACCTTCTGGCGGTTGCCGGTGGAGTAGTCGGCGACCTTCTTGCTCAAGTCGGCGTTGAGCCGCTCCGCCAGCTCGTGGACGTAGCTCCAGTCCACCCCGCCGCGCAGGTTCGCGAAGTAGGTCAACGTGTCCTTGCCGGTGAGCTTCGGATACATCGCGAGGTCACCTGGCAGATAGCCGATGTGCCGCCGGATCTCCACGCTGTCCTTGCGGCTGTCCAACCCGAGGATGTGGGACGTCCCCCGGGTCGGCCGAATGAGATCGAGCACGGTGCGGATCATCGTGGTCTTGCCCGCTCCGTTGGGCCCGAGGAAGCCGAAGACCTCTCCGCGACGGACCTCGAGGTCCAGGTCCGCGAGAGCCTGGACGGCACCGAAAGTCTTGGTGAGGCCACGGGTGGCCATAGCAGGAGCAGTGGCGTCCGTCTTCATCGTGACTCCTCGTGCCGGTCTGCCGAGCTCCACCGGTCCCGGATGCGACCGTCGGTGAAGAGTCCGTCGGTGTAGAGGTCGAGCATCGGCCCGGAGATGCGCATCAGCGCATCGGTCTCGTCGTCGGCGTCTAGGACGCGGTGCAGATGATGTTGCAACAGGGTCTGACCCAGGCCCGCGTTGAGCAGGGCCGCTGCGCGGGCTTCGGGGGAGGAGGTGGGTTGGATGAGCCCGGCCTCTTCGCCCGCGCGGAGGTAGTCGACCGCGTCGCGGAAGAGCCGGTCGTAGAGGTGGCGCCCGACCACGGCATCCTCGGTCAAGGCCCGTGCGAGGTAGGCCAACGCGGGTGCGAACTCTGCTGCGTAGGCGCGCGTGGCTCGCTCGTCCTGACCCAGGTTGCCGGTCATGGTGGCGAACTTGTCCTGCCGAATCTGCTCGGCCAGGTGGTCGTCAATGGCTTCGCGCAGTCCGTCCTTGGAGCCGAAGTGGTGCACCACCAAGCCCGGTGAGACCCCGGCTCGCGCTGCGATGCCTCGCACGGTGGCAGATCGGAAGCCACGCTCACCGAAGAGGTGCATGGCGGCGTCGCGGATCCGGGCTCTCGCGGTCAGGTCCGTGCTGGCTTCCGGCACGGCCTCAGATGCTGCTGAACTCATGTTCAGCAGACTAAACGTGTGTTCAGTCGCGATCAAGCGCATCTCGCGAAATGTATGCAGAGGCTGTGTCTGAGAGGGTGCTGGTATGTCGTTTGAGGTGGGGGGCTCATTGTTGGGGCCGAGTGACGTCCGGGAGCTCGCGGCGAAGTTGCGGTTGCGTCCGACCAAACAGTGGGGGCAGAACTTCGTCATCGACGCCAACACCGTCCGACGCATCGTCCGGACCGCACGGATCGGGGTCGACGACGTCGTGCTGGAGGTGGGACCGGGGCTCGGATCGCTCACCCTCGGGCTCCTGGCGGCTTCGCGGCGGGTCGTGGCTCTGGAGATCGATCCGGTGTTGGCCGCTCAGCTGCCCGAAACGGTCGCCGCCCGAGCGCCGCAGTTGCTTGAACGACTGGACGTTCGGCATACCGATGCGTTGCGCGTCGAGACGCTGTCCGATCCGCAGCCCACCGTGCTGGTGGCCAACCTGCCGTACAACGTGGCCGTCCCCGTCGTTCTGCACCTGCTGGCCACGCTGCCCTGGCTGCGCCGAGTCCTTGTGATGGTGCAGCTGGAGGTGGCGGAACGGCTCGCAGCGCCACCGGGGTCCAAGGTGTACGGCATTCCCAGTCTCAAGGCCGCCTGGTATGCCGACGTCTCCATGGCGGGGCGGATCGGCCGCACCGTGTTCTGGCCGGCGCCCAACGTCGACTCGGGGCTGGTGCAGATGGAGACCAGGGAGCCACCCCGCACGTCGGCGAGCCGCGAAGAGGTGTTCGCCGTGGTCGACGCGGCCTTTGCGCAGCGGCGCAAGACCCTGCGCGCCGCTCTGGCCGGTTGGGCGGGCAGCGCCGCCCACGCCGAGGAGCTGCTGCGGGCCGCTGGTGTCGACCCCAGCGCGCGGGGGGAGCGGCTGGGGATCGGTGAGTTCGCGGCCATCGCAGCCGCGAAGTCCTAGGTGCAGCGGTGCCTCGGAAGTCGCCAGCCCGCTGGGTGCCTCGCCCTGCATCCCCCTAGGGTGGACGGCATGACCGCAGAGCCGACGCCAGCGCAGGTGACCGTGCGCGTGCCCGGCAAGATCAACCTCGAGCTGGTGGTGGGTCCGCGCCGACGTGACGGCTACCACGAGCTGGTCACCGTCTTCCAGGCCGTCAGCGTCTACGACGAGGTCCGGGTGGTGCCCGCCGCGGACTGGTCCGTCACGATGGGAGGCCCGCACGGTGCTGGGGCGCCCGAGGACGGGTCCAACATCGCGCTCACAGCCGCGCACGCACTCGCCGCCCGAGCCGACGACTTCATCGAGATCGGCGCCGTCTCATCGGTGGGGCCGGTGGCGATCAGCATCGACAAACACATCCCGGTGGCTGCCGGTATGGCGGGTGGCTCGGCCGACGCCGCGGCCGCGCTGGTCGCTTGTGCCGAGCTGTGGGACCTCAGCGTGCTGCGCGAGGACCTCGAGGTGATCGCTCGCGGCATCGGCGCCGACGTGCCGTTCATGTTGCACGGCGGGACCGCGGTGGGAGCGGGCCGGGGCGACACCATCTCGCCGGTTCTGGCCCGAGGGGTGGCGCACTGGGTGCTCTGGATCAGCACGGGCGAAGGCCTGTCGACCGCAGAGGTGTACGCGCAGTTCGACCGCCTCAACGGTGACGAAGAGCCGGGTGCTCCACAGCTGTCACCGTCGCTGGCCTCGGCCCTGCGCACCATGGATCCCGAGGCGATGGGTGCCGCGCTGCACAACAACCTCGCCCCCGCTGCCCTCTCTTTGCAGCCCGAGCTGCAAGCGGTGCTCGACGCTGGTCTCGACCTTGGCGCCTGCGGCGCGGTGATCTCCGGTTCCGGACCCACGGTGGCGTTTCTGGTGAGCTCGCCCGCCGAGGCCCTCGACCTGTCGATGGGGCTGGCCGTGCGAGGGCCCGGCGGGGACATCGTGCGAGCGACCGGGCCCGTGTCGGGCGCTCACGTCATCGACTCCCGCGGCCATGGCGCCGGCCCCCGGTTGGGCAGCGTCTAGTGGCTCCACTGGTGGCCCTGGACCGGGCGTCGCTGACACTCGGAATCCAGAACTTGCTGGACGCTGTCTCGCTGGGGGTCTCGGCCGGCGAGCGGATCGGCGTCGTAGGCCGTAACGGCGGCGGGAAGTCCACGTTGCTGCGGGTCTTCGCCGGGGTGCAGGAGGTCGACTCCGGCCGGGTGGTACGGAGCAACGGCGTCAGCGTCGGGATGCTCATCCAGGGTGATGACTTGCCGGCCGGGGCGGTGGTTCGGGACGTGGTGCTGGACCAGCTGGCCGAGCACGAGTGGGCTGGAGATGCGCGGGTCCGGGAGATCATCATGGGCCTGTTGGGTGACCTGGACGCGACCGAGTTCGGCGGCTGGGAGAACCCGGTGGCCTCGATGTCCGGCGGAGAGAAACGCCGTCTTTCTCTGGCCCGGGTGCTCATCGCCGACCCCGACCTCTTGCTGCTGGACGAGCCGACGAACCATCTGGACGTCGAAGGAGTCGCCTGGCTGGCGGCCTACCTCTCGGATCGCCGACCGCGCACCGGTGGGGCCGACAAGGCGCTCCTGGTGGTCACTCACGACCGGTGGTTCCTCGACGCGATCTCCACCCGGACGTGGGAGGTCAGCGACGCTCGCGTGCACCCCTACGACGGTGGGTATGCCGCATACGTGCTGGCAAGGGCCGAGCGGGACCGGGTCGCGGCAGTCACCGAGGAGCGTCGGGTCAACCTGGTGCGCAAGGAGTTGGCCTGGCTGCGTCGAGGCCCACCAGCGCGCACCAGCAAGCCGAAGTTCCGGATCGACGCGGCCGAGGATCTGATCGCGGCCGAGCCGCCGCTGCGTGACAACGTCGAGCTGGTGCGTTTCGCCACCACGCGGTTGGGCAAGGACGTGTTGGACCTGATCAACGTCACCCTGCGCCTGGGTGCACGCACGATCTTGGACCAGGTGACCTGGCGGATCGGGCCGGGAGACCGCTACGGCGTGGTCGGCGTGAACGGGGCCGGCAAGTCCTCGCTCTTCTCGGTGATGCGCGGGCTCTTGGAGGTCGACGGCGGCAAGTTGAAGACCGGCAAGACCGTGCAGATCGCCTGCCTGTCGCAGGATCTCAGTGAGCTCCAGCAGGTGGCGGGGATGACCGTCATCGACGCGATCACCTCGGTGCGCTCGTTCACCACCATCGCGGGCAAGGAGGTGTCTGCCTCGCAGTTGGCGACCCGGTTGGGCTTCACCGGCGGACGTCAACAGTCACGGGTCTCCGACCTGTCCGGTGGTGAGCGTCGGCGGTTGCAGTTCGTCCGGCTGCTGATGGATGAGCCCAACGTGTTGATGCTGGATGAGCCGACCAACGACCTGGACATCGAGACCCTGACCTCGATGGAGGACGTGCTGGACGGTTGGGCCGGGACCCTACTGGTGATCTCCCACGACCGATACCTGCTGGAGCGGATGACCGACCGCCAGATGGCCATGCTGGGGGACGGCTCACTGCGTGATCTGCCGGGTGGGGTGGAGCAGTATCTGCAGCTGAGGCGAGCCATGACCGGCGGTGGTTCGTCGTCTCGGGGCTCGTCGTCAGCCATCACCTCATCGGCAGGTACGTCATCCGCGGGCCAGGGATCGCCGGCGAGATCGGGCTCGGTCACGTCGTCCACCTCGGCCGCTCAGGCGCGAGGAGCCCGCAAGGCGGTCGAGCGACTCGAGCGCCAGCTGGCGGCGCTGAGCCGGCGTGAGGGCCAGGTGCACGACAAGATGATCGCCGCTGCGACGGACGCCAGCGCCATGATGCGGCTCAGTGCCGAGCTGAGCACGCTGCATACCGAGAAGGAAGACCTCGAGACCCAGTGGCTGGAAGCGGCCGACCTCGCCGACGGATAGTCGTGTCATGAACCGTCCTCAAGACCCTGCCCGTTCCTCGTGAGCGCGTTTATGGGGCGAGTGGTGCCCGATCAGGCAGCACTCGCCCCATAAAGCAACGCAGTAGAGCCGGGTCTGCCTACGCTGGGGTCCATGAAGGCCCACACCATGCAGCGCAGCGACGAGGTCGACCGGGTCGTGGCGGCGTGGCGACGCGAGCGCTCGGGCCTCGACGTCACCCCACTGGAGGTCCTGTCGCGGGTGACGCGGCTGGCCAAACACCTCGACTTGGCGCGCCGGGCGGCGTTCGCGGACTCGGGCTTGGAGTCCTGGGAGTTCGACGTGCTGGCCGCGCTCAGACGCTCCGGGGACCCCTACCAGCTGACTCCGGGGGAGCTGACCCGCCAGACGATGGTCACCAGCGGCACCATGACCAACCGGGTGGATCGGTTGGTCGCGCGGGCCCTGGTCGAGCGCGCTGCGGCTCCGACTGATCGACGCACCGTGCCGGTCGGACTCACTGAGGCCGGCCAAGACCTCGTCGACGATGCCATCGAACGGCTCCTGGAGCGCGAGCGCGAGCTCCTCTCCGGCCTTTCCGGTGCTGAGCAGACTCAGCTCGCGGGCCTGTTGCGATCCCTGTTGGGCTCGTTCGAGACATCGAGCGCCGCACCTCCGCGCTGAGCAGCCTCACGAAGGCGCACCTGCAGGGCCTCGGGGTCTTCGAGGTCGCGCCAGACCACCCGCTCGATGAGCCATCCCCTGCGCCGGATGCGGTCCTCGCGCAGCTTCTCCCGCACCAGGGCTTCCCGGCCCTGGGCCCCGGCATACTTCACCGCACCGTCGAACTCCACGAGAGTGCGCGTACCCATGATGCGCAGGTCGGCGAACGCAAACGGCGGCTGAGGTCCGTCGCTGATCGGGAACTGCGTCTGGGTGGCCATTCCAACCTGTTCGGCAGCCAGGCGCACCAGCGTCTCGCCCGGAGACTCAGCACCCGCACGGCAGAGCTGCACCACCCGGCGGGCCCTCTCCACTCCCGGGATGGAGCCGATACGTGTCACCTCCTCTCTGAGTGACGCCGTATCGACGAGCCCTCGATGCAGCGCCGAGTCGGCGGACACCAGACCGGCTCTGAGGCCGTACAGACAGGCGACCTGGACCACCGCAACCGTCGGCTGCACCACCACGGCACCGTGGACCTTCATCGTGGGCGGTGGTGTGCGGGGCCGACCGACCGAGACTCCTGCTGACGAGCGAGCCGCACCGCGGAGTCGCGCCACGTGCAGGATCCCCATCGGCACGCCGAAGACAGCCACCCCGTGCATCAGGAGCGCGGCGTGGTGGCTGATCGCGACTCGGTCCTCATGTCGGCGTGCCAACCCGTGGGCACGCTCGAGGAGCCGTTCGTCCGCATGCTCCGGCGGGGGGCCGGAGGCGAAGACTCCAGGCAGCAGACGGCGTGCCTGTCCTTGGCGCACCCAGACCTGCAGCTGGTCGTCGGTGTGACCGGCCGCCAGGGCCTCGGCGCGGGTGAAGACACCACGGCCGGGTGTCGGGGGGAGCCAGGTCACGTTGGCCATGGATGAACTGTGTCAAAGAAGCAGAACGGCCGCAGAGTCCCCTGTGGACAACGCCCCGGTGCTGCTTTGTGGGCCCAGTGCTGCCTGATCAGGCGCCCCTCGACCCACCAACGAGCGCCCGGTCGCGGCAGGGGGTATGCCGCCGGGTGGGGCTACGGTGTCGTCGTGATGCGCAAGGCGGGCTTCGCCTCGATGCCGGCGAGACCGTTCCAGGCCAGGTTCACCAGATGAGCCGCAACGTCTTCCTTCTTGAAGCGGCGGGAGTCGAGCCACCACCCACCCGGGATCGCCACCATCCCGACCAGCATCTGCGCGTACAGCGGAGCCGTCTTCGGGTCCAACCGCCGCCGCCGGAACTCGGCCGCCAGAATGTGCTCGACCTGCGTGGCCACGTCGCTGATCAAGGAGGCGAACGAGCCGGTGGCCTGCCCCGGGGGAGAGTCGCGCACCAGGATCCGGAAGCCGTCGGTGGAGCTCTCGATGTAGTCCAACAGAGCCATGGCCGCCCGCTCCAGCAGGGCCCGGGAGTGCAGCGGAGCGCTCAGCGCCTCGGTGACCGCTGAGAGCAGCTTCTGGATCTCGCGGTCCACCACCACCGCATACAGTCCTTCCTTGCCCCCGAAGTGTTCATAGAGCACCGGCTTGGAGACTTCGGCGGTGGCCGCGATCTCCTCGACGGTCGTGCCCTCGAAGCCCTTCTCAGCGAACAGGCCTCGGCCGATGATGATCAGCTGCTCGCGGCGTTGTGCCCCCGTCATCCGATGTCGGGAGGACGAGCTGATCTTGTTCGAAGGTGTGCTCACACCTGCCATCATGCCAAGTCGCAGGAGTCTCGACTGTGTCAGCGCAGCGCGCTGGCCTAGGCTTGTCTCGCTGCCCGCCCCGTCGGGAGCGTTCCCCGGTTGCTCTGCTGGTAGGGGCCGCCTGACTTTGAATCAGGATTAGCGACGTTGGTTCGATTCCAACCCGGGGAGCCGCAGCCCTCGGAATCGGCGGGTAGGGTCGGGCACCGTGAGCATTCATCCCGCCGCCGTCATCATCCTCGCAGCGGGCGAAGGCACCCGCATGAAGTCCGCGACGCCCAAGGTGATGCACCCCATCGCCGGTCGCACCCTGTTGGGCCACGCGGTGCATGCCGCCCGACAGGCTTCCCCGGGGCACGTCTCAGTGGTCGTTCGGCACCAGCGCGAGCTCGTCGCGGCCCACGTTGCCGAGATCGACCCGGGGGCCCTCATCGCTGACCAGGACGCGGTCAAGGGCACCGGCAGAGCGTGCGAGTGTGGGCTGGACGCCCTGCCCGAAGACCTCGACGGCACCGTGGTCGTGACCATGGGTGACGTGCCGTTGCTCACGGGGCAGACCCTCAGCGCGCTCACCGAGCAGCATGAGGCCACCGGCTCAGCGGTCACCGTGATGACGGCGGAGCTGGCCGACCCTGCCTCCTACGGACGCATCGTGCGCGACGAAGCGGGTGAGGTCATGGCGATCATGGAGTACAAGGACGCGCTGGTGGCTCGGGAGGCCGGGGGAGAGTTCAAGGACGTCGTCGACATCGCCGAGATCAACTCGGGCATTTATGCGTTCGACCTGGCCGTGCTGCGCAAGGCCCTGGCCGAGGTCGGCACCGACAACGCCCAGGGCGAGAAGTACCTGACCGATGTGCTGGCTATCGCCCGCCGAGACGGGGGCCGGGTGTCGGCATACCTCGTGGATGATGTGTGGCAGACCGAGGGCATCAACGACCGCGTGCAGCTGGCCAACCTGGGTCGGATCATGAACGAGCGGATCGTGCACGGGTGGATGCGAGCCGGAGTGACGATCCCGGACCCCGCTACCACCTGGATCGACACCGACGTGACCATCGGCCAGGACAGCACCATCCTGCCCGGCACCCAGCTCCGCGGCGCCACGACGGTAGGCACAGACGTGACTATCGGCCCGGACACCACGTTGACCAGCGTCGAGGTCGGAGACGGTGCCACGGTGGTGCGCACGCACGGCGAGCTCGCGGTGATCGGTGCGGGGGCCAGCGTCGGGCCGTTCGCCTACCTGCGCCCGGGTGCGGAGCTCGGAGCCAAGGGCAAGATCGGGACCTTCGTCGAGGTCAAGAACTCGCAGATCGGCGCCGGGTCGAAGGTGCCGCACCTGACGTATGTCGGTGACGCCAGCATCGGTGAGTACTCCAACATCGGTGCCTCCAGCGTGGTGGTCAACTACGACGGGGTGAACAAGCACCGCACCACGATCGGAAGCCACTGTCGGATGGGCAGCGACACCATGTATGTCGCGCCCGTCACCATCGGCGACGGAGCCGGTAGCGGAGCGGGCACCGTCATCCGCCACGATGTGCCCGCTGGGGCTTTGGCGATTACTGTGGCCAAACAACGCAACCTCGAGGGTTGGGCTCAGGCCAAGCGGCCAGGCACGGCTCAGGCCGACGCCGCCACGGCAGCCGCCTCCACCGCCTCGAACACCACCGCCTCGAACACCACCGACCCGACCACCACCACCGACGCGCCCACCACGGACGCAGAACCCGGCGAGGGGACCCCCCAGGCATGAGCGGAATCCTGCGCACCACGCAGAAGAACATGATGGTGTTCACCGGCAGGGCCCACCCGGATCTGGCCGCCGAGGTCGCCGCCAACCTGGAGACGCCGCTGGTGCCCACGCTGGCCTACGAGTTCGCCAACAGCGAGGTTTTCGTCCGCTTCGAGGAGTCCGTGCGAGGCTGCGATGCCTTCGTGATCCAGAGCCACGCAGCGCCGATCAACAAGTGGATCATGGAGCACCTGATCATGGTGGACGCGCTGAAACGCGCCTCGGCCAAGCGGATCACCGTGGTCCTGCCGTTCTACGGCTACGCCCGGCAGGACAAGAAGCACCGCGGTCGTGAGCCGATCTCGGCGCGGCTGATGGCGGACCTGTTCAAGACCGCGGGCGCGGATCGGCTGATGGCGATCGACCTGCATACTGCGCAGATCCAAGGCTTCTTCGACGGTCCGGTCGACCACCTGATGGCCATGCCGATCCTGTCGAAGTACGTGAAGGAGAAGTACGGGGACGAGGACCTGGCGGTCGTGTCACCCGACGCCGGTCGGATCAAGGTGGCCGAGCAGTGGTCTTCCCGGTTGGGCGGCGTGCCGCTGGCCTTCATCCACAAGACCCGCGACACCACGCAGCCCAACAAGTCGATCGCAAACCGGGTGGTCGGTGAGGTCACCGGCCGGACCTGTGTGCTGGTGGACGACATGATCGACTCTGGCGGCACCATCTGTCAGGCGGCCGATGCCCTCATGGCAGAAGGGGCCAGCAGTGTCATCATCGCTGCTACGCACGCCATCTTCTCCGATCCGGCCATCGAGCGGCTGGGCGACTCGGTGGCCCGCGAGGTTGTGGTGACCAACACCCTGCCGCTGAGCGACGCGGCCAGGGCCCTACCCAAGATCACCGAACTGTCGATCGCCCCGCTGATCTCCCAAGCGATCCGGCAGGTCTTCGAGGATGGCTCCGTGACCAGCATGTTCGACGGCCAGGCCTGACGGCAGCGGTCACCCGGACCGGGCGCCTGGCCTCGGTTTGGGCTGCAGCCCCACCCCTGTCGTAGACTGCTGGGCGTTGCCTCGGCGAGGGACGTCACACGGTCATGTTGGATCTGATCGGTGGCTCCGTGATTCGACGCGGTGGTGGTGCGGATCTCATCCGCACCCGCCTCCCTGTCGCTTCGCTGTCCGCGTTGCGTCCCGCGTCGAGGCCCACCGGTTCTACCCCCCTGAACGCAAAGAGAGACCGATATGGCTGACCAGACACGCATCGCCGCTACCAAGCGCACCGAGTTCGGCAAGGGTGCGGCTCGCCGCGTCCGTCGTGCCGACAAGATCCCCGCCGTCCTGTACGGGCACGGCACGCCGCCGCTCCACCTGACCCTGCCGGGTCACGACACCATGATGGCGTTGAAGCACACCAACGCCGTGCTCACCCTGGACGTCGACAGCGAGCAGCACCTGGCGCTCGTCAAGGACGTGCAGCGTGACCCGATCAAGCGGCTCATCGAGCACGTGGACCTGGTCATCATCCGCAAGGGCGAGAAGGTCGAGGTCGACATCTCCGTGCACCTCGAAGGTGAAGCGGCTCCCGAGACCGTGGTCAGCATGGACTACTCCGAGCTCACCGTGGAGACCGACGCCACGACCATCCCGGAGAGCTTCGTGGTCTCCATCGAGGGTATGCAGGCCGGCACCCAGGTCCTGGCCGGGCAGGTCACTCTTCCCGAGGGCGTCGTGCTGGTCACCGACCCTGAGGCCCTTGTGGTCAACGTGTCGAAGGCGATCTCCGAAGAGGAGCTGGAGGCCGAGCTGTCCGAGGCCGAGGCCGAAGCAGGTATCGAGCAGGACGAGCCCGAGGACGCCGAGGGCGAAAGCACCGACGGCGAGTCCGCAGGCGACTCCGACGAAGGTTCGTCGAGCGACAACTGAGCGACCATGACCAGCCCGGCGCCACGCATGTGGTGCCGGGCTGGACCGTTTCTGCCGGCCTGGCCGGGATCCGATGCGCTGACGCCGGTGAGCGCTGCGAGCTGGAAGAGGTGGGTGTAGATGGAGCCGTGGCTCGTCGTCGGCTTGGGGAACCCTGGCCCGACCTACGCTCAGCACCGGCACAACATCGGTGCCATGGTGATTGCGCAGATGGCACAGGATGCCGGGACGAAGCTCACCACCCACAAGAGCCGAGCGCTGGTGGCTCAGCTCCGGTTGGGGACGTTGCCGGGAGGGTTGCCGGGGCCGCCCGTCCTCGCCGCTCAGCCGCAGACGTTCATGAACCTCTCCGGGGGGCCGGTGTCGAGTTTGGCGAAGTTCTACTCGATCCCGATCGAGCGCATCGTCGTCCTACACGACGAGCTTGATATCGACTTCGGTGCCGTGCGGCTGAAACGAGGCGGCGGTGAAGGGGGACATAACGGACTGCGCTCGATCAGCGCTTCCTTGGGGAGCAAGGACTACGTGCGGGTGAGGCTGGGGATCGGACGCCCTCCCGGTCGTCAGGACCCCGCGGACTACGTGTTGTCGAACTTCCCGTCCCGAGACCGTGAGGAGCGTGACCTGTTGGTCGGCGACGGCTGCGATGCCGTGACCGACCTGGTGCGCGGTGGACTCGAGGCGACCCAGCAGCGCTTCCACTCCCGGTAGCGCACTGCCGCGTCCGCCAGTCGTCGCCTCCTGACGTCTCCGATGTACGTCGAGTGGTGGCTAGGCTTGACCCGACTTCAGAGCGGCCAGACGTGCTTCGATCTCGGAGTCGTGGGTGTGGTCATCCAGCTCCGCGAACTGGTCCTCGAGCTGGGTCGACTGCGCCTCGGCGCGCCCCTGCATGACGGCTTCCTCGCGGTTGATCTTGTCTTCGAAACGCGACAACTCGCTGTTGGGATCGAGGACGTCGAGGGAGGACATGGCTTCGTTCACGGTGCTCTGCGCCTCGACGGAGCGAGCTCGGGCGATGAGCTGGGAACGGCGCCCCTTGAGGTCTTCGAGCTTGGTCTTCATCGAGGTCAGCCCACTCTTGAGCTGCTCGACGGTGGAGTTCTGGCTCTCGATAGAGGGTCGTGCGTCGGCGGCGTCGTTCTCGTGCTGAATCTGACGACCAAGCGCCAGCTTGGCGAGGTTGTCGAACTTCTCGGCGCCAGCGGTGTCATCCTGGGAGCGCATGGACTCCGCCTTCGCAGAGGCCGCCGAGGCTTTGCGTCCCCACTCCTGCGCAGCTTCCTCGTCGTTGCGCAGGTCGGCTTCGGCCATCCGCACGTTGGCGATGGTCTGGGCCACGGCTTCCTCGGCCTCGGCGATCGAGTGCGAGTAGTCACGCACGAGCTGGTCCAGCATCTTCTCCGGGTCCTCGGCGCGGTCCAGCATGGTGTTGATATTGGCCCGTGCCAGCTGGCCGATCCGACCGAGGATGCTCTGCTTCTGTGTCATGGTGCGTGATGTCCCTTCGTCGACTGCTCTGTTAGGTACTGATCTTGCGGTGTTCGATGCCGAAAGTCGATGCCGGGGGGCTCAGAATCGCCCGCCACTACTGATCCCGCCACCGCCACCTCCGAAGCCCCCGCCTCCGCCCCAGCCGCCGGAGTGGTGCGCTCCGCCCCGTCCGCCCCCGGCCAGGATGCCGCCCAGGACCAGTGACCCGATGTCCAGGCCTCCGGCGTTGCGCCGGCTCCGTCGTCCTCCCCGCATCCCTGGACCGGGACTATCGTCCCAACGGTCGACGTCGTTGCCCGCTTCGGCCAACGCCCGCTCGCCGAGCTGCTCGGCGCGGTTGAGCAGCGAAGCGGCTCGCGTGGGGTCGTCGCTGAACACCTGCTGCGCCTGGTCGAAGAGCCGATGGGCTTCGGAGATGCGCGTCCTGGCTCCGCTGTCGACCGCACCCCGACGCGTCGAGATCGTCTCGTCGATGCTGCCGAGACGGGCACCGACCCGCTCCACCCGCGTTTGGAAGGCACTGCGGGCCTTGCCCTGTTGGGCTTCGGCCTCCCGGAAGGATTCCAGCACGGTGTCGAGGTCATGCTCGGCGTTGTCCAAAGTCGCTAAGGCAGCCAACGGGTCACCGTCCACCCGTGCGGCCTGGCCCGACTGCACGGCATCCCTGGCCCGTTGCACGGCACGGCGCACCGATGGGTCCTGGGGGGCCAGTCGCTGGGCGTCGGTGATGTCGGCGGTGATGGACGTGATTGCGGCGGCCAGCGCTTCGGTGGACTTCTCCAGGTCCTCGTCCGCACCTTCGATCCGGTCGAAGAGCCGGCTGGCCTGGCTCAGCGACTCCTCACACGCCCGGGCCGCGGCGACCGCAGAGCTCCGGTCGCTGCGGGACAAGGACAGATCACCGGCCTCGACGAAGCCGTCCGCACTGTCCAGGAGCGCCTCCGCCTGAGCGAGGTGGGCGACCACCGTGCGCAACGCAGCCTCCGGATAGCGGGCTTGAAGTCCGCGCAGCTGCTGCTCAGCCGCTGGGCGTCGACGAGACACCTCGGGTATGCGCTCCGCCAGCTCGCGCAGGAACTGGGGCACGCGGGCCTCGAGGGAGCGCAGGTCGGCGAACTCCTTGGTATGGGTGGCCAGGGCTCGGTTGGCCTGGGTGGCCACGTCGACGATTTGGGCCAACATGGTGCGCTGCACAGGCTCGGGCTCCGGGTCCGCATCGTCCAGCTCGGCCCGGATCCGGAACGCTTCCTGCGCTTGGGCGCGGCTGTCCTGCAGCACGGCGCGAAAGCGTTCGGTGCGCTGCTCGCCGAACTGCGCCTCGGCGAAGCTCAGCTCCTCGTCTGCTGAACGCACGGCGTTGTCCAAGGCGACCAGGGCGCGAGCTGCGGACTCCTGCAGCTGTTGGGTCGGCATACCGGCGATGGACGTCGGCTCCTGGGACGGGGTCGTGCCACCTCGTCGGGCCGTCTTGTTGCCTCGCCAGTTGAAGAACAGGGCTAGGGCGAAGCAGAGGATCGGCACGGCGAAGAACCACGGGAAGCCGAAGCTGAAGCCGCCGCCCAGGCCGCCATCGCCGCCGGGGTAGGACGTGTCCTGGCTGTCGTCGCTGTCCTGGTATCCCTGGGCTGCGGCCAACGCGGCACCGCTCCAGTCGTCGTCGGCCAGCGCTGGGGTGACGAAGTCGTTCTCCACCGCGACGACCTGGTCGCGGGTCAACCCGCTGTCGTCGGTGGTGTAGCTGCCGTACTTACGGTCCTGGACGGCCACCACCAGGAGGACATCGTCGCCGCCCATGCCCGAGGCCGCAAAGGTCGCTTCGGCCCACTCTGCTCCACTGTTGTCGCCTGCGCCCTCGAAGGTGTCGACGAAGGCCACGAAGAGCTGTAGCCCGCGCTGGTCCTGTAGGTCGTCAAGGGCGCTTTGGATCTGTTCTTCGTCACCGTCGAGCACTCCGGCGGAGTCATAGACCTGCCCCGGTAGGTCCAGCGGCTCCTCGGCCATCGCGGCCAACGGTGCCCATAGACACGTCATCACCGCAAGCAGTGTGGCCACGAGCATGCGCCGGAAGAGGATGGGGTGACTCACGTCATGATCTTGGTCTGGGTGGTGGGCAGATGCAACCGAATGCTGCCCATTAAAGTGGCCAGCGATGAACTTCATGCCTGTCCTGGCCGCTGCGCGAGCCGAACCCTCCTGTGACGAGGTGCTCGAGTCGTGGCGAACCGCCGACGGTGCCGCCCAGGTCAGTGCGCCTGCGGGGATGTGGCCGGTGCTCAGTGCCCTGATGGCGAGCGAACGTCCCGTGCTGGTCGTGACCGCCACGGGCCGAGAAGCGGACGACGTGGCTCGTCGGCTCGGTGACTTCATGGCCCCCGAGGGCATCGCGACCTTTCCCAGCTGGGAGACCCTGCCGCACGAGCGGCTCAGCCCGCGCAGTGACACCGTGGCGCGTCGGCTTGCGGTGCTACGACGCCTGGCCCACCCGGACCAGGAGCAGACGGGCCACGGTCCGGTGCGCGCGGTGGTGGCCTCGGTACGAGCGCTGATTCAGCCGATCGCCCGGGGGCTGGGGGATCTGGCCCCGGTTCAGCTTCGCAGTGGCGACGACGTCACGCTGGGCTCGGTCGTGGAGGACCTGGTGGCCGCCGCCTACACACGCACGGACCTGGTGGAGCGACGCGGAGAGTTCGCGGTGCGCGGCGGGATCCTCTACGTATTCTCTCCCTCGGACGACCACCCGCTGCTGTTGGAGTTCTGGGTGGACACCGTGGAGGAGATCCGCTGGTTCAAGGTGGCGGACCAACGGTCGCTCGAAGTGGCCAGCGATGGGGTCTGGGCGCCCCCGTGTCGCGAGGTGCTGCTGACCGAGGATGTGCGGGCCCGGGCCAGGGCGCTGATCGACCAGCTTCCCGGGGTCGCCGACATGCTGACCCAGATCGCCGACGGGATCGCGGTCGAGGGGATGGAGTCCCTGGCCCCGGCCCTGGTCGACGGCATGGAGACCCTGGTCGACGCGATGCCGAAAGACGCCGGTGTCATCATCGTGGATCCTGAGCGGGTCCGCACCCGAGCCCACGACCTGGTGTCCACGAGCCAGGAGTTCCTCGACGCGAGCTGGTCCAACGCGGTTGCCGGCAACGTGGTGCCCGTGGACCTGGAGCGCATGCTCGGCTCGGCGTCGTACCTGGGTCTGGAGGCGGTCGCTGATCTCACGAAGGATTCCGGTCGGCCTTGGTGGTCGTTGACGCCCTTTGCCGCCGATATGGAGCTGGAGTCCTCGGGGGCGTCCACCTATAGTGTCGCCGCGCAGACCGTCCCGAGGTATCGCAGCGATGTCGACGCGGTGGCCGTCGACGTCCTCAGGTGGCTCGCCGACGACCTGAGCGTCGTGATGGTGCTGGAGGGCGCCGGCATGGCCCAGCGCGTGGCGGAGGTCCTGACCGAGCGCGAGGTGCCGCACCGAATCCAGTCACCGCTGGAGGAGGTCAGTCCGGGCCGGGTGACGTTGACGACGGGCTGCGTCGGGGTCGGTTTCGCACTCCCGGGGGCCGGCGTCGTCGTGCTCGGCGAGTCCGACCTGACCGGCCAGGAGGCTGCGGCCGGCTCGACAGCCGGCTCGCAGGCCATGCCGTCCCGTCGTCGCAAACAGATCGACCCCTTGCAGCTGCGTCCCGGCGACCTTGTCGTTCACGAACAGCACGGAGTGGGCCGGTTCGTGGAGATGGCGCAGCGGACGGTGGCGGGCGCCACGCGCGAGTACCTGGTTCTGGAGTACGCCGCGAGCAAGCGGGGCCAACCCGGGGATCGACTCTTCGTGCCCACGGACCAGCTCGACCAGATCACCCGCTACGTCGGGGGCGAGGCACCCACGCTGAACCGGCTCGGAGGGTCGGACTGGCAGAAGACGAAGTCCCGTGCTCGCCGTCACGTCCGGCAGATCGCGGGGGAGCTGATCCGGCTGTACAGCGCCCGGATGGCCACCGTCGGCCACGCCTTCGGCCCGGACACCCCGTGGCAGCGCGAGCTGGAGGACGCCTTCGCCTTCGTGGAGACCCCTGACCAGGTGTCCAGCATCGATGAGGTCAAGGCGGACATGGAGAAGTCCGTGCCGATGGACCGCTTGATTTGCGGCGATGTGGGCTACGGCAAGACCGAGATCGCTGTGCGTGCGGCGTTCAAGGCCGTCCAGGATGGCAAACAGGTGGCTGTCCTTGTGCCGACCACCTTGCTGGTCCAACAGCACTTCCAGACCTTCAGCGAGCGTTATGCGCAGTTCCCCGTGGTCGTCAAGGCCTTGTCGCGCTTCCAGAGGGACGCCGACGCCAAGGCCACCATCGAAGGTCTGGCCGACGGCTCGGTGGACGTGGTCCTCGGCACCCATCGACTGCTCTCCTCCACGGTCCGCTTCAAGGATCTCGGCCTGGTCATCGTCGATGAGGAGCAGCGTTTCGGAGTCGAGCACAAAGAGCAGCTCAAAGCGATGCGCACCAACGTCGACGTCCTGGCCATGTCGGCCACGCCCATCCCGCGGACGCTGGAGATGGCGGTCACCGGCATACGCGAGATGTCGACCCTGGCCACTCCACCGGAGGAGCGGCACCCGGTGCTGACCTTCGTCGGGGCCTACGACGACAAGCAGATCACCGCAGCGATCCGTCGAGAGCTGCTCCGGGAGGGGCAGGTCTTCTACGTCCACAACAAGGTGAGCTCGATCGACAAGGCGGCCAGCCGCATCCGTGACCTGGTGCCTGAGGCTCGAGTGGCCGTGGCCCACGGGCAGATGGGTGAGCACCGGCTCGAGCAGGTCGTCGTCGACTTCTGGGAGGGGCGCTCCGACGTCCTGGTCTGCACCACCATCGTGGAGACCGGCCTGGACATCTCCAACGCCAACACCCTGATCCTGGAGCGCTCGGACCAGATGGGGCTGTCGCAGCTGCACCAGCTCCGGGGCCGCGTCGGTCGAAGTCGCGAGCGGGCCTACGCCTACTTCCTGTATCCGCCGGAGAAGCCGCTGACCGAGACCGCCGTCGACCGGCTGCAGACCATCGCCGCCAACACCGACCTCGGGGCCGGGATGGCTGTGGCGATGAAGGACCTGGAGATCCGCGGGGCGGGCAACCTGCTCGGGGGAGAGCAGTCCGGCCATATCGCGGGTGTCGGGTTCGACCTCTACGTCCGCCTGGTCGGTGAGGCTGTCGCGGAGTTCAAGGGCGAAGGCGAGTCCGGCCCGGTCGAGGTGAAGATCGAGCTGCCGGTGGATGCCCACCTGCCGCACGACTACATCCCCGGAGAACGGCTGCGGCTGGAGGCTTACCGCAAGCTGGCCCAGGTGAAGGACGAGACCGAGCTCTCGGAGATCCAGGCGGAGCTGGTCGACCGTTACGGCCAACCGCCGGAGCCGGTGCTCACACTGCTGGAGGTGGCCCGGTTGCGCACCGTGGCGCGCGCCGCCGGCATCAGCGACGTGGCGATGCAGGGCACGCGGGTGCGTTTCGCCCCGGTCGGCAACCTTCGGGAGTCACAGCAGCTGAGGTTGAACCGGCTCTACCCGGGGACCCTGCTGAAGCCGGCGACGAGAACGGCCTTGGTGCCGGCCCCCAAGGCGGGTGGAATCGGTGGGACGCCCCTCCGCGACACCGCCGTCCTCGACTGGTCGGCCACGCTGATCAAAGGGGTGCTGCTGGATGACATCTCGGCTGCAGCCAACGCGGGATGACATGATGGCGGCGTGAGTGCAGCGATGCGGATGAAGACCTTGTCCAAGCCCCGGTCAGCGGTTGTTGTGAGCGTGCTCGCAGGAGCCGTGCTCAGTGGGTGTTCCACCGTCTCGGCCAACGAGGCTGCGGTCATCGACGGCGAGAGCATCGGCGAGGCGGAGCTGCAGGAGACCACCGATCAGTTCAACTCCATCTCGACCGAGCCGGCCACCCCCTCGACGGTGCTGAGTCAACGCACGCTGACGCCTGCCGTGGACGAGATCATGACGGGCACCCCTGAAGAGCTCACCGAGCAGGAAGTGTCCGAGGTCCTGGCACAGAGCGGTCTGGCCGACCCCAGTCCGTTGACCCTCGACGTCGCCCGCACCATCCTCTACACCCAGGCCTTCCAGGACCCTGAGGTCCTGGCCGACCCTGAGATGGCCGATGCCCTGGCGCAGCTGCAGGAGCTGACCGGTGAGGACGTTGCCGCCCAGATCGACGGGATCAACCCCCGCTACGGGGAGTACGACGCCGAGACCCGCACGATCATGCCGACGGTCCCGGGATGGATCACCCCCGCAGGCTGAGCCTGTTGGTGACTTCACCCCGGGTAGCTCCGGGACTGTTGTCGCATCAGGCGTGGCACGCACTGGGTGCCGCTGACCGGGTCTGGGCGCGGGGCTCGACGGACCACTCAGCACCGCACCATCCCTTGCTCGACGTTGTGACGGACGCCGGCGTCGACGTGCAGCTCGTTGACGAGCCGGAAGCCACCGTCCTCGGACGGCTCCTGCTGGGGGAGGCGGAGTCGGGCACGGTCATCTGGATCGGGTCGCCCGACGCCGATCCCGGTCTGTCCGAGGCCTTGGCCCAGGGCCTGACCGCGATGGAGGACCCTCCAGAGCTGGAGATGCTGATCGGCTCCTGGGATGTGCCCGGCTCCCGGTTGCTCGACGCCGTCACGGTGATGGACCGACTTCGCTCACCTGGCGGGTGCCCCTGGGATGCAGCGCAGACGCACCCGTCCCTGACCCCCTATCTGGTGGAGGAGACCTACGAGCTGCTCGAGGCGCTGGAGGACGGCGAGCGCGACCACGTCGTGGAGGAGCTCGGGGATGTCCTGCTGCAGGTCCTCTTCCACGCCCGCGTGGCGGAGGAGGCCGATGACGACACGTCCACAGAAGGGGCTGCGGAAGCCTTCGACATCGACGACGTCGCGGCGGCCCTGGTGGACAAGCTGGTGCGACGCCACCCACACGTGTTCGCCCACGGCACCGCGAGCACCCCTGGTGAGGTGGAGTCCTCGTGGCAGGAGCTGAAGGCCGCGGAGAAGCCGGAACGCGAGCATCTGCTCGACGGCATACCCGCTGGTATGCCGGAGCTCGCCCGTGCCAGCAAGATCGCTGGTCGATTGGTCCGAGCAGGTCATGCCTCGTGGCTGCAGGACACGGTGGCTCAGACGGCCACGACCGGCGTGGAGGGTGAGCACGCGGCCCACCTCCTCGCCACGGTCCTGGAGGCTGAACGGCGTTCTGTCGACCCCTCCGCAGCTCTTAGGTCCGCCCTCCGGACGATCGAAGCGCGTGCTCGCAGCCTGCCTCCGGCCTAGCGAGCGCCGGTGCGTTGGTGCCTGGGCGGGGTGAGTTCAACGGCTAGGCTGGCGACAGCGAGCACCATCACGCCCCCACCCGTCATCTGAGGAGTGTTTTCATGGCCGTCATCGACGCCATCATTGCCCGCGAGATCCTGGACTCCCGTGGCAACCCCACCGTTGAGGTCGAGGTTGGTCTCGACGACGGCACGGTTGGTCGTGCAGCCGTCCCCTCGGGGGCCTCGACCGGTGCCTTCGAGGCGGTCGAGCGCCGTGACGGCGACCAGGGTCGATACCTGGGCAAGGGGGTCCAAGAAGCGGTGCAGGCGGTCATGGACGACCTGGAGCCGCGGCTCCTGGGCTACGACGCGAGCGAACAGCGTTTGGTCGACCACGAGATGCTGGCGATCGACGGCACCGACAACAAGAGCAAACTCGGCGCCAACGCCATCCTCGGCGTTTCGCTGGCCGTGGCCAAGGCGGGTGCCGAGTCAGCCGGGTTGCCGCTCTTTCGTTACATCGGTGGACCCAACGCGCACGTGCTGCCCGTGCCGATGATGAACATCCTCAACGGTGGCTCGCACGCCGACTCCAACGTCGACATCCAAGAGTTCATGATCGCGCCGATCGGCGCCGGCTCCTTCCGTGAGGCCTTGCGATGGGGTGCCGAGGTCTACCACGCGCTGAAGGGCGTGCTGAAGGACCGTGGCCTGGCCACCGGGCTCGGGGACGAAGGAGGGTTCGCGCCCAGCCTGGAGTCCAACCGCGCTGCGCTGGACCTGATCCTGGAAGCGATCGAGAAGGCCGGCTACACCCCGGGCAGCGACATCGCGCTGGCGCTGGACGTGGCGGCCACCGAGTTCTGCACCGACAACGTCTACACGTTCGAAGGGGGCTCCAAGAGCGCAGCGCAGATGACCGACTACTACGCGCAGCTGGTCGACGACTACCCCCTGGTCTCCATCGAGGACCCGCTGGACGAGGACGACTGGGCCGGGTGGGCCACCATCACCGAGCGCCTGGGCGAAAGGGTTCAGCTGGTCGGTGACGACCTCTTCGTGACCAACCCGACCCGTCTGCAGCGGGGTATCGAGGAGAGGTCCGCCAACGCGCTGTTGGTCAAGGTCAACCAGATCGGTTCGCTCACCGAGACGCTGGATGCGGTGGCTCTGGCCCAGACGAACGGCTTCCGATGCATGATGAGCCACCGGTCGGGGGAGACCGAGGACGTGACGATCGCCGACCTCGCGGTCGCCACCAACTGCGGTCAGATCAAGACGGGTGCGCCAGCCCGTTCCGAGCGCGTTGCCAAGTACAACCAGCTGTTGCGCATCGAGGAAGAGCTGGACGACGCGGCCCTGTACGCCGGAGCCGGGGCGTTCCCGCGCTTCTCCGGCTGAGCCAACGGGCCCAACGGAACGACCCGAGGAGGGCAGCAGACGTGAGTGGTCCTGGACGACGCGAGGATCGGCCGGGCGCGGGCAAGCGCGCCAGGGCGACACCCCCTCGTTCGGCGACCGCTGCGCGTCGATCCGGACCTACCCGGTCGGGATCGACGCAGGCCGGTCCGGGCCGCCCCTCCGCTCGCTCCGCGGCCAAGCCGGCACGACCTTTGTCAGCCTCCTCGATCCGACGACCCGGGTCTTCGCAGGTCTGGCGGCTCAGTGCGCTCGCACTCGTTCTGATGTTGCTGGGGGTCTTCCTCTTTCCGACGATCTCTGGCTATGTCGACCAGCGACGCGAGGTGACTCAGCTCGAGCAGCAGATCGAGGCGCAGCGCGGCGACATCGACGACCTCGAAGCGGAGGTCCAGGACTGGAGCAACCCCGACTTCGTCGAGCGCAATGCCCGTGACCGGCTCCGTTTCGTGCGCCCTGGTGAGACCGCCTTCACCGTGCTGGACGACACAGGGGCCGTCCTGGTCGAGCCGCTGCCAGGGGTGGCGGCGGTGACCAACGACGTCCACGAGTCCCGACCCTGGTACGGCGAGGTGTGGGAGTCGGTCAAGACGGCCAACGAGGGACTGCCGGAGACCGTCACCGATGGTGGCTGAGACGCCACTGGGGCCCGACCTGCTGGTGGTGGAACGTCAGCTGGGACGAGCGCCCAGAGGGGTCGTCGACGTCGCCGCTCGGTGCCCCTGTGGTTGTCCAGCGGTGGTGCGGACCCAGCCGCAGCTGCCGGACGGAAGCCCCTTCCCCACGTTGTTCTACGCCACGTGCCCGGCGTTGACCGGTGCGATCTCAACGCTGGAAAGCAACGGGCTGATGCGTGAGATGACCCAGCGCCTCGAGGACGAGCCGGATGGTCCGCTGGCCCAGCGATACGCCGGCGCGCACCGCGACTACCTGCAGCGCCGAGCCCAGTTGGGCTCACCCTCCCAGATCGAGGGCATCTCGGCAGGCGGTATGCCGACCAGGGTGAAGTGCCTTCATGTGCTGGTGGCCCACGCGCTCGCGGCGGGGCCGGGGGTTAACCCCCTGGGAGACGAAGCGCTCGCCGCGCTGCCCTGCTGGTGGGCAGGTGGATGTTGCTCACCCCAGCTCTCAGACGATGAGGAACGATGAGGTCAGACCCACGATGACGACACGCCGAGCACGGCCGGAGGGACGATGACGGGCAGCACCCGGGTGGCGGCCATCGACTGCGGCACCAACTCGATCAGGCTTCTGGTGGCCGCTGCAGGGGACCCCGGCCAGGGGCTCGTCGACCTGCACCGCGAGATGCGCGTGGTCCGCCTGGGTCGAGGCGTGGACGCCATCGGGCGCTTCGATGACGGAGCGTTGCGCGACACCTTCGCCGCAGCGCGCGACTACGCGAAGATCTGCGCGGATCACCATGTGGAGTCGGTCCGGTTCATCGCTACCTCGGCCACGCGGGATGCCGCCAATGCCGCAGAGTTCCTCGGGGGAGTGCACGAGATCTTCGGGGAGTTCGATGTGACTCCCGAGGTCATCAGTGGTCAGGCCGAGGCACAGCTGTCTTTCGCCGGAGCGACCGCCGAGTTGGTCCAGGCGGAACTGGCGGGCACTGGCGATGCGGAGGCGCCGTACTTGGTGGTCGACATCGGCGGTGGGTCCACGGAGTTCGTCCGCGGCAGTCGCGAGGTCGAGCAGTCGATCTCGCTGGACATCGGGTGCGTCCGGATGACCGAGCGCCACCTGCAGGATGACCCCGCCACCGAGACCCAGGTCTGGGCGGCACTCACCGATATCACCGAGGCCATCGACCGCGCCGCGAGGACGGT
Organism: Actinomycetales bacterium; assembly: GCA_038258285.1. Taxonomy (GTDB): domain Bacteria; phylum Actinomycetota; class Actinomycetes; order Actinomycetales; family Dermatophilaceae; genus Ornithinicoccus. The sequence continues at coordinate 143,072 of JBBSQA010000003.1, read as the reverse complement.
GGACTTCACCGGCGTGCGCACCCTGATCGGTCTGGCCGGGTCGGTCACCACGACCACCGCCCACGCCCTGGAGCTACCGACCTACGATCCTGAGCGTATCCACGGGTCGGTGACCTCCACGGTGGAGGTAGTCGATGCCGCCAACGACCTGTTGCGGATGGGGCGGGCCGATCGTGAGGCGCTGCCCTACATGCACCCCGGTCGCGTCGACGTCATCGGGGCGGGCGCGTTGATCTGGCGCACCGTGGTGCAACGACTGGTGCGCGACGCCGGGGTGGCCTCGGTGCGGACCTCCGAGCATGACATTCTCGACGGCATCGCGTGGTCGCAGCTACAACCTTAGGAGACGGTGATGAGTGCACCATCGGCTCGCCCTGACCTCCGATCCGGATGGGGCCACCACACGAACTGGGCCGGCAACGTGACCTTCGCAGCATCGATGCAGGCCCCCGGGAGCGTCAGCGACCTGCAGCGTCTTGTGGCGGCGTCGCCCTACGTGCATGCGGTGGGCACGGGTCACTCCTTCACCGCGGTGGCCGACACGCGGGGCGCGTTGGTGTCCGCGGTGAACCTACCCCCTCGGTTCGAAGCGGGAGTCCGTCCCGCCACGGGCCGGCCCGAGGTCACGATCGCTGCGGGGATGACGTTCGCCCAGATCGCTCCACGCCTGGATGCCGAGGGTTTGGCGTTGCACAACATGGGCTCGTTACCGCATATCTCGGCGGCCGGAGCGTGCTCGACCGGCACCCACGGGTCCGGTGATCGCCTCCCTTGCCTTGCGGCGGCGGTGTCGGCCGTCGAGATGGTGACGGCCGGTGGCGACCTGGTGGTGATGGACCGTGACCACGCCGACTTCGCCGGGCTCTTCCCGAGCCTCGGCGCCCTAGGGATCTGCACGGCCCTGACCTTCCAGGTGCAACCGACCTTCGACGTGGCCCAGACGGTCTGGCAGGGGATCGACGCCGACGCCGGGATCGAGCACATCGACGAGATCATGGGCTCGGCCTACAGCGTCAGCGTCTTCACCGTTCTGGACCCACGACGATTCGGCGACGTATGGGTCAAGCGCCGTATGGACGAGCCCGACCCCGACCTCAGCGGGTGGGGAGGGTCACCGTCCCCGCAACCACTGCGGCCGGTTCCGGGAGAGCAGGGGGAGGGGTGCACCGTGCAGGGAGGCATCCCGGGTCGGTGGTTCGAGAGGTTGCCGCACTTCACTCCGGACGTGCCCCCCAGTAGTAGCGGCGCCGAGGTGCAGTCGGAGTACTACGTCACCCGCGAGCACGGTCCGGCCGCGCTCGCCGCCCTCTGGCGAATCGGGGAGTCCGTGCAGCACGCCCTCCGCGTTTGTGAGCTGCGCACCGTCGCTGCCGACGGGTTGTGGTTGAGCCCTGCGTGCGAAGAGGACCTGCTCGGCATCCACTTCACCTGGCAGCCCGACCCGGTCGCAGTCCGGTCGGCCTGTCTGGCGGTGGAAGCCGTGTTGGAGCCGTTCCACCCTGTGCCGCACTGGGGCAAGGTCTCCTTCCTCGAGCCGGAGGTCGTGTCCAGCCGGTACGCCCACATCCAGGACGTGCGCCGTCTGGTGCAGCGAATGGACCCCGACGGGGTCTTCGGCAACGACTTCACCGACCCTTACCTCCGCGTTGGCTGACGTGCTTCCGCACCCGGTCACCGGTGACCTCTTTGCCTCCCCGGTGCCGCCCGGCACCGGCTGGCCCGGCGATCCCGCTGATCGGCATACCCCGGTGACCCGCAGCGGTGCTGAGGTCCAGGCGCGGGCGGCGGCCGCCTCCACCATCCCCGAGCTGGACGCCCTGATCTCCGTCTGCCGTGCGTGCGACCGACTCGTGACCTGGCGTGAGGAGGTCGCTCGCACGGGGCGGCGGGCCTCCTTCGCTGACCAGCCGTACTGGGGTCGGCCCGGCCCGGGCTTCGGCGACGAGGCCCCCACCGTGCTGGTCGTGGGGCTGGCGCCGGCAGCGAACGGCACCAACCGCACCGGACGGATGTTCACCGGGGATCGAAGCGGGGACTGGATCTACGCCGCGCTGCATCGGGCTGGGTATGCCGACCAGGGGACCAGCGAGCACGCCGGAGACGGCCAGCGACTACGAGGGGTGCGCATCGTCGCTGCCGTGCGGTGTGCCCCACCGGCCAACAAGCCCACTGCCACGGAGAAGGCTCGATGTCGGCCCTGGCTGGAGCAGGATCTCCGTCTGGCCGAGCCCACCCTGAGGTCCGTCCTGGCGCTCGGGGCGATCGGCTGGGACGCGGCCTTGGCGGGGGCGCGGGCCGTCGGCTGGACCGTGCCGACCCCGAAACCGAAGTTCGGTCACGGCGCGCAGGCAGATCTGGTGGGCACTCGCGGTCAGACAATTCGGCTCCTGGCCAGCTATCACGTCAGCCAGCAGAACACCTTCACCGGCCGTCTGACCGCGCCGATGCTGGATGCGGTGGTGGCTCGACTGTGACCGGTAGCCTGGACGCCGACGCCTAGCCCCCGTAGCCCAATCGGCAGAGGCAGCCCACTTAAAATGGGTCCAGTGCGGGTTCGAGTCCCGCCGGGGGTACAACTCGGAGTCCACGACGCGACGTGAGCGCACGATGGTGCCGGTCGAAATCTGGCAGCTAGCCTGCCGTGGCCGTCCACAACAGGGCCTGAGCCACAAGGGCGTACTGGCCCTTGGGGTGCGCGCGGAAGAGCGGGGCGCTGCCGAACAAGGTCACCGCTGCACCCGCCGACGGGCCCTCCGTGTCGACCCCGTGCACCATCACGGCCTCCCCAGCCGCGTCCACTGGTCCGTCCCGCTCCCCAGCCGTAACCCTCCAGTGACCGCTGAGCAAGGGTGGCGTCTCGGCGTACCGCTGGTCGATGACCACGCCGTCCCCCAGGTCGGTGAACCACGAAGGTGCGTCGACGAAGGTGGTGCTGCTCGCCCCGTGGGCCAGTCCGGTGCGTGGACTGGTCACGGCGACGACTCCGTTGGCGTCGCCGCGCCCAGGGTTCAGGTGGACCGGCAGCAGGTCGAGGTCTTCGTTCAGGCGTAGTCCAGCAGGTCCGAGGGCCAACAGTCCACCCCCCTGGCCCAGAAACTTCACCAGATCGGCCCGCCCCCGCCTCGAGAGGTCGTCGATGGCGAGACCGTGGGAGACCATGAGCGTGTCGACCGTCGAGAAGTCGAACCCTTCGTTCAGCGCGGCGGCGTCGACGGGTGTCACCTCGAACCCCATCTCGCGCAGCGCGAACGTCTCTTCGTCGGTGGTCGCGGCCGCGACCCGCACCCGGGGCAGCACCACGCTCGAGGGTCTGTCGGCCGACGGAGCACTGGTATGCAGGATCGGCACGCCGAACTTTCCGGCGGCTTCGCGCACCTGGGTTGCTGCCTCGGCTGGGATGACTACCGAGCCGTTCTGCGTATCGAGACGCAACGTGACGTCGTCGTCGAGCAGGGCATGCATGGCGCGGAGATCGGCGGGATCACGCAGCTTCAGTCGCCAGGGCCCCCTCGCGCTCGGAGCCGACCCGGACGCAGGCTCATCGCTCTCCCGGGGGCGCAGCGAGGGGTGAGTCCACCACGATGCGGACGTCGTGGGGGCCGACAGCAGGGACCGTTCCCCGGCGTAGCTTGCCGAAATCTCGACGACATCCGCGCCCCAGAGCGCAGACAGGCTCCAGGCGGAGATGTCGTACATCGAGGGCATCAGCGACGACGCGTCCGTGCCCACGCTCAACAACGCGTTCGCCAGGCCGCGCCGAGGTTGGTGCATGTCCACCACGTAGGTGCCGCGCGGATACGTGGTGCCCCCGATAGCCACCGCAGCGGTGGCGACGTCGACCTGCACACCATGGGCCGTCAGGGCCTCGGCGAGCCGGTCGGCCGCCGGCGCGGACCGTTGCTGCATTCCGGCGGGAATGACGTAGGCCCGGGGATAGGTGAACGCCTCCACCTCGACCGGAGCCGGCGCCTCCGGGTCGGCATCCGCGTCGACGAAGGGCACAGCCTCACCGAGGGGAGCGGCCCGACCGGGTTCACCTGCCAGCGCACGTCGGGTCCCTTCTTCCTGGTCGACCACCAGGGCGTCACGGTGGCGGGCGGCGTACTCGATGGTGGACACCATCGCGGCCCTCGCGACCTCCGTGTTGAGGTCGGTCCGCCTGCGTAGCTCCTCGGGCGGCAGCGACTCCGCATCGTGGTTGGTCTGGAGTGGCAGCTCGATGGTCTGTCCGGTCGCGTGGTGCAGCTCGGCGTACTGGGCCGTGAAGATCGGCGCCCACCCGTCCCATCCGCGGGTCCAGTCCCGTAGGGGAATCTGTGGGGGGCGCACCCGGTCGGCGTCGTCGAACCCAAGGTCGTTGATGGCGTCCTCGATGCCGAGGGCGTTGGGCATCGAGTGCTTCATCACCAGGTCGAACTCGATGTTCTGCGCGAACGGCGCGGTCGTCGGCTCGATGAGCGGACCGTTGGCGTAGCCGTGCACATCCAGCACCATGGCTGGGGAGAGAGAGACGATGGTGTCGCGCAGCGCTTGGGCCTCAGGCTGGCTTGCCGTCAACAGGTCACGGTTGAGGTCGAAGCCCAGGCTGTTGTCCCGAGTGCCCCTGACCCTCCCGTCGGGGTTGGCGCACAGAAGGATGTGGACGCGGGTTGACTCCAGCATCTGCTCGATCTCCGGGTCCTGCGACGTGGCGTAGTCGTTCACCAGACTCAAGGCGGCGTCCGTGCCCTCGCGCTCGTCCCCGTGCAGGTTGGCGGTGAGCAGCACGGGCACCTTCTGGAGGGTGGGGGTACTGCTCTCCGGTGCCGTGACGGTGACGAGGTAGAGGTCACGTCCCGCTGCGCTCTGACCGACGACATCCACACTCACCCGGTCCGAGGTGGCCTGAGCCTCGTTGAGTAGGGGCGCGAGTTGGTGGAAGGGCGTGAGACCGACCACGCCGGCGGCGTCGTTGTCGTCGGCGGCAGGCTCCTCGAGAACGGTCGCTCGCGGGTACGTTCCGTCGCTCGTGGCCTCTCTCGCGGGCGCTGCGCTGGCGAAGGAAGCAGGTGATGTCGGCGTGACGGCGAGGGCCGGGCCTCCCAGCATCGACACGATCAGTCCTACCGCGACGGCGAGGCAGGCGGTCACCGGTCCCGGCGTGCGCGCCCGTGCCTGTCCCGTCCTCACGCCGTACCTCCCTCGTGCTGGTCCTGGCCAGGGGTGGCCCTGCGCCGCAAGCAGAGTAGCCCGGTCCCGGTGGCCACGCTCAGGTCTCCGATGTCGACGGTCAGCCGACTGATCCTCGGGGGAGCGCGCGGGAACATTGCGGATCGCCGAAACGCTCTATTATGTACGCACACAAGATTCAGCCCACGACTGCGGCTGGACCACACTTTCGGAGGGCACATGGGCAGCAACCCGGTTTTCAACCGGATCGACCGTGAGACCAGTGGGTATGCCGGCTTCGGCAACGCCCAACAGCAGGGCGGCGGACCATCCGCTCCGCCCCGGGGAGCCCCTCGGCAGGGTCCCGGGGTTCCTGCGGGGTACTCCAGTCCATCCGGGTCCATGTCCAACGAGCAGCTCGACCAGATGTACGGCCAGGCACCTGCTGGTCCGGCTCAGACCGGTCGCGTGACGTTGGACGACGTCATCATGAAGTCGCTGGGCCTGTTCGGCCTGGTGCTGCTGGTTGCGGGGGCCACGTGGATCTTCGTAGCGCCGGTCACGAACGCCAACGGCGTGACGGAAATGAACCCGCTGGCCATGCCGATCTGGTTGATCGGGATGTTCGGCTCCTTGGGTCTTTCGTTCGCGATCGCCTTCTCCAAGAAGGTCAACGTGCCGCTCATCGCGGTTCACGCGGTGCTCCAGGGAGCGTTCCTGGGTGCTGTCAGCGCGGTGTTCAACACGGCCTACGAGGGCGTCGTGCCGGCGGCCGTCACGGCCACCCTCGGCACCTTCGCCGGTATGTTCCTGGCCTGGAAGGTCGGTTTCATCAAGGTCACCAGCAAGTCGCGCCGGATCTTCGGCATGATGGCGATGGGATACCTGGTCTTCGCGCTGGTCAACATCGGAGCGAGCATGCTCGGCTTCGGAAGCGTCTACGACGGTGGCGGCATCCTGGCCATCGTGATCTCGCTGTTCGGTGTGGCCCTCGCCTCGTACTCGCTGGCCATCAACTTCGACTCGATCGATCGCGCGGTCAACGCCGGCGCCCCGGAGAAGTACTCCTGGTTGCTGGGTCACGGCCTGGTCGCCAGCCTGGTCTGGCTCTACATCGAGTTCCTGCGTCTGTTCGCGATCCTGCAGAGCGACTGACGTGAGCGCGACTGAGCCTGCCGGAAGTTCCCGGCCGGTCTCAGCCGACGCAGAGATCTCCGCAGAAGTCGAGCGCGTGGTCCGACGGTGGCAACAGCTGCCGTTGGACCACGCGCTTCGCGCTTCCCGGGCCGTCATGGCTCAGGCGCAGCAACTGGCCGACGAGGTGGCCACCCACCGGGGTATGCCTCTGTGTCGGTTGCCCGACCTGGGGCCGGCCGTGCTGATGGACCAACTCCAGGTCGTGGTCTACGACTACCGCGCCGAAAGCCTGGACGCAGCCGACCTCGCGAGGCGCCTGGTCGAGCTGCGCCGCTCGCTGCCCTGACGACGGGCCGCCCACAGCCCGAGGAGTGACTAGAGGCGCTCCAGCACCATCGCCATTCCCTGCCCACCGCCGACGCACATGGTCTCCAAGCCGAACTGGCCGTCCCTCACCCGCAGCGCGTTGAGCAGGGTCGTGGAGATCCGGGCGCCCGTCGCCCCGAAGGGGTGACCGAGCGCAATGGCCCCACCGTGCACGTTCAGTTTTTCGGGATCCATGCCGAGGTCGTCAGCACTGGCCAGCACCTGCACCGCGAACGCCTCGTTGATCTCGTAGAGATCCATGTCGCCGATGGACATGCCCGCTCGAGCCAGCGCCAGCCGCGACGCCTCCACGGGTCCAAGGCCCATGATCTCCGGGGACAGGCCGGTGGCGGCCGTCGAGATGATCCGAGCCAGTGGCTGCAGACCCAGCTCCGCGGCCCGTGTATCGCTCATCACGATCACGGCGGCGGCGCCGTCGTTGAGTGGGCAGCAGTTCCCGGCCGTGACGGTGCCATCCTCGCGGAAGACCGGCGCAAGGGTGGAGACCTTGTCGTAGGTCACTCCCGCCCGGGGACCGTCATCGCGGGTGATGACTGTGCCGTCGGGCAGTGTGACCGGCGCGATCTCGGTGTCGAAGATCCCCGCGGAGATGGCGGCCTCGGCCCGGTTCTGGCTGAGCACGCCCCACTCGTCCTGCCGTTGCCGACTGATGCCTCGCACGGTGGCGACGTTTTCGGCCGTCTGGCCCATGGCGATGTAGGCGTCGGGCAGCAGACCGTCCTCGCGAGGGTCGGACCACCGCTTGTTGCTGGCCGCAGTGGCCTTCGTGCGCTCGCCCGCGTCGGCGAACAGGGGATTGTGCTCTTCGGCGCTGGACCCGCCCGCCCCAGCGAAGTTCGGATACCGGGACACGCACTCCACCCCGGCGCTGATGAACGCGGAGCCTTCGCCGGCCTTGATCGCGTGGAACGCCATCCTGGTGGTCTGCACCGACGAAGCGCAGAACCGGTTCACGGTGCTGCCGGGCAGACCGTCTTGGCCCATCAGGACGGCCACGACGCGGGCCATGTTGCTGCCGTGCTCGGCCGAAGGCTCAGCACAACCGAGGTAGAGGTCCTCCATCATCGAGGCGTCGACCCCTGGCAGGTCGGCCAAAGCAGCCTCGATAGCGACCGCGCTCAGGTCGTCAGGGCGCATCTCGCGCAGGGAGCCTTTGAAGGCTCGCCCGATCGGGGTGCGGCGTGCGGCGACGATGACTGCTTCGACCATGGTTCCTCTTCGCTGAAGACGTCGGCGGGTGCTCCCGCTGAGTCTATGACCGGTCACGGGTGGCCCGTGGAGGGCTCTCACCGGTTGCCTGCCGCTGGACTGTACGCGCGTGCTCAGGGATGCCACGATGAGCGGGTTACCCCGATTGCTCACAACAGCGTGAGCCGAAAAGAGGACATTGTGCGTATAGGCGTGCCCACCGAGGTCAAGAACCACGAGTATCGGGTGGCGATCACCCCGGCCGGGGTGAACGAGCTGGTCCAACATGGGCACAGCGTGCTGGTTCAGGAGGGTGCGGGCCTGGGCTCCTCCATCGAGGACGCCGAGTACGTGGCGGCCGGCGCGAGCCTGCGCCCTGACGCGCAGAGCACCTGGGGTGAGGCCGAGATGGTCCTCAAGGTGAAGGAGCCGATCCAGAGTGAGTACGGCCACCTGCGCAACGACCTGATCCTCTTCACGTATCTGCACCTCGCGGCCGACCGGCCGTTGACCGAGGCCCTGATCGCGGCCGGCACAACGTCGATTGCCTACGAGACGGTCCAGCTCCCGAACCGAGGCCTGCCGTTGCTCTACCCGATGAGTGAGGTGGCCGGATGCCTGGCTCCCCAAGCCGGAGCTCAGGCCATGATGCGCGTGAACGGTGGCCGCGGCCTTCTCATGGGTGGAGTGTCTGGCGTGGACCCGGCCAAGGTCGTGGTGCTGGGAGGTGGCGTCTCGGGATCCCACGCGGCGACGATGGCCTTGGGGCTATGGGCGGACGTCACCGTCCTGGACACCGACGTAGACAAGCTCCGTACCCTGGATCGTCGGTGGAACGGGCGTATCAAGACCGCGACCAGCAACAAGCTGGAGCTCGAGCAGCACGTGCTGGCCGCCGACATGGTGATCGGCGCGGTGCTCATCCCCGGCGCCAAGGCTCCGTCCCTGGTCAGCAACGACATGGTGAGCCGGATGAAGCCGGGCAGCGTGCTGGTGGACATTGCGATCGACCAAGGTGGGTGCTTCGAGGACTCTCACCCCACGACCCACGCCGACCCGATCTACACGGTGCACAACTCGGTGTTCTACTGCGTTGCGAACATTCCCGGCGCGGTGCCGCGCACCTCGACCTACGCACTGACCAACGTGACGATGCCGTATGCCGTGGCGATCGCGGACCACGGATGGGAAGCGGCGCTGCGGCGTGACCCGGTGTTGGCCCCCGGGCTGAACGTGGTCGACGGGCGGGTGACCAACGCGGGCGTGGCCAGCGCACACGACATGGAGCCCGTCAGCCTGGGTGAGGCCCTGGCCGCTCATTAGTCCGAGAGTGGCGGTCGCTGGCCGAGGGAGCTTCGGCCGATGTCAGCGTGACGTCACCCTCGCGCTCGACATTCCCGCGCTCGTGATCCCCCTCGACCTCGCGGGAGGGGACAGCGGGACGGTGCCGCCGCAGGAGCTGGGCCCAGCGGCCCCTTTCGCTCCGGATGCTGCCGTCGACCTGGGTTCCGCTGACCTCACTGCCGGGATCGGCCGCGGCGCGCTCGGCGGCGGCCGGTAGCGGCTCGACCCATTCGCCGCGTCGGTAGTCCGGGGATCGTCCGGAGTCTGCGGTGGAATGGCCCAGCGCATCCAGAACGCTCGGCAGCATCGCGGCCGCTGCGCGCGCGTAGCCGGCGGAGGAGGGATGGAACCGGTCGGCGCTGAACAGCTCGGCGGGCGACTCCCGGAAGTCCGGTCCGATCAGGTCCCCGATCGAGACCGTGCGTCCCCCGGCCTCGACCACGGCGACGGTCTGCGCCGCGGCGAGGTCGCGACTCCACCGTTGGGCCAAGGCTCGCAGGGGCTGGGGAACGGGGCGGATGGTGCCGAGGTCGGGGCAGGTGCCGACCACGACCTGCACCCCGGCGTCGCTCAGCGCGGCCACCGACTCCGCGAGGTGGCGCACCGACGTTGTCTCCTCGATCCGGTCCTTCACGTCGTTGCTACCGATCATGATGACCGCTACCTGGGACTCGGGGGCGCCCCGCAGGCCGGTGAACACCTGGGCGGGCAGATTCAGCGAGGTTGCCCCGCTCCGGCTGACGTTGTAAAGCTCAACGGGATGCCCGGTGATCGCGGCCACCCCGATCGAGATGGTGGCCCCGAGGGTGGTCGAGGGGTTGCTCGCTCCCACCCCCGAGGCGGTGCTGTCGCCGAGGACCAGGATGCGGTGAGGCTCCCCCGAGCCTGCCCCATACGTGCCGGTGTCGTCCTGGCTCAGCCCAGGCCCGTCTCCGATGACTCGGCGCGCCACCGCAGCTTCGGCCTTGAGCACTCCCACTCCGACCAGCCCCACGGCCGCCAGCCCTCCGCCACCAAAGACCGCTCGTGCGGCGATCGAGCGCGCTCGCTCTGCTCGGCTCATCGGTGACTGGGCCCCCTCGGTGTCGGATCAGCGGCTTACAGTACCCGCGCGTGATGAGTGCTTCCTCAGCGTAGCCAGACCCTGCTCAATACTCACCCCGGGGGTCCACGCCAGCACCTCGCGGGTATGCCGCTGGTCGAACCAGTGCGCTGTCGCCAACTGCCCGGCCAGGAAGCGGGTCAGCGGGGGCTGGGTGATCGACGGCACGCCAGGGAGGCGATGGCTCGCCGTCGTGACTCCCTCGACGAGGCCACCCAGACCCCAGGCCACCGGGTAGGGCACGTGCCAGCGCGGCGGTGGGGCCCCGCAGGCTCGGCAGATGTCTGCGACCAGCTCACCGATCGGTCGGGGCTCCCCGTTGGTGACGACCAGCGGCTGCCCGCCGGCGTACTCGATGCGGTCCAGTGCCGCGATGATCGCGTCTGCCGCGTTGTCGACGAACGTGGTGTCCACGAGCGCGGCTCCCGAGCCGACCATGGCCAGTCGCCCGGATCGAGCGCGGTCGACGATGCGTCCCACCAGTTGGGTGTCGCCAGGCCCCCAGACCAGGTGGGGCCGAACGGCGGTCACGGCCAGTCCTTGACCGTGGGCCGCCAGAGCGACCTGTTCAGCCATCGCCTTGCTGCGCGCGTAGTGTCCGCTCACGCTCGGATCTGCGGGACCGGCTCCCTCACCCACGATGGAGTGACCGGAGTGGGCGACCGAGGGTGAGGAGACGTGCACCAGCGTGTGGACGCCGTGGGCGCGCGCCGCGTCGATGACATGACGGGTGCCCTGGACGTTCGTGGCGGCGTAGTCGCTCCAGCGGCCGACCACGTCGACCTTCGCCGCCAGGTGGACGATGGCCTCGGACCCGGAGACGGCAGTGTGCACCGCTGCCGGATCGGTGATGTCTCCCAGAATCTCGGTATGCCGACCGCCCGCGGACCGTCTTTGCATCACCGTGACCTCGTCACCTCGACCGGCCAGTCGATCTGCCACCGCCGCTCCCAGCATGCCGCTGGCGCCGGTGACCAACACCCGCATCAGCGACTCCGCGTGGTCGGCTGCGCGGAGGTGGCGCGCTTCGTGACGGTGCGGGCCCGGCTCCACGGTGAGGCAGCCGAGCGCCCGTGCAACACCTCGGCGGCCCACCCGGCCAGGCCGGTGCGGTCCACCTTGGAGGCATGTCGGATATCCACCGGCAGCCAGTCCTTGACCAGCACCGCGGCGACCGGTACCGCCGCGGCCTCACGAACGGCTGCGGCCAGGGTCGCTTCGGCCAGGGGGGAGTCACGTCGTCCCACGCGGCGGGTCGGGACGACGACGACCACACACTGCGCGGTCCCGGCCGGCCCGACGCCGACCACCGCCACATCGGCGACGTCCGGAACGGCGGCGATCCGGTGCTCAACCGGGTAGGGAGCAAGGGGGCCGTGAGTGGTGTGCAGCACGTGCACCAGGCGTCCCTGGACCCACAGGCGACCGTGGGCATCCAGATGCCCGACGTCTCCGGTGCGGTGCCAGCCGGCGGGACGTTCGCCGGCGTGCTGGGCTGCCCAGGCTCGGTGGTAGCGGAGCTTCACGTGGGGTGCGCGCACCACGATCTCGCCGAGGAGCCAGGGCCGCTCGGTCAGTTCGTCGTCATCCAACGCAGCGATGCGGACGTCCACTCCCTCCAGCGGCGTTCCGACGCATACCCCGCCCCGAGTCCCGCCCGGCTGGATCTGGCCTTCGTGTTCGTCGCTGTCGAGCGTCGTCGGGTCGATGGTGGCGATGGGCAGGACCTCGGTCATGCCGTACGGAGTGTGGGTGACGGCCGCAGGCATCAGCGCCTGGACGTGGTGCAGCAGCGAGACGGGCACGGGAGCTCCGGCCGACATGACCAACCGCGGTTTCTCGAGGGCGATGCGCTGGGACTCGCTCAGGTCGCCGGCGGTGGCCACGACGTTGCGCAGGGCCGCAGGGGAGGCGAACACGGCAGTGGCGTGGACCGCCTCCACGGCATCGGCGAGGGCGGCGGCGGTGAGCGTATGCGGCGCGGTTACGTCCATATCCGGCACCGCACACGGCAGCCCCAGGGGCGGACCGTACAGCGCAAACGGCGCGAAGGCCGCGACGAAACCCTCGCCGTCTGCGAGGCCGAACGCATCCCGGAGCATCGTCACCTGGGCACTGAGTTGGCTGCGTGTGTAGACCACCCCTTTAGGCGGACCTGTCGCCCCGGAGGTGAACAGGATCGCTGCTTCGGGGTCCTGACCGGTGCCGTCGCTCTCCAGACGGTTGCGTGTGTGGGCCTCCGAGTGCATCGTGGCCACCTCAGGCAGGGATGGTCGGCTCCTTCCCTGCGCGACCAGGTCGCGCACCGCGGACGGCTCGGCGCTGATCCGAGCTCCTGGCACGCGGGTCACCCGGACCAACAGGAGAGCCGCCCGGATGCCGATGACGTGATCCGGTGAGGTGCTGCGTAAGGCGGCCCCCAGTCGGGCCAGCCCGAGCCCGGCGTCCGCGACGACCACCACAGCGCCGAGCCTCCACACGGCATACACGATGGTGTTCAGATCGATGCCCGGCGGGATGAGCACCGCAACGCGCTGGCCCGGCCGCACGCCACGCGCGTACAGAGCCCGGGCCGCCTCTTCCACGCGCTCGCTGAGAGCGCCCCGCGTGATGCAACCGCCATCGGAGCCGAGCTCGACGATGGCCGTCGTCTCTGGGTCGCGGTCACGGACGTTTAACGCCACGCTGTCCGTGTCCACCGAAGTGGGCGCGACGGTCCCTTCGGAGGGCTCGTGGGGTCCAGAGATCGACGTCCCGAAACGAGCGGTGACCCACGACCAGATGACTTCCACCCCCTCAGGGTGGTCCTCCAGGACCAGGTGCGAGCCGCGGGGATAGACCTGTACGTCGGCGTGGGGCAGCCGCTCCTGTAGGTCCACCAGATAGCGCGTCGAGAACACCGGGTCACGGGTGCCCCAGACCAACAGGGCGGGGACGGAGAGCTCGGCGACCCCCTGCGCGATACCGGCCAGAGTGGGGAAGCTGGAGTGGTGCGACTCGAAAGGAACGTCGGCCACGAAGTCCCGCACGGAGCCCCGACGCTCGGAGCCTCGGTAGGGGGCGGCGAAGGCGCGTCGCACCTCCTTGGGAAGGGCGGGACGACTTAACGCGGTCGTGGCGGCCACGAAAGCGGGCGTCCGCATCGTGAGCAGGTCCAGGAAGGGGCGCGAGCGCGTGGTGGTAATGGCGGCGGGCTTGGGTTGGTCCTCGGGCTGGTGCACGGCCGTGTTGGTCAGCACCACCCCCGCGATGGCGATCCCGTCGGCGTGAGCATGCTGCAGGGTCCAGCCCAGCACGATCGGCCCACCCCAGTCGTGCGCCAACGGCACCACCAGTCCCGTGACGTCGAGCGCGTCGGTCAGGCGGCGGAGGTCATCGACCCGCTGGGCCAGCGTGCGCGGTTGGCTCAGTCGGTCCGAGTAGCCCATCCCGAGCTGGTCCACGGCCACGACACGCCACCCGGGGGCGGCCTGCCCCAACACCCTTCGCCAGAGGTAGGACCACGTCGGGTTGCCATGGACACAGAGGACCGTCCCGACCACGTGCTCGCCACGGGCGCTGAGCTGTGGGCCGTTGTCCAACACGTGCCAACGTCGCTCGACGCCTGCAGCATCGAGAACCTGGACCTGTCGCGACCACTGAGGGTCGAGGCCGGGCAGGTCGGCGGGGATCACCAGGCGAGTTCCAGGCAGGTCATGTTCAGACCGGAACCGATGCCCATCATCAACACCCGGTCGCCAGGCTCGAGGTTCTCCACTTCCTTGGCCAGGGTGATCGCGACTGCAGCCGGGCCGACGTTGCCCAGAGTGGGAAACGTCAACGGGATCCGGTCGGCAGGAAGGTCCAAAGCCTGCGCCGTCTTGGAGGTGTGCACCTGCGAGACCTGGTGCATGACGTACCGGTCCATGTCGCTCCAGTCGAAGTCCGCCTTGGCGTCCTCCCACAGGTCGCTCGCCAATCCCAGCCCCGCAACCAGCAGCCCTGTGGTGTCGGTGCGCATTTTGTCGAAGTCGCCGACACAGAGGTCGTGATGCTGGGTGGCGGCCCGAGACGCGCCACCGACGATGCGGTGCGCGCCGGGGTGCTCACTCGCGCGGCCCAGGACCATCGCCGCCGCGCCGGAGCCGAGGGTGAGGGTGGCGAACTCGCGCTGGATGTCCTCGGCGGTGGCCTCGGGGGAGGACAGCCGGGCGAGGGTGTTCTCCTGAGGGGTTCGGGAACCTTCGCCGTCCACGATGAGGGCGTAGTCGATCTGTCCGGCGTCGATCATGGTGGCTGCGAGCTGCATGCCGTTGACGAACCCGAGACAGGCGTTGGCGAGGTCGAAGTTGAGGCAACTGGACGGCATACCCAACTGGTGGTGGATGCTGACCGCGACGGAGGGCTCCAGGTGCTCGCGGCTCACCGAGGTGTTGATCATCATGCCGATGCGCGCCGGGTCGACGCCGGATTCGGCAATGGCCTTGGCGCCGGCCTCGACCGCCCCGTCCACGAAGCTCGTGCCCGCCGGCCACCACCGACGCTCGACGATGCCGGCCAACTTGGCCAACATCCCTGGTCGCAGGCCGTTGCGTTCGTAGGAGTCGCCGATGATGCGGTCGAACTCGTGTGATGTCATGATCACCGGCGCGTCGACTGCGGTGATGGACAACACCGCAGTGTCGTGGTGACGGAAGGTGATGTTGTCGCTCAAAGGAACCTCGATAGGTGTGCAGACGTCTAATCAGAACCGGACTATGACACCACAGCCCGTTCTCGTATCAACAAATTCCCAGGGACTTGGCCCACGCTAGGTCAGCACCACAAGGACAGGAGCACATCATGGCACGAACCGTTCAGAGTCGCTCAAGGGCTGCGCTCGCTGGTGTTGCCGTTCTGGCGGGGGTCGCGGCCTGCGGCACCGACGCCGAAGTGGCTGAGGTGGCGCAGGGGACAACCTCTCCGAATACGCCCACCATGGCATCCGCCGAGCCGGGTGATGATGTGCCCGCGACCGATCTGGTCCAGCGGTTGAGCTCTCCCGGCGTGGCGGCGCTGACCGCCTTCTCGTTCGAGGTCGATCTGAGCGACCAACAGGACCAGTTCGCCATCGATGGTGCGGTCGACCTGGCTGGTGGCCCTCCCGCAGCCCAGCTGACCGCTGACGTGCCGCCGCTGGGGACTCTGGATGTGCGGTTGGTCGACGGCACGGCCTACGTCAACGTCCCCGAGCTCACCCCGGCAGGCAAGTACTACGAGGTCCCAGCCGATGAGCTGGCCGACCTGGGGATGTCCGACATGAGCGAGTCGCTGGACCTGACGTCGATGATGAAGGACTGGGACAACGATCTGACTCAGGTCACCTTCGTCGGTGCCGAAGAGGTCAACGGAACTCCCACGGACCACTACGACATCACCGTGGACCCGGAGGCTGTGCTGGATGCGGCGGGCCAAACCGCTCCGACGGACATGGAGCTCCCCGACTCCGGGACCTACGGCATCTGGGTCGGCGAGGACAACCTCATCGCCAAGATGATGCTGGATATCGACGGAGCCTCCGCCACGGTCCTGCTGGACGACTGGGGTCAGGATGTGCAGGTGCAGGCACCGGATGCCGCGGACGTCCTGGAGTTCCCCAGCTTCTGATCCCATCCACATCGACGAAGGGCCGGGCTGTGATCAGCCCGGCCCTTCGTCTCGCCCTGGTTCCTACTCGAGTCGTCCTAGCTCTGCGGATCCACGACGGACTGCTGGGAGGGCAGCTCGTCCTGGCGGACGATGCCCACCGGGCAGGTCAGGCCGTTCGGCCCGTGGTTGCAGTAGCCACCCGGATGCTTGTGCAGGTACTGCTGATGCTCGGCCTCGGCGTAGTAGAACTCGCCCGCCCAGGTGGACGAGGCCAGCTCGGTGGTGATGGCTCCGTGCCCGTGCTGCCGCAGGACTTCCTGGAACGCCGCGCTGGTCTCTCGCGCCGCCTGCTCCTGCTCGGGGGTCGTCCAGTAGACAGCCGACCGGTACTGCGTGCCGATGTCGTTCCCCTGACGGTTACGGGTCGTGGGGTCGTGGTTCTCCCAGAAGGTCTTCAGTAGCTCCGCTGGGCTGACCCGCTCGGGGTCGTACACGATCTGGGCGGATTCGGTATGACCCGTGCGCCCCGTGCAGACCTCGCGGTAGGTGGGGCTCGGGGTGCTGCCACCCATATACCCCACAGCCGTGCTGAGAACCCCCGGCGTGCTCCAGTACATCCGCTCCGCCCCCCAGAAGCAGCCCATGGCCACGTACAGCACCTGGGCGTTGTCACCCCAGGGGCCACGCAGAGGGACCTTCAGCACTTCGTGCATCAGCGGGGTCTGAGCCTGGGGGTCGTCGCGCCCGGCGGGGGTCTTGGCAGAGAAGAAACTCACACTGTCCACAACACGGCGCGACGATCCGACATTCCGTGGCAAGTACGGGCTGAGGACGTGCGATGGGACGGTGGCGCGCGGGTAGCGTGAGCACATGGGCACCACATTGATGACCACCACGACCACGCTCGAAGGGTGGTCCGGCACGGATCTCGCCGTCCGCTTCGGTATGCCGACCGTCGTGGTCCTGCTGGGGTTGGTGTGGTTCCTGGGGGGCCGCGCCGAGCGACGCGCGGTCCGTGCGGAGGCCGCAGAGCGGCGCGGTTTCGGCGGGCAGCCCGGGACCACGGACGTGGGCGACGCTGAGGGATTCGGAGTGGAAGAGGCCGGCGAGCAGATCCGAGCGGCGACCCGCAAGGTGCTGATCGGCTTGGTCGTGATGCTCGTCGGAGTGATCGCGCTGCTGGGAGTCACGTTCTGGGGGATCTTCTCCTGAACCTGTTGTGCCTCGACGTGGGGTCGACCTACACCAAAGGCCTCCTCGTCGACTCGGACACCGGTCGACTCCTCGATACCTGCGACACCCCCACTACCTCGGGTAGCGATGTGTGGGAGGGGGTGCGCCTGGTCCGTGAGCGCATCGCCGCGCGTTGCCGCGACACCCCGCACCTTCTGGACGAGGACGCCGTGCGGATCTGTTCCAGCGCGGGCGGTGGGTTGCGGCTGGCCATCGTGGGCTTCGAGAGAGAAGTCAGCGCCGTCGCGGGCGCGGTGGTGGCCCTGTCGGCGGGAGCGCGCGTGGTCCACGCTACGAGCGGCCGTCTGTCCACCGAAGAGGTTGTCGCTCTCCGTGGAGCCCGACCCGACCTGATCCTGCTGGTGGGAGGCACGGACGGTGGCAACGCGGAGGTGGTGCTCCGTAACGCCGAGGTGTTGGCCGGGGCCAACCTACCCGCCGCCTACGTCGTGGCCTGCAACCGAGCGGCTCGGGAGGAGACGGCCGACGTCCTGCGCGCCGGTGGATGCTCGGTGTCGACCGCTGAGAACGTCCTGCCACGGATCGGGAGCTTGTCGCCATCGTCGGCCCGTGCGGCCATCCGGGCTGCGGTCCTCGACCACGTCATCGGTGGCAAAGGGCTGTCGGCGGGACCACACTTCGCGGCCTCGGTCCGCTCGGCCACCCCCGACGCCGTGCTCGACGGGGTCCAGGTACTCCGGGACGGGCGCGACCAGGACGTGATGATGGTGGACATCGGAGGAGCGACCACCGATGTCTATTCGGCCATCCAACCGCAGGGCGAGGATGCCACCCTGCGCAAGGAGGTGGTGGGGACGCTGTGGACCTCCCGCACCGTCGAAGGCGATCTGGGTATGCGGCACAGTGCGACCACAGTCCTGGAGGCGGCCCGGCGCGAGGGCCTGCCGGATGCGGACCGGCCCGACGTGCGGTCCTGGGTATCCACCGTGACCACCACCCCGCAGGTGCTCGCCGAGACGGCGGAGCAGGTGCGCTCAGAGCTCCGTCTGGCCTCGATGGCAGCGGTCGTGGCGGCCCGTCGTCACGCTCGGCCCGCCCGACCGGGGGCCGCCCCCCGAGCGCTCAGTGAGGTGGGCATTCTGATCGGCTCGGGAGGCGCGCTTCGGTATGCGGACGGCTCAGCAGCCGACGCGGTCCTGCAATGCGTTAGCACGGACCTCGGGGGAGGGTGGCGTCCACCGGAAGCGGCTCGCCGCGCGGTCGACACGGCATACCTGCTGTGTGCAGTCGGTCTGCTGTCACGCGACTTCCCGGACACCGCCGCGGCACTGGCGGCTCGGGTCGGGCAGCCTCAGGGGCGGTAGGCCTCGGCGCTGACGATCTTGACCTCGATCGACGAGCCGTTCGGAGCCTCGTACGACACGGTCTCGCCTGCCTGGTGCCCCAGGATGGCCGTACCCAGGGGAGAGCGCTCGCTGTAGACATCGATGCTGTCGCCGCCGTGCGTGATCTCGCGGCTGCCGATCAAGAACTTCTCGGTGTCCCCGAACATTTCGACGGTGACCACGGTGCCGGGCTGAATGGCGCCCTCGCCGGTGGGGGTTTCGCCCACGCTCGCGTTGTCCAGCAAATGCTGCAGCTGGCGAATACGCGCCTCCATCTTTCCCTGTTCTTCCTTTGCTGCGTGGTAGCCCCCGTTTTCCTTCAGGTCGCCCTCTTCGCGCGCCGCCTCGATGCGCTTGGCGATGTCCGAGCGTCCCCGGCCCGACAGGTCCTTCAACTCACCCTGTAGCCGGTCATAGGCCTCTTGAGTCAGGAAACTCGATGTTGCCTTCGCAGTCTCGGTCACGGTGCTCACTCCTTGGTCTGAACAAAACATAAAGTCCGGGCGAATGACACGAGGTGTGGTCATTACGGCATGCCCGGACCGGATGGAGGGAGTTTACCAAGATGCGGCGAGTACGCCCAAAGATGGAGACCAGCGGTCATCACGGTCTTTTCACCGGGAGTGACCGCACAGATCGGGGAGCAAGAAAAAAGACCCCGGGAACTCACCCCACGTAGTCGCAGGTCTCCACGTATCCGGTCACCGCGGGGCCGGCGGTCCGCACGACGGCCACATGCCGCGACTGCGAAGCTTCGCCGGCAGGGACGACGGTGGTGGTCTGGCCCACGACGAAGTGGCTCTTGTCCTGAGCCTCGAGCACGCACCGAACGTCCCGGGAGGGGTCACGGCTGAGGTCGAAGCGCACCTGTACCTCCGTGTTGGAGGTGACCTCGAAGCCGGTGTTGGTCCAGTTGACCTTGCCCGTGGCGGATGCCACGCCGAACCAGATCGCGAGGGCGGTCATCACGGACACGCCGACCACACCGACCACCCACCAACGGCGGTTGGCGGTCGGGACGAGCGTGGGGGGCATCGGTGAACTCCGGTCCGGGGGATGGCCTGCACCTGCAGGTGAGAGGATGTCCTCTGCATTATCCCGCACGACGATCACACGAGGGAGCACAGGTGGAGCAGGGCCTGAGGCTGATGGCTGTTCACGCCCATCCGGACGACGAGTCGTCCAAGGGGGCGGCGACATCGGCGAAGTACGCAGCGGACGGCGTCCGAGTCAGGGTGGTCTCCTGCACCGGGGGCGAGCGCGGCGACATCCTGAACCCGAAGCTGGCCGACCAGGCGGACATCATCCGGGATGTCGCGCAGGTGCGTCGCGACGAGATGGCGGCTGCGGCGCAAGCGCTGGGCGTCGAGCACACGTGGCTGGGGTTCGTCGACTCCGGCCTGCCGGAGGGCGATCCTCTCCCGCCGCTTCCGGAAGGCTGCTTCGCCCTGGAGCCGCTGGACGTGACCACCGAGGCGCTGGTGCGAGTCATCCGCGAGTTCCGACCCCACGTCATCACGACCTACGACGAGAACGGCGGATACCCGCACCCCGATCACGTGATGACCCACACGGTGAGCATGGCCGCCTTCCAGGCCGCGGGGGACCCTGAGGCCTATCCGCACACCGGCCCGGCCTGGCAGCCGCAGAAGGTCTACTACACGATGTTCTCCCCGGTCCGGTTGCGCAACCTGCACCAGGCGATGCTGGACGAGGGCTTGGAGTCACCGTTCGCGGAGTGGATCGAGCGAATGGGGGATCGGCCCGAACGGGCGATCCATACCCACGTCCCGTGTGCTGACCACTTCACCGATCGCGATGCGGCGCTCTTGGCCCACGCCACCCAGGTGGACCCTGACGGGATGTGGTTCGCCATACCGATGGACATCCAGCGGCGCGTGCATCCGGTCGAGGACTTCGAGCTCGCCGCATCGCTGGTTCCTGTCGACCTGCCGGAGGACGACCTGTTCGCCGGTCTGGCCCCCGTGAGCGAGCTCGACGAGCAGTGTGCCACGCCGCCGGAGCGCGACGAAGCAGGGATGGTTTTGACGGCATACACGGCGCCGGTGCCCGAGCCGGAGCAGAAGGTCGCCGAGGCGGCCGTCGGTGACGACGCGGGTGATGAGGACGGCGACGACGAGCTCAGAGGGAGCGAGGGTCACTCGAGCGGCAGGCACGACGAGGCGGGCGAGCGCGCCTCATGAATGTCAGCGACGTGCAGTACACGGCAGGGCTGGGTGGTTTCCTGGTCCTGTTCGGACTGGGCCTCGTCCTGTGGTTCTTGGGGCGGGATCTGAGCCGGAGGCTCCGTCGGATGCGCCAGCAGGAGTCTGTGCGTCTGGGGAACCAGCGACCTGCGCCGCCGACGGCGGCTCGTGGCGAAGCCGAGGATCCACCGTCCGACGACCAAGCCCAGGAAGGTCCTACTCCACCCCGGGGATAGCCCCGTAGACGGCGAGTGACACCGCGATGTAGTGCGTCGTGAACGCCGCGATGGTGAAGGCGTGGAAGATCTCGTGGAACCCGAACCAGCGCGGGGAGGGGTCGGGCCGTTTGAGGCCGTAGACGACGGCGCCCAAGGTATAGAGCAGGCCGCCGGTGGCGATCAGCGCGACCACCGCGGCTCCGCCGGCTTGGTAGAACGGCACGATGTAGAACACGGACACCCATCCGAGAGCCACGTAGACGGGGGTGTACAGCCACCGCGGCGCGCCCACCCAGAAGACGCGGAAGAGGATGCCGGCGATCGCTCCGGACCACACCAGGATCAGGAGCGTCCGGGCGGAGTCGGGCGGGAGCAGCATCAGCGCGAGCGGCGTGTAGCTCCCCGCGATGATCAAGAAGATGTTGGCGTGATCCAGCCGCTTGAGGAGCTTGCTCGTCTCCGGTTTCCAATGACCCCGGTGGTAGATAGCCGACGTGGCGAAGAGCATCACGGCTGAGAAGCCGAAGACGACCGAGGAGATCCTGCCCATCGTGGTCGGCGCCAGAACGATCAGCACGATCGAGGCGGCCAAGGCCAACGGCGCCATCCCGAGGTGGAGCCATCCCCGCAGCTTGGGTTTGATGCTGGCGGCAACCCCCTGCGCGGCCTGTGACAACTCGTCCTTCAGGTCGTGCGCGACCTGGGTCGCCCCCGGGTCCTGCGAGTCCTTGTCCGGCGGCGAGGTCATGAGCGTCACGCTAACCTACGCAACCGTAAGTTGATACGGCGTTCCGTTGTGATCGTGCTTTGTAGGGCGGTCCGATGCAGATGGGCGAGTAGGTTTGCCCCCATGGGACGACTGCGTGCTCTGATCTATCGCGCGTACAACGCGTCGCTGACGAAGAGCCTCCCGTCGGCCGGTGTGCCGTGTCACGTGGGCGTGATGCTGGATGGCAACCGTCGTTGGGCGAAGCAGCGCGGAGCGGCGACCGCCGATGGTCATCGCGCCGGAGCCGAGAACATCAAGCCGCTGTTGGGTTGGTGCGAGGAGGCGGGAGTCCAGGTCGTCACGCTGTGGCTCTTGTCGACCGACAACCTCAACCGGGAGCCGTCCGAGCTCAAACCGCTGCTGCAGATCATTTCCGACGTGGTCTCCGACCTGTCGTCGACCGGGCGGTGGCGATTGCACGTCGTGGGAGCACGCGACCTGCTCCCGGAGGAAACCCGCCTGGAGCTCGACGTTGCAGCCGAGGCGACGCAGGGCCTTTCGGGGATGCTGGTCAACGTGGCCATCGGATACGGCGGTCGCCAGGAGATCGCCGATGCCGTGCGCTCGTTGCTGAAGGAGCACGCCGAGCGGGGCACCACCCTGGAGGAGCTCGCGGCCACCTTGGAGATCGAGCACATTGCCGAGCACCTCTACACCAAGGGCCAGCCGGATCCCGATCTGGTCATCCGCACCAGCGGCGAACAGCGTCTGGGTGGGTTCCTGCTGTGGCAAAGCGCCCACAGCGAGTTCTACTTCTGCGAGGCCTTCTGGCCGGACTTCCGCAAGGTCGACTTCCTTCGGGCCTTGCGGGCCTACGCCGAGCGTGAGCGTCGCTACGGTTCTTGAGCACCGTTCTGGCGCCACGGCGCGCCACTACCCGTCGGTGACGGGTGCGTGTCATACCGTCGAACGAGCGAGGGCGACCGTCCCCGCCACGGGAGGCTCACCAGATGGAGCATGTGCTCTGGGCGGAGGGCCGGGAACGGCTCTGCGCTGACGCCAGTGACGAACCCGGAAACCCACCCCCTACGACCTCGATGTCGTAGCGCCCCTCCAGGGAGTCTCATGACCACGTCCAGCATGAGTTCTGCATTGAGGTCGTCCGCGCCGGTCTCTCACTCCGCGCAACGGCGATTCGACACCAGCCCCTGCGTCGCGGAGGGGGTGGCTCTGAAGACCTACGTCGTGGACACCTCGGTGCTGCTGTCCGATCCTCGGGCCATGCTGCGGTTCGCCGAGCACGCGGTGGTGCTGCCCGTGGTGGTGATCACCGAACTGGAGGCCAAACGGCACCACCCGGAGCTGGGTTACTTCGCTCGTGAGTCGCTCCGACTACTCGACGACCTGCGGGTAGCGCACGGCGGTCTGAGCATGCCCGTGCCCGCGAACGACGAGGGCGGCACCATCCACGTCGAGCTGAACCACACCGACGTGCAGTCACTTCCTGCGGGCTTCCGGCTCGGCGACAACGACACGCGGATCCTGGCAGTCGCGACGAACCTGGCGGCCGAAGGTCGAGACGTCACGGTGGTCAGCAAGGACCTGCCGATGCGCGTCAAGGCCTCAGCGGTGGGCCTGGACGCCCAGGAGTACCGCGCGGAGTGCTCGGTCGACACCGGCTGGACGGGTATGGCCCAGCTCGATGTCGACGACGAGCAGATGTCGGCGCTGTACGAGACCGGGAGGCTCGCTCACCCGGAGGCGGCGACGATGCCCTGTCACTCTGGGTTGACGATCTTCGGGCCTTCGGGAAGCGCTCTGGGACGCGTTGGGCCGGACCGCACGGTGCGGTTGGTCCGCGGCGAGCGAGATGCCTTCGGCTTGCACGGTCGGTCGGCTGAGCAGCGCATTGCTCTCGACCTGTTGCTGGACCCCGACGTGGGCATCATCAGCCTGGGTGGCCGAGCTGGCACCGGCAAGAGCGCGCTCGCTCTCTGTGCGGGGCTGGAGGCGGTCATGGAGCGCCGTCAGCACCGCAAGGTCATCGTCTTCCGGCCCCTGTACGCGGTGGGTGGTCAGGAGCTCGGCTATCTGCCCGGATCGGAGAACGACAAGATGGGACCCTGGGCCCAGGCCGTCTTTGACACCCTGGGTGCGGTGGTCAGCAAGGAGGTCGTGGAGGAGATCGTGGCGCGTGACCTGCTGGAGGTGCTGCCGCTGACCCACATCCGTGGACGCTCGCTGCACGACGCCTTCGTGATCGTCGACGAGGCGCAGTCCCTCGAGCGCAACGTCCTGCTGACCGTGCTCTCGCGCATCGGCCAGAGCTCCCGCGTGGTGCTGACGCACGACGTAGCGCAGCGCGACAACCTCCGGGTGGGCCGACACGACGGGGTGGCAGCGATCATTGAGCGTCTGAAGGGGCATCCGCTGTTTGCGCACGTCACGCTGCACCGCAGCGAGCGGAGTCCGATTGCCGCCTTGGTCACGGAGATGCTGGAGGGCGACGCAGGTTGAGAAGACTTCTGTGACCTTGCCCACGATCGGCTCTTTTGGCTTGCCACCGACGGTGTGCTAGTGGCACGGTGGAACCACTTGGTCACAGAACGATAACGCTCGCGTTGACCTCGTCCGCGAGAGTGGCCCCACCACAGATGTACACCGGAGGTAACTTTGCCCAACGAGACGTCCACTGAAAACGTTTTCAACAACACCGAGGCTGCTGACACGCGCGCCGATGACGTGTCGTTCGACAGCGTCGCTTCGGGTCGCCATCGCGGAGCAGCATTCGCCAAGCACCCGGCCACGATGGTCACTGCCGTGATCGCCGCCGGTTCGGTCGCTCTGGCCGGCTACACGGCCTTCGGGTCGTCTCAGGGCTGGCAGAGCGAGCAGTTGCGGGCCGGCATCGAGCAGAGCGCGCCGGTCGTGGCCGACTCTGTGATGACTGGCGTGGAAGGCTCCAAGCCTCTCGCCGATGTGGCCAGCAACTCCGAGCGTCTGGACGAGGCCGTGCTGAGCGCCTCCTCGATGCAGTCATCGCAGAAGGCCGGTGCTGCGGGGGCCGAGGCTGCGGCCGAGCAGGCTGAGAAGATCGCCGCCGAGAAGAAGGCGGAAGCGAAGGCCCGGGCGGAAGCCGAAGCCCAGGCTGAGGCTGACGCAGAGGCCCAAGCAGAGGCCGAGGCCCAAGCCGAGGAGGAGGCTGCCGCCGAAGCCCAGGCCGAGGCCGATGCGCAGGCCGCTGCAAGCAGCGAGCGCGAGTCGCAGAGCCAAGCTGCTTCGCGTTCCGAGGAACGAGCCGAGCCTGAGGCGTCTGTGGAAGCGGAGCCCGCGCCGGAGCCGGAGCCCGAGCCCGCACCCGTGTCTTCGGGTGATCCTCGGTCGATCGCTCGCTCGATGCTGAGCAGCTACGGCTGGGGCGGAGACCAGTTCGGTTGCCTCGACTCGTTGTGGGCCAAGGAGAGTGGATGGAACCCCTCCGCCGCGAACCCCTCCTCGGGTGCCTACGGGATCCCGCAGTCCCTGCCCGGCTCGAAGATGGCCTCTGCCGGATCCGACTGGCAGACCAACCCTGCCACGCAGATCAAGTGGGGCTTGGGCTACATCAGCAGCGTCTACGGCACTCCCTGCGGCGCCTGGTCGCACAGCCAGGCGAACAACTGGTACTGAGTTCGACCTGACACGATCGGCACGAGAGCGACCCGGATTCTTCTGGGTCGCTTTCGTCGTCGGTGACCCTCCCTTGACAGAAGTGCCACACCCGTCACACTTTGTCGGTGACACACACCGCAGCCGAGGTCGCCTCCGACGTCAGTGACCACCCAGCGCTGGAGATGCTGGCCCGAGCCGGCTACGCCGTCAACGGCTTGCTGCACCTGCTGATCGCTGCCATCGTCGGGGGCATCGTCGTCGGGCAGGGCGGCGAAGCGGACCAGTCAGGCGCCCTGCAGGCGGTGGCCGAAGCCCCCCTGGGTGGGATCATGCTGTGGATCGGCACCGTGGGCTACGTCGGACTCGCGATTTGGCAGGTGCTCGATGCGGTGACCGGCTATCGGCCCGGCAGAGATGCGGCCACCGTGGCCGATCGCGCCAAGGATGTGGCCAAGGCGGGGGTGTACGCGGTGTTGGCCTGGACGACCTGGCGGTTCGCCTCCGGTGGAAGCACCGACAGCGGACAGAGCACGGCGGATTTCACGACAACGTTGATGGGCGCGCCGTGGGGGCAGGCCTTGGTCGCCGCCGTGGCGATAGCGGTGCTCGGTGTCGCCGGATACCACGCCTGGAAGGGCGTCACTCGAGGATTCCTCGACGACCTCGAGGGCAACGCCGACGGCACGTTGGGCCGCGCCGTCATCGTTGCCGGCACCGCGGGATACCTCGGGAAGGCACTGGCCTTGGCCATCGTCGGCGCCTTGTTCGGGTGGGCCGCCTGGACCACGGACCCCAGCGATGCCACGGGTCTGGACGGCGCCGTTCAGGCCCTGTCGGGCAACACCGGAGGGGCCGTGACCCTGTCGCTCATCGCCGTAGGTTTCGTGGCCTACGGTCTGTACAGCTTCGCTCGGGCTCGCTACGCGCGGTTGTGAGGGCGGGCCATGCTGAGCACATCGAGGGCGTCATCCATCTGTTCCTGTGTGAGGTCGCCACGCTCGATGTGACCGCGCGAGACGACCACGTCGGCGATGGTCTGCTCGGTGGCCAGGGACTCCTTGGCCACCTTGGCCGCGTTCTCGTAGCCGATCCACCGGTTCAGCGGGGTCACGATCGAGGTCGAGCTCTGTGCCATCTCGGCGCAGCGCTCGACGTTCGCTTCTATCCCGTCGACGACCGCATCGGCCAGTGCCCGTGAGGTCGTGCTCAGTAGCGTGAGGGACTCCACGGTGCAGGCTCCCATCACCGGCAGCATCACGTTCAGCTCGAACGATCCGGACGCTCCCGCGACCGTCATGGTGGTGTCGTTGCCCATGATCCGAGCACACGCCATGACCGTGGCTTCCGGGATGACCGGGTTGACCTTGCCGGGCATGATGCTCGATCCCGGTTGCAGGTCCGGAAGGCGGATCTCGCCCAGGCCGGTGCGCGGCCCCGATCCCATCCAGCGCAGGTCGTTGCAGATCTTGCTCAGCGACACCGCCACGATCTTGGCCGCCGCGGATACCTCGACCAACGCGTCCTGGGCCGACTGTGCTTCGAAGTGATCCTCGGCCTCGTGCATCTGTAGTCCGGACTCCTGAGACACCACCGCCAGGACCCGTCCAGCGAACTCCGGATGCGCATTCAGACCGGTGCCTGCCGCGGTCCCACCCAGCGGCATCTCCCGAGCGTGCACCGCCGCCGCCGCGATCCGCTGTCGGCCCAGCTCGATCTGACGGGCGTAGCCGGCGAACTCCTGGCCCAGGGTGACCGGCACGGCATCCATCAGGTGCGTCCGCCCTGCCTTCACGACGTCGCTGAGTTCCTCCGACTTGGCGCTCAGGGCCCGGTGCAGATGCTCCAGGGCTGGGTCCAGACTCTCCTGGATGAGCCTCAGAGCCACCATTCGCAGCGCGCTCGGGAAGGTGTCGTTGCTGGACTGACCCGCGTTGACGTGGTCGTTCGGATGCACGGCAAGCCCGGACTGGGTGCTGGCCCGACGAGCGATCACCTCGTTGACGTTCATGTTGGTGGAGGTCCCGGAACCGGTCTGATAGACGTCGATCGGGAAGTGGTCGTCGTGGACCCCGTGCGCGACCTCGGCGGCTGCCGTCTCGATGGCTTCAGCGACCTCCGGGTCGATCACCCCGAGCTGGGCGTTCACCCGTGCTGCGGCTCCCTTGATCTGAGCCAGGGCATGCACGATCACGGGCGGCATGACCTGACCGGAGATCGGGAAGTTCGCGACGGCCCGGGCGGTTTGGGCTCCATACAGTGCATCGGCGGGGACCTGCACATCTCCCATCGAGTCGTGTTCGGTGCGGAATTCCGAGGTATGCCGCTCGGCCGGCGAGGAGGAGTTCATGCGACCAGTTCTACCTCAGCCGGTCGTCTCTGCAACCCGCACGAACCTAGAGCCGGCGCAGTCGGACACGACGCACCGAGTGGTCCTCCCCTTTGGAGAGCACCAATGTGGCCAGGCTCCGCGTGGGCAGGATGTTCTGCCGCAGGTTGGGGGCGTTGATCGCTTCCCAGATGTTGTCTGCCAGGTCCCGTGCCGCGTCATCGGACAAGCTTGCGTACCGGTGGAAGTGTGACTCCGGCTGGGCGAAGGCGGTCTCACGCAGTCGCAGGAAGCGCCGGGTGAACCACTCCTTGATGTCGTCGACGTGCGCGTCGACGTAGACCGAGAAGTCGAAGAAGTCGCTGACGGCCATGCCGGTCTGCCCTCCCACCTTGGGCTGTGGGCGCTGCAGCACGTTCAGGCCTTCGACGATCAGGACGTCGGGGGAGCGGACGACGACCTGCTCGTCCGGGACGATGTCGTAGGTCAGGTGGGAGTACACCGGAGCGACCACCTCGGTCTTGCCCGCCTTGACCTCGGCGACGAAGCGCAAGAGAGCCCGCCGGTCATACGATTCCGGAAAGCCCTTCCGGCTCATGAGGTTCTGCTCCTCCAGGACTCGGTTCGGATACAGGAAGCCGTCCGTGGTCACCAGCTCGACGGAGGGTGCAGAGTCCCAGCGCGAGACGAGCTCCTTGAGGATGCGGGCGGTCGTCGACTTCCCGACCGCCACGGAGCCGGCGACGCCGATGACGAACGGAGTGCGCGCTTTGCCCTCACTGAGGAAGTTGGTCGTGACCTGGTGCAGGTCGGTCGTTGCCTGCTCGTAGAACTCCAACAGCCGGGACAACGGCAGATACACCTGCTCGACCTCGCCGAGATCCAAGCGGTCCTCCAAACCCTGCAGCCGGGCCACATCCGCGGCGTTGAGCTCCATCGGATAGTGCTCCCGCAACCGCGCCCAGGCGGCTCGGTCCAGCTCGACGTACGGCGAAGGCAGGCTGTCCGGCGTCGTCGGCATGAGCGTCATTGTGCCCGTGATGAGGAGGAAAACGGATTAGGGTGGCGGGCATGTGTGGAATCGTCGGATACGTGGGACCGGTTGCGAGTGAGAAGGCTCTCGAAGTCGTGATGGAGGGGCTCGGCCGGATGGAGTATCGCGGGTACGACTCAGCCGGGGTCGCTCTGGTTGCCGACGGGGAGGTCGTGACCCGCAAACGCGCGGGAAAGCTGACCAACCTGAAGTCGGCTTTGGCCGAGCACACCTTGCCGATGGCGGCCACCGGCATCGGCCACACGCGGTGGGCCACCCATGGTGGGCCGACTGACGCCAACGCCCATCCCCAGCGCGGGGGAGCGGACGGCAAGCTCGCCCTGGTGCACAACGGGATCATCGAGAACTTCCACGGACTGCGCACCGAGCTGGTGGAAGACGGGGTCGAGTTCACCTCCGAGACCGATACCGAGGTGGTCGCGCATCTGCTCAGCCGGGCCTACGACGCTACCGGGGAGCTCACCGAGGCCATGCGCTCGGTGGTCAGTGAGCTCAACGGCGCGTTCACGCTGCTCGCCGTGCACGCGGATGTGCCCGGCACGGTGGTGGCGGCCCGGCGCAACTCCCCCCTGGTGGTGGGGTTGGGCGAGGGCGAGAACTTCCTCGGCTCCGACGTCGCTGCCTTCATCGGTCACACCCGTCAGGCCCTGGAGCTCGGTCAGGACCAGATCGTGACGATCAGCGCGGACTCCTACGCCGTGATCGACTTCGACGGCACTCCCAGCGACGGCAAGGCCTACGAGGTCACCTGGGACGCAGCGGCAGCGGAGAAGGGTGGCTTCGACACCTTCATGGAGAAGGAGATCTACGACCAGCCGCAGGCCGTTCGGGACACCCTGCTCGGTCGGACGGACGAGACCGGCGCCCTGGTGCTGGACGAGGTCAACATCTCCGAGCAGGAGCTCGCCGCGGTCAACAAGATCGTGATCGTGGCCTGCGGCACTGCGGCGTATGCGGGGATGGTGGCCAAGTACGCCATCGAGCGGTGGACCCGGATCCCGGTCGAGGTGGAGCTGGCCCACGAGTTCCGGTATCGCGACCCGGTGATCGACGAGAAGACCTTGGTGGTCTCGATCTCGCAGTCCGGCGAGACGATGGACACGTTGATGGCGGTGCGCCACGCCATCAAGCTCGGGGCGAAGACGGTGTCGATCTGCAACACCCACGGCTCGACGATCCCTCGCGAGTCCGACGCGGTCCTCTACACCCACGCGGGTCCGGAGATCGCCGTCGCTTCGACGAAGGCTTTCTTGGCCCAGATCACCGCCAGCTACGTGCTGGGCCTCTATCTCACGCAGTTGCGGGGGGAGTCCTACGGCAGGGCAGCCGCCGATGTCATGCGTGACCTGCACGAGATCCCCGACAAGATCCAGAGCCTGCTGGAGGACATGGACCGAGTGCGCGAGATTGCACACTTCATGTCGGACAGCCGGGCCGTCCTGTTCCTGGGCCGCCACGTCGGATATCCGATCGCGATGGAAGGGGCTTTGAAGCTCAAGGAACTGGCCTACATCCACGCCGAAGGCTTTGCGGCCGGTGAGCTGAAGCACGGACCCATCGCCTTGATCGAGCCCGGCCAGCCCGTGTTCATCGTGGTGCCCTCACCGACCGCCGAGCACGGGTTGCACGGCAAGGTGGTCTCCAACATCCAGGAAATTCGTGCTCGTGGCGCTCGCACCCTGGTGATTGCCGAGGAAGGGGACGAGGACGTCGTG
The DNA here is from genome assembly GCA_038258285.1 of Actinomycetales bacterium. GTDB lineage: Bacteria > Actinomycetota > Actinomycetes > Actinomycetales > Dermatophilaceae > Ornithinicoccus. The sequence continues at coordinate 112,700 of JBBSQA010000003.1, read as the reverse complement.
CCCTTCGCCGACGAGGTCATCCGTGTGCCCAAGAGCCCGGCGTTGTTGGCCCCGCTGTTGACCGTGGTCCCGCTCCAGGTCTTCGCGCTGCACCTCTCGACCGCCAAGGGTCTGGACGTCGACCAGCCTCGCAACCTGGCGAAGTCGGTCACGGTCGAGTGAGTCGGCACGACCGATGATCATCGGGGTGGGGATCGACGTCGTCGACATCGCTCGCTTCGGGCGACGTCTCGAGCGCACTCCGCGACTGATGGAACGACTCTTCACCGAGTCCGAACGCGAGCTGCGCCTGGCCTCGCTGGCCGCTCGGTTTGCTGCGAAGGAAGCGCTGGCCAAGTCCCTCGGCGCACCGGTCGGGCTGCACTGGAGCCACGCCACCGTCGTGCGCAACGACGACGGACGACCCGAACTGCAGGTCGTCGGCACCGTCGCCGCGCGGGCCGAAGCCTTGGGGATCACCTCCTTGCACGTTTCCCTGTCCCACGACGCCGGGATCGCCTCGGCGGTTGTCATCGCAGAAGGGCCCTGACATGACGACACCGACCGTTCCACCCGCTGGTGGCCGTCGATGATCTGTGCCTATGCCGTTGCCGACGTGCGAGCAGCCGAAGCCGAGCTGATGGATGGCCTGCACGAGGGTGAGCTGATGTTGAGAGCGGCTCGAGGCCTCGCGGATGTGGTGCGGGCACGAGCCCAGCAGCTCGCTGTCACAAGCGTGGTGGTCCTTGTCGGACCGGGCAACAACGGCGGGGATGGTCTGTTCGCGGCGGCCGACCTGGCGGGGGACCATCACGTGCAGGTCATCTACGTCGGTGAGGACGTACACCCCGATGGTCGCAAGGCGGTCGAAGCGGCGCACATCCCGCTGATCGGGGTGGAGCGCTCCAACACCGACCTCCCCGATGACGTGCTCGAGGCCCTCGAGGGCGCGGGGATCGTGCTCGACGGGCTGGTGGGGATCGGGGGGCGAGCGGGACTCTCAGGGGCGATGGCAGCCCTCGTCGGAGCCATCAGCGATGACAGTTACGTGGTGGCGGTCGACCTGCCGAGCGGGGTCGACCCCAGCGGTCATCGGATCGGCGCGGCGGCGGTGTTCGCCGACGAGACGGTCACCTTCGCAGTGGCCAAGCCCGTGCACCTGTTGCCGAACACGGAGCCGGCGGTCGGTCTGCTCACCGTGGTCGACATCGGTCTGACCCTCACGTCGACGCCAGCCGTGGAACGGATGGAACACGACGATGCGGCCGATCTGTGGCCGGTGCCCACGGCCCGAGATCACAAGTACTCCCGCGGCGTCGTGGGCATCATCGCCGGCAGTGAGTCCTTTCCTGGCGCTGCCGTCCTGGCCTGCACCGCGGCGGTGGAGGCCGGCGCCGGGATGGTGCGCTACGTGGGCCCCCCCACCGCGACCCAGTTCGTCATCAGGGCGGTCCCCGAAGCGGTTCCGGCCGAAGGGCGAGTCCAGGCATGGGTGCTCGGCCCCGGGGTGGACCCCGACGATGCCGGCGTCACGGCGCGCGGCCAGATCGACCGGATCTGCCGGGCGATCGAGTCCGACGACCCGTGTGTGATCGACGCTGGCGCCTTGGCCCTCTTCGACTATCCACGCTCGGCCCCCACCCTGCTGACCCCGCACGCCGGAGAGCTGGCCCGGTTGCTGACCCACTGGCCCGGGCACCAAGAGGTCACCCGGGATCAGGTCGAAGCCGACCCGGTGGCTTGGGCTCATGCCGCCGCGCACGAGACGGGCGCGACGGTGCTGCTCAAGGGGGCCACTACGGTGATCGCCGAGCCGCAGGTGGGTATGCCGATCCGAGTCTCAGCGAGTGCGCCGTCGTGGTTGGCCACAGCGGGTGCTGGGGACGTGCTGGCCGGGTTGTGCGGCACCCTGCTCGCCGCTGGCCTGACTCCGCGGGACGCTGGCTCTCTGGCGGCCCTCGTCCACGGCGTGGCGGCCCACAACAGCAACCCGGGTGGTCCGGTACGAGCGCTGAACGTGGCCCACAGCATCCCTAGCACGGTGTCCCGGCTGCTGCGTCGCCGCTGAGTCAGGGGTTGCGGGTGGCGGCCGTCTCGTCCTCGGTGTCCGAGTTGCGGGTGGGCGGGTCAGCCGATCTGGTGGGCTGGGGGTCACCGCTACGCCCGATGGTCAGGCTGGTGATGACGACGATGGTCAGGATGATCACGATGACGACCAGTGACATCAGGGTCGGCACCGTCGGCACCTGGGGCCACACTTCGTGGGCCCAGTGCAGGCCGAGCTTGACGCCGATGAAGGCCAGGATGGTGGCCAGACCGTAGCCGAGGTGCGCCAGCTGACCCAGTGCGCCCTCGAGCACGAAGTACAGCGCGCGCAGGCCCAGCAGGGCGAACGCGTTGGTGACGAAGACCAGATACGGATCCCCGGTGATCCCGTACACCGCCGGCACGGAGTCGACCGCGAAGACGACATCGGTGGCGAAGATCGCCACGACGACCAGCAGCAACGGCGTCACCATCCGCTGACCGTTCTCCACCACGGTCATGGCGGTCTCGCGGTATCCCTGGCTGACGGGGAAGAAGCGGCGGATCAGCCGCACCGCCTTCAGCTCGTCGACGTCCATGGTGTGCCCGCCCCGAAGGGTGTCGCGCAGCACGCCGACCGCGGTGACCACCAGGACCGCGCCGAAGACGAGGAACATCCAGGTGAAGTTGGACAACAGCGCCGCCCCCAGGGCGATGAAGATCCCGCGTAGGACGAGGGCGGCGGCAATCCCGAAGAGCAACACCCGCTGCTGCAGGCGTCGGGGCACCGCGAAGGACGTCAGGATCAGGATGAAGATGAAGAGGTTGTCGATGGACAGGGTCTTCTCGACGAGATAGCCGGTGTAGTACTCCAAACCCCGATCACCACCGTGCGCCTGCCAGACCCACACCCCGAAGAGCAGCGGCAGCGCGACGTAGAAGATCGACCACAGCACCGCCTCACGCATCTGCACCTCGTGCGGCTTGCGGGTCACGACGAAGTCGAAGGCCAGGAGGGCCACTACGGCACCCAGGGTGAGCGCCCACAGCATCGGGGTGCCGATGGTGCTGCTCGTGTCGAGACCGCCGGCCGTCGCCGGGCTGACATCGAAGAGATGGGTGGATGCGGCGACCGAGGTCGACAAGGGATACATCGGAAGAAACTCCTCATAGGAGAACTCGGAATGAGGTCTCCTTCACCGGTGATCGACTCACAGGCGCGCACCGGGAGATCACTGGGGATCTCGTATTGACCGATGCGACGTTAGGGAAGTACTCCCCTCAGAGCGTCAACGGTACGGTCCGCACCGCTCGATCGCCAACTCGTCGGACCGGTCGCAGACTCCGGGTCAGTGACCGCGGTTCAGCGCGCTGGTGATGCCACGAAGTGATGCCGTGACGATGTTGGCGTCGATGCCGACGCCCCAGCGGACCTCACCGTCGATGGCGCACTCGACGTAGGCCGCGGCGACGGCATCGTCCCCGGAGGACAGCGCGTGCTCGGCGTAGTCCAACACCCGGACGTCGTGTCCGATCTTGGCCAGCGCCGCGACGAAGGCGTTGATGGGACCGTTTCCAAGTCCCTCGATGACCTTCTCCGCCCCGTCGACGACCACGGAGGCGGAGATGATGTCCTTGCCGTCATCGGCGGTGCGGGTGTCGACCTTGCGTAGGAGCACCGGCGTCGTCGGCACGATGTACTCGTTCTCGAACGCGGCCCAGATGGCGGCCGCGGACATCTCACCGCCCGAGTCCTCGGTGTAACCCTGCACCACCCGGCTGAACTCGATCTGCAACCGGCGGGGGAGGTCCAGGTGGTGCTCGGTGCGCATGATGTAGGCCACGCCACCCTTTCCAGACTGGCTGTTAACCCGGATGACCGCCTCGTAGGAGCGACCGACGTCCTTGGGGTCGATCGGCAGGTACGGCACGGCCCAGTCGAACGCATCGACATCGACGTCCGCGGCGGTGGCCTCCTTGTTCAGGGCCTCCAAGCCCTTCTTGATGGCGTCCTGATGGGAGCCGGAGAAGGCGGTGAAGACCAGGTCGCCGCCGTAGGGGTGTCGCTCCGGCACGGGCATCTGGTTGCAGTGCTCGACGGTGCGTCGGATCTCGTCGATGTCGGAGAAATCGATCTCGGGGTCGATTCCCTGGGAGAACAGGTTCATCCCCAAGGTGACGAGGCAGACGTTGCCGGTGCGTTCACCGTTGCCGAAGAGGCAGCCCTCGATCCGGTCGGCGCCGGCCAGGTAGCCCAACTCGGCCGCGGCGACGGCGCATCCCCGGTCGTTGTGCGGGTGCAGCGACAGCACCACGTGCTCGCGGTGGTTCAGATGGTTGCTCATCCACTCGATCGAGTCGGCGTACACGTTCGGCGTGGCCATCTCGACCGTCGCTGGCAGGTTCACGATCAGCGGTCGATCGGCCGTGGGCTCGAGCACTTCCATGACCCTGTTGCAGATCCGCACCGCGAACTCCAGCTCGGTGCCGGTGTAGGACTCGGGGGAGTACTCGTAGAAGACCTCGGTGTCCGAGCGCAGCTGCTCCTCGTACTTCTTGCAGAACCGCGCGCCGGTCATCGCAATGTCGATGATGCCGTCCATGTCGGTGTCGAAGACCACCCGGCGCTGCAGAGTGGAGGTCGAGTTGTAGAGGTGGACGATGGCCTGCTTGGCACCCTCGATGGACTCATACGTGCGCTCGATCAGGTGCTCGCGGGCCTGGGTCAGCACCTGGATCACGACGCCGTCGGGGATCAGGTCTTCCTCGATCAGCATCCTGACGAAGTCGAAGTCCGTCTGGCTCGCGGCGGGGAAGCCGACCTCGATCTCTTTGTAGCCCATCGAGACCAGCAGTTCGAACATGCGCCGCTTACGGTCCGGGGTCATCGGGTCGATGAGCGCCTGGTTGCCGTCCCGCAGATCCACGGCGCACCACCGGGGGGCCTGCGTCATGGTCTTGGCGGGCCACGTGCGACCGGGCAGGTCGATGGGCGCGAAGGGGGTGTAGCGGCCGTACGGCATACCGCTGGGTTGCTGGGGGTTGGTCTTTTGGGTCACTGGTCTTCCTCACTGGGGGTGCGTGGCGTCCGAGGCGCAGCAACTCCGCAGCGAGGGCCGGACCTAGGAGGTCTCGCTGCGGCAGCTGAGGAGGAGAAGGCGTGCCATCACGGGTTGAGACTAACGCAGATGATCAGACAGCAGAAGACACGACTGGCTTGTATGCCGGGCGGTTGGCTTCGAAGCCGGCGATCACGTCCGCGTGGCGCAGCGTCAGCGAGATGTCGTCGAAGCCGTTGGCCAGTCGCCAGGCGACATAGTCATCGACGGTGAACCGGGCCACGATGTCGCCGGCGACGATGCGTCGGGCCTGCAGGTCGACCGTCACGAGGGAGCCCGGCTCGTTCTCCAGGAACTTCCAGATGAGCTCGACGTCGTCCTGCGCGGTCTGCGCGCAGAGCAGTCCCTCCTTGCCGGAGTTGCCGGCGAAGATGTCGCCGAACCGCGAGGAGATGACCACTCGGAAGCCGTATTGCATGAGCGCCCATACGGCGTGCTCCCGCGAGGAGCCGGTGCCGAAGTCGGGGCCGGCCACACGGACCGAGGCGTCGGCATACACCTCGTGGTTGAGGATGAACGACTCGTCCTCACGCCACCGAGCGAACAATCCGTCCTCGAAGCCGGTGCGGCTGACCCGTTTCAAGAAATGCGCCGGAATGATCTGGTCGGTGTCCACGTTGCTGCGGCGCATCGGGACGCCGGTGCCGGTGTGGGTGGTGAAGGCTTCCATCAGTGGACCTCCTGCAGGGAGCCGATCGGGATCAGGTCGGCGGGGGAGCCGAGGGTGCCGCGCACCGCCGTGGCTGCGGCCACCACGGGGGAGACCAGGTGGGTGCGGGACTTCGCGCCCTGGCGGCCTTCGAAGTTGCGATTCGAGGTGGAGGCACAGCGCTGATGGGGGGCCATCTGGTCCGGGTTCATGCCCAGGCACATCGAGCAGCCGGCCAGGCGCCATTCGGCTCCGGCGTCGATGAAGATCTGGTCCAGACCTTCGGCCTCGGCCTGCAGGCGCACGGCGTGCGACCCAGGCACCACGAGCATCTGGACCGTCGGCGCGACGTGGCGTCCGCGCAGGACCTCGGCGGCGATGCGGAGGTCCTCGATCCGACCGTTGGTGCAGGACCCCAGGAAGACGACGTCCACGGGGATGTCGCGCATCGCGGTGCCAGGCTCCAGGTCCATGTAGGCCAGGGCGCGCTGGGCCGCGTCCTTGTCGTCCTCGTTGCCGAGATCCGCCGGATCGGGCACGACGTCGCCCAGCTGCACCGACTGACCGGGATTGGTGCCCCAGGTGACGTACGGCGTCAAGGCGTCCGCGTCGAGCACGATCTCGGCGTCGAAGACGGCGTCGTCGTCGGTGCGCAGCTCGCGCCAGGCCGCCACCGCGTCGTCCCAGTCCCCGCCGGTGGGGGCGTGGGTACGGCCGCGGACGTAGTCGAAGGTGGTCTCGTCGGGAGCGACCATGCCGGCCCGGGCTCCGGCCTCGATCGACATGTTGCAGATGGTCATCCGGCTCTCCATGCTCAGCGCCTCGATGGCGCTGCCGCGGTACTCCAGGACGTAGCCCTGCCCGCCGCCGGTGCCGATGCGGTTGATCACGGCGAGGATGATGTCCTTGGAGGAGACTCCGGGTTTCAGGGTCCCGTTCACCGTGATCGCCATGGTCTTGAAGGGCTTCAGCGGGAGCGTCTGCGTGGCCAGCACGTGCTCGACCTCGCTGGTGCCGATCCCGAAGGCGAGGGCCCCGAACGCGCCGTGGGTGGAGGTGTGTGAGTCACCGCAGACGATCGTCATACCCGGCTGGGTCAGCCCGAGCTCCGGACCGATGACGTGCACGATGCCCTGGCCCAGATTCCCGCGCTTGTGGTGCACCACGCCGAACTCCGCGCAGTTGGTGCCCAAGGCGTCCAACTGGGTGCGCGAGACCAGGTCCGTGACCGGCCCGAGGGTGGTCGGGACGTTGTGATCCTCGGTGGCCAGGGTCAGGTCCGGACGACGCACGGGTCGGCCTGCGGTGCGCAGGCCCTCGAAGGCCTGCGGGCTCGTGACCTCGTGCACCAGATGGAGGTCGATATAGAGCAGGTCGGGCTCGCCCTCGGCCCTACGGACCAGGTGGCTTTGCCACAACTTCTCTGCCAACGTGCTGCCCATCGACCTCTCCCACGCTTGCCTGTGATGATGTGAGCGAAACTGTATCCGCACCCGCGGGCTACGCCCGACTCGACCGCACACGACCCCACGGCCCATCCCCGACGCACAGGAGCCTGCCGCACCGATGCCTTCCACGCCACGTTCCCGGCCGCACCGCCTCGCCATCATCCCTGGTGACGGGGTGGGCCCCGAGGTCACGAAAGCGTCGTTGACCGTCCTGGACGCCGCCCAGGAGATGTTCGGCTTCGCGACCGAGCGGGTGACCGTGCCGCTGGGCGCCGATCACTACCTCGCGACGGGCGAGTTGCTCACCGCCGAGCACGTCGCCACCCTGAAGGATCAGGACGCCATCGTCTTCGGAGCCATCGGCAGCCCGAAGGTCACCTCGGGAGTGCTCGAGCGTGGGGTCATCCTCGCGCTGCGTGCGGCCATGACCCAGGCGATCAACCTGCGCCCCGTTCGCCTGTACCCCGGCGTTCAGAGCCCGATCGCAGGGTTGACCCCTCAGCGCTGCGACCTCGTGGTGGTCCGAGAGAACACCGAGGGAGCGTATGCGGGCACGGGCAGCATGGTGCACCGCGGCACGCCTGCCGCGGTAGCCACCCAGGACTCGATCACCACCTGGTTCGCCTGTGAGCGCGCGGTCGACTTCGCCTTCCGGCTGGCGATGCAGCGATCGAGGAAGGTGACGTTGTGTCACAAGACCAACGTGCTCGTGCAGTCCGGGGCGCTGTGGCTGGCGGTGATGGAGGAGGTCTCTGCTCGCTATCCGGAGGTCGAGACGGACTACGTCCACGTCGACGCCATGTGTATGCACCTTCCGGTGACGCCGGAGCGGTTCGACGTGGTGGTGACGGACAACCTGTTCGGCGACATCGTCACCGACCTGGGTGCTGTCCTGCAGGGCGGGCTCGGAGTAGCGGCCAGCGGCAACCTGAACCTCGACGGCTCGGGCACCTCCATGTTCGAGCCCATCCACGGCTCGGCGCCTGACATCGCCGGCCGGGGCTGGGCCAACCCGGCCGGGGCCGTGCTGTCCCTGGGGTTGTGTCTGGCCTCGCTGGGTGAGGCCGCGGCAGCCTCGGCCACGGAGGCCGCCACGGTCAGCGTGCTCGGTGAGCTGCCGGCCATGGCCGGGGCGGCCATGGGGGCCAGCACCCAGGAGATCGCGGAGCGGATCGCCGCCCGCATTCGGGACGACGCGTCGACGAATCCGCAGGGCGACCCCACGTCCGTGATGACCCAGCTGGCCACGATGGGGCAGCGCCGAAGCGGAAGCGACGTGTGATGAAGGACGCATCCACTACTTCCTTCGACTCCGCGATCCATCCGGCTTGGGCCACTATCGACCTGACCGCCATCGAGCACAACGTCGGGGTCTTGAAGGGGTACGCGGGTGGGGCCGCGCTGATGGCCGTGGTCAAGGCGGATGCCTACGGACACGGGTTGGTCCCGGCTGCCCGAGCGGCCCTGCGCGGAGGGGCGGACTGGTTAGGCGTAGCCCAGATGGCCGAGGCGCTGGCGTTGCGTGAGGCCGGCGTCACGGCCCCGCTACTGACCTGGCTGCATACCAGCGGGGTGGCCTACCGCCGAGCTATCGAAGCCGACGTCGAGGTCGGGCTGTCGGCTCCCTGGGCCATCGAGCAGGTGTGCGACGCCGTCAAGGAGGGGGATCGTCCGGCCAGGGTGCAGCTGAAGGCCGACACCGGCCTGGCACGCAACGGCGCCTACACCGGCTCCGGAGACTGGGAGGCTCTGGTGCAGGCCGCAGTGCGGGCCGAGAGTGAGGGGCTCATCGAGGTGACCGGGCTCTTCACGCACTTCGCCTACGCCGACGCACCGGATCACCCGACGGTGCGCCACCAGGAAGAGGCATTCGCCGAGGCGGTCATCCTGGCCGAGCGCGCCGGGCTCACCCCCCGGGTGCGACACATGTCGAACTCGGCCGCGACCCTGACCAACCCCGGTGCGGCCTGGGACATGGTCCGGCCCGGCCTCGCCGTGTTCGGTCTGTCACCGGTGCCCGACCTCGGCGACAGCGCATCCTTCGACCTCGTCCCCGCGATGAGCGTCACCGCGAGGGTAGCCACGGTCAAGACCGTTCCTGCCGGTCAGGGGGTGTCCTACGGGCACACCTACACCACGACCAGCCCGACGACGTTGGTCGACGTGCCCGTGGGGTACGCCGACGGTGTACCCCGTCACGGGTCGAACGCGATCGAGGTCTTGATCGGTGGCGAACGCCGTCCCATCGCCGGCCGGGTCTGTATGGACCAGATCGTCATCGATGCTGGTGACCCTGGCGCCCTCGGGGTCCAGGCCGGGGACGAGGTGCTGCTGTTCGGCTCCGGGCAGCACGGCGAACCGACGGCGCAGGACTGGGCCGAGGTCGTCGGCACGATCAACTACGAGATCGTGACCCGCTTCGGCCCGAGTCTGCCGAGGATCTACGTCGACGGCGACGTTTCATCCGGGCGGACCTCAACCGGTGCCGATGACTAGCCCGGCGCTCGCGACGCCACCGTTGCTGAGCAGTCTCGAGGTGTTGGCTGATGATGGCGTCCGGTTGCACGTGGAGATCGACGAGCCACAGCCGACCAGTGATCCGCGTCCGGGAGAAGACGGCCCGGACCGGCCCGCGGTCGTGTTCTGTCACGGCTACACGATGGACATGCGTGCCTGGGCCTTCCAACGGGAGATGTGCGCACGGGCGGGATACCGTGCGCTGGCCTGGGACCACCGGGGGCACGGAGCATCCGGCTCCGGGGAGTCGGCTCGTCACACCATCGATCAGCTGGGCCGGGACCTGGCCGCGGTGCTGTTCCAGGTCGTGGGAAGCCGACCGGTCGTGCTCGTCGGGCACTCCATGGGTGGCATGGCGATCATGGCGCTGGCCGAGTCGGTTCCCGACGTGGTGAGCTCGCAGGTGGTGGGCGTGGCTTTCGTCAGCACCAGTGCGGGGGACATGACGGCGACGACAGTGCTGCGGGGGCGGCTCGGGGAGTGGGCCAGCATCCGCGGGGCGCAGATTCTTGCAGCCCTAGCTCCGCACCAGCACTGGGTGCAGAGCGTGTGGCAGGCCATGCCCTGGATCGGCAACCGCGCGGTGGCTGCCTCCTTCTTCGGCTCCTTGGTGCCGCGCTCGACGGCCCGGCTCACGGAAGAGATGATGGTCCGGACGGACTTCGCCGTCACGTCCGACTTCCTCCCGCGGCTGCGAGAGCACGACAAGAAGGCAGCGGTGCACCGCTTCGCCGGGATTCCCTCGCTCTTGCTGGTGGGGGACCGCGATGTGCTGACGCCGGCCGAGCGCAGTGCGACCGTGGCCGAGGCACTGCCCTGTGCTCAGCACATCGTGGTGACCCGGGCAGGCCACAACATCACCCTCGAGCACCCTGAGCTGGTCGGTGACTACATTCTGCAGCTCGTGCGGCGCGCCGAGGAGGACCCTCACCGGAACTTCTCCGGTCTGCGGGTTCGGAGCACGGACCTTCGCCCCGGTCGGGGACGACCCGTGCTCACCTTCGGGTCGCCGGGATGAGGACAAGCTCATGACGACGACATGGAGTGGAGTCCTGTCCTCGCCCGCCGAGGCCCATGAGTGTGGGCGCGTGCTGGGCTCGATCCTGCACGCCGGTGACCTGGTGGTCCTCAACGGTCCCCTGGGTGCTGGCAAGACCACCCTGACCCAGGGCCTAGCCGCCGGGCTGGGAGTGCGTGGGCCGATCACCTCGCCGACGTTCGTGATCGCGCGCGTCCACCCGTCACTGATTGACGGGCCGATACTGGTCCACGTCGACGCCTACCGGCTCGGGGGTCACACGGAGCTGGACGACCTGGACCTGGACACCGAACTTGAGCATGCCGTGACCGTTGTTGAATGGGGTGCAGGTGTGGCCGAAGGGCTTGGTGACAGTCGGTTGGAGATCGTGCTGGGTATGACCCTCGAGCCAGCGGATGGGGACAGCGACCCGTCGCTGTCCCCTCCCTCGGCGCGGACGATCCGAGTGACGGCGGTCGGGCCGGTTTGGTCACGCAGCGACAGGGTGGATGCCGTGGGCGACTGGCTCACCGGCTTCGGAGGTGAAGGTCGATGAGCGATGGTGGTGAGCAGGAAATGGTGAACCCAGGACGGATCCTCGTGGTGTGCACGGGCAACATCTGTCGATCGCCGTTCATCGAGCACCTGCTGCGGGACCAGCTGGATCGCCTCTGGGGCTCGGGCCGGGTAGCGGTCGGCAGCGCTGGCACTCGCGGGTTGGTCGGCCAACCGATGGCGCCGGAGTCTGCGGCGCGGTTGGGTCACCTGTCGAACACGGCGCGGGGGTTCCGCGGACGTCGACTCAGCCCGGCTGACCTGATCGAGGCGGACCTCATCATCAACGCGACCCGCGCCCATCGGTCCGCAGCGGTGCAGATGGCCCCGGCGGTCTTGCGCCGAAGCGTGACGCTTGCGGAGGTCGCTTTGGCGGCCGAGGTCGTGCCGAAGGTCCCCACGACGTGTCCCGACCTCTCTGCGTGGTTGCGTGCCGTGTCCGCCGCCGTGGTGGCTCATCGCCCGGCGCTGCTCGACGTGGCCCCGACGGACCTGGACCTGGATGATCCCTACGGTCGAGACGCGGCGGCTTACGACACGATGGCGCAGCACGTGGGGCGCTGGATGCCTTCGGTGGTGGCAGCCCTCAGTCCCTGTGACGTCGACGTCGACTCACGGCCCTAAACCCACCGCGACGCAGCGACCAGAGTCGCGCCGCCACCACTGCGACCACGGCGGTGGGGTCCAGTGCGCCCACCGCCCAGGAGTCCACCCTGCCGGGGGCGCGCTGGTTGTCTGCTTCCACCCACGCTCGCCCGTCCGGCTCGAAGTGGGTCAGACGCTTGACGCTCAAGGGGCGAGGCTGCCCCGAGGCCTCCGGAGGCAACTGCACCACGACCAGTGCACCGGGGCGCGGGGCGACGGCGTATCTCACCAGCAGCAACTGACCCGCTCGCAGGGTGGGCTCCATCGAGATGCCGCGCACCCGGGCCAGCCCGTATCGACGCCACGCCACGATCCGTGGACTATCGGGCGCCGGGGTCACCCGGCCGGTGGACGTCCTCGGGGATGTGCTCCACGACCCCGCCGTCCTCCTCGTCCTCGGTGACCCGGCGCAGGAAGTCCTTGGTGCGCTGGTGCTGAGGGTTCCCCAGCACCTCGGCGGGTGGACCCTCCTCGACGACGACCCCGCCGTCCATGAAGACCACCTCGTCGGCGACCTCCCGCGCGAAGGTCATCTCGTGCGTCACCACGATCATCGTCATCCCGGATTCGGCCAGGTCGCGCATGACGGCCAGCACGTCACCGACCAGCTCGGGGTCCAGCGCCGAGGTCGGCTCGTCGAAGAGCATGAGCTTGGGGGACATGGCCAAGGCTCGAGCGATGGCGACACGCTGTTGCTGCCCGCCGGAGAGCTGGTTGGGGTATGCCGACGGCTTGTCGGCCAGTCCGACCTGGTCCAGCAATGCGAGCGCCTCCTGCTGGACCTGAGAGCGTTTCCGCCCCTGCACGATGACCGGTGCCTCGCAGATGTTGTCCAACACCGTCTTGTGCGGGAAGAGGTTGAACCTCTGGAAGACCATCCCGATCTCGCGGCGCTGCGCGGCGACCCGCTTGTCCGGCAACTGGTGGAGCCTGCCTCCCTTGTCCTCATAGCCCATGAGGTCACCGTCGACGTAGATCCGGCCGCCGTCGATGGTCTCGAGCTGGTTGATGCACCGTAGGAAGGTGGTCTTGCCCGAGCCGGAGGGCCCGAGCAACGTGACGACCTGACCGGGGTAGACCGACAGGTCGATGCCCTTCAGGACCTGGTTGTCGCCGAACGACTTCATCACGTTGACCGCGGAGATCAAAGGCTCGCTCATGCTGGGGCCTTTGCTGTGGTGAGGTCGATGTCACCGAGCGCAGCCGGGTCGCCGGTGCGGACGCCATACCCACGGTTGAAACGCTTTTCCAGGAAGTGCTGGCCGACCATCAATATGCTGCCGATGATCAAGTACCAGAGACAGGCGGCGGTCAGCACCGGCACGATCTTGAACGTCCGTGAGCCGATGGCGGTCAGCTGGAAGAAGAGCTCGTTGGTAACGGGGATGCCGAGCAGGAGTGACGTGTCTTTGACCATGGACATCAGCTCGTTGCCGGTGGGAGGGACGATGACCCGCATGGCCTGCGGAAGCACGATCCGCCGCATCGTCTTGGTGGGGGTCATTCCGAGCGCCTGTGCCGCTTCGCGCTGGCCATCATCCACCGAGGTGATTCCGGCTCGGGCGATCTCAGCCATGTAGGCGGCTTCGCTCAGGCCCAAGCCGATGGCGCCACCGGTCACGCCGATGAACACGGCATTGGCATCGAGCGTCAGAAACCTTAGGTCACCGTCGAGGCCGGTGAGGTCGAAGAAGACATAGTCGAAGGGGACGCCGAAATCCATCCCACCTTGGAACAACACGCCCAGAGACCCCATGATCGTCAGGAGCACGAGTCGGGGGACCCCCCGGAAGAACCAGATGAAGGCGAACGCCACGTAGCTGAGGACGGGGTTCGGTGAGAGGCGCATCACCGCCAGGGCCACCCCGACGGTGACGCCGATGGTCATCGCCAGGACGGTGACCCACAAGGTGCCGATCAGAAGTCCTCTGAGGACGGGTTCCTTCGTCATGGTTTCCAGAACGAAAGACCACTCGAAGGCTTCGTTGGTGATCAACATATTGACGAACATCGCCACCAACACGGCGATAACGGCGATGGCAACCCACCGCCCGGGGTGGCGCACCGGGACAGCGTCGATAGTGCCCGGGCGCTCCTGCCCGGGCGATGGGTTGCTACTCACGGGTTGACTTCGAAGGTGTCGATGGCGCCGTCGGTCTGGCCCCAGGTGTCAAGCGCCTCTTCGTAGCCACCGTCTTCGCTCAGGGTGGTCAACGCCATCGCGATGGCGTCAGCGAGCTCGGGGCTCTCCATCGGGACCACGTAGCCGTAGGGCGCCGCGTCGTAGACGTCGCCCACGGTCTCCACCGTGTCACCGACCTGCTGGACGGCATAGGAAACGACCGGTGAATCGGCCAGCATGGCGTCGGCCTTTCCCGAGGCCAGAGCCGCCGTGGCCTGGTCCTGCCCGTCGTACTGCTGCACGGTCATCGGGTTGCCCTCGCCGTCACACGCCTCGACCTTGGGGGGCAGGTCCTCGAGGTCCTGCACGGTGTTGGCCTGGACGGCGACCGCGAGACCGCACGGAGAGTCGGGGTCGACGTCCTTGGGGTTGCCGGCCGCCACGGCCCACTGGGTGCCCGCGTTGAAGTAGCTCACCATGTTGACCTCGAGCTTGCGCTCTTCGTTGATGGTGAAGCTGGAGACACCGATGTCGTACTTGTCGCTGTTGACCCCGGCGATGATCGATCCGAAGTCAGCGCTCTGGTACTCCGTCTCCAGGCCGAGCTCGTCCGCCACCGCGTCGAACAGGTCGATGTCCATCCCGATGATGGTCGTGCCGTCCTCGTCGAAGAACTCGTTGGGGGCATAGGTGGCATCGGTGCCGATCCGGATCGTGCCGCTCTCGCGAAGATCTTGAGGCACCATCGCAGCCGCTTCGCTCATCTCACCGTCGCCAGCGGCCTGCGAGGAGTCGTCCGACCCACCGCCGTCGGCGGCGTCGTCGCTCTCGGAGCCGCACGCGGCAAGAGTGAGAGTCAGTGCTGCTAGGGAGGCTGTGGTGGCCAGCCAGGGAGTGGTGCGTCGAGACATGGAGCGCCTTTCGATCAGGGTGAGTCACGTTCACGGGTGAGTCACGTTCAGGGGTGAGACGCCTTCATCGTGCCACCGCAGCCGCTCCATCGCGGTCACCTTTACCATTTCTTGACCTTCGTAGAACCGTTGCGGCAGTGACTATGACGCTGCTCACACGGGGGAAAGGTCCTTGATGGGCAAACCGCAGGTAGACTTTGGGTTGCACTTGTGTCTAGAGTAAGTAAAGATTTGGTCAACATCACTGGGGATGCTTGTCCACGGTAAATACCTCCGAAGACAGCAGCTAGGAACGTTTATGACAACCACTCTTGGGTCTGACGCTCGTGTGGCGACCCGTGATTCTCTGGTCGGCGCTTTCGAAAAAAGAAGTGCGACAACGCATTTTGTGCTACCTCCCTCGATAACGGTCGGGCCGGGACGCACCATCGCGCGGACTAAGCCGCATCTGGCGCGCCGCTACCTTCTGCGCTATTTGCACACTTTGCGCCTCCTTGACTTTATCTTCGTAGCCTTAGCTTTAGGTATCGCTCAGGTCGGCCGTTTCGGTCTGACCGACCAGACCGTGCTCGTCGCGAACGCGCCCAGCACGGTGGGGTACTGGGTCGTCTCGGGGATCCTGCTGGTCGGCTGGCTCGGTCTGCTGCATCTACAAGGGGCATATGACGGTCGGCTGAGCGGCCACGGCATCCAGGAGTACCGCGCCGTGTTCAGCGCCTCCATGCAGTTGTTCTCCGTGCTGGCCATCATCTCGTTCGTCTTCCGGCTCGACTTCGCCCGCGGCTACGTGATGATCGCGTTCCCGCTGGGCACCGGGCTTCTGCTGGCGGGCCGTTGGGTGGCTCGCCGGTGGTTGGTCAAACAACGGACCCAGGGCAACCTGTCCGACCGAGTGCTGCTCGTGGGGGATCGAGCCGACCTGTCGTCGCTGATCGGAGCGTTGCGACGCACCCCCAGCGCCGGATACAACGTGGTGGGTGCGTGCATCGACGATGCCCCCGGAGCACGGATCAGCGGCGTCGACGTCGTGGGTGGTAGCTCCGACGCCGTCGTGCAGGCCTTGGACCTCGACATCGATGTGGTCGCGGTCTCCTCGTCGTCGGGTTTGGGCAGTGAGGGCCTGCGTCGTCTGGGTTGGGCACTGGAGGGCACCGACATCGACCTGGTGGTGGCGCCCGGGATCATGGACGTGGCCGGTCCCAGGGTCAAGACCCGCCCGGTCCAGGGCTTGCCGCTGCTGCATGTGGAAGCGCCCACGTTCGTCGGCCCACGACTGGTCTTCAAGCGGGTCCTCGACCGGGTCGGTGCGGCCCTCGGCATGCTTGCTATCGCTCCCGTTCTGGGCTTGCTGGCTGCATTGATCTACTTCGAGGACCGTGGGCCGGTCTTCTTCAGCCAAGAACGTATTGGTCGTGATGGTCGTCCTTTCAAGCTGATCAAGTTCCGCAGCATGGCAATTGACGCTGAAGCACGCTTGGCGACGCTGATGGAAGGGAACGAAGGGTCTGGCCCTTTGTTCAAGCTCAAGGATGATCCCCGAGTCACCCGAATTGGTGCCGTTATCCGTAAGTACAGTTTGGACGAGCTTCCTCAGCTCATCAATGTCCTCCGTGGAGAAATGTCCCTCGTAGGGCCTCGCCCGCCCTTGCCCCGTGAGGTCGCCGAGTACGAGGACGACACGCACCGTCGCCTGCTCGTCAAGCCGGGTATGACGGGTCTATGGCAGATCAGTGGTCGCAGCGACCTGTCATGGGAAGAGGCTGTGCGCCTGGACCTCTACTACGTGGAGAACTGGAACCCGTTGCTGGACCTGATGATCCTTTGGCGGACCGTGCAGGTCGTGGCCAACCCGGACAAGGCTGGAGCCTACTGAGCGCAACGTCGGGGCAGTAGGGTCTGCCGGGTGATCGCGCAGAGTGGAACCCCTACCACCGATGGGCCGCATCGTGGCACCGAGGTCGCCTTCCTGGGGCCGCGAGGGACCTTCACCGAGCAAGCCGTGCAGGCCCTGGCCGGAGATCGGTGCACGTCCCACCCTGCAGTCACGGTCGACAGTGCTCTCGACATGGTGCGCTCCGGCACCGCGGTCACCGCGATCGTCCCGTTCGAGAACTCGGTGGAGGGGTCGGTCTCGGTCACGCTGGATGCGCTCATCCACGGCGATTCGCTGGTGATCACGGCGGAGACCCATATCGCCGTTCGCTTCGCTGTGGTCGCCCCCGCTGGGCGACCTCTGAGCAGCCTGCGCCGACTCGCTACCCACCCCCACGCCGCTGCTCAGACGCGTGCTTGGGTGGCGGAGCACCTGCCCCGGGCTGAGGTACTCCCCGAGTCATCGACCGCCAGGGCAGCGGAGCTGGTCGCCGCTGGCACGTACGACGCTGCGATCGCGGCCCCGGTGGCCGCTCAACGTTTCGGTCTGGAGGTCCTCGCGGACGACATAGCTGACCGACCTGGGGCAGTCACTCGGTTCGTGCAGGTGGCGCGGCCGGGCGCGCCGACCCCTGAGGCAACCGGAGCGGACACGACCACCCTCGTGGCCTTCTTGGAGCACAACCACCCCGGCGCCCTGCTGGAGCTGCTCGAGCAGTTCTCCGCCCGCGGGGTGGACCTGAGTCGGCTGGAGAGTCGCCCCACCGGTGAGGCTCTGGGACAGTATTGCTTCGTGATCGAGGCGAATGCGCACATCCTTGAGCCGCGGATGGGCGAGGCTCTGACCGGACTGCATCGTTCGTGCCGCCAGGTGCGCTATCTGGGCAGTTATCCTCGCGCGGACGGGGTGGCCCACCACATCTCGGCGCAGGCTAGCGGGTCAGCCTATGAGCATGCTCGTGCCTGGGTGAGGTCACTGACGGACCAGGAGTGACCGCCCTTCTCAGGCGTCGAGCTTGAGCCAGTCCTGCCACCCGTAGTGCAGCACGAGCCAGGCGATGAGTCCGTACCCGGCCTGCCCGGGATGGGTCCCATCCCCGGCCGCCAGGTCGGAAAGCCACTGGTCATGATGCTGCAAGGGGTGGAAGCAGTCGACGAAGGGCACGCCGCGGCGCTCGCAGACGTCGGCCTGAGCCACCGACAGTGCCTCGATACGCACATTGAGCTCGGCGTCGAGCGTGGGCGCAGGCCCGACCACGAAGGTGGCGATACCGGAGGTCGTCGCCTCATCCAGGATGTTGGCGAGGTTGAGGCGCGAGCGTGCCGTGCTGACTCCGGTCGGGATGTCCCGGGCCCCCACAGCGATGACGAGCCTGCGCTCGGCGCGACCGTGCCAGCGCGAGACACACTCGGTGCGCCAGCGCGCCATCGCATCGGCACTGGAGTCGTCGCGAACGCCGAGGTTGTATGCGGTCAGGTCAGCGTCGTGCGTGGACGTGCGCCCCACGACCCGTGACACCCAGCCCAGGGCCTTGGGGTCTCCGTAGCCAGCCACGAAGCCGTCGCCGACGAAGCACAACCCAATGTCGCGTGGGCCGTCACTGACGCCGAACTCAGCGCTCGGAGTGAACTCCACGGCTGATTCCTGCGAACGCGATGTCACGTGAACTGCCCTTCTGTGTCTGTGGTGCGGTGAACGTTGCTGACCCTAGTGCCACGGCGTGCCGCGGGACTCATGCGGCCCATCAGGCCTACGTCGTGGCGGGAAGGTCCTTGTGCCAGGACTGGGTGACGTACTTGGTGGACCAACCCATCGAGGTATAGAGACCGTCGGCTCCGGTGGGGGAGTCGGCGTCGACCTCCAGACCGACGCGGTCACGTCCTCGAGCAGCCGCGTCGGCGATGACCGCGTGCAGCAGCGCCTTGGCTACACCCCGTCCCCGCGCGGTCTGGCTGACCCCGATGTAGTCGACGTAGGACCCATCGGGCTCCGGGTCACCGTAGGCGTCGAGATGTCCGGTGGTGATGGTCGCCACCAGGGCCCCGGCCGGCTCGCCGTCCACCGTGGCGAGCCACCAGTGATCCCAGCGATGTCCAGGGTCCTCGCGGAGTCGCGCCACGAACTCCTCGAAGGTCTCCCGGTAGGAGTTGAAGTGGTCTTCGAAGGACGCCTCCAGCACGTCGTGGACGTCTCGCAGATCCTGCTCGTCCGGCATACCCACATCGTCGTCCCGTCGCACTCTCCGCACCACCACGCCCTCGCGTGGCCCCGGCAGCGTCTCTGACTCATCGGATTGCACGGGGCGAGACATCTGCCACCAGTGACGGGCGAGTTCGAACCCGGACTCTCGCAGCCACCGCTGCTGTCGCTCATCCTCGGCGAAGGCACCCGAGTCCATATGGGAGTGGCCATGGTCGCGCGCCGCGTTGATCTGTCGGGAGAAGGCCTCGGCCAGCGCGAACGCGTAAAGAGCGACCGAATCCGCGTGCTGGTCCAGGTCAGGGTCGACCGTGACCCCGACGAGCACGCGACCGGCCGCTCGGTCGTGGCAGTTCACCCAGGCGCGCGCGCGGCCGTCGTCGTCTCGGACGAGGACGTGAGTACGGGTACGCGCGCCACGGCCGGTGACCTCGGAGGCGACGTTCTCGCTGTCGGCTCCCGGGAATCCACGCGCCTCACGCTCGTGACGGCGCAGGAGTCGGGTCAGATCCTCCAGGTCCGCCTCAGCCGGTGTGTAGGCCGTCCACCCGGCGGGTAGGTCGGGGAGTCCGGCGACGTCGTGCTGGGGCACTATGGATGATGCGGAGCTCACCGATCGAACGCTCCTTCGAGCAGCTCGGCCTGCTCGGTGGCATGCACCTTGGCTGAACCTGCGGCGGGTGAGGCAGCCGCAGACCGCGAGACGACGCTGATCTGGCGGCGCTCGCCGTGGTGGGCCAGATCATCCGGGAGGTTGAAGGCCATGAAGGGCCAGGCCCCCTGGTTCTTGGGCTCGTTCTGCACCCAGCGGACCTCCGCCTTGGGATACCGACTGAGCAGGGTGGACAGCTGCTTGGCCGGCGAGGGGTACAGCTGCTCCACCGCGAGGACAACGACCTTCGCGTCCTCCCGCTTGTCGCGTTCCTCGCGCAGGTCGTGGACCAGCTTGGAGGAGGCCAGCAACACCAGCTCGACCGCGTCTTGATCGTTGTCGTTGGCGCCGTGGTCGCCCAGCACGGGCTCGAAGACTCCAGACGTGAAGTCCTCGGGACTGCTGCTGGCGGACTTCTGCCGCAGCATTCCCTTAGGGGTGAACACGATCAGCGGCTTGCGGGGACGCGCGTGGGCCTGTCGACGCAACAGGTGGAAGTACGAGGCGGGGGTCGAGGGGTAGGCCACCGTCATATTGTCTTCGGCACACATCTGCAGGAATCGCTCGATCCGAGCCGAGGAATGGTCGGGGCCTTGACCTTCGTAGCCGTGCGGTAGCAGCAGCACCACCGAGGAGCGCTGGCCCCACTTCTGCTCCGAAGAGGAGATGAACTCGTCCACGATGGTCTGGGCGCCGTTGACGAAGTCACCGAACTGAGCCTCCCAGATGACCAGCGCGTCCGGCCGCTCCACCGAGTAGCCGTACTCGAATCCCATCGTGGCGAACTCGCTGAGCAGAGAGTCGTAGATCCAGAACTTGGCCTGCTCCTCGTCGAGGTGTTGCAGCGGGCCCCACTCGTCGGCGTAACGTTTGTCGGTCAACACGGCGTGCCGTTGCACGAAGGTGCCACGTCGGGTGTCCTGGCCGGACATCCTCACCGGGATGCCCTCCATCAGCAGGGAGCCGATGGCGATCAGCTCGCCCATCGCCCAGTCGGCCCCGCCGGAGCGGGTCATCTCTTGACGTCTTTCCATCAGCTGGGCCAGCTTGGGGTGCACGGTGAACCCGTCGGGGGTGTTCACGAACGAGTCGCCGATGTGCTTGAGGAGGCTAGAGCTGATGGCACTGGTGAACGACGAGCCCCGTTGCTGAGCGTCCTGCTTCTGGGCGTTCGGACGGTCGAGTCCGGCCTCGGAAGACGTGTCCTTCAAGGCAGCCTTCGTCTCGGTGAAGACCTGCTCGAGCTGGCGTTGGTAGTCGCGCAGCGCCGCCTCGGCATCATCGACCGTGATGTCACCGCGACCGATCAGGGACTCGGTGTAGAGCTTGCGGACCGACCGCTTGTTCTCGATCAGCTCGTACATCAAGGGCTGCGTCATCGACGGGTCGTCACCCTCGTTGTGTCCCCGCCGCCGGTAGCACACCATGTCGATGATGACGTCCTTCTGGAAGTCCTTGCGGAACTCGTAGGCCAGCTCGGCCACGCGCACGCAGGCTTCGGGGTCGTCCCCGTTCACGTGGAAGATCGGGGCCTGGACCATCCGCGCCACATCGGTGCAGTAGACGGAGGACCGCGACGCGAAGGGGCTGGTGGTGAAGCCCACCTGGTTGTTGATGATGACGTGGATGGTGCCGCCGGTGCGGTATCCGCGCAACTGGGACAGGTTGATCGTCTCGGCCACCACGCCTTGTCCAGCGAAAGCTGCATCACCGTGCATCAGGACCGGCAGCACGCTGAAGGTGTCCCCCGGCAGGTTGAAACGGTCCTGCTTGGCCCGGACGATCCCTTCGAGCACCGGGTTGACGGCTTCGAGGTGCGAAGGGTTCGCAGCGAGGTAGACGCCGGTCTTCTTGCCCCCTTCGGTCGTGAACTCACCTTCGGTGCCGAGGTGGTACTTCACGTCTCCGGATCCCTGGACCGAACCGGGATCCTGCTTGCCCTCGAACTCACGGAAGATCTGACCGTAGGACTTGCCGGCCAGGTTGGCCAGGACGTTCAGCCGGCCGCGGTGCGGCATACCGATGCAGACCTCGTCCAGACCGTCCTCGGCCGCGGCGTTCAAGATCCGGTCCATCAGGGCGATGACCGACTCCCCGCCTTCGAGGCTGAAGCGCTTCTGCCCGACGAACTTGGTCTGCAAGAAGGTCTCGAACGCTTCGGCCGCGTTCAGCCGGCGCAAGATGCGCAGCTGCTCGTCCGGAGACGTCTTCTGGTATGGGACCTCGATACGCTTCTGGATCCATTCGCGCTGGTCGGGATCCTGGATATGCATGTACTCGATGCCGACCGTGCGGCAGTAGGAGTCCCGCAAGATGCCCAGGATGCGACGCAACGTCAACCGCGGCTTGCCGCCGAAGCCGCCGGTGGCGAACTCTCGCTCCAGGTCCCACAGGGTCAGGCCGTGGTTGGTGATGTCGAGGTCGTAGTGCTCCCGCTGGCGGTACTCCAGCGGGTCGGTATCGGCCATGAGGTGTCCACGCACCCGGTAGGCGTGGATGAGCTCCTGGACCCTGGAGGCCTTGGAGATGTCGTCCTCATGGGAAGCCGAGACGTCCGAGGACCAGAGGATCGCGTGATAGGGGATCCGCAGCGAGCTGAAGATCTCGTCGTAGAAGCCCTGCTCGCCCAGCAGAAGACCATGCATGATCTTCAGGAACTGACCGGACTGGGCGCCTTGGATGATCCGGTGGTCGTAGGTCGAGGTCAGAGTCAGGACCTTGCTGACGGCGTTCTCCGCGATGCGCGCTTCGCTGGCTCCCTGCCATTCGGCGGGGTAGTCCAGAGCGCCGACCCCGACGATGGCGCCTTGGCCCTGCATGAGTCGCGGAACCGAGTGGACCGTCCCGATTCCTCCGGGGTTCGTGAGCGAGACGGAGATGCCCTGGAAGTCGGTGATGGTCAGCTTGCCTTCCCGCGCCTTGCCAACCACATCCTCGTATGCGGCCCAGAAGTTGTGGAAGTCCATCCCCTCGCAGCTCTTGATCCCCGGAACCAGCAACTGACGGGTGCCGTCGGGCTTCGGGACGTCGATGGCGAGTCCGATGTTGATGTGTGAGGGGCGCACCAGCACCGGCTTGCCGTCCTGTTCGGCAAAACCGTTGTTCATCTCGGGCATGGCTTCGAGGGCCTTGACCATGGCGTAGCCGATGAGGTGGGTGAAGGAGACCTTGCCACCACGGCTGCGAGCCAGATGGTTGTTGATCACCGTGCGGTTGTCGATCAACAGTTTCGCCGGCAGCGATCGCACACTGGTCGCGGTCGGCACCGCCAGGCTGGCCTCCATGTTCGACACCACGCGCGCCGTCGCTCCGCGCAATGGAGTGACCTGGGCTTCACCTTGTGGGGCGATGTTCTTGCGGGCCGGGGCGTCGCGGGGAGTGGGTGAAGAGGTCGACTTCTCGGTGGGCTTGTCTGCCGACGAGGAAGACGCCTTCGAGCCCGACGAAGCCTTCGAGTCCTTGGGCTCCTTGGAGTCATCCCTCTTCGCGCTCTTCGACGCTGTGGTCGAGGAGTCAGCAGCAGTGGTCTCGTTCGATGACTCGGTCTGTTTCGCCGCCGGCTTCGAGGCCTCGCTCTGCTTGCTCGCGGTTGCCTGTCCTTCGGGTGCAGCACCGTTGGTGGCTTCCGGGCTGTACGTCTTGAACAGCTCCTGCCACTGCTCGGAGACCGAGTCCGCGTCCTGAAGGTAGAGCTCGTACTGCTCCTCGACGAGCCATTCGTTGGCTCCGAAGTCTGTGTCCCCGGAACCAGCTGCGGGATGGGTGCTCTTGCGGGCGGGAGCTGACACGGCGGGTACGCCTCTTCCTGAACTGGGTGAGCCAAAACTGTGACGCCCAGCCTAGCCCTGTCTGTCGCTGAGTTCTTCGTGCGACATCAGTCCCTTGGGGTGGGCCCGGCAGCTCGCCCGGGGCTCAGGCGATGTCGCGCGAGCGGGTCAGGGCGAGACCGATCAGGGCCATCACTGCGGCGTATGCGAGCAGGACCAGGGCCCCGACGCCCCAGCCCAGTGGGTCCGCCGGCCCACCCAACGCGGTGCGCAGGGAGTCGTTCGCGCCGGTGAAGACGTCGAGGGTTGCGGCCGTCACCTGCGAGGGGAAGAACCGGGAGAGGTCCTGACCCCAGGACACGAAGGTCAACCCGAAGCCGGCGAGTGGCTCGACGATCCAGGCGACGGCGATGGCCAGACAGAGGGCGGCGACCTGGTTGGGAATGAGCACCCCGACGCCGAGGCCGATGAGGGTCCACAGCGCTAGCACCAACAGCATTAGGAGCAGGGTCTTCGTCAGCTCACCGGCGTCCGGATAGACCGGGAGTCCGGCGCTCGCCATCAGGATGCCGCCCCCGATCAACGATCCGAGGACGTGAACCGCTCCGCTCACGAACGCGATGAGGCACAGCGCGATGACCTTCGCCCCGATCACCCTCGAGCGTCGAGGGGTTGCCAGGAAGGTTCCGGTGACGGTGTGGTGGCGGTACTCCTGGCCGATACACAACACCCCGATGACCAGAGCGAGAAGGTAGCCGAACTGGATGGCCGAGGTGTAGACGATGCGCGCGAACAACAGGGGCGGAGCGACCTCGGACAGCTCGACACCGTCCAGGATGTTGCCGTAGACGAAGAGCGCGCCGAACAAGGCCGAGAAGCCGAGCCCCGTCACGAACATGCCCAGGGTCAGTCCCCAGGCCGTGCGGGTGCTGACGTACTTCAGCACTTCGGAGCGGACGAGATGGATCATGCACTCTCCCGGTTTCGGTCGGAGTTCTCGGGGCTTTCGGTGAGCTGGAAGTACAGGCGCTCCAGGTCGGTGCGCAGCGAGCGCAGCTCGTGCACCGCGACACCGCCCGCGTGAGCGGCCTCTCCCACGGCCACCAGGTCGCTGCTGCGCGCCTCTATGGCGTCCTCGCCGTGCTCGCTGTCAGGGGTGCCGGTGATGCCACGCTCGCCCAATGCGGCGATCAGGGCCTGCGGGTCGCTGCTGCGGACCAGGGACGTGGTCTCACCGTGCAGTTCCTCGATCGTGCCCTGGCGGACCAGGCGACCGTTCGCGATGATTACCACGTCGTCCACGGTCTGCTCGACCTCGCTGAGCAGGTGGGAACTGATCAGGATGGTCTTTCCCTCTGACGCCAACGCGCGTAGCAACCCGCGCAACCAGCGAATCCCCTCGGGGTCGAGCCCGTTGGCGGGCTCGTCGAGAATGAGGACCTGAGGGTCACCCAGCATCGCTGCTGCGAGTCCGAGTCGCTGACGCATCCCCATCGAATATCCGCCGGCCCGCTTGCGAGCGGCTGCCGGTATGCCGACCAGCTCCAGCATCTCGTCGACGCGGCTGTCGGGGATGTGGTGTGTGGCTGCCAGTACCCGCAGGTGGTCACGGCCACTGCGGCCGGGGTGGAAGTTCGTGGCTTCGAGAGCCGCTCCGACGACCTTCAACGGGGCCGGGAGGTCGGCATACCTCTGGCCACCGATGAGGCCTTCGCCCGCGGTGGGCTTGACCAGACCCAGCAACATCCGCAACGTCGTGGTCTTGCCGGCGCCGTTCGGCCCCAGGAAGCCGGTGATCCGTCCTGGCTGCACCTCGAACGTGAGGTCGTTGACGGCTGTGAAGTCTTTGAAGGACTTGGCCAAGCCCCGGATCTGGATGTCCGTCCCGACGCCGGAGGGCTCGGTGTTGCGGGTGTTCATAGTCCCAGTCAACCAGGGTTGAGCCAACATGGACATCAGCACAAAGGATGAGAAGGCACCGACAGGCGCGTCACGGCGGTGGGTGCCCCCCACGTTGCCGAGCGCCTGAACGGAAAGGCGCCCCCGGCAGGATTCGAACCTGCGCTCCCGCCTCCGGAGGGCGGTGCTCTATCCCCTGAGCTACGGGGGCAACAGCGAGTCAGGCTAGCAGCAGGAGAGCTGCTCAACGACATCGTGCGTAGGCGTGAGGAATGGCTACGGCGACCCCCGAGATCGACTACGGCAGGTCAGCGTGACCGCGGCGGAGATCTTCTGTGTCGTTGGGGCCCTCTACGGCGTCAGCATGGCGGTCATCCTTGGCCTCGGGGGAGTGCTCGGGGTGTTGCTGAAGCGCCTCACGTCGAGACCGCGGCCCGCGAGTGCGCGATCTGGCGGCGGTGCTGGTCCTGGCTGCACCAGCCGCGATGCCGCATAGAATCGCCCGGTGACCCCCGAGCAGCTTGCCGACGCCATCCGCGACGCCCTGAGCCAGGCCCACGAAGCCGGAGATCTTGCGGTGCCTCAGACTCCCACGGTGCGGGTGGAGCGTCCGCGCAGCCGTGAGCACGGCGACTGGTCGACGAACGTGGCTCTTCAGCTGGCCAAATCCGCCGGTATGTCGGGACGCCAGGTCGCCGACATCCTCGCGGCGCGACTCAGCGCCATGGACGGCGTCGAGCGGGCCGAGGTCGCGGGCCCCGGGTTCATCAACATCACGTTGGAGGCCGCGAGCGCTGGTGCACTGGCCCGGTCGATCGTCGAGACGGGGCCGACCTACGGTCACAACGACGTGCTCGCCGGCGAGGTCATCAACCTCGAGTTCGTCTCGGCCAACCCCACCGGGCCATTGCATCTGGGGCATACGCGGTGGGCCGCGCTCGGTGACTCGTTACGGCGCCTTCTTCAGGCCAGCGGCGCTGAAGTGGTGGCTGAGCACTACTTCAACGACGCTGGCGCGCAGATGGACAAGTTCGGGGCCTCCATCCTGGCGTCGGCACGCTCCGTGGCTCCGCCGGAGGGGGGCTATTCCGGCGCCTACGTCGACGGACTGGCCGCGCAGCTCGACGCTCTGACGCCGGGATGGTCAGACCTTCCGGGCGACGAGGCGTTGGCCCTCGCACGCGACCATGGCTCGGCCCTCCAAGTCCAGCAGATCAAGGACACGCTGGCAGCCTTCTCCGTGCACTTCGACGTGTGGTTCTCCGAGAAGTCACTGCACGAATCCGGCGCCGTCGAGTCGGCCGTGCAGCGGCTGCGCGACCAAGGGCACGTCTTCGACGCCGACGGTGCGGTGTGGCTGCGCACGACCGACTTCGGGGACGACAGGGACCGAGTGCTGCTGCGTGCTACGGGAGAGCCCACGTACTTCGCTTCCGACGCCGCCTACTACCTCAACAAGAAGGACCGCGACTTCCCCCGCAAGATCTACATGTTGGGTGCCGACCATCACGGCTACGTCAACCGGCTGAAGGCCATCGCCGCGTGTGCTGGTGACGACCCGGAGAGCAATATCGAGGTGTTGATCGGTCAGCTGATCAACATCTCAGGTGAGCGGATGGGCAAACGTCGTGGCAACGCCATCAACCTGACCGACCTCCTGGAGTGGATCGGCGCCGACCCGGTGCGCTACTCCCTCGCCCGGTTCCCGGCGGACTCACCTCTGGATCTCGACGGTGAGGCGATGCGCGAACGCACCAACGATAACCCCGTGTTCTACGTGCAGTACGCGCACGCACGCACCTGCAATGTCGACCGTCTGGCGCAGCAGGACGACATACACATGACCGACGGCTTCGATCCAGGTCTGTTGACACACGACTCCGAAGCGGCTCTGCTGGCCGTCCTGGGGGACTTCCCGAGGATCGTCGCCCAGGCGGCCTCGCTGCGGGAACCTCACCGGGTCGCGCGCTACCTGGAGGATCTCGCCGGTCGATACCACAAGTGGTACGACGACTGCCGGGTCCGCCCGATGGACTCCACCGAGGTGATCACTGACCTCCACCGGACGAGGCTCTGGCTCAACAACGCCACCCGCCAGGTGCTGGCCAACGGACTCGAACTCCTCGGCGTCGGCGCTCCGGAGCGGATGTGACGATGACTCAGACTCCTGTGCGGGTAGGCCTCCTCGGGTTCGGCACCGTCGGCAAGGCCGTGGCGGAGGGACTTGTGACTGACGCGGATCTGTATGAACGCCGTGCCGGGCGCCCCCTGCGCCTCAGCGGGATAGCGGTGCGCGACCTCGCCCGAGAGCGGGATCTCGGTGCGGTGCCCGGTGACCTCCTGAGCGATGACGCAGCGGGGGTTGTGGACGACTCCGATCTTGTCGTTGAGGTGATGGGGGGCATCGAGACCGCGTCGACGTTGATCCAGCGGGCGCTCCGTGCGGGCAAGCCGGTCGTGAGCGCCAACAAGCAGCTGATCGCGGCTGAGGGCATCGGGCTGCACGAGTTAGCCGATCGGCACAACGCGACGCTGGACTACGAGGCTGCCGTCGTCGCCGCTGTGCCGGTGCTGCGGGTGTTGCGTGAGGCGTTGGCAGGCGACCGTGTTACCTCGATCAGCGGCATCGTCAACGGTTCGACGAACTACGTTCTGGACATGGTGGCGCGCCATGGACTGGGCTTCGACGAGGCCGTCCAGCGTGCCGCGCGGCTGGGCTACCTCGAGGCAGATCCGACCGAGGACCTCGAGGGGATCGACGCAGCAGCCAAGATCGTCATCATGGCCAGACTGGCATGGGGAGTCGACGTCGGGATGCAGGACGTCCAACGTGAGGGCATCTCCCACCTGACCGACGACCACTTCGCAGGCGCCGCTGGCTCGGGGCAGGTCATCAAGCTGTTGGCTTCCGCCTGGGTCTCCGGTGACCGTGACCACCCGCGCGTCGAGCTCGCGGTTCGTCCCGTCAGCCTGGGAGTGGACGATCCCCTGGCGCAGGTCCGGACGAGCCAGAACGCCGTGGTGATCGAAGCGGAGCTGGCAGGTACCTTGCGGATGCACGGAGCAGGTGCCGGGGGTGCAGAAACTGCCTCGGCGGTGTTAGGTGACGTCGTGAATGCAGCGCGTGGCATTTCCGGGTGATAATGTGATTCGTGCCCTACGGGGCAAATATCGGTGCACACACTGCCCGATCGCGAGTTGGGCCCCTCAGGGCGAGTCGCAACATCGCTGACAATCCTGCCGGACGATCTTGAACGGGCGAGGCACGTCATCGACAGCGACCACTCTGAACTCCATCCAGTACTTCCCACGGCGCACTGCGCTGATCCACTGATGACCTTCACTCCGGCCGGACCCGGAGTGACGGACAAAAAAGGAACTTTGTGACTGAAACCACCGACGTAGCGGCCACCTCCAAGACTGGGTCGCTCAGCGCGATGCGTCTCGCCGACCTCCAGCGCATGGCAGGGGGAATGGGCATCTCGGTCCACCCGAAGATGCGCAAGGCTGACTTGGTCTCGGCCATCCGGGACGCCCGCGGGACTGCTTCGAGTGCGTCTCGAGGCGCTGGCGCAAAGAAGCAGACTCCGAGGAATGGCGGGCCTACTGCTGACGTGGCGCCCCCGCCGGCTGAGGCTGAGCCCCGCAACGAGGCTTCGGTTCCGACCGACAGTCCGAAGGACAACGATCGTCCGGGTGAGCACCGTGCCGCCACGTCCGAACCCACGGTTGTGGAAACGGAGAGCCGCGGTAACGACAACCGGGGTAACGACAACCGGGGTAACGACAACCGCGGTGGGGACAACCGGGGTAACGACAACCGCGGTGGGGACAACCGGGGTAGCGACAACCGGGGTAACGACAACCGCGGTAACGACAACCGGGGTAACGACAACCGCGGTGGGGACAACCGGGGTAACGAGAACCGCGGTGGGGACAACCGGGGTAGCGACAACCGCGACGGGGATACCCGGGGTAACGACAACGGTGACTACGACGGCCGGGGCGGGCGCCGCCGCCAGCGCCAGCGCGGCCGTGATCGCAAGCGTGGCCGCACACCGGCCGGACCTCAGGGTGGCGGTAATCGCGAGAGCTACCAGGACGACCAGGAGAACTACTCCGAGGAAGACGTGTTGGTCCCCGTCGCCGGGATCGTCGACGTCCTGGACAGTTACGCCTTCATCCGCACGACGGGCTACCTCCCCGGTTCGACCGACGTCTACGTCCCGATGGGCATGGTCCGCCGCAACGGACTGCGCAAGGGCGACGCGGTGGCCGGAGCGATCAAGGCCCCGGTCGGTGGGGAGCAGGAAGCTCCACCCCAGCAAGGTGGCGGGAAGAATAACCGCGGCAAGTTCAACGAGCTGGTGCGCCTCGACACGGTCAATGGGATGTCCCCTGACGACGCCCGCAAGCGTCCGGAGTTCGGTAAGTTGACCCCGCTGTACCCGCAGGAACGTCTCCGCCTGGAGACCGACAACAAGAACTTGACCACACGCATTATCGACCTGGTCGCTCCGATCGGAAAGGGTCAGCGCGGCCTCATCGTCTCGCCGCCCAAGGCCGGCAAGACACTGGTGCTGCAGGCGATCGCGAACGCCATCACGACGAACAACCCCGAGGCGCACCTCATGATCGTGCTGGTCGACGAGCGCCCGGAAGAAGTGACCGACATGCAGCGCACCGTCAAGGGGGAGGTCATCGCCTCCACCTTCGACCGGCCTGCCGAAGACCACACCACGGTGGCCGAGCTGGCGATTGAGCGAGCCAAGCGTCTGGTGGAGCTCGGTGGGGATGTGGTGGTCCTGCTCGACTCGATCACGCGACTGGGTCGGGCTTACAACCTTGCCGCTCCGGCAAGCGGACGCATCCTGTCCGGAGGTGTCGACTCGAGCGCCCTCTATCCCCCCAAGCGCTTCTTCGGTGCTGCGCGGAACATCGAGGAAGGTGGGTCCCTGACCATCTTGGCCACGGCGCTGGTCGAAACTGGCTCGAAGATGGACGAGGTCATCTTCGAGGAGTTCAAGGGCACGGGCAACATGGAGCTGCGCCTGTCCCGGCACTTGGCCGACCGCCGCATCTTCCCCGCCGTCGATGTCA
The DNA here is from genome assembly GCA_038258285.1 of Actinomycetales bacterium. Lineage (GTDB taxonomy): Bacteria > Actinomycetota > Actinomycetes > Actinomycetales > Dermatophilaceae > Ornithinicoccus. The sequence goes on along the minus strand of JBBSQA010000003.1, from coordinate 82,222 downwards.
ACCCTTCGGGCACTCGTCGCGAAGAGATCCTGATGTCCGGCGAAGAGTTGAAGATCTCGTGGAAGCTGCGTCGCGTCCTGACAGGCTTGGACTCCCAGCAGGCTCTGGAACTGCTGCTCAACCGTCTGCGCAACACGCGCAACAACTACGAGTTCCTCACGCAGGTGCAGCAGACGTCGTCGGTCAAGCTCGACGAAGAGGACTGAGCTTTGACTCACGTCGCCTGAGCGCAGGAATGCGCTGCGCTCAGGCGACGTTAGTCAATCGTTGTGCCTTCTGGCACACTCATCCGTTGGCCTACCGGTTCACGCTCAGTGCAACAGCACGGCGACCCGGAGGAACACCACCCAAGGAGAAACACGTGAAGAAGAACATCCATCCCGAGTACATCGAGACCCAGGTCACCTGCACGTGCGGTGCGACCTTCACCACTCGGAGCACCGCCCCGGGCGGCACCGTGAGCGCCGACGTGTGCTCCCAGTGCCACCCCTTCTACACCGGCAAGCAGAAGATCCTCGACACCGGTGGGCGTGTCGCCCGCTTCCAGGAGCGCTACGGCAAAAAGGTCGCGAAGTAACTGTCGCTTCACTCAGCCAGTCAGGCGGGAGGCGGCATGGATGACTCGGCTGCCCCGCTGGTGGCGGAGTACCTCGAGATCGAAGGTCGCCTTGCCGACCCCTCGATCCATGCTGACCCTGCAGTCTTTCGCAGGCTGACCAAGCGGTATGCAGCCCTGTCACCGACCGTGGCTGCATACCGTGCTTGGTTGGCGGCGAGCCAGGACCATGCCGCGGCTCGCGAGCTGGCACTGGAGGACGAAGGATTCGCGGCGGAGGTGCCCGGTTTGGCGCAGGCAGATCAAGACGCCTCCGACGAGTTGAGACGTCTCCTGCTGCCTCGAGATCCCGACGACGACCAGGACGCCATCCTCGAGGTCAAGGCGGGGGAAGGCGGAGCGGAGTCTGCGCTCTTCGCCGGAGACATCGTCCGGATGTATTTGAGGTATGCCGAGCGGCGTGGGTGGCGCGCCGAGGTGCTCGACGCCACCGAGTCCGACTTGGGAGGCTACAAAGACATCAGGGTCGCCGTGCAAGCCAGCGGTATCCCGGCGGTCGGCGAAGCTCCCTGGGCGCGGCTGAAGTACGAAGGTGGAGTCCACCGAGTGCAGCGGGTCCCGGTCACGGAGAGCCAAGGCCGGATCCACACCTCGGCGGTCGGGGTGCTGGTGATGCCGGAAGTCGAAGACCCCGAGGACGTCGAGCTCGACGCCAACGATCTGAAGATCGACGTCTTCCGCTCCAGTGGACCTGGCGGCCAGAGCGTCAACACCACGGACTCAGCCATTCGGATCACGCACCTGCCCACCGGGACCGTGGTGTCGTGCCAGAACGAGAAGTCCCAGTTGCAGAACAAGGAGTCGGCCATGCGCGTCCTCCGAGCCCGACTGCACCAGCTGGCCGTGGACGAAGCCGAGGCGGAAGCCTCTGCGCAACGCCGAAGTCAGGTGCGGACCGTCGACCGCAGTGAGCGCATCCGGACCTACAACTACCCGGAAAACCGTATCGCGGACCATCGCACCGGTTTCAAGGCGTACAACCTCGACCACGTGTTGGACGGGGACCTGGATCCGGTCGTGGTCTCGGCCATGGAAGCCGACGAGGCTGCTCGACTGGCCGGTCTGGCTGACACCTCGTCGTGAGTCTCAGCATCGACTCGTTGCTGCGCGAAGCCACAGCTCAGCTGCAGGAGGCCGGCGTCCCCAGTGCGCGCGTCGACGCCGAGCTCCTCATGGGAGCTCCCCGGGACCTCTCCCGGGGTGATGTCCTGCGGCTGGCCTTATTGGGTCGCGTTCTCGAGGACGACGAGGTCTCGGCCTACCGCGCGCTGGTGGACCAGCGTGCCCAGCGTGTCCCTCTGCAGCACCTCACGGGGTACGCCGACTTCGCCGGCCTGCAGCTCAGGGTGGGGCCGGGGGTCTTCGTGCCACGTCCTGAGACTGAGGTCCTGGTGGCGCGCGCGCACGAGCTGGGGATGCGTCTGACCCGTCCCGTGATCGTTGATCTGTGCACCGGCAGCGGGGCCATCGCAGCAGCGATGAAACATCGGTTCCCGGCCTCTCGCGTGTACGCCGTCGAGGTCTCTGAGCACGCGCATGCGTGGGCTGAGCAGAACTTCGCACGGCTGGGTGTGGACGTGGAACTGCGCCTCGGGGATGCGCGCACGACGTTCGGTGAGCTCCACGGCGACGTTGACGTGGTCACCTGCAACCCGCCCTACATCCCGGTGGGTTCTGTGCCGCAGGACCCGGAAGTTCGGCTGCACGACCCCTCGATTGCCTTGTACGGCGACAGCGAAGACGGCCTGAGACTCCCGGCGGAGATGGCGGTCCAGGCGGCAGACCTGCTGCGGAAGGGCGGCGTACTCCTGATGGAGCATGCGGAGACCCAGGGAGATGCACTCACATCCCTCTTGCGGGCCAGCGGACCATGGGCTCGTGTCCGTGACCACCGCGACTGGGCCGATCGGCCGCGTCTGGTGGAGGCTGTGCGGGCCTGAGCCCGCGGGGTCGCTCTCAGAGTCGGCCGAGGATGAAGATCAGCAAGGCCACGATGAGGAGCACACCCACGATGGTCCAGATGGTGTTGCGCGACATGAGGCTCTCCTTCGTACGGGGACCCGGCCGCTTCCCGACCGGAATGCTGACCCTAGTAGCCGTGAGGAAAATCGCATCCTGAACTCACCTGTCCTCGGTCCGCCCACAGGTTTCATCCCGGCAGAGGTGCCAGAATGTGTGTCGTGATCCTTGACTGTCGAGACGCGGACGCGCGGTCCGAAGCCGTGGCCCAAGCTGCTGAGGTGGTCCGGTCGGGGCGGCTGCTGGTGATGCCCACCGACACCGTTTACGGGATCGGAGCCGACGCCTTCGACAAGGTCGCTGTCGCGATGGTGCTGGCGGCGAAACACCGCAGCCGCGACATGCCCCCGCCGGTCCTGGTGCCCAGCCCCCGCACGGTCGATGGCCTGGCCACCGACGTTCCGCTCTACGCCAAGATCTTGATGCGCGCCTTCTGGCCCGGGCCCCTCACCCTGGTGCTGCGGGCCCAAGGGTCCTTGGCCTGGGACCTCGGCAAGACCAACGGAACCGTGGCGTTGCGTATGCCGCAAGATTCGGTCGCTTTGGACGTGCTCTCCGAGGTTGGTCCGATGGCGGTCACCAGCGCGAACCTGACGGGGCAGCCCGCTGCGACGACGGCGCACGAGGCGCAGGAGCAGCTGCGTGGAGCAGTTTCGATCTATCTGGACGACGGCCCCAGGCACGAGCAGGGTGCGTCGACGATCGTGGACTGCACCGGTGAGGAGCCGGTCGTGTTGCGGCACGGGTCGCTCTCGGCGGATGTCCTACGGGAGGTCCTCGGTGACACGCTGCTGCGGGACACACCACGCGAGCTGGAGGAAGAAGCACCGGCAGAGCATGCGCCTTCGCCTGGCGCGGTGGCGGCCGCCTCATCCGCTGGGGAGCCTGCGCCCGTCCTCTCGGCTCCTCGACGACCCGCCCACGGGCCTCGCCTGGTCGGCAGCGTGCGGGCCAGCAGGATCGCCACGAACCCCAGCGCGCTGACCCGCGTCGGTCCTCACGCCATCGCCCAGCCACCACCCCCTACAGTGGGCGAGTGAGCACCGGAACCGGTCCGGTCGAGGAAAAGCAGGAGATGGCGTGAGCACTGAACTGACCGCTCAGACCTACTACGGACCCGACTTCGGAGCCCTGTTGAGCAGCGACCCGGAGATCGCGTCACTCTTGGTCAGCGAGCTTGATCGGCAACGTGGCGGGCTGCAGCTGATCGCCAGCGAGAACCAAACCAGTCCGGCCGTGCTGGCTGCCCTTGGCTCGACTCTGTCCAACAAGTACGCCGAAGGCTATCCCGGCCGTCGCTACTACGGCGGCTGCTCCGAGGTGGATCAGGCCGAGACGCTGGCGATCGAACGAGCCAAGAGCCTCTTCGGCGCTGATCACGCCAATGTCCAGCCGCACTCCGGTGCCAGTGCCAACCAGGCGATCTATGGGGCCTTTGCCTCGCCCGGGGACACGATCCTCGCGATGTCGTTGGACCACGGAGGGCACCTGACCCACGGGTTCAAGGTGTCGTTCAGTGGCAAATGGTTCAACGCCGTGCACTACGGGGTCGCCCAGGAGACCGAGGACATCGACTACGACCAGGTGGAGGCTCTGGCCAAGGAGCACCGCCCGAAGATCATCATCGCGGGGGGCTCCGCGATCCCTCGGTTGATCGACTTCGCCCGGTTCCGCCAGATCGCCGATGAGGTGGGCGCCATCTTCTGGGTGGACGCCGCACACTTCATCGGTCTGGTGGCGGGGAAAGCCATCCCGTCGCCGGTGCCGTACGCGGACGTCGTGAGTTTCACGACGCACAAGGTGCTGCGGGGGCCGCGCGGGGGAGCGATCGTCTGCAAGGAGGAGTACGCCGCCAAGATCGACCGTGCTGTCTTCCCCATGATGCAGGGGGGACCGTTGATGCACGCGGTCGCCGCGAAGGCAGTCAACTTCGCCGAATGCGCAACCGCCGACTACCAGGGTTACGCCCGATCGGTCATCGAGAACGCGCAGGCCCTGGCCGCCGCTCTGGGAGAGCGCGACATCCGACCCATCACCGGCGGCACGGACACCCATCTATCGCTCCACGACCTACGGGGGGTGGGCGTCACCGGAGCCGACGCGGAGAAGCGCTGTGACGCGGCGGGCATCGTCCTGAACAAGAACGCCATCCCCTTCGACCCGGAGAAGCCGAACGTGGCCTCCGGCGTCCGCGTGGGTGCCCCCTCGGTGACGACCCAAGGTATGGGCGTGGAGCAGATGACGCAGATCGCCGATGTCATCCATCGCGCGGTCACGCAAACCGACGGTGACCCGCAGAATCCCACCGCAGCGGCGCTGCGCGACGAGGTGACCTCGCTCCTCACGCGATACCCCGCATACCCGACTCCCTGATGATGGGTGGCTGCACGCAGCGACCTGCGATCAGGTGCTTCTTGGGAGAGCGGATGCGCGAATACCTGTTGGTCCTGCTGACGGCAGCGATCTTCACCTTCGTCGCCACCACTGCCGTGCGCCGTGTGGCGCTGAAGGTAGGGGCGGTGACGCCGGTGCGGGCCCGGGATGTCCATTCGACGCCGACGCCTCGGATGGGTGGGGTCGGCATGCTCATCGGTTTTGCCGCCGCAGTCCTGGTCGGCAGCCAGCTGCCCTTCCTCGGGCAGCTGTTCGATACGACCGAGATCTACGGGGTGCTGATCGCCGCCGTATTGATTACGGCGTTGGGAGCGCTCGACGACGTCCGGGAGCTGGACTGGCTCACCAAGCTGGCAGGACAGGTCGTCGCCGGGGGAGTGATGGCCTACTTCGGCGTGCAGCTGCTGAGCCTCCCAGTGTTCGGTGTCACCATCTTGCCGGAGCCCGTGCTGGTGGCCCTCACCATTCTGGTCGTGGTGATCTCGACCAACGCCGTGAACTTCGTGGATGGCCTCGACGGTCTCGCCGCGGGGGTGGTGTTGGTCTCCGCCGGCGCGTTCTTTGCCTGGACCTACCTCGTGAGTCGCGCGTTCGACCCACCCAACGTGTTCTCGAGCGCGACCTTCATCACGGCCGCGCTGATGGGGTGCTGCCTGGGGTTCCTACCGCACAACGTCCACCCGGCCCGACTGTTCATGGGGGACGCCGGTGCCCTGCTCCTCGGGCTCCTTCTCTCGGCGGCCACCATCTCGATGACGGGCAGTGTCGACCCGAACTCCAGCGTGGCCACGACCTCGACGGTCACAGCTTTCCTGCTGCCCGTGCTCCTTCCCGTGGCCATCATGGCCCTGCCGATTCTCGACATGGGCCTCGCGATCGTGCGGAGAACCCGGCGCGGTCAGCTGCCGTGGAAGCCGGACGCGCTCCATATCCACCATCAGATGCTCCGGATCGGGCACAGTCATCGTCGCGCCGTGGCCTTGCTCTACCTGTGGTCTGGGCTCATCGCGATGGGTGCCGTCTCTTTCGCGTACGTGCCCGTCTGGGTGTCGGTGGTGGGCATCGCCGCGGTCTTGGCTCTGGCGGTGACCCTGACGTGGAGCCCGTGGGCTCGTCGGTCTGTATCCTCGACCCCACACCCCTGAACGACTGACCTGATCCCGCCCCCGATGCCCGACACCGGATTGGACGAGATGGCCGAGCCGCCGCTTCCCACCGCCCCACGCCAAGACAGCGTCTTCACCGTCATGCTGCGTGGATCTCTCCCTCCCTCAGCGCTCGCAGGCGCCGGAGCGGCGGCGATTCTCGGCGCCTTCGGGGGGTGGAGCGCCCTTCTGTCCGGTCTGGTCGGCACGCTCATCGCGCTGGCCTTCTTCGCTTCAGCTCTGGTGGGCATGGCTCGCTTCGTCCGGAACGCGGACCCCATGTTGTTCATGGCGGTGGGAATGAGCGTGTACTTCGCCCAGGTCATCGTGCTTTTGGGCGTGCTCATCGTGGCCCGAGGGATCGACTCACTCGACATGCGCTCGGCCGGGATCGCGATGCTGGTCACCATCCTGGTGTGGCAGGTGGCGCAGATTCGGGCCTGGCGACGGGCACGCGTACCGGTGTATGACGAGCCTCACACCGAGGATGTCCCGTGAGGGCCTCGGTGGTCGCCTCCCTCGTTCGATGTCCGGTAGCCTACGGGGAAAGTCCTGTCAGAAGTGCTCAGCGCACGGGTCGTACACCGTTGCGCGTTGATCTTTGCGCCGAGTCAGGTCCCACGACATCATCCGTCTCAGCCAAGGAGGGCTTGTGAGCCTGAACGCGTTGTCGGCAACCATGGTGGGTTTTGCCGCTGCGGATGAAGAGTTTGAGTCCCCGGGAGTCGAGGACTTCTGGTGGCCGCTGATCGGTGGAGACAGTCACTGGACCTTCACCCGGCCGTCGCTGATCGCGCTGCTGTCGGTGGTGCTGATCGCCGGCTTCTTCCTCCTGGTCACGCGCAAGTTGTCCGTGGTGCCGGACAAGCGACAGTTCATCGCCGAGGGCATCTACAACTTCGCACGCAACACCATCGGGCGCGATGTGATCGGCAGCAAGGAGTTCCGGCCCTTCGTGCCGCTGCTGCTGACGCTGTTCACCCTGATCCTGGTCAACAACATCGCTGGGATCATTCCGTTCGTGCAGTTCCCGACGACGTCCCGCCTCGGTTTCCCCATCGTCCTGACCTTGATCGTTTACGTCGTCTACCACACGGTGGCGCTGAAGCGGAAGCACGGCGTGATCGGCTATATGAAGTCCTTGGTGCCCCCGGGGCTCCCGGTGTGGCTGATCCCCTTGATGTTCTTCTTGGAGTTCCTGACGTACTTCATCATCCGGCCGCTGACCTTGGCGCTGCGACTCTTCGGCAACATGCTGGCCGGACACCTGATGCTGTTGCTGTTCATCCTCGGCGGTGAGTACCTCCTGCTGCACGGCAGCAACATCTTCCTGAACGCCTCGGGTGCTTTCTCGCTCCTCTTCGCCATCGTGATGACGTTCTTCGAGTTGCTGATCCAGTTCCTGCAGGCCTTCATCTTCACGATCCTCGCCGCGCTCTACATCTCGGACGCGGTCTCCGAAGAGCACTGAGCGCTCCGGCGTGTGCTCGACCACCGACCACAACTCAATAATCTCGACGACAAAGCACCGGGAACCGTTCTCGGAGCCACCTGAAAGGAAACTCGCACATGACTGGTGACATTGCCTTCCTCGGCTACGGTTTGGCTGCCATCGGCCCGGGTATCGGTGTCGGTTTGATCTTCGCCGCCTACATCAACGGTGTCGCTCGCCAGCCCGAGGCTCGCGGCATGCTGCAGACCATCGCCTTCACCGGCTTCGCGCTCACCGAAGCGCTGGCCATCCTGGGTCTGGTCTTCGCGTTCGTCTTCCGCGGCTGATCCCGCTCCTACCGCCTAACAGAGAGGACGGGACGTGATGAGCGTTTCGCTACCGATGGCGGAAGGCCCCGGCTACCCCGAGGGCTTCCCGCTCCTGCCGCATCCGGCTGAGATGATCGTCGGTCTGATCGCCTTCGGCATCTTGTACTTCGTCTTCGCCAAGTATGTCGTGCCTGCTCTGGAGAAGAACTACGACGAGCGCACCGCTGCCATCGAAGGTGGGATGGAAGAGGCCAAGCAGGCCAAGGCCGAGGCGGACGACGCCAAGAAGAAGTACGAGGACCAGCTCGCCACGGCGCACGATGAGGCCAGCCGTATTCGCGAGAAGGCCAAGGAAGACGGGGCGCAGATCATCGCGGAGATGCGCCAGCAGGCCAAGGACGAAGCAGCGCGAATCACCGCTACGGCACACAAGCAGGTCGAGGCGGAGCGTCAGCAGGCGATGGTCACGTTGCGCAGTGAGGTGGGTGAGATCTCCACCAACCTGGCCAGCAGGATCGTCGGCGAGTCTTTGCAGGACGAGACGCGGCAGAGCGGTGTGATCGAGCGCTTCCTGGCGGAGCTGGAGTCCAGCACTGCCGACGATGCGGTCGTCGGCTCTGCTGCAAGCTCCTCGGGTGGGGATTCCTGATGCAGGGAGCCTCCCGCGCTTCACTGGCCGAGACGCGCCGCGTGTTGAACGAGACCCTCGACGGCGACGTCGATGCTTCTCGCTTGGGCGAGGACCTGTTGGCCGTGTCTGGAGTGCTGGGCGGCTCGGCAGGTCTACGACGCGCTGCAGCCGACCCGTCGCGCACGGGTCGTGACCGCTCGGGGTTGATCGACCGTCTGTTCGCGGGGCGGGTCAGTGATGCTGCCCAGCACGTGGCCCGCTACGCCGTGGCGCAGCGGTGGACGCGAGACGGACACCTCACCATCGCGCTGGAGGAGCTGGCCGTGGAGGCGTTCCTGGCCGGAGCGGAGCGCGAGGGCCGAATCGGCCAGGTCGAGGACGAGCTCTTCCGTTTCTCCAGGATCGTCAGCGGTGACCCCGAGCTCCAGGCCGCTCTCAGCGACCGCCGGGCTCTCCCGAGCGCCAAGGGTGACCTGGTCAAGCAGCTGCTGAGTGACAAGGTCGCACCGGAGACGCTGCGACTGGCCAGCCACGCGGTTGCGACACCGAATATGCGGTTCGACCGCGCCATCGAGTCGTACCTGAAGATTGCCTCGCGGCGGCAGGACGAGGTCTCCGCGGTCGTCACGACGGCCACGGCTCTGGACGAGCAGCAGCTCGAACGGATCTCGGCCGCGCTGACCAAACAGTACGGGCGTGACGTGCACCTCAACGTGGTCGTGGACCCTGACGTCATCGGTGGCGTGCGGGTCGAGATCGGTGACGAAGTGATCGAGGGCACGATCAGCAACCGACTCGAGGACGCTCGCCGTCACGTGAGCCGATAGCCATTCCCATGACAGACCTGACTGACCAAGCACTACCTCTCGCGTGCTGCGGGACATCAACGAGGAGAAGACAATGACGGAGTTGACCATCCGTCCGGAGGAAATCCGCGACGCACTTGACTCATTCGTAAAGTCGTACGACCCCAACGCCGCCTCGCGTGAAGAGGTCGGCCGGGTGTCCGATGCCGGCGACGGCATCGCGCACGTTGAGGGTCTGCCCTCGTGCATGACGAACGAGCTTCTGAGGTTTGAAGACGGCACGCTCGGCCTGGCGTTGAACCTCGACGTCCACGAGATCGGTGTCGTCATCCTGGGTGACTTCGCCGGGATCGACGAGGGCCAGGAAGTCCGCCGCACGGGTGAGGTGCTCTCGGTGCCGGTGGGAGACTCCTACCTCGGCCGTGTGGTCGACCCGCTCGGTAAGCCGATCGACGGTCTGGGGGACGTCGAGTCCGACGAGCGCCGTGAGCTGGAGCTCCAGGCTCCGGGCGTCATGGACCGCAAGTCGGTGCACGAGCCGCTGCAGACCGGCATCAAGGCCGTCGACGCGATGATCCCGATCGGTCGCGGCCAGCGCCAGCTGATCATCGGAGACCGTCAGACGGGCAAGACCACGGTCGCTGTCGACACGATCCTCAACCAGCGACAGAACTGGGAGTCCGGTGACCCGGACAAGCAGGTCCGTTGCATCTACGTCGCCATCGGGCAGAAGGCTTCGACGATCGCGGGGGTGCGCAGCACGCTGGAAGAGAACGGCGCGCTGGACTACACCACGATCGTCGCCGCTCCGGCCTCGGACTCGGCCGGCTTCAAGTACCTCGCCCCCTACACCGGCTCGGCCATCGGCCAGCACTGGATGTACCAGGGCAAGCACGTCCTGATCGTCTTCGACGACCTGTCGAAGCAGGCCGAGGCCTACCGCGCCGTATCGCTGCTGCTGCGTCGTCCGCCGGGCCGAGAGGCCTACCCCGGCGACGTCTTCTACCTGCACTCTCGTCTGCTGGAGCGTTGCGCCAAGCTCTCGGACGAGCTCGGTGCGGGTTCGATGACGGGTCTGCCCATCATCGAGACGAAAGCAGGCGACGTCGCGGCGTTCATCCCGACGAACGTCATCTCCATCACCGACGGTCAGATCTACCTCCAGGGTGACCTGTTCAACGCAAATGTGCGGCCGGCCATCGACGTCGGTATCTCGGTGTCACGAGTTGGCGGTGCCGCCCAGATCAAGGCCATGAAGAGCGTGTCCGGGCGACTGAAGGTCGACCTGGCCCAGTTCCGCGAGATGGAGGCCTTCGCCATGTTCGCCTCGGACCTCGATGCCGCCTCGCGCGCGCAGCTGGACCGCGGGGCGCGGATGGTCGAGCTGCTCAAGCAGCCGCAGTCCTCCCCGTTGCCGATCCAGGAGCAGGTGGCGATCATCTGGTCCGGGACCCAGGGACACCTCGACAGTGTGCCGACCGAGGACATTCGGCGCTTCGAGCGTGAGTTCCTGGACTACCTGCGCCGCGAGCAGTCGGAGATGCTGGACGGAATCCGCGAGACCGGCAAGCTGGGGGATGACACCTCCAACACGCTGGAGAGCGCGATGAAGGACTTCAAGAAGCAGTTCAGTGCCAGCGAAGACGGCGGCGTTCGTCCGGGCAGCGACGAAGATGAAGACAACGTCGAGGCCATGGACGAGGACGACGTGGAGCAAGAGCAGATCACCACCCAGAAGCGCTGAGGGGGACGATATGGGAGCCCAACAGCGGGAGTATCGACAACGGACCACCTCTATCAAGTCCATGAAGAAGATCACTCGCGCCATGGAGCTGATCGCCGCATCCCGCGTGGTGAAAGCTCGCCAGCGAGTGAACGAGACGACTCCGTACGCTCGGGCGATCACCCGTGCGGTGTCGGCGGTGGCCACGTTCTCGAACGTGGACCATCCGCTGACCACCGAGCGGGAGAGCCCGAGCAAGGCCGGCATGCTGATCATCACCAGCGACCGCGGCCTGGCCGGTGCCTACTCGGCGAACGTCCTGAAGCGCAGTGAGCAGCTCCGTGAGCTCCTGCAGGGGGACGGGCGCGAGGTCGTGCCGTACCTGGCCGGCCGCAAGGCCGAGGGTTTCTTCCGGTTCCGCCGGCGCGACTATGCGCACAGCTGGTCCGGCTTCTCCGATGCACCGACCTTCGAGGCGGCCAAGGAGATCGGTGCGCGTCTGGTGCAGGACTTCATCGCTGGCTCGGAGAACGGTGGGGTCGACGAGCTCCACATCGTCTCCACCCGATTCATCAATATGGTGAGTCAGGAGGTCGAGGTCGTGCGTCTGCTGCCCCTGGAGGTTGCAGAGGGCGAGGAGCCCGCCGAGCCCGGCGATGTCTTCCCGCTGTACGAGTTCGAGCCTTCGGCGGCGGAGGTGCTCGATGAGCTGTTGCCGAAGTACGTCACCTCACGGATCTACAACTTCTTGTTGCAGGCGTCGGCTTCGGAGCTGGCAGCCCGCCAGCGCGCCATGAAGTCGGCCACCGACAACGCCGAAGAACTGATCAAGACCTATACCCGGCTGGCGAACCAAGCGCGCCAGGCCGAGATCACCCAAGAAATCAGCGAAATCGTGGGTGGCGCAACCGCCCTCGCCGATGCCAAGTGAGAAGGAAGCACTGAACTATGAGCACTGCTACCACTGAGGCTCCCGAGCAGGAGCACACCCAGGGCGGCGTCGGCCGTCTGGCTCGAATCATCGGCCCCGTTGTCGATGTCGAGTTCCCCCCGGGGCAGATTCCCGAGATGTACAACCTGCTGACCGCTGAGGTCGAGCTCTCGGGGAAGACCCGCACGCTGAACCTCGAGGTCGCGCAGGACATCGGGGACAACATGGTGCGCGCCATCTCCTTGCAGCCCACGGACGGTCTGGTCCGAGGTTCGTCGGTGCAGGACTCCGGCGGCCCCATCACGGTGCCGGTCGGGGACGTCACCCTGGGCAAGGTCTTCAACACCACGGGCGTGTGCCTGAACCTCGAAGGCGACGAGAAACTGGAGGTCGGCGAGCGGTGGGGTATCCACCGTCCGGCTCCGGCCTTCGACCAGCTGGAACCCAAGACGCAGATGTTCCAGACCGGCATCAAGGTGATCGACCTCCTCACCCCCTACGTCCTCGGTGGAAAGATCGGCCTGTTCGGTGGGGCCGGCGTCGGCAAGACGGTGCTGATCCAGGAGATGATCGCCCGAGTCGCTCGCGACCACGGTGGTGTGTCCGTCTTCGCTGGAGTGGGCGAGCGGACCCGTGAGGGCAACGACCTCATCGTCGAGATGGAAGAAGCCGGCGTTCTGGGACAGACCGCCTTGGTCTTCGGCCAGATGGATGAGCCGCCGGGCACCCGACTGCGCGTGGCGCTGTCGGCGCTCACGATGGCGGAGTACTTCCGCGACGTGCAGAAGCAGGACGTGCTGTTGTTCATCGACAACATCTTTCGCTTCACTCAGGCCGGCTCCGAGGTGTCCACGCTGTTGGGCCGTATGCCGTCCGCGGTGGGCTACCAGCCCACCCTGGCCGACGAGATGGGCGTCCTGCAGGAGCGCATCACCTCGACCCGAGGTCACTCGATCACCTCCATGCAGGCGATCTACGTCCCGGCCGACGACTACACCGACCCGGCCCCAGCGACGACCTTCGCGCACCTGGATGCGACGACCGAGCTGTCCCGGCCCATCGCCTCGCAGGGTATCTACCCTGCGGTCGACCCGCTGACCTCGACGAGCCGCATCCTCGACCCGCGGTATATCGCCCAGGAGCACTACGACACTGCGGTGCGCGTGAAGTCGATCCTGCAGCGGTACAAGGAGCTCCAGGACATCATCGCCATTCTGGGTATCGACGAGCTGTCCGAGGAGGACAAGATCCTCGTGGGCCGCGCCCGCCGGATCGGTCGCTTCCTGTCGCAGAACACCTACGTGGCCAAGCAGTTCACCGGACTCGAGGGCTCCACGGTCCCGCTGGAGGAGACCATCGAGGCGTTCACGAAGGTTGCGGACGGGGAGTACGACCACTTCCCCGAGCAGGCGTTCTTCATGTGTGGTGGGCTCGACGACGTCGAGCGTCAAGCCGCAGACCTGGAGAAGAACAACTGAGTTTGGCCCTACACTTAGTTGAATCCGTGCATCATGGCTGCGCTGAAGGAAGTCCTAGATGAGTCAACTGAACGTATCGCTGGTGGCTGCCGACCGTACTGTGTGGGAGGGCGAAGCCAGCCTGGTTCGCGTCCGTAGCAGTGACGGTGACCTGGGCATCATGCCTGGTCATACCCCGGTCCTCGGGGTTCTCGTGGGCGGAGAGGTGCGTATCGACGGCGCTAGTGGTATCGAGACGGTGACCATCGACCATGGCTTCCTGTCGGTGGACCACGACCGGATCACCATTGTGGCCGACACCGTGGACGCTTCCAGCATGAGTAGCTCGTCCTAGGTTCGACCTATGAGCTCAGCACTGTCAGCCCTCGTCCTGGTGATCATGGTGCTTGGTGCTGTCGCGATCCTGGTCCTGCTGGCTTGGTGGGCCTTCGGCTCGTTCGGGCCAACGGCCGGGTCCTCCGGGCGCATGCAGTGCGGCTACCGCCAGTGCCGCAACGAGCCCTGGTCGGTAGGTACGTTGACCTACGAAGAAGACCGCCTGATCTACACCCGATCAGGCGGTCTCTTCGCGTCGCGGACCGAATGTTGGGAGCGTTTTGCACTGGTGGTCAACCTGGGACTGCCGGTTGAGGGTGCAGACGTTTACCGAGGGCTGCGAGGCCTGAAGATGATGAGCGTGCCGTGCCGCTACGGTTCGCGCAGCTTCGAGCTCGCGGTCACTGCCGAGCGCTACACGGCGCTACGGTCGTGGGTCGAGGCCGTCCCGCCCGGATCCCACGCTCACGTGGCGTAGTACTACGACGGGCCGTCGTCCTTCCCTTCGGCTGAGGGCTCGCGACCTCCACCAGGCACCCACAGCACATCGCCGGTGCCTCGGGTGTTCGCGGCGCGCGACAGGATGAACAGGAGGTCCGAGAGCCGGTTCAGGTAGGTCGCGGTCAACGGGTTGACCCCGCCCGTCCCTCCCTCAGCCTCGGGCGTGGCCGGCGTCGTGCCGTAGGTGTCGATGGCATGCCAGGTGGATCGTTCGGCGCGGCGCGTGATCGTCCGAGCCAGGTGCAGTGCTGAGGCCAAGGGGGACCCGCCGGGCAGGATGAAGGAGCGCAACGCAGGAAGGCCCTCGTTGAAGAGGTCGCAGTCCCGCTCCAGCTCCTCGATCCACCGCTGTTGCACTCGCAAGGGTGGGTGCTCGTGCACCTCCAGCAACGGGGTGCATAGGTCGGCTCCTACGTCGAAGAGGTCGTTCTGGACGCGTCGGATCACGGCAGCCATGGCTTCGGGGACGTCACCGGTCGTCGCTGCGATCCCGAGGGCGCTGTTCGCCTCGTCGGTGTCCGCGTAGGCGACCAGGCGAGGATCCATCTTGGTCGTCCGGCTGAAGTCACCCAGTGACGTCGTGCCGTCGTCGCCGGTGCGGGTATAGATACGCGAGAGGGTCACCATGGACCCATCCTCGCAGGCGGCTCAGGTGCTCGTCGACGACCGGTCGCCCCAGGCCGTGGACAGACGCTCCACCAGCTGGTCCAGCCGCTGCGAAGACGTTGCGAGGTTGACGCGGATGTGCTGTCGACTGCCGGGGCCGTATCCCTCACCTTGGCCGTCGACCCGGACTCCCTGGATGAGGGCTGCTCCGGCCGGGTCCTGCACCCGCAGCTTCCGGACGTCCAACCACGCCAGATAGGTCGCCTCGGCAACCTCGACGCCGATCTCCGGCACCCTCAGTGCCAGCGCGTGGCGGAAACGCTGGTGATGCTCGGCGACCGTGCGGCACACCTCGTCCAGCCAGGGCCCACCATCGGTGTATGCCGCCACCGTGGCCTGTTGTCCGAGGGTCGTCATCGAGTGGTTCAGCACCGGGTGCAGCTGGGCCACCGTCGCGTGGTCACGAGCTCGGTGACTGATGACTTGAGCACACCGCAGGCCCGGCATGGAGAAGGCCTTGGTGGCCGAGATGAGCGTGGTCACCGCAGCATCGGCAGAGGCCACCGCGGCGTAGGGCACGAACTCGACCCCTGGCAGGGTGAGTGGAGCATGGATCTCATCACTGATGACGTGGACGCCCCAGCGTTCGACGACGTCCCGAAGGTCCTGCAGCTCCGATCGCGAGTAGCACCGACCGACCGGGTTGTGTGGCTGACACAGCAGGAGGGTCCTGGCTCCGTCGCGAGCCTGCTCCTCGATGGCGTCCAGGTCCAGCTCGAGCGGGGCGTGGGTGTCCTCGGAATTCGCGGCGGAGCCAGATGACCTGATGAGAGGCACGGCTCGGATCTCGCGCCCGAGGGTCTCGGTCACGATGAAGAAGGGCGGATAGACCGGCGTTGGGAGAATCACCGGCCCGGCCGGTGCTACGTGCTTCAAGGTCAGGGTGAGGCCGTCCATCACGTCGCCGACCAGCAACACATGGTCCGGATCGATGTAGTGCCCCCACCGGCGCAGCGCGAAGCCGGCGAGAGCCTCACCCACCAGTTCGCGGCCGCGAGGGTCTGGGTAGCCGAAGATGCCACGGTCGGCGTAGGTGCGAACGGCTCGGTGGATGGGCTCGGCCAGGCCCAGGTCCATCTCGGCCACCCACGCGGGGATGACCCCAGGCGGATCGATCGACCATTTCAGGGCGCCGGCCTCGCGCAGCTCGTCGTCCGTGGGGTGGTGCAGCAGGGACTCGTTCATCCGACGGCCGTCGCAGCAGCGCGGCGGGGATCGGCCCCGGCGCTCAATGCTCCATCCCCATGCCGGATGGCCCCGCCGACGCCACCGAAGAACATGGCGTGAGGCTCGTGCTCGAACAGCGGCATACCGGCCCCGGAGAGCGCCCGAGAGAGCTGGGCATCGCGCTCATGATCGATCCGGACGGTGCCGTCGTCGAGGTGGCGCACGTGCATCCGGGGACGGTCGATGGCGTCCTGCAGCGACTCGCCGTGCAGGCACATGTGCAGAAGGACCTGCGTGAGGGCCGTGGTGATCCGGTCGGCGCCCGGCGTACCGATCGAGAGCACGGTGCCGTCTGGATGCCGGGCCGTGGTGGGCGCCATGTTGGAGGCCATCCGGGTGCCGGGGGTCAGCGTATGCATCCCGCGCCGGTTCAGCTCCGGCTCTCCGAGGGCGTTGTTGGCGAGCATGCCCGTGCCCTGGATGGTCATCCCCGACCCGTAGCCGGAGCTGGCCGTGATGGAGCAGGCCATCCCGTGGCTGTCGACCACCGAGACGTGTGCCGTCGAGGCGGGGGTCGGCAGCACCTCGCCGGACATCGCCGCGATGTGCTCCAGGAGCTCGCGCCCGGCCGACTCGAGGTCCGGGGCGATGTCGATGTCCCGCTGCCGCAGATCCAGGACCTGGCGCATGACTCTCGATGCATCCACCGCGGAGATCTGGGCCGGAGCGAGATCACCGAGCAGGCGCAGCATGGCTGTCAGCACAGGTCCGCCGATCGCCGGGGGTGGGTTGCACGCCAGATCCCAGGAGCCCAGAGTCGCCCGGAGGGCCGGTCGTACCGTGGGCCGGTACGCGGCGAGGTCGGCTCGGGTCAGCAGACCGCCGCGATCCTGCACGTCGTCGGCCAACCTGTGGCCCAGGTCCCCGGTGTAGGCCACGGCTGCCCCCTCTGCCCCGATCTGGGCCAAGGTCGCCGCCAGGTCGGGGTCCACGATGAGGTCGCCGGCCCGCATCGGCCCACCGGCGTTGGTGTAGACGTCGCGCGTCACCGGATCCCACGCGAAGATGTTGTTGGCCACCAGCGCGCTGTAGGTCTCAGCGGTCTGGCTCACCGCGAAGCCTTGCTCCACAGCCCGCACCGCGGGGTCGAACAACTCGGCCCAGGGGGCCTGACCGTAGTGCTCGTGGGCCCACCCCATGGCCGACACCATCCCCGGGGTCGCCACCGACCCCGGGCCGACGTACGTCGTCAGCCCACCGCCATAAGTCGTCACACACTCGATGAGGCCCTGACCGAAGCGCTCGCGGTCGGCCCCGCGGCCGGGCATCTCGACGTTGCCGTCGACCACGATCGGTGAGCCTTCCTCGGGCCAGATGTTCAGGTAGGCGCCCCCCAACGGGCTGATGATGCCGGGCTCGGTCACCGACGCCGCGAGCATGGCCGCCATCGCGGCATCGACCGCGTTGCCGCCGTGCGACAACGCCACCAGGCCGGCCTGGGTGGCGGTCGGGTTAGGTGCGGCAATGGCGGCGCGGCGGGTCATCCCGCGATTCTGCCCTACCCGGAGGTCGTTCACCGGGGTCAAGCCGTCAGAAGAGCCGCTCGTCCGTGTCGTCGATCCCACGGAGCGCTTCGTAGTCCAACGTGACACAGCGAATGCCGCGATCAGTGGCCAGCGTCCGGGCTTGCGGACGGATGACCTGCGCAGCGAAGACCCCCGTGACCGGCGCGATGTGCGGGTCGCGGTTGAGCAGCTCCAGGTAGCGGGTGAGCTGCTCCACGCCGTCGATGTCCCCCCGCCGCTTGATCTCCACCGCTACCGTGGCACCCGCCTCGTTGCGGCACAGGATGTCCACCGGGCCGATGGCCGTCGGGAACTCGCGCCGCAGCAACCGGTATCCGGAGCCGAGAGTATGGATGTGCTGAGCCAACAGCTCCTGCAGTTGGGCTTCCACGCCGTTCTTGACCAACCCGGGGTCGACCCCGAGCTCGTGGGCAGTGTCACTCAGGACTTCGTAGATCTTGATCCGCAGAGTGTCGTCACGCTTGCCGTGCTGGACGAACCACACCGACTCGACGCCCTCGTCGGCTTCTTCGTCCTCCGGCTCGAGCTCGGTCATCCGGCACGGCGGAGCCATCCAGTTCAACGGCTTGTAGGACCCGCCATCGGAGTGCACCAACACGGATCCGTCGGCTTTGACCATCAGGAGCCGGGTCGCCATCGGGAGGTGAGCCTGCAGGGCTCCCTCGTAGTCCACGCTGCATCGAGCAATCACCACACGCACGAGCGACCACTGTAGTGCGCCGAGCGTGAAACGATCGACGGTATGCCGAGGTCCAACCGCCCCCGCCGACGTCCGGGTCAGCGCCCGGGCGCCGGCGGAGCTGGGTCGGCGGGCCGTCGACCCTTGATGGATCACGGCCCGAGTGACGTGAGCTACCAGGGGCTGCAGTGGACCGTGCGCGAGGTCCGCGGCAATGACTCCGGACGGACGTTCCGCTGTCCGGGCTGTCAGCAGGAGGTCGCCGCCGCGATGCCGCATACCGTGGTCTGGCCCAGCGAGACGATGCACGGGGTGGAGAACAGGCGGCACTGGCACACGCGGTGCTGGAGCGCCCGGGACCGGCGCAGACCGGGTGGGTCGTTCGCGTAGGTCCGCCTACCGCGTGGCCGGACTAGGGTGATCGGCCATGAGTCCCTCAGAAATGCAGCAGGTGCGGTCCAACACGGTGCTTGCGGCGCGTCGCGACGAGGTCGAGTTGCATACGGCCGACGGGTTGACCCTGGTGGGGGAGTTGGCGCTGCCCGCGGACCGTGACCCGGTGGCCACACTCGTGACGCTCCACCCGCTGCCGACCGCAGGCGGTTTCATGGACTCCCACGTGCTGAAGAAGGCGTCGTACCGGCTGCCGGCGCTGGCCGACATCGCGGTGCTGCGGTTCAACACCCGGGGGACATCGTCGCCGCGGGGGACGAGCGAGGGCACCTTCGACGAGGGCTTCGACGAGCGTTTCGACGTGGCCGCCGCGATCGAGTTTGCGGAGTTCCATGAGCAGCCTGCGCTGCCGCAACGCTGGCTGCTGGGGTGGTCGTTCGGGACGGACCTCGCGTTGATGCACGGGACTGACCCGTCCATCGAGGGAGCCATCCTGCTGAGCCCGCCACTACGCAAGGTCACCGACGAGCACCTGCAGCAGTGGGCGGACTTCGGCAAACCCATCGTCGCGCTGGTGCCGGAGTTCGACGACTTTCTGCGACCGGAGGAGGCACGGGTGCGGTTCGCCCCGTTGGCACAGGTGCAGATCAAGGGCATCGACGACTGCAAGCACCTCTGGGTCGGCGAGACGATGGTCCGTCGAGCGCTCGACGAGATCGTGTCGATCGTGGCGCCCCGAACGGGTCCCTTGCCGACCGAAGTCGACGCCACATGGGTGGTCGAGCAGGAGCGCGAAGGTCGCGGCTAGGACGTGGTCACGGCGGGCTGGACGAGCTCGATGAGCACCCCGCCGGTGTCCTTGGGGTGAGCGAAGTTGATCAGGCTGCCGCCCGTCCCCACCTTGGCCTCGGCATACAGCACGCGTACGCCGTTGGACCGGAGAGCGGCCGCGGCGGCCTCGACGTCGGCTACCCGGTAGGCCAGCTGCTGCAGACCCGGACCGCTGCGACCGATGAACGCCGCGATCGTCGACTCCGGGGTCAACGGAGCCAGCAGTTGCACCGCAGTCGTTCCCGACGGTGCGCCGACCGGCGACAGCATCGCCTCCGCCACTCCCTGCTCCTCGTTGACTTCCCGGTGCGTGACCTCCAGGCCGAATGTCGCACCGTGGAAGGCGATCGCGGACTCGAGGTCGGGCACCGCGATGCCGACATGGTCGACCGCGAGCACCATCGGGACCAGGTCATCAGTCATGGGCTGAGGCTACCGCCCGGCGATGCCTTGACCGGGCCGATCACCGCGTACGGTTTCGGGCATGTCTGACGTCCTGGTGCATGGTGCCCGCATGGTGCCGTTGGATGCTGCCGGGGCGGCAACGACGGCCCCATCCCGAAGCGCTGAGCTCAGCGACATCCTCATCCGCGGTGGTTCGATCGAGGCCGTCGCTCCCACGGGCACCATCGAGGCCCCCTCTCACGTGCCGGTCCTGCAGGCTCAGGGGCGATGGGCCATCCCCGGTCTGTGGGACCAGCACGTACACATGACTCAGTGGGCGATGTCCTACACCCGGCTCGACACCAGTGGCGTCGAGAGTTCGCGGCAGGCGTGCGACCTGGTGGGGCAGGCCCTACGCAACGGAGCCGGGCAAACGCCGACCGGCATGCTGACCGGCCTGGGCCATCGCTGCGCGGAGTGGGCCCACCAGCCGACCGTGGCCGAGTTGGATGCCGTCTCGGGGTCCTTCCCGGTGGTGCTGATCAGTGGCGACTGCCACCACGGCTGGGTCAACTCCGCAGCCCAAGCCATGCTCGGCGTCGCGCCGCGCGACGACGTGATCGCCGAGGAGGAGTGGTTCGACCTCTACGCCAAACTTGACGCCCTACCGGGGGCCGAGGAGGAGACCGAATCCTCTATGGAGCTGGCGGTCCGTCGTGCCCACCAGCAAGGAGTGGTCGGGATCGTGGACCTCGAGTTCGCCCGACCGTGGGAGCAGTGGCCGCAGCGCTACGCCGCCGGCATCGGGCCCTTGCGGGTGCGCACGGGGGTCTATCCCGCCCGGTTGGAGGAGATCATCGCCCTCGGTTGGTCCACCGGGACGGTGCTCCCGGGCACGGATGGACTGGTCACCCAAGGCCCGCTGAAGATCATCTCCGACGGGTCGCTCAACACCAGGACGGCCTGGTGTTGCGAGCCGTATGCCGACGGCGCCGCCTTGGCCCACCCGGCAGGCAAAGCGAACTTCAGCGTCCAGGAGATGGTCGACCTGGTCTCCCGCGGGCACGCACACGGCCTCACGGCCGCCCTCCACGCCATCGGCGACGCCGCTGTGTCTGCGGTGCTGGACGTCTTCGAGGCCAGTGAGGCCACCGGCACCGTCGAGCATGCGCAGCTGCTTCGATCCGAAGACCTCGCGCGGTGGGCGAGCTTGCCGGTGACCGCCAGCGTGCAGCCGGCGCACCTGCTCGACGACCGCAGCGTGACCGAGCAGTGCTGGCCGGACCGGATGGACCGTGCCTTCATGGTCGCCGAGCTGGTGCGCCACGGCATACCCCTGGTGTTGGGTTCGGATGCTCCGGTGGCGCGGCTGGACCCGTGGAACACCATGGCCGCTGCAGTGCACCGGGGCCCTCTGGACGGACCGGGCTGGCACGACGAGCAGGCGCTGACCGCCCAGCAGGCTCTCGCGGCCAGCGTCGACGGTCAGCGGCTGAGGCCCGGCGCAAGAGGAGACGTGGCGCTGTTGGACGCTGATCCACTACAGGACGGGTCGGCCCGTGAGCAGGCGACCGTGCTGTCGACCATGTCGGTCGGAGCCACCGTGGTCGCGGGGCGGATCGTCGCTGGGCAGGCCCTCGCGTCAGGGTTACAGTGAGCCGCATGTCCGTCATCGTTGCCGGGGCCCGCACCCCGATCGGCCGCCTGCTGGGTTCGCTCAAAGACTTCTCCGGTGCTGAGCTCGGGGGGATCGCCATCGCCGGGGCGCTGGAACGCTCCGGCATCACCGGTGACCAGGTCGACTACGTGATCATGGGTCAGGTGCTGACCGCCGGGGCGGGGCAGATCCCGGCCCGACAGGCGGCCGTCGCCGGCGGCATACCGATGTCCGTGCCAGCTCTCACGATCAACAAGGTCTGTCTGTCCGGACTGGACGCCATCGCGCTCGCCGACCAGCTCATCCGCGCCGGGGAGTTCGACATCGTGGTGGCAGGGGGACAGGAGTCGATGACGAACGCTCCCCATCTGCTGGCCAAGAGCCGGACCGGATACAAGTTCGGCGACGTCACGATGCGCGACCACCTGGCCTTCGATGGGCTGTGGGACGCCTTCACCGACCAAGCGATGGGCGGCCTGACCGAAGACATCAACGCGGCGGAGTCGGCTCGGTCGTTCTCTCGGGAGGATCAGGACGCCTTCGCCGTGCGCAGTCACCAGAGGGCCGCTGCCGCCCGTGACGGTGGTCTTTTCGCCGACGAGATCGTGCCCGTCCCGGTGCCGCAACGGCGCGGAGATCCGGTCCCGTTCACCGCCGACGAAGGGATCCGGGACCAGACCACCGCTGAGGCGTTGGCCAAGCTTGCGCCGGCGTTCGATCCTGAAGGCACCATCACCGCTGGCTCGGCCTCGCCGATCAGCGACGGGGCCTGTGCCGTCGTGGTGATGAGCGAGGCCAAGGCCGAGGAGCTCGGCCTGACCCCGCTGGCCCAGATCGGAGCACACGGCGTCGTCGCCGGCCCGGACTCGAGCCTGCAGAGCCAACCCTCCCGGGCCATCGCGGTCGCCTGCGCCAAGGAGGGCATCGCCGCGACCGACCTGGACGTCATCGAGATCAACGAAGCCTTCGCCGCAGTCGGGCTGGCTTCCACCGCCGAGTTGGGTGTCGACCCGGAGCGGGTCAACGTCAACGGTGGAGCCATTGCGCTGGGGCACCCCATCGGCGTCTCCGGTGCCCGTATCGCTCTCCACCTGGCCCTGGAGCTGTCCCGCCGCGGTGGTGGCGTCGGAGCAGCGGCGTTGTGCGGGGGTGGGGGCCAGGGTGATGCCTTGATCCTGCGTGTCCCGGCCCCTTCCTCGAACCGTTGAGGTCGGAACAACCCCACGCATGCGCAAGTCCCGAGAGTACGACGTACCGGAGCTGATCGGGCAGGCCCGGGACGGGTCGCCGCGTGCGGTGGCCCGGCTGATCTCGCTGGTCGAGAACGCCCACCCCGCGCTGCCCGAGGTGATGGCGCAGCTCGCCCCGCATACCGGTCACGCCTGGATCATCGGCCTCACCGGTAGCCCCGGGGTCGGCAAGTCGACGACCACCACGATGCTCGTCCATGCTTTCCGTGCCCAGGGCAAGCGCGTGGGGGTGCTCGCCATCGACCCCTCGTCACCGTTCTCCGGGGGAGCGCTGCTCGGAGACCGGATCCGGATGGTCGACCACGCGCTGGACCCGGAGGTCTACGTGCGATCCATGGCCAGCCGGGGCCACCTCGGCGGCCTGAGCTGGGCCACCCCGCAGGCGCTGCGGGTGCTCGACGGTGCCGGTTGTGACGTAGTGATCATCGAGACGGTCGGAGTCGGCCAGAGCGAAGTCGAGATCGCCGGGCTGGCCGACACGACGGTGGTGCTGTTGGCGCCGGGGATGGGCGACGGGGTGCAGGCGGCCAAAGCGGGCATCCTCGAAGTGGGCGACGTGTTCGTGGTCAACAAGGCCGACCGCGACGGAGCCGACGCCACTGTCCGCGAGATCCGGCACATGATCTCGCTGGGGGACCGCAGCGAGCCCGGCTTGTGGCGGCCCCCGGTGGTCAAGACGATCGCTGATCGTGGGGAGGGCCGTGAAGAGGTCATGGAGGCTCTGGCCAAGCACCGGGAAGCGGGTCGGGTCAGTGGTGACCTGCAAGCGCGTCGGGTCGCGCGGGCCGAGCGAGAGGTCGAAGCCATCGTGCTGGCGAGTCTGCGCAGGCAGATCGGCGATCTCCGCGCCGATGCCTCGCTGACCACTCTGGCCGAGCAGGTCGCTTCCGGTCAGCTCGACCCTTATGCCGCCGCCGACGTGGTCCTCGCCGAGCTCGGGTGACGAGCTCCGACGCGCTGCGCCCCGCCGACGTCGGGCCTGTGCATCTCATTGCTGTGCAGATATGTCGCCCTGGCGGCAGATCCGCACAGCACAACGGCCGACCGGCCGTGGCGCGACGTCGAAGTGCCTGCCACAGGGGGCGGCATGGGTAGGTTCTTCGACGTCGAGGATGGCGGTCCGCTCCGACTGGAGCTGCGCAGCGTCGACGGCCGGGATTTCACCCTGCTGCGGCAGATCGGCTACGACAGCGACGAGCACGAGGAGTCTTTCACCGCGCCCGCCGATCTGCGGACCTTCGAGACCGACCTTGCCTCGGTGCCCAGCGTCTTCACCTGGCTCGTGCCGCGTAGTGGGCTCTTCCTGCCGGCCGCGGTGCTGCACGACGCACTGACCCGGCCCGGGGAGTACATCGGCCCGGAGATCGACCGGATGGAAGCCGATCGCATCTTTCGATCCGCCATGATCGGCCTGGGTACCGGCAAGGTACGCGCCTGGTTGATGTGGTCCGCGGTCACGGTCACGACCCTGTGGCTCAGTCCGCAGGCGCTCAGGAAGCTAGCCCTGGTGGCCACCATCGGCCTCGTCACGGTCCTCGGAATCGTGGCCACGGCGGACCTCGTCGACGTCTGGAATGTGCTCCCCTGGATGGGCGAACGCTCGACCCCGCTGGAGCTGGCGGGGGGTGCCCTCTTCGCGGTCGTGGTGCCATCGGTGCTCGCCATCGCCTGGGGTCGGGCCTGGCGGGCCGGAGTGATCGTGGGGGTGGCGCTTGCCCTGCTCCTGCACGTCACCATCGTGTTGGCGTTGCTGTACGTGGTGTATCTGGCCCTGGAACGGGTCGTCAGCGGCCCGGTGGCTAGCCGACGAGCCCGGCCAGGTTGAGGAGGAACAGGCCGGCGAACCCGGCGAGATAGACCAGCCCGGCATAGGACAGGTAGCGCAAGGACGGGCTGAGCGTTCTTTGCCCCCGGACCAAACTGAAGTTCAACCAGGCGAAGACGGGTGCGGTGATGAAGGCGCTGATCATCGCGAAGGTCAACATCGTCGCCAAGGACGCGCTCATGGCCACCACGATCACGAGGCCGGAAGCTGCAATGCCGCTGAGCCAGAGGTTCAACGACCGGCTCGAGAACCCGGGCTCCCCCCGCAGCAGGCGGAGCGACTCGGCGCAGGCGCGCGCGTACCCGTCGATCACCGTGATGACGGTGCCGTACATGCAGGCGAAAGCGATCACGGACATCAGCGGTACCGCCCACTGGCCGATCGCGCTGCCGTACATCTGGAGCAGCTGGTCGACGTAGGCCCCACCTTCGCTGGCCACCTCGACCCCTGAGCCGTACTGCACCAACGCCCCCAACGCCAGGAAGAACAGTGCCAGCACCGCCGAGGTCGCGTATCCGACGTTGAAGTCGAACATCACGTCCTTCACCGCGCTGGGGTGAAGCTTCTGCTTGGCCTGGATCCACAGGGAGTTCAACGCACTGATCTCGATCGGAGCCGGCATCCACCCCATGATCGCCACCAGGAACGGCAACGTGGCCCAGGTCCAGGGCGAGGGGTCGACGAAGTCGGCGGCGCGGGCCGAGCCAGCGCTGGCCGCCATCAGGGTCGCGGTGACCGTGGCCACGGTGAGCACCAGGATGATCAGCTTGGTCACCCGGTCGAGGGCGCGGTAATGGCCCGCGACCAACAGCAGCCAGGCGGAGGCCATCATGGCAGTGGCCAACAGCGGAATCCCCACCCCCCAGCTGTCCGGGAGCATGAAACTCAGGATGACGGCGCACAGCAGACCGACGCCCGCCGTGGAGATCACCGACGACACCGCCACCAGCGCGAAGAAGACCCACAGGTAGGCCCGGCCCTTGTCGGCGTACCCCTGCACCAGGGAGCGTCCGCTCTCCATCGTGTACTGCGGGCCGAAGCGGAAGAACGGGTACTTCAACAGGTTGGCCGCGATGATGACCGCGGCCAACTGCCAGCCGAAACGAGCCCCCGCCTGGGTGGAGCTGATCAGGTGCGAGCCGCCGATCGCGGCCGATGCCATCAGGATCCCTGGACCCAGGGCGGCGAAGCGGTTTGCCCAGCGCCCACCGCTCGAGTCCGACGC
Organism: Actinomycetales bacterium; assembly: GCA_038258285.1. GTDB lineage: Bacteria > Actinomycetota > Actinomycetes > Actinomycetales > Dermatophilaceae > Ornithinicoccus. The sequence continues at coordinate 56,239 of JBBSQA010000003.1, read as the reverse complement.
GGATGTGGAGATGGTCGCTGCACTGCTGGCCATAGGGGGACGCTAGCACCGGCGCCGGCGTTACGCTGGGGTTATGTCCAACAGCGTTGTGGATCTCAGTCCGAGCACGTCCAGCGGAGCGGCATCCGTGTCGTCGGGTCGTGCGGCTTGGGAGGCGAAGTACGCGCAGGCGCTGGCCGCCGGCCGGGTACGAGACGCCGACTTCACCACATTGTCGGGCACCGAGGTGGAGCCCGTCTACGGGCCCAGCGCCGAGGTCGAGGCCGTCGACGAGCGGATGGAGCGGATCGGTTGGCCCGGGCAGTTCCCCTACACCCGAGGACTGCACGCCACCGGATACCGCGGTCGACCTTGGACCATTCGGCAGTTCGCCGGCTTCGGGAACGCCCAGCAGACCAACGAGCGATACAAGATGATCTTGGCCCACGGCGGTGGAGGCTTGTCCGTAGCCTTCGACATGCCCACCCTCATGGGCCGTGACTCCGATGACGCGCAGTGTGTGGGGGAGGTGGGTCACTGCGGCGTGGCCATCGACTCCGCGGCGGATATGGACGAGCTCTTCCGCGACATCACCCTGAGCGACGTCACGACGTCGATGACGATCAGTGGACCGGCCGTCCCGGTCTTCTGTATGTACCTGGCGGCGGCCGAACGTCAGGGCGTCGACGTCTCGACCCTCAACGGCACCCTGCAGACCGACATCTTCAAGGAGTACATCGCGCAGAAGGAGTGGCTGTTTCCGCCCGAGCCTCATCTGCGGTTGATCGGTGACCTGATGGAGTACACCTCCAGCACGATCCCGGCCTACAAACCGGTGTCGGTCTCGGGATACCACATCCGGGAGGCGGGAGCCACGGCCGCCCAAGAGCTGGCGTTCACCCTCGCGGACGGCTTCGGCTACCTCGAGCTCGGACAGTCGCGAGGTCTGGACATCAACGTCTTCGCACCGGGCCTCTCGTTCTTCTTCGACTCCCACCTCGACTTCTTCGAGGAGATCGCCAAGTTCCGGGCGGCGCGGCGCATCTGGGCTCGCTGGACCCGGGACGTGTACGGCGCCACCAGCGAGAAGGCGATGTGGCTGAGGTTCCATACTCAGACCGCAGGGGTGTCGTTGACCGCTCAGCAGCCCATGAACAACGTCGTCCGCACCTCGGTGCAGGCGCTCGCGGCGGTGCTGGGTGGGACCAACTCCCTGCATACGAACGCCTTGGACGAGACCTTGGCCCTGCCCAGTGAACAGTCGGCGGAGGTCGCCCTGCGCACCCAACAGGTCCTGATGGAAGAGACCGGAGTCACCAACGTCGCCGACCCGTTGGGGGGCTCCTGGTATGTCGAGTCGCTGACGGACGCCATCGAGGCTGAGGCCGAGGTCATCTTCGCTACCATCCGCGACATGGGGGAGCGCGGTCGCGAGCCCGGGCCCGCCGGGCAGATCGAGCACCCCATCGGACCGATGACCTCCGGCATCCTGCGGGGTATCGAGGATGGTTGGTTTTCCGGTGAGATCGCCGAGGCGGCCTTCGACTATCAACGCAAGCTGGAAACCGGAGAGAAGAAGATCGTCGGGGTGAACTGTCACACCGCTTCGGTGAGTCACGAGCTCGAGATCATGCGCGTGAGCCACGACGTCGAGCGAGACCAGAACGCAGCATTGAATGATCGGCGTCGGTCGCGAGACGCAGGGGCCGTATCTGAGGCGCTGGAGCACCTCGCCCACGCCGCTGACGGCACCGACAATATGATCCCCGCGATGATGAACGCGGTTCGCGCTGAGGCCACGCTGGGTGAGATATGCGACATTTTGCGGCAAAAGTGGGGGGTTTACGTCGAACCGGCCCGTTTCTAGCCGTGAGCGATTTCCCGCCACCGTGCCAGATCGTTACGATTTCGTTATGAAGTCCGTACGTTTTACCGCCATCTGCGCCCTGTCCTCCCTTCTCCTCATCTCCGCCTGCAGCGACGGTGACTCGCAGAGCGCCTCTGAGGAGTCGGCGAGCACCGCTGCTGCGGATGGTGGGGCCGCAACCTCGGATGCTTCGACCGAAACCGAGCAGCCGGGGGATGACGCCGCCGCCACGGCGCAGGACCAAGGCGTGGCTGTGATGAGCGTCGAGGACGCCGAAGCCATCGCCAGCGACCTGCTGACCAAAGCCGCGCTGGTCAGCAACGGCGATGGGGAGGATATCGAAGAGGACGTCGACGGAGCGTTCCGCGGCAGCACTGCGGTCTCGGCATTGGCCGCGGATGAGCTCGAGTCCGTGAGCGGGGCCCCCGACCAGCGTGACCTGATCGCCGACCCAGTCGAGCCGAACGTCCTGGCCATCAGCCGTGAGGACGAGGAGAGCCCGATGCTGCTCCTGGTCCAAACGGTGACCGAGTCCGGTGCACCCGAGCTTTACGTCATGGCCGGGAACGGTGACGCCGATACCTTCCGGATCGTGTGGTGGGCCCCCATGCTGCCGGGCACGGACATCGGCACCTTCGACCGGCGCAGTGCGGGCAGCCCGATCCTGCGCGAAGGAAAGGACGACCTGTCGCAGTCACCCAAGGAGCTGCTGACCGCCTTCGGTGCGTCCATCGACTACCCGGTGGGCGAGGACATGCAGGTCAAGACCAACGGATATGCCCCGCAGGTGCGTGAGGCTGCACAGACCCAGGGGGCCGAGGTTTCGGAGCAGGCCGACTACAGCGAGTCGAACACCTTGAAGACCCAGACCTACACGTTCTTCCGCGAGGACGGGTCGGCCGTCACCTTCGCCACGCTCAAACGCGAATCCGACTTCGACGTCCGCGACGGCATGGAGCTGACGCCACCGGAAGAGTTCCTGGTTTTCGAGGACGACAGCTCGATCACCTCGCAGGCTCGGCTGAACACGTACGTGTCGGTGGCGATGACGATTCCCACGGACTCGGACCGGCCCGAGATGATCGCGGCTCGAGAGCAGATGGTGAGCGCTTCCGGGTCCTGACCCCCGCGAGGGGCTGGAGTCGAGATCCCCGCGGGTTATCGGCGACAATGACGGTATGACACAGCAACCTTTGAGCGCCGCGGCAATGCGCGGGGCAGTCGATCTCTCCTCCCTGGGTAAGCCCCCCGCAGCGTCGCAGAGCGCCTCTGGCACCGCGGGCATGATCACTGCCACCGACCAGACCTTCGAGTCGATCGTCAACGGCACGACGAGTGTGCCTGGCGTGATGGTGGTCTGGAGCTCGCAGCTGCCCGAGTCGCAGCAGCACGCTGAGGCCCTGGTCGCCTTGTCGAAGACCTACGAGAACCGCTTCCAGGTCATCGGGGTGGAGTTGGACGCCAACCCCGGCATCGTCCAGGCGTTGACCCCGATCCTGCAGCAGACCTTCGGGCAGATCGACGCGCTACCCATCGTGATGGGCCTGTTGCGTGGTCAGCCCATGCCGTTCTACCTCGGGGTGCAGGAAGTCTCGGCCCTGCGGCCGCTGATCGACAAGTTCCTCGAAGCAGCGGCCGCTCAAGGCGTGACCGGGCGCGCGGCCGGCGCAGCCGAGGCCGATGCCGGCGAGGAGCCCGAAGCCGAGCCGGAGCTCTCACCCATGCAGCAGGAAGCCTTCGACGCCATCGAACGGGGAGATCTGACCGCAGCGGCAGCGGTCTACGAGAAGGCGTTGAAGGCCAACCCGGCGGACGAGGAGGCCCGACTGGGTTTGGCTCAGGTCGCTCTGATGCAGCGCACCACCGATGTCGACATGGCGGCGGTGCGCCAGGCCGCTGCCGAGGCGCCCACTGACGTGGCCGCCCAGACGGCCGCTGCAGACCTCGAACTCGTGGGGGGCCACGTCGAGGACGCTTTCGCGCGGCTTGTCGATCTCGTCCGGGCGACCACTGCTGAGGAACGGACCGCGGCGCGCGACCACCTGCTATCCCTCTTCGACGTCATCGGCCCTCACGACGCCCGAGTCACCGCCGCGCGCCGTCAGTTGACGAACGCCTTGTTCTAGGCCCGCTCAGGCGCCGAGTGCGGCGTCCACGACCCGCTGTGCATCCTGCTGCACCCGAGCGAGATGCTCTGGGCCGGAGAAGGACTCGGCGTAGATCTTGTAGACGTCTTCGGTGCCTGAAGGGCGGGCCGCGAACCATGCGTTCTCGGTACGGACCTTCAGGCCCCCGATCGCCGCGCCGTTGCCCGGGGCCTCCGTCAGCACGGCGGTGATCGGCTCGCCCGCTACCTCAGTGGCGGTGATCGAGTTTGCCGAGAGCTTCTTCAGCCGGGCCTTGGCGTCTCGGTCGGCCGGAGCATCGATCCGGGCGTAGGCCGGGTTGCCGAACTTCTCGGTCAGGTCGGCATACCGCTGCGAGGGGCTCGACCCCGTCGTGGCCAGGATCTCGGAGGCGAGCAGCGCCAGGATGATGCCGTCCTTGTCGGTGGTCCACACCGAGGAGTCATGGCACAGGAACGACGCCCCGGCCGACTCTTCGCCGCCGAAGCCGATGCTTCCGTCGAGTAAGCCGTCGACGAAGTACTTGAAGCCCACCGGGACCTCCAGCAACGAGCGACCCAGACCTTCGGCGACGCGGTCGATCATGCTGGAGGACACCAACGTCTTACCGATGGCCACGGACGATCCCCATTGCGGCCTGGCCCCGCCGTACAGGTAGTCGATGGCCACCGCCAGGTAGTGGTTCGGGTTCATCAGGCCGCCGTCCGGGGTGACGATCCCGTGCCGGTCGGAGTCGGCGTCGTTGCCGGTGCTGATCTGGTAGTCGTCCTTGGCGCGGATCAACGAAGCCATGGCGTTGGGCGAGGAGCAGTCCATCCGGATCTTCCCGTCGCCATCCAGGGTCATGAACCTCCAGGTGGCGTCGACCAAGGGGTTCACCACCGTGAGGTCGATCCGATGGGTGTCGGCGATGGCCTGCCAGTAGTCGACGCTCGCTCCGCCCAACGGGTCCGCGCCGATGCGTATGCCGGCATCACGGATCGCGTCCAGGTCGAGCACCCGCGGTAGCGCGGCGACGTACTCACCCATGAAGTCGTAGTCCTGAGCGGCGGCGCGTGCCCGAGCGAACGGGATGCGCTGCACGCCCTTAAGGTCGGCTCGCAGGATGTCGTTGGCGCGGTCCGCTATCCAGCCCGTCGCGTCGGCACCGGCCGGGCCGCCGTTCGGCGGGTTGTACTTGAAGCCACCGTCCCGGGGCGGGTTATGTGACGGCGTGACCACGATGCCGTCGGCCACCGAGGATCCACTGCGCGACTCGTTCGCCTGCAGGATCGCCCGCGACACCGCCGGCGTGGGGGTGAACCGGTCCTGGTGGTCGACCAACACGGTGACGTCGTTGGCGGCCAGCACCTCGAGCGCGCTGGCCCAAGCCGGCTCGGACAGGGCGTGGGTGTCGCGACCGATGAACAGCGGCCCACCGATCCCCTGCTCGCGGCGGTAGTCACAGATCGCTTGGGTGGCGGACAGGATGTGCCGTTCGTTGAAGGCACCGTCGAGCGAGCTGCCCCGGTGTCCGGACGTGCCGAACGCCACCTGCTGCGCGACATCTTCGGGGTCGGGCACCGTCGAGTAGTAGGCCGTGACGACGTGCGCCACATCGATCAGATCCTCGGGGAGCGCGGTCTGCCCAGCGCGTTCGTGCAGTGCCATCAGTGGTCTCCCTTGGATGCTTCGGTGCTCTGGGTGGTGTCGGGCTCGTCGTCCATCGGCGTCAACCACAGGACTCCCAGCGGCGGAGCTACGACGTGAGCGCTGTGGCTCTGTCCGTGCTTGGGCTCGTCGCTCGCCGTCACGCGACCCATGTTGCCCACTCCGGATCCGCCGTAGGTGTCGGCGTCGGTGTTCAGCGCCTCACGCCATACGCCGCCGTGGGGCAGGCCCACGTGCACGTTGCGGGGACCGTCACCGAAGTTGGCGATGGCCACCAGCAACGGGCGCTTCCCGGACGCATCCTCGCTGCCACGGCGGATGTAGGAGTAGGTGTTGCCCGTGGTGTCGTCCGCGTCGAGCCACTGGAAACCTTCCTCGGTGTGGTCCAGCTGCCACAGCGCCGGGTTCGCCTTATAGGTGGCGTTCAGGTCCCGCACGAGGTGGGCGACGCCGAGGTGGTCGGGCTGGTTGAGCAGCCACCAGTCGAGGCTGCGTCCGTCGGCCCACTCGGACTCCTGGGCGAACTCCGAGCCCATGAACAACAGCTGCTTGCCTGGGTGGGACCACATGAAGGCGAGGAACGCCCGGAGGTTGGCCAGCTGCTTCCACCGGTCACCAGGCATCTTCCGCAGCAGCGAGCCCTTGCCGTGGACCACCTCGTCGTGGCTGATGGGCAGCACGAAGTTCTCCGAGAAGGCATAGACCAATGAGAAGGTGAGCTGATGGTGGTGGTACTGCCGGTAGACCGGGTCCTTGGCCATGTAGTCCAGGGAGTCGTTCATCCACCCCATGTTCCACTTGAACCCGAACCCGAGACCGTCCTGGTCGGTCGACCGGGTCACGCCCGGCCATGAGGTGGACTCCTCCGCGATGATGGTGACGCCGGGATGCCGGCGGTAAGCCGTGGCGTTGGTCTCCTGCAGCATCCGCACCGCGTCGAGGTTCTCGTTGCCGCCGTGCTCGTTCGGGATCCACTCACCGTCCTCACGTGAGTAGTCCAGGTAGAGAATCGAGGCCACTCCGTCGACCCGGAGGCCGTCCGCGTGGAACTCCTCCAACCAGAACAGTGCGTTGGCCACCAGGAAGTTGCGAACCTGGGGTCGTCCGAAGTCGAACACGTAGGAACCCCACTCGCTGTGCCACCCCTTGCGGGGGTCCGGGTGCTCGTAGAGAGCCGTGCCGTCGAAGCGCGAAAGGGCCCACGGGTCGGTGGCGAAGTGCCCGGGAACCCAGTCCAGGATCACGCCGATGTTGGCCTGGTGCAGTGCGTCGATGAGGAACTTCAGGTCCTCGGGGTCCCCGAGTCGCGCGTCCGCCGCGTAGTAGCCGGTGACGTGGTAGCCCCAGCTAGGCCCGAACGGGTGCTGCATGACCGGCATGAACTCCACGTGGGTGAAACCCAGCTCGCTGACGTAGTCGACCAGCTGGGTGGCCAGCTCCCTGAAGCCCAGTCCTTGGCGCCACGACGCGAGGTGCACCTCGTAGACGCTCATGGGTGCCGTCACCGCAGGAGTGCTGTCACGTTGCTCCACCCACGCGGAGTCGTTCCACTCGTGCGTGGTCTCGGTGACGATCGACGCTGAGGCCGGGGCCACCTCGGCGGCCCGGGCCATGGGGTCTGCCTTCATCATGCGGCTGCCCTCGGGGCCCGTGATGTCGAACTTGTAGCGGCTGCCGACGCCCACGCCGGGCACGAACAGCTCCCAGATGCCGGAGTTCGCCAGCGCTCGCATCGGCAGGCTCGAGTTGTCCCAGTGGTTGAAGTCACCGACCAGGTTGATGCTCTTGGCGTTCGGGGCCCAGACCGCGAAGGACGTGCCCGGCACCTCGCCCATCGGCCCGTCGTAGCGGTGCACGTGGGCTCCCAGCACCGTCCACAGCTGCTCGTGGCGGCCTTCGTTGATCAGGTGTTGGTCCATCTCGCCCAGAGTGGGCAGGAAGCGGTAGGGGTCATCCTGACGGTGGGACACCCCGTCGCCCCAGGTGACCTCGAGGCGGTAGTCACTCACCGCGTCGGTGTCGAGCACAGCCACGAAGATGCCGTGGGTCTCGTGCTCCATCGGCACGCGGCTGCCGTCGCCCAGCACTAACTCGACGCGCTCGGCCATCGGCCTCATCGCTCGCACGGTCACCCCACCGTCGTGCGGGTGCGCCCCCAGCAGAGAGTGTGGGTTGCCGTGTTGCCCTCGGATCAGCTGCTCCACCTCGTTCATCGGCAGTGGCTTGGCCTCGGGGCCGGTCGATGTGCTCACGGTGGTCTCCTGTGTCGGGTTGGTCAGGTCGGGCGCGGGCTGGGCCGAGCCCTCACGTTCGTGGTCGTGCTGGGTGGCGACGGCGCTCGCGTCCAACAACCGGTCGATCGCTTGGATGGGGATGGCCGCCCAGGTGGGCCGGTTGCGCGCCTCGTAGACCACCTCGTAGAGGGCTTTGTCCAGCTCGAGGGCGCTCAGCAGGGCCTGACGGTCTCTCGGGTCCTCGCCCAACGCCGCCGTATAACCATCCAGAAAGGCCGTGCGCACGCCTGCGGCCCAGTGCGAGCGGTCCAGGTCGTGCTCCTGGTCCATCGAGCCGGCCGCATAGTCGAAGGACCTCAGCATTCCGGCCACGTCGCGGAGCGCCAGATCGGGGAGTGAGCGCTGAGCCAAGGGGCGCATCGGCTCGCCCTCGAAGTCGAGCAGCACCCAGCCGCGTTCCGGTGAGTCCAGGACCTGCCCGAGGTGGTAGTCCCCGTGCACCCGTTGCAGGTTGGGCCAGGACAACTGCGTGGCTCGCGCGAACGCCTCCGCGATCCCCTCGGAGAATCGCTTCAGGTCGGGCACCTCGACGAGCGCCTCCTCACCGCGCCGCTGCCACTGGTGGACCAGGGCCTCCCGACGTTCGTCGCTCGCGGGTTCACTCCCCATGGTCTGGACCAGCTTGCTGTGCATCTCGGCGGTCGCTTCGCCGAGCGCGAACGCACGGTCCGTGAAGTCCTCGTCGTCGCGCGCCGCCACCAGGGCAGTGCGCCAGGCGTCCTGCACCCCGGTGAGGAACTCCTGAGCAAAGGCCAGGTGCCCGTGTCCGCGTGCGGTGTCGTCCTCGGTGCTGGCTGACCAGCTCCCTTCCAGGTGACCCAGGGGGCTGGGCACCAGCCTGGATCCGGCGCGAGCCAGCGCCCCCTGCACCACGACATCGGGGTTCTCCCCGTCGTGCAGGATGCGAAAGACCTTCACGATGCAGGGACGCATGGCTTCCTGGTCCTCGGACTGACCGAGGGGCCGCGTCTGCACGATGATGGAGGTGTTCGACTGCTCGCCACTGAGGACGGCTGCCCGTGCGACCTCCACATCTTGGTCGGGATGGAAGCCGACGCCGCTGACCGACACCTCGTCCGTCTGCTCCTGACCACCGACCGTCCGGCCCGAGGCGATCAGGTCCAGCACCGCCTGGGCGTAAGCAGGGTCGTGGGTGCCGTCGTAGATGTGGTGCGTGCCGGTGCTGATGATGAGCGCGTCAAGGAGCTCTGGACGTGGATGCCGGCGGTAGGTCAACGGCACCTGATACAGCGTGCCTTCGCTGCCGTGGGAGGCCGACTCGTCCATGATCAGGTGGGTGCGGACCTCGAGAGCGGCCCGACCGTTGCTGTCCTCGCTCCCACGCTGCGCCAGGGTGACCACGCCGACTTCTCGCAGGCTCGGTCGTCGCCCCTTACCGGCATACCAGCGTTGGTCCGGCATCCACGAGGCCAGCAGCTGGACGAGGTCCGGGTCACTCATCGAACTCACCGTCGTCCGCGGCCAGCCCGAGCCAGAAGAAGTCCCGGGAGCCGAACGTCAGGTGGATGGTGCCGGCGTCGTTGACGTTGGGAAAGCCCACGCCGCCGAAAAGGTCGTAGGTCAGGACTCCCTGCAGCCGTTCAGGGGTCGAGATGACCGCCGCTTGCGGTCGCGACGACAGGTTGTGCACACACAGCACCGCTTGGTAGCCGTCGCGGGATTTGGGGTTGCCAGGAGGGAGGATCCGCACGAACGCCAGGACGGCGTCGTTATCGGACTCGCACAGCACGAACGCACCGGTCCCGAAGACCTCGTGAGCAGCCCGCACCGACAACATGCCGCGTGTCCAGTGCAGCAACGAACTGCCCGAGGCCATCTGAGCTTCGACGTTCACGCTGTTGTAGTGGTACACCAACGACGAGACCACGGGGGAGTACAGCTTGCCCGGATCGGCAGTGGAGAAGCCGGCGTTGCGGTCCGGGGTCCACTGCATCGGCGTGCGCACTGCATCGCGGTCCTCGAGCCAGATGTTGTCCCCCATCCCGATCTCGTCGCCGTAATAGAGGCACGGCGAGCCGGGTAGGGAGAGCAGCAGGGCGTTGATCAGCTCGATCTCACTGCGAGAGTTGTCGAGCAGGGGGGACAGCCGTCGCCGGATGCCGATGTTGGCCCGCATTCGGGGATCCGGTGCGTACCAGCCGTACATCGCCGATCGCTCCTCGGTGGAAACCATCTCCAGAGTGAGCTCGTCGTGGTTGCGCAGGAACGTGCCCCATTGGGTGCCTTGAGGGATCTCCGGAGTCTCCTCCATGACTGCGATGATGGGCTCCGCCTTCTCCTCACGGAGCGCGTAGTACAACCGCGGCATCACCGGGAAGTGGAAGCACATGTGGCATTCGGGCCGCTCCTCGGTGCCGAAGTAGTCCACCACCTCGTGGGGCAGCTGGTTCGCCTCGGCCAGCAGGACCCGGCCGGGGTACTCGGTGTCCACCATGGCCCGCAGGTCGGCCAGGAAGGCGTGCGTGTCGTCGAGGTTCTCGCAGTTGGTGCCCTCCTCCTCGAACAGGTACGGCACCGCGTCGAGCCGGAAACCGTCGATGCCCATGTCGAGCCAGAAGCGCACGACGTCGAACATCGCCTCCTGGACGGCGGGGTTCTCGAAGTTCAGGTCCGGCTGGTGGCCGAAGAAGCGGTGCCAGAAGAACTGACGTCGCACCGAGTCGAAGGTCCAGTTGGAGACCTCGGTGTCCACGAAGATGATGCGGGCGTCGGCGTACTTGTCGTCGGTGTCCGACCACACGTAGAAGTCCCCGTAGGGACCGTCGGGCTCGGATCGGGACGCCTGGAACCACGGGTGCTGGTCGCTGGTGTGGTTCATCACCAGATCGGTGATGATGCGGATTCCGCGAGCGTGGGCCGCGGAGATCAGTTCCTGGAAGTCCAACACGGTGCCGAACTCGGGCAGCACCGCGGTGTAGTCGGCTACGTCATAACCTCCGTCACGCAGGGGGGAAGCGTAGAAGGGCGGGATCCACAGACAGTCGACTCCGAGCCACTGGAGATAGTCCAACCGGCCGATCAACCCGCTGAAGTCACCCGATCCGGTGCCGGTCGAGTCGTCGAAAGCCCGCACCAGGACCTCGTAGAAGACCGCTTTGCGATACCAGTCCGGGTCGTTCTTCAAACCCGGCTGGTAGAGGTTCAGACCACGCACCATCTCAGAACCTCCGAACGTGGATGAGGTGGACCGGCTCGGCGCCCACGCCGAGGCGCACGAAGTTGCGACTGCCCCAGTTCCACTGCTCGCCGGTGATCAGGTCGTGAGCGATGAAGCTGTCATGCCAGTCCAGTCCCAGGGCCGGCATGTTCAGGTTGATCATGCACTCGCGCAATGCATGCGGGTCCAGATTCGCGACCGCGATCACGGTGTCCTGGTCGGATCCGTCGTGAGCGCCACCGCCACGCTTGGAGTAGACCAGGATGTTTTCGTCATCGGCACTGTGGAAGGTGATGTTGCGCAACCATTTCAGGCTCGGGTGCTCTTGCCGGGCCCGGTTGAGCGCGGCCAGGTACGGCGCCAGGTTGGGGCGACCCTGCGCCGTACCGGTGCCGCCCTCGGGGCCGTCCAGGTCCCAGCGCCTGTTCTTGTACTCGTACTTCTCGTTGTCGATCTGCTCCTCGGCCCCGGGGCGAGCAACGTGCTCGCAGTGCTCGTAGCCGGCGTAGATGCCGTAGGTCGGCACCAGCGTCGCCGCGAGGGCGGCGCGCAGCTTGAAGGCGGTTGGTCCGCCGTACTGCATGAACGGCGTCAAGATGTCGTGCGTGGTGGGCCAGAAGGACGGGCGCATGTATGCCGCCGCGTCGCCGGAGAGCTCGGTCAGGTACTCCCGCATCTCGGCGGCGGAGTGCCGCCACGCGTAGTAGGTGTACGACTGCTGGAACCCGACCTTGCCCAGCGTGTGCATCATGGCCGGCTTGGTGAAGGCTTCGGCCAACCAGATCACCTCGGGGTGGTCTTGGGCCACGTCAGCGATCAGCCACTGCCAGAACTCCACGGGCTTGGTGTGGGGGTTGTCCACGCGGAACAGCTTGACCCCGTGGTCGATCCAGACCTGCACCACCCGGCGCATCTCGGCGTAGCTGCCCGCGGGGTCGTTGTCGAAGTTCATCGGGTAGATGTCCTGGTACTTCTTCGGCGGGTTCTCGGCGTACGCGATGCTGCCGTCCGCGCGGGTGGTGAAGAACTCCGGGTGCTCCGTGGCCCAGGGGTGGTCCGGGGCGGCCTGGAGCGCCAGGTCCATCGCCACCTCGAGGCCCTGCTCCCCGGCCGCGGCGACGAAGTCGTCGAAGTCGTCAAAGTCGCCGAGGTCGGGGTGGATCGCGTCGTGACCACCCTCCACGCTCCCGATCGCGTAGGGCGAGCCAGGATCGCTGGACGAGGCGTCCAACGTGTTGTTGGGGCCCTTGCGGTTGGTGGTGCCGATGGGGTGGATCGGGGTCAGGTAGACCACGTCGAAGCCCATCTCGGCGATGGCCGGGAGACGCTTCGCGGCGGTGGCGAACGTGCCGGTCGTCCATACTCCGGTGGCGTCGTCCCGGGTGGCTCCCTCGGAGCGAGGAAAGATCTCGTACCACGCGCCGGTCAGGGCCAGAGGCCGCTCGACCCTCCAGGCGTAGCTCTGCGAGGGGCTGACCATCTCGCGCAGCGGTGCGTGGGTGAGCACGCGGGACACCGCGGAACCGGTGCCGGCGGCCAGCCGAACGGCGTCGGGGCGCTCGGTGTCCCGGAGCGCGGTGATCGCCTCGCTCAAGGTCTGTGCGTCGGCCTCGCTGCGCTCCACCTCGTCGCGGGCCCGCTCGAGCATGCGCGCGCCCTCCTCGAGCATGAGCTCGACGTCAACCCCCGCTTCGACCTTGATCGTGGCGTCGTGGTCCCAGGTGGCGTAGGGATCGGACCACCCCTCGACCCGGTAGTGCCAGAGGCCCTCCCGGTCGCCGTAGATCGGGGTGGACCAGTGGTTGAGGCCCGCGTTGAGGCAGGTCATCGCGACGTGATGGTCCTGGCCGTCGGGGTCGGTCAGGACGACCGTGGCGTTGACGGCATCGTGTCCCTCGCGGAACACCGTGGCGGTGACCGTGAAGAGCTCGTTCACCACCGAACCCGTGGGGCGTAGACCACCGTCGACGGCGGGGGCGACGTCCAGGACGGGGATCCGTCCGACGGGGTGCTGTCCCACCTCCTGGAGCCAGCTTCGGTCGATCGTGGCCTGCGTTTCGGGGGTTCGAGGGGTCACGGCCCCGACGCTACCGGGTTCCATAGCCCAAGGCCACGGCAGCGCGCACCCGCCGGGGTGCCTTATCCTTCCACCCGTGAAAGCGATACGCCGGCTGCACGTCCGCACGGTCCTACCCGAGGCACTGACCCCCCTCAGCGACCTGTCCCTGAATCTGCGCTGGTGTTGGCACGGACCCACGCGGGACCTGTTCGCGAGCATCAACCCGGAGCTCTGGGACAAGGTGAAGCACGATCCGGTGGCCTTGCTGAGCCGGTTGACTCCGGCGGACCTGCAGGACCTGGCCGCCGACAAGGACTTCGGCTCCCGACTGGCCGAGGCCTCGGCTGACCTGCACGCATACCTCACCGAACCCCGCTGGTATCAGCGTGAAGCCGAGGCGTCCACGGACGGTTTCCCGTCCTCGATCGGCTACTTCTCCCCGGAGTTCGGGATCACCGAGGTCCTGCCGCAGTACTCCGGGGGCCTCGGTATCCTGGCGGGCGACCATCTCAAGAGCGCCTCCGACCTCGGGGTGCCCATCGTGGGCGTCGGACTGTTCTACAAGAGCGGCTACTTCCGCCAACGGCTGAACGCCGATGGGTGGCAGCAGGAGAGCTATCCGCTGCTGGACCCGGACGACCTCCCGCTGTCGATGTTGCGCGAGGCCGACGGCACCCCGGTGGTGATCGAGCTCGCCATGCCTGGTGGCGGCAGGTTGCACGCCCATATCTGGAAGGCCAACGTCGGCCGTGTCCCGTTGCTGCTCCTGGACTCCGACGTCGAGACCAACGATGCGGCCCGTCGTGAGCTGACCAACCGGCTGTACGGCGGTGGGGGAGACCAGCGCCTGGAGCAGGAGATGCTGCTCGGTATCGGTGGGGTGCGTGCCCTGCGGGCGTGGTCCCGACTGACCGGGGCCCCCGTGCCGGATGTGCACCACACCAACGAAGGGCACGCGGGGTTCCTCGGCATAGAGCGGATCGGCGAGCTGGTGACGGCGCACGGCTTGAGCTTCGAGGAGGCAGTGCGCACCGTCCGCGCCGGCACCGTCTTCACCACGCACACACCCGTCCCGGCCGGGATCGACCGGTTCGGCGCGGACGCGATCCACGCCCACTTCGGTGGCTCTGCCGAGCTGCCCGGTGTCGGTGTGGAGCAGCTCCTGGCTCTGGGTGCCGAGACCTACGAGGGCGGCGCTCCCGGAATATTCAACATGGCCGTGATGGGTATGCGGCTGGCTCAGCGGGCCAATGGCGTCTCGGAGCTGCACGGCGCGGTGAGCCGAGGCATGTTCAGCGGGCTGTGGCCGGGCTTCGACACCGAAGAGGTGCCGATCGGCTCGATCACCAACGGGGTGCACGCCGGCACCTGGGTCGACCGCAAGATCATCGACCTGGCCCGGGAGCACCTCGGGGAGGAGGCAGCCGAGACCGGTGACATCTGGACGCGCGCCGCGCAGATCCCCCGCGATCAGTTCTGGGCCACCAAGCGTGACCTGCGCGAGCAGCTGGTCTCGGACGCGCGCTCACGCCTCAAGAAGTCGATGAAGCGTCGCGGGTCCACGTCGGCCGAGCTGGGTTGGATCGAGGACGTGCTGGACCCCGACGCCCTGACCATCGGCTTCGCTCGGCGCGCTGCGACATATAAGCGGCTCACTCTGATGCTGCGCGACCCCGAGCGGTTGAAGAAGTTGCTGATGAATCCGGACCGGCCGGTCCAGTTGTTGATCGCGGGGAAGTCACACCCCGCCGACGACACCGGCAAGGCCCTGATCCAGGAGATGGTGCGGTTCACCGACGACCCCGATATGCGCTCGCGGATCGTGTTCCTGCCCAACTACGACATCGCGATGGCACAACGGCTCTACCCGGGGTGCGACGTGTGGCTGAACAACCCGCTGCGTCCCTTCGAAGCCTGTGGCACGTCCGGGATGAAGGCGGCGTTGAACGGTGCCCTCAACCTCTCGATCATGGACGGTTGGTGGGACGAGTGGTTCGACGGCCAGAACGGCTGGGCGATCCCCACCGCTGACGGTGTCGAGGACCCGGAGCGCCGCGATGACTTGGAAGCCTCGGCGTTGTACGACCTGCTCGAGCAGTCCGTGGTCCCGACCTTCTACGACCGCGGGGTCGACGGGGTGCCGAACCGGTGGATGGACATGATCGACCACACCCTGAGCACCCTGGGTCCGAAGGTTCTGGCTGACCGGATGGTCTCGGACTACACCCTCCAGCTGTACGTCCCGGCCGCTCGTGCGGGCTGGGATGTGGCCCAGGACAACTTCGCCGGAGCCCGCGAGCTCGCGGCTTACGTCGGCGGGGTCACTGCCTCGTGGGCCGGGGTGGGTATCGACCACGTGGACGCCACGGGGATCTCCGACACTCCGCAGGTGGGTGACACGGTGGAGGTGCACGCCTACGTGAGCCTGGGTGACCTGCAACCC
This sequence comes from Actinomycetales bacterium, assembly GCA_038258285.1. GTDB lineage: Bacteria > Actinomycetota > Actinomycetes > Actinomycetales > Dermatophilaceae > Ornithinicoccus. The sequence goes on along the minus strand of JBBSQA010000003.1, from coordinate 40,643 downwards.
TCAGCCGTGCAGGTGCAGATGGTGCTGGGTCGGGCGAGTAGCAGCGACGAGCTGCAGGACATCGAGACGCTGCCGTTGACCCACGCGGAGTCCTATGAGGGTGGACGCCACCAGTTCTCCGGGACCCTGACGCTGCAGCGCACGGGTTCGTTGGGCTGGACCGTGCGTGTCCTGCCCGACCACCACCGGCTCAGTAACGTCGCCGAGCTGGGCCTGGTGGCCACGCCGTAGCCGTGTCCGCACACTCAAACCGGCATACGTTCCACGTCGCTGACCTCTGTGCAGGTCGGCATGGACTGTGCCGGTTTGAGTGCCCGGGGTTAGGACTCTTCGCGGCCAGGACTTCAGCGGCCTGAGGAGCTCAGCACCACTCGGGTCGCGGCCCCCGCCTCGACCGGCACGGTGAACGACATCCCGCGGGCGCTGCCGTCGATGACCAGCAGGACCGCTCGCTCGGGTGCCCCGTCGTGCTCGGTGTCCAAGAGGGCCTGCACGCAACGGCGGTGTGGATCCACCCACTGCTGCTCCTGCATGACTTCGCCGGCCTCGTCGAACCAACGCAGCCGGACCCGTCCGGGCACGGATTCGAAGGTGGGGAACTCGCGGGGGCGCAGCACGGCATGCGCGGCGCGCACGCCGGCCAGCCCCTGCACGTCCCTGAGCAAGGAGCGCTGCCAGGGCGAGAGTTCCCAGTCCACCCAGGAGATCTCGTTGTCCTGACAGTAGGCGTTGTTGTTGCCGCCCTGGGTCCGTCCGAACTCGTCCCCGGCCGTGATCATCGGCACGCCTGGCGACAACAGCACCGTGGCCAGCAGGTTGCGCATCGTGCGACCCCGTGCCGCCCGGAGGTCGGCATCCTCGGTGGGACCTTCGCAGCCGTGGTTCCACGAGTGGTTGTCGCCGTGCCCGTCACGGTTGTGCTCCCCGTTGGCCTCGTTGTGCTTATGGTTGTAGGCCGTCAGGTCGGCCAGGGTGAACCCGTCGTGCGCGGTCACCAGGTTGATCGAGGCGATCGGCCCACGGTCCTGGTGGTCGAAGAGATCGGCCGACCCGGCGATCCGGGTCGCCAGGTCGCGTACTCCGTGGCCGCGCTCCCCGGCATGGCTTCGGCCCAGGTCCGGCCCCCAGAAGGCGCGCACGGTGTCACGGAACCGGTCGTTCCACTCCGCGAAGGGGGGCGGGAACTGACCGGTGCGCCATCCGTGCACGCCGAGGTCCCAGGGCTCGGCGATGAGCTTGACCGTCGATAACAACGGGTCGGTGCGCAGGGCTACGTGGAAGGCATGGTCGGGATCGAACCCGTGGTCGCGCGCCCGGGCCAGTGCCGGTGCGAGGTCGAACCGGAACCCGTCGATGTGGAACTCCTGCACCCAGTAGCGCAGCGAGTCCAACACCATCCGGGTCACCATCGGCTGACGGGTGTCCAGGGTGTTGCCGCACCCGGTGACGTCGATGTCCCGACCGCGCTCGTCCAGTCGGTAGTAGGTCCGGTTGTCCAGCCCGCGCCAGCTCAGCGTGGCCCCGTCCTCGCCGGACTGCTCGCAGGTGTGGTTGTAAACGACGTCCAGGATCACTTCGATGCCGGCCGCGTGCAGCGCTTTGACGGCACCCTTCACCTCGTCCACCACCCCGGCCGGGTCCGTGGCTGCGGCATACCCCGCGTGCGGGGCGAAGAACCCCATCGTGTTGTAACCCCAGTAGTTCGTGCCGTCCGTGCGCTGGAGATGCGGCTCGTGGGTGAAGGCATGGATGGGGAGGAGCTCCAGAGTCGTGATGCTCAACGCCGTAAGGTGCTCGATGACCGCAGGGTGGCCGAGCGCAGCGTAGGTGCCCCGGATCTCCTCCGGGATGTCCGGGTGGCGCATGGTCAGACCCCTGACGTGCGCTTCGTAGACGACGGTGTCGGTCCACGACACCACCGGGGCCACGTCCCCCTCCCAGTCGAATCCGTCGCCGAGCATCACGCTCCGCGGGACGTAGGCCGCACTGTCCCGCTCGTCGCGGCGCGAGCTGTGGTGATGGTCGCTCCACGAGTCGTCGACCTGGTGTCCATAAATCTGCGGGCCCCAGTCGACGGTGCCCTCGATGGCCCGGGCGTAGGGGTCGAGCAGGAGCTTGTCCGGGTTGTGTCGGTGCCCCTCCCGCGGAGACCAGGGGCCGTGCACCCTGAACCCGTAGCGCTGGCCGGCGCAGACCCCCGGTATGTGGTCCCACCAGATGCCGTAGGCGTTGCGGGTCAGCGGGATGCGGCGCTCGGCCAGCGCTCCATCGCTCGGGTCCGTGGGCTCGTCGAAGAGGCACAGCTCGACCCGATCGGCGTGCCGCGCCAGAACCGCCACCTCGGCGCCGCTCTCGTCGACCGTGACCCCGAGGCCCGGGGGCGTGTCGAGGGCGTGCCGATAGGGACGAAAGGGCGGGACCATGGCGGCAACTGTAGGACGGCCTCGAGCGGAGTCGGTACGTTGGTCCCATGACAGACCCCACCTCCCTACCGAACTTTCCACCCCCGGCCGAGGTCCGTCCGTTGCGCGGCCGCGTGCTGGATGCCCTGCAGGATCTGAAGTTCTCGCCCGACCTGGACACCCAAGGGGATGTCGCGTTCACCGCAGCCGATCACAAGCTTTTCGTGCGGTGCCTGGAGAGCGAGAAGTTCGACATCATGCGCACGTTCGGACAGTGGCAGATCTCCGACCGTATCCCGCAGGACCTGCAGACGAGGTTGAACGCGTGCAACGACGTCACGCTGGGGATGAACCTGGTCAAGGCGGGTATCGCGGGGGGCAACCTGATCCTCACCGTCGAGCAAGTCATCGCCAAGAAGGAGAACCCCAAGGCGAAGGTGTCGATCAGCGTGGGGCTGTTGCTGCAAGCGGTCGCGCTCTGGCACAAGAACGTCATCGTGAAGTCCGGCGGCGAGGTGCCCAAGGCCGATGGTGACGAGACCCCTCCCGCTGAGCCGCAGCCCTGGCTGTCCGAGGCGACCGTCCCGACCTCCCCCACCACGCCGACCGAGTCAGCCGAGGTTGGCGACGTCGACCCCGAGGGCCCCCACGATGTCTGAGCGGCAGGTGAACTGGACGGTCGAGGAGGGGGTTGCGGTCCTTCGGATCGACCGTCCGCCGATGAACCCGCTGTCGACCGCGGTGCAGGACCAGATCGGGCAGGCCGCACGGGAGATCTCCGCCTCCGAAGCGGCGGCGGTCGTGGTCTACGGCGGCGAGAAGGTGTTTGCTGCCGGTGCCGACATCAAAGAGATGCAGGCGATGACCTATCCGCAGATGGTGGACCGGGCCTCAGTGATCCAGGAGTGCTTCAAGGCGGTCGCGCACATTCCCAAGCCAACCGTGGCGGCCATCACCGGATACGCGCTCGGGGCGGGTTGTGAGCTGGCGCTGTGCTGTGACTTCCGGGTCGTGGGCAGCGACGCCAAGCTCGGCCAACCGGAGATCCTGCTGGGAGTCATCCCTGGGGCCGGGGGGTCGCAGCGCCTGCCGCGCTTGATCGGCACCGCGAAGGCCAAGGACCTCATCTTCACCGGGCGCATGGTGGACGCGGAGGAAGCGCTGGCCATGGGTCTGGTCGACGAGGTCGTGCCGTCCGACGAGGTGTACGCGGCGGCGATGGCACGAGCCCAGCGCTACGTCGGTGGTCCGGCCTACGCTCTCCGCGCGGCCAAAGAGGCCATCGACCGGGGGATCGAGACCGACTTGGAGACCGGACTGGCGATCGAGGCCTCACAGTTCGCGGGGGTGTTCGCCACGGCAGACCGCGAGACCGGTATGAGGTCGTTCGTCACGGAGGGCCCGGGTAAGGCCACCTTCGAAGGCCGCTGAGGACTCACGCGCGCGGGACGCCATACTCGTAGGTGCTACCGACCAGCGTCGTTCGGAGCGTGCACGGGGCACACCCATGCGCACCCCTATCGGCGGAAGACACTCATGACGCACACCCTGATTCTGGTCGGCTCATTGCGAGACGGCTACAACGCAGCGCTAGCCACAGCCGCTACGACCTTTCTGAGCGAACAGGGTCACACGGTGCAGCGGTACACCGATCTGGCCTCCTTGCCGCACTACGGGGAAGAGATGGACGACTCGGGAGTCGACGCGCAGATTGACGCCTTCCGCGATGCGGTGGTGGATAGCGACGCCGTCCTCTTCGTGACTCCGGAGTACAACGGCGGGCCTAGCAGCCTGGTCAAGAATGCCCTCGACGTGTCGTCACGCCCCCATGCGCAGGGAGCTATCCACGGCAAGCCGGTGGCCGTCATCGGTGCCTCGCCGTCCCAGGGCGGTGTGGCCGCGGCCCGCGCCGGACTGGTGGAGGGCCTCAGCCGGGCAGGGGCCGCGGTGCACGAAGACACCTTCGGGGTCGCTGCGGCACACGAGCACCTCGGCGACGATGGCTACGACGTGGAGGTCCTCGAGCCGCTGCACGATCTCCTCACGCAGTGGTTGGGTGTCCGTGGCTAGTGACGGGCGACCGCCCGTCATCCAGGCGCGTGGGCTGCGCAAGACCTACGGTGACCTGCACGCGGTCGACGGCATCGACTTCGACATCCAGCCCGGAGAGAGCTTCGGGTTGCTCGGCCCCAACGGTGCCGGCAAGTCAACGACGATGCGGATGATCGGGGGGACGTTGGACCGTTCCGGCGGGGCGCTGACGGTGGCCGGTCTGGACCCCGGCGACCACGGACCCCAGGTGCGGGCCCACCTCGGAGTCGTGCCGCAGCAGGACAACCTCGACGAAGAGCTCCGCGTCCGGGAGAACCTCGTCATGTACGGCCGTTACTTCGGACTCCGGCGCGACTATCTGGGACCCAAAGCCGACGAGCTACTCGCGTTCGTCGAGCTGCAGGCCAAGGCCAAGGAGAAGGTGGTGAACCTCTCGGGTGGGATGAAGCGTCGGTTGACGATCGCCCGGGGGCTGATCAACGAGCCCGAGATCCTGCTCCTCGATGAGCCGACCACCGGGCTGGACCCGCAGGCGCGGCATACCTTGTGGGACCGGCTGTTCCGGTTGAAGGAAGCAGGGACGACCCTGGTCGTGACCACGCACTTCATGGACGAGGCCGAGCAGCTGTGCGACCGTCTGGTGGTCATCGACCACGGCACGATCATGGCCATGGGGTCCCCGCGCGCGCTCATCCGGGAGCATTCCACCCGTGAGGTCGTGGAGGTGCGGTTCGGCTCTCGTCGCAACCCCGAGGTGATCGAGCAGCTCAGTGACATCGGCCGGCGGCTCGAGGTGCTGCCCGACCGCATCCTGATGTATGCCGACGACGGCGAGTCCGTGCTCGACGAGATCTCGCGGCGCGGTCTGCACCCGATGACCTCCCTGGTGCGACGGTCCTCGCTCGAGGATGTGTTCCTGCGACTGACAGGGCGGACTCTTGTCGACTGAGTGGGCCACGGACCCTGGCCGTCGCGCGCTGACCCCGGAGGTGAGTGCGGCTCGTGCCCGAGTTTGGGGCTCCTGGTACTACGCGCAGACGCGGCTCCGCTCGATGCGGGCCTACGCCATCTCGATCCTGCTCAGTGCGGTGGCCGAGCCGGTCCTCTATCTGACCGCAATGGGTATCGGGTTGGGCGCCCTCGTGGACTCCCAGAACGGTGATGTGGACGGGGTGCCGTACCTCGTGTTCGTCGCGCCTGCCCTGCTCGTCGCCTCACTCGTCGCGTCCGTGGGCTCGGAGATGAGCTATCCGGTGATGGACGGGTTCAAGTGGGGCCGCAACTACTTCGGTCCGGCGGCCACGGCGATCACGCCCAGCCAGATCGCTCAAGGGCACTTCCTCGCGGTCATACTGCGGTTCGTCGCCCAAGCCAGCGCTTTCTGGTTGATCATGCTGGCTTTCGGGGCGGTGCAGATCGGGTGGTCGGTGTTGGCCATCCCGATCGGGGTGCTCAGCGCAGCAGCGTTCGGCGCACCGATGCAGGCCTACGCCGCGACACTGCTGGACGAGGGCTACCAGTTTGCGTTCATCGAGCGGTTCGTGGTGATGCCGATGTTCCTCTTTGCGGGGACGTTCTTCCCGCTCGGCGCCATGCCGATCTACCTGCAGTGGGTCGGTTGGATCTCCCCGGTGTGGCACGGCACCCAGCTCGCCCGCGTCGCGGCCTACGGGTCGGACGAACCGGCGTGGCTGATCGTGGTCCACCTCACGTTCCTCATCGTGTGCACGGTCGCCGGGTTGCGCTGGGCTCGGTCGGTCTACACCCGACGGCTGGAGGGTTGAGGTGAGCACGACTCCTCTGGCCGCCGTCTACTCCAGCAACGTGCGCGCGGTCCTGGAGCGGGGGCTTCGCGCGATCGTCGCGCAGAACTGGATGGTGTTGGCCTCGGGCTTCTTCGAGCCGGTCTTCTATCTGCTGGCGATGGGGCTGGGCTTGGGGTCGCTGATCAGCGTCATCGAAGGCCCTGGCGGCACCGAAGTGACGTATGCGGCGTACCTCGCGCCCGCTTTGCTCGCCACGTCAGCGATGAACGGTGCGATCTACGACTCCACCTGGAACGTGTTCTTCAAGCTGAAGTTCTCCCGTTTGTACGAAGCGATGATGCAGACCTCGCTCGGCCCATTGGATGTGGCACTCGGTGAGATCAGCCTGGCCTTGTTCCGCGGCTTCCTGTATGCCGTGGGGTTCCTCGTCGTGATCACCGGAATGGGACTCGTGACCTCGTGGTGGGCCATCTTGATGGTGCCGGCGGCGGTGATGATCGCAGCCGGGTTCGCCAGTTTCGGAATGGCCGTGACGAGCTACATGAAGACCTTCCAACATATGGACATCATTGCGGTCGTGATGCTGCCGATGTTCTTGTTCTCGGCCACGCTCTATCCGATCGAGGTGTATCCGCAGGCGATTCAGTGGATGATCATGGCCCTGCCGTTGTGGCACGGTGTCGAGCTGATGCGTCAGCTCGGGGTGGGCTACTTCGACGCGTCGACCTGGGCGCACACCGGCTACTTCGTCGGGATGACGGCCTTCGGCTTGTGGCTGACCACTCTTCGTCTACGGGCACTGTTCTTGCGATAATCGGTGCCAACGAGAAAGAAGGAAGTACAGCTTTAGGGGGTTGGGGCTAGGACGATAAAACGCTAGCCTGGACGTTATGGACACACAGACGTCCGGTAAGGGTGGCCTTAAGCCACGGCAGATCATCGCCTTAGTGTTTAGTGCCGTCGCGATCCTGCTGATTGCCATCAACTGGGAGCAGACCGAGATCTCGCTGCTGCTGGCCACCGTCACGGTGCCGCTGGCCGTGGCGCTCATCGTCGTGTTCATCGGCGGCATGGGGATCGGGGCTCTGCTCTTCTCCCGCCGCAACTCGACGGAGTGACCCGCCAGAGCGCCACCGTGGCGACGGTGCAGGGGTAGGCGCAGGCGGGGGCTCGCCACTATGTCCTGACGCTGGGGGAAGTGCGAAGATACGTTTCCGGGCCGAGATGCGAGACCGCCCTGCGACCAACCCCGAAGAAGAGGTCAACTGTGAACATCGTCGTTTGTGTCAAGTACGTTCCCGATGCGCAGTCGGAGCGCACGTTCTCCGAGGATCAGACCACCGAGCGGGAGTCCGTCGACGGGTTGTTGTCCGAGTTGGACGAGTATGCCGTCGAGGAAGCTCTGACCGTGGCTGGGGACCACGAGGGGGAAGTCACCGTGCTGACCATGGGACCCGACGAAGCCGCAACCGCGATCAAGAAGTCGCTGCAGATGGGGGCCCATCGGGGCGTGCATATCAATGACCCGGGAATCGCCGGTTCGGACTCGGTCGGGACCTCGCTGGTGCTGGCCAAAGCCATCGAGAAGATCGGCGCAGAGGAGAAGGTCGACCTCATCATCACCGGGTTGGCCTCCACCGACGGGGTCATGAGCGTGGTGCCGGCGATGCTGGCCGAGCGACTGGGGCTGCCACAGGTCACCTTCGCGGCGGAGCTGAGGATCGAGGGCGACCGGGTGCGCATCCGTCGGGACGGCGATGTCGCCAGCGAGACCATCGAGGCCACGCTGCCCGCGTTGGTCTCGGTCACCGACCAGATCAACGACCCGCGCTACCCCTCCTTCAAGGGCATCATGGCCGCCAAGAAGAAGCCCGTGCAGGAATGGTCCCTGACCGACATCGGGGTCGACCCCGCTGACGTCGGGCTGGACGCGGCGTGGACCCGCGTGGTCGCCATCACCCAGCGCCCTCCGCGCAGCCAGGGCGAGATCGTCACCGACGACGGAAGTGGCGGCCAGGCGTTGGCCGACTTCTTGACCACCCACAAGTTCGCTTAAGCACCCTTCCCTTCAGCACGAGGAGCATGGACATGGCAGAAGTACTCGTTCTCGTCGATCACGTCGACGGCGAAGTCCGCAAGAGCACCGCGGAGATGCTGACCGCAGCGCGAGGGCTGGGGGAGCCTTCGGCGGTCTTCGTCGGATCCGGTTTCGATGCGGCGAGCCAAACCCTGGCAACCTACGGGGCGGTCAAGGCCTACCGCGTGGACAGTGCCGAAGTGAGTGACTTCCTGGTGGCCCCGACCGCTGAGGTGCTCGCCGAGCTGGTGGCCCGGACGCAGCCCGCCGCGGTGTTGGTGCCCTCGACGTCGGAGGGCAAGGAGATCGCGGGCCGCCTGGCCATCAAGACCCAGGCCGGGTTGATCACCGACGCGGTCGGCATACGCCGCGGTGAGGGTGACGTGATCGAGACCGTGCAGTCGGTGTTCGCGGGGAACTTCGAGGTCGTCGCCACGGTCAGCCAGGGCGCTCCGATCATCACCGTCAAGCCGAACTCGATCACGGCCACCGAGGCCCCCGCTCAGATGAGCGACGAGATCATTGAGGTTCAGGTGTCGGAAGCCGCCAAGACCTCGCGGATCGTCGGCCGCACAGAGAAGCCGACGAGCAGTCGGCCGAAACTGACCGAGGCCTCCATCGTGGTCTCCGGTGGTCGCGGGACGGGAGGAGACTTCGACCCCGTCGAGCGGTTCGCCGACAGCCTCGGGGCCGCCGTCGGTGCCTCACGCGCAGCTGTCGACGCCGGATGGTATCCGCACTCGAACCAGGTGGGCCAGACCGGCACGTCGGTCTCACCCCAGCTCTACGTTGCGGCCGGCATCTCCGGCGCAATCCAACACCGGGCCGGTATGCAGACCTCGAAGACCATCGTCGCGATCAATAAGGACGAAGAGGCACCGATCTTCGGCATGGTGGACTTCGGCGTGGTCGGTGACCTGTTCGAGGTTCTGCCCCAGGCCGTCGAAAAGATCTCCGATGCCCGGCAGTGACTCGGCGCAGGAGGTCGTAAACTCGTCCGGGTGACTGCCTACCTCGACCACGCGGCGACCACCCCGGTCCTGCCCGAGGTCATCGATGTGGTGGCGCGGACCATGCGCGACGTCGGCAACGCCAGTTCCCTGCACACGGCCGGCCGTTCGGCACGCAGGGTGGTCGAGGAGTCGCGCGAGTCGATCGCGGACGATCTCGGCGTCCGACCCTCGGAAGTCATCTTCACCTCCGGTGGGACCGAGTCGGACAACATGGCCATCAAGGGGTCCTTGTGGCGGCAGGTCGCCCGTGACCCGGGGCGTCGACGGCTCCTCGTGAGCGCCGTCGAGCACCACGCGGTGCTGGACCCGGTGGACCACCTCGTTGCGACTGGGCAAGCCGACGTCACCTGGCTCATGCCTGACGAGGACGGTGTCATCACCGAGTCGACGCTGCGCAGAGCCCTCGACGAGGACCCCGACTCGGCGGCGGTGGTGTCGGTGATGTGGGCCAACAACGAGGTCGGCACGATCCAGCCGATCACCGAGCTGACGACGCTGGCCCACGAGGCCGGCGTCCCCCTACATGCCGATGCGGTGCAGACCCTCGGCCAGCTCCGGCTGGATATCGGCGCCACGGGCGCCGACATGGTCACGCTGACCGGTCACAAGGTCGGTGGCCCGCTCGGGGTGGGCATCCTCGTGACGGGCCGCGATCAGGACCTCGTCCCGCTGACTCATGGTGGCGGGCAGGAGCGGCAGCTGCGCAGCGGGACTCTGGACGTCCCCGGGATCGCGGGACTCGCCACGGCCGTGAGGTATGCCGTGGTGCACCAAGAGGTGGAGGCGGACCGGTTGGCCACCCTGCGCGATGCGCTGATCGACGGTGCTCGTGCGGCCGACTCCTCGATCACGGTCAGTGGCTTCTACGAGCGCGGCGACACCACCCGGCGCTTGGCCGGAAACGCGCACCTCCTGGTGCCGGACTGCGACGGCGACTCCCTGCTCTATCTTCTCGACGCCGTAGGCATCGAATGCTCCACAGGCTCGGCCTGCCAGGCGGGGGTGCCACAACCCAGTCACGTGCTGTTGGCCATGGGGATGAGCGAAGCGCAGGCTCGGGGGGCGCTGCGGCTCACGTTGGGCCACACGTCCACCCAGGCCGATGTCGACGCCTTTTTGGAGGCCTTGCCCGCGGCCATCGAACGGGCTCGTCGAGCGCGCCACGCCACCAGGAGGGCCAGCTGATGCGCGTGGTAGCCGCGATGAGCGGTGGTGTCGACTCCGCGGTGGCTGCCTCACGGATGTTGGAGGCAGGCCACGACGTCGTCGGGGTCCATCTGGCGTTGTCCCAGTCCGCGGCGACGCTGCGCGAGAGCGCTCGCGGGTGCTGCACCATCGAGGACGCAGGCGATGCGAGACGCGTCGCCGACCGACTCGGCATACCGTTCTACGTCTGGGACATGGCCGAGCGCTTCGCCGAAGACGTCGTGGCGGACTTCATCGCCGAGTACGAAGCAGGGCGCACCCCCAACCCCTGCCTGCGGTGCAACGAGAAGATCAAGTTCGCCGCGCTGTTGGACAAGGCTCTGGCGTTGGGCTTCGACGCGGTGGCCACCGGCCACTACGCGCAGATCGTCGAAGAGCCGGACGAGGCAGCGCCGGGTGGGGTGCGACGCGAACTGCACCGGGCCGTCGACATGGCCAAGGACCAGTCCTACGTGCTGGGGGTGCTGGACGCCGACCAACTCGCACGCAGTTTCTTCCCACTGGGCGACACCACCAAGCCGGACATTCGGGCCGAAGCATCCGCGCGCGGCTTCTCGATCGCCAAGAAGCCCGACAGCCACGACATCTGCTTCATCCCCGACGGGGACACCCGGGCGTGGCTGACGAAGCGGCTCGGTGAGCAGCCCGGCCCCATCGTGGACTCCGACGGCGCCGTGCTCGGGGAGCACCAGGGGGCCTACGCCTACACCGTGGGCCAACGGCGCGGACTGGGGTTGACCGTTCCCGCCGCCGACGGACAGCCGCGCTACGTGACCTCGACGCAGACCTCGTCGAACACGGTGGTCGTCGGCACCCACGAGCTGCTCGGTGTCGACCACATCACCGGGGACCATGCGCGCTGGTGCGGCCCTTCGCCGGAGGGTGTCATCGAGGTGGGTGCCCAGATCCGGGCGCACGGTCAGGAGTATCCCGCCACGGCGTGGGCCGAAGGTGAGCAGGTGCAGGTCAGGTTGGGGGAGCGGATCCGCGGCGTGGCACCGGGTCAGTCGGTGGTGCTCTACGACGGCACCCGGGTGGTCGGTTCGGCCACCATCGTCAGCGCCGGTCGCACCTGACCGATAAGCGCGCCCATCGTGCGTGGGCACCGTGCAACGGAGCGCATATCGGTCAGGGGGTCGGCTCCGTTGCGGCCGGGATGACGTAGACACCGGCCTGCGGGCGCTTGACGAAGCCGAAGTCCACGAGGTACCGCCGCAGGACGGCCACGTCGTCGTAGATCGGGCGCAGTGCGGCGTTCATCTCGGCCTCGGACAGCCTCGCGCCGGCGGGAAGCTCACTCACCAGCCACGTCAGCAGGGCGATCTTCTTCGACTCCTTACGCGGCATGGTGATCAGCTCCCCGTTACGGTCGAAGAAAGGAGCGAGCTCACCGCTCGGTGTCGTTCTGCTCATACCCTCGAGTATGCCGCCCGTCCCCGTGGCGTTCAGGCCGGTGGGGGCTCCTCTGCGTACATCAGGGAGCCGGGAGTCGTCAGGGTCTCGCCGGTCTCCAGCCAGGTCTTCAAACCGGACAGGATCATCGGCCAGCCGCCATAGACCTGCTCGTTCGCGTCGTCGCGAAGCTCGTCATGGGTCACGGTCAACCGGCAGGAGTCAGCGACCTGCTCGATCTGCCAGGTCACCCGACTGGCGCCCTCCGCGATGACCTCCGCGTCCCAGAGGGACCGGATCGTGTGCACCAGCCTGCACGGGGGCTCAGCGTGGACGACCTCTCCTTCGCTGAGTGACCCCTCGAATCCTCCCGGTGCCTCTTGCTTCCAGGGTGACCCGGTGACCCAGTCCGAGGTCACCAGGGTGCCGAAATGGTACTTCGCCCGGGTCTGGGGATCCGTGATCGCCTCCCACAGTCGCTCAGGGGATGTCCGGATGTAGATCTCGAAGACGCGTTCCATGCTCTGCTCCAGGTCGTCTCGGAGGCCGATGAGCCCGGCGGCCCACGGCTCGGTGAACTTGCTGACCCACCGGTGGTGAATCATGCGGATGGGAATGGGGTTGAGGAAGTGCAGCTTCTCTCGTCCGCGACGCTGGGTCGTGATCACTCCACAGCCCTGCAGGACACCGAGGTGTTTGGCCACCGCGATACGACTCATATCGAAGCGCACCGCCAGCGTGTTCAGGGGTTGACCGTCTTGCTCGAAGAGGGCATCGAGCAGCTCTCGACGAGTCGGGTCGGCCAAGGCCTTGAACACACCATCCACGCTGTAAAAATAGGTAACTACAAGGTTTCCTGTCAAGGTTCGGGTGGTGGGGTCGGGCTCGGCAGCGCGCCATACTGAGCCCATGACGAGCAGCCGATGGTGACCGTGACCGGGATCGGATCCTGGCCGGGGCAGGACGTGCGCATGGCCCTGGGGGCGGTGAGCGACGATCTGGCCGGCGTAGGCGAGGAGGGACTCGTCGGGCTGCCTTACCTGCCCGAGCTCCCGGCTCGGGGGCCCGGCTCCGACCTGGTCGGGCGCAGCGCCCATCTGCTCGTGGACCTGCCGATCGACCTGCAACCCCAAGGATGGCGCCTGGTCGACCGACCGGGTCTGGACGCCACCCGCACCGCCTCGCTGTGGGGACAGGACCTCGATCAACTCGTGGAGGTGTTCGACGGTTTCGAGGGCGAGCTGAAGCTCCAGGTGGCCGGTCCGTGGACTCTGGCCAGTGAGACGTGGCTGCCGCTCGGCGACCGCGTCCTGAGTGATGCTGGCGCGATCCGGGATGTGTCTGCCTCCTTGGCCGCGGGTGTAGCCGAGCACATCCAGGCCGTGGGCCGGCTCCTCCCACGGGCCTCCGTGGTCCTGCAGCTCGACGAGCCGAGCCTGCCCCGGGTGTTACGTGGTCAGGTGCCCTCGGCCTCGGGGTATCGACGCCTTCCGGCGCCCGATCCCGAGGACGCGTCGTCTGTCGTCGGCTCCGTGCTTCGTGCTGCCCATGACGCCGGAGCGGTGATGACCGCGCTGCATTGCTGCGCTACCCGGCCACCCATGCGAGTGATGCGCGAGGCGATGACCGGCGTCTTCAGCGCCGGCGGGTCAGGACGGCGGGCCTTGAGCGTGGACACCACCGGACTCGATACCCGTGCCTGGGAGGGTCTCGCCACGTCCGTCGAGGCGGGGATCGGGCTCTGGGCCGGTGCCCTGCCCACCGACGCGCCCTCTCACCCGGGGCAGCCTTCGGCGTACCGCGAGCACCACGACGCGCTGATCGCGCGGTGGCACGATGTCGGGTTGCCCGCCAGCCGTCTGGCCGACCTCACGGTCACGCCGACCTGTGGGCTCGCCGGGCTCAGCCCTGATCGGGCGCGTGCCGTCACGCGCGACACGGTGGACCTCGGTCGCGCCGTGGCTGAGACGGCGGCGTCCTAGCCGATGCCCAGGTGAACGAGCAGTCCTCGACGCGAGTGTCGCGGCAGGTCAAGCTCTTTGCTTTGGTGCCCATCTGGGGTCGAGCTATCTGCTGATGACGCTTGGTCTCGAGGTGATGGACGGCACCGCGAGCCGGGTGTCCTGGCAGCCTTCCTCCTTGTCGCTCCCGTCGTACGGTTCGACGTAGACCCTCAGACCGATCCGCGTCCCATCGGGCACGGCGTCGACCCTGAGACGTCCATGATCACCAGCAGGGCTCCGAAGTCTCCCTCTTGGGCCGAGGCCGGGAGCGAGCAAAGCACGGCGGCGACACCGCAACGACAACCGCTCTCATGACGTTCCCAGACGATGACAGCGGATCGAGGGTCGAGGGCAAACTGCCAGAGCGTGCTCTGTCAGAGGGCTCGTAGACAATGTGGGGGTGAGCAAGGCAGACGAGGGCGAGATCCCGGCCGACGTGAGGCACCACTGGACCGAGCTGGCCGAGGAGATTCGGGGCCACCAGTTCGCGTACTACGTCCGCGACGCGCCGACGGTGGCCGACGCTCAGTTCGACGAGCTGCTGCAGGAGTTGCAACAGCTCGAAGAGCAACACCCGGGGCTCCGGACGCCGGAGAGCCCGACCCAGCAGGTCGGCGGGACGTTCTCGACCGAGTTCACCGCCGTGGATCACCGTGAGCGCATGCTCAGCCTCGACAACGCCTTCAGTGCCGAGGAGATGCAGGCCTGGGCGGACCGCGTGGAGCGCGACGCCGGGGGCGCGGACGTGCACTACCTCTGTGAGCTCAAGATCGACGGACTGGCGATCAACCTGCTGTATGAGCACGGCCGGTTGGTGCGGGCCCTGACCCGCGGAGACGGGCGGACCGGAGAAGACGTGACGCACAACGTGCGGACGATCCAGGGGGTCCCGCATCGTCTGACACCCCCGGCTGAGCAGCAGGATGACGACGTCCCGATCCCTGAGCTGGTCGAGATCCGGGGAGAGGTGTTCTTCCCGCCCGCAGCCTTCGAGGCGCTGAATGCGTCCTTGGTGGAGTCCGGCAAGGCGCCGTTCGCCAACCCTCGCAACTCGGCGGCGGGGTCGCTGCGCCAGAAGGATCCGAGGGTGACGGCCTCTCGGGGGCTGCGCATGTTGGTGCACGGCATCGGCGCCCGCTCCGGCTTCGACATCGCACGACAGTCGCAGGCCTACGACATCCTCGGGGCGTGGGGCCTGCCGGTGTCGTCCCACGGGAGGGTGGTGGACGATCTGAGGCAGGTGCAGGACTTCATCACCTACTACGGCGAGCACCGGCACGACAGCGCGGTGGAGCACGAGCTCGACGGCGTGGTGGTCAAGGTCGACGAGGTGCCGGTGCAACGTGCCCTCGGCTCGACCTCGAGAGCGCCGCGCTGGGCGATCGCCTTCAAGTATCCGCCGGAGGAAGTCACCACCAAGCTCCTCGACATTCGCGTCAATGTCGGACGCACCGGTCGTGTGACGCCGTACGGAGTGATGAAGCCCGTGTTGGTTGCCGGATCCACTGTTGAGATGGCGACGCTGCACAACGCCACCGAGGTCATCCGCAAGGGGGTGCTGATCGGCGACACCGTGGTGCTCCGCAAAGCGGGGGATGTGATCCCCGAGATCGTCGGTCCCGTTGCCGAGGCGCGGGACGGCTCCGAAGTGCCGTTCGTGATGCCCACCGACTGCCCGAGCTGCGGCACTGCGCTGCGGCCCGAACGCGAGGGCGACAAGGACATTCGCTGTCCCAACGCGCGGACCTGCCCCTCGCAGCTGCGCGAGCGGTTGTTCAGCGTCGCCGGGCGAGGGGCTTTCGACATCGAGGCCCTCGGCTGGGAGGGTGTGGCAGGTCTTCTCGATGCTGGCGTGATCGTCGACGAGTCCGGCTTGTTCGGGTTGGGCTTCGAGGACATCGCACAGGTCCCGCTCTACACCCGGAACGCCAAGAAGGGCGATCCGCCCGGCCAAGTCATCGAGGGGCGGGTGCTGTCCGCGAACGGCACGAAGCTCGTCGAGAACCTGGAACAGGCGAAGCAGCAACCGCTCTGGCGAGTCCTCGTGGGCCTCTCGATCCGCCACGTCGGACCCACGGCAGCGCGCGGCTTGGCCACCGAGTTCGGCTCAATGGAGGCCATCCGCTCGGCCAGTACGGAGGAGTTGGCCGCGACCGAGGGGGTAGGGCCGGTGATCGCGGAGGCGGTAGAGGCCTGGTTCGAGGTGGACTGGCATCGGGCCGTCGTGGAGCGCTGGGAGGGTGACGGGGTACGCATGGCGGATGAGCGCGACTCCTCGATCAAGCGCACGTTGGAGGGGATGACGGTGGTGGTCACCGGATCGCTGGAGGCATTCAGCAGAGACGAGTCCAAGGAAGCCATCGTCAGCCGGGGTGGCAAGGCGGCCGGGTCAGTGTCGAAGAAGACCGACTATGTCGTGGTCGGAGCCAACGCGGGCACCAAGGCCGCGAAGGCGGAGGAGCTCGGGGTCCCCGTGCTCGATGAGCAAGGCTTCGTCACGCTCTTGGAGACGGGCTCCTACCCGTAGATCTCCGTTCAGGAGCCGTCACAGTCGACGTCATCCGGATCCGGAGCGGTCGGGGCGCCGCGACCGAGGACGGCCGGCAGGGCGGCGATCACGACCGGTGTGGCCGGGAGCTGGGCATGTCCCGGCGTGTCACCGGGGCATACGGACTGCACCCTGAACGTCAAGGCGCCCTCGAGGTCGGCCGTGCTCGGCGGCGTCACCGTACGGTCGCTTTCGCTCCAGATCGAGATCCAGTCGGGACCCGCTGGCGTCTCGTCGCCATCGTTCAGCGCGTCGAGCAGGTCACTGTCGGGCACCAACTGCGCGCAGGCGCCATCACACAAGCCGGCCAGCTCGGCGAGTCCGGCCAGAGCCGTGCCGTGGTGGGGCGCAGCGATGGTGAGCACCCGTCGAGCCACGGCGTCTCCGCCGTAGTCTCGGACCCAGAGCCGGGCCACGACCCCACCCGCGGAGTATCCGATGACATCGACGTCGTCCGCGCCGCCGATCTCGCTCTCCACAAACTCACCGAGCACCTGCGCTTGCTCCGTCAGGTCTCCGGTGTTGTCACCCACCGGCGGCAGGACCGAGACCTTCCGGCCTTGCTGCTCGAGGGCAGCGACGAGGGGGGCGAGGTCTCGACCGTCGCCGCCGTAGCCCGACACCAGCACCACTAGGGGAAGAGGATCCGGGACGGGATCAGCCTCGAGGCTCGAGCGCGGCCAGGCCAACCAGGCGATGAGGCCGACCGCCGCTACGAGGCAGAGCCCGACCAGGAGATGCACCCACCGCGGTCGGTTGCGCGTTGGAAAGACCATCGCGCCAGTCTCACCCATGGGTTAGGCGTGACCCCCGGCAGCCTCGGGAATCACCCGGTGCAGGCCATGCGTTCCCCTGCATGTGACCTCTGAATCGAAGACTTCCACCGATCACACGACGGACGACGGCGTCGTCATCTACTGGCGTCCCGGCTGCGGCTTCTGCGCGCGACTGCGCGCGACTCTGGGCGCCGAGGGCGATAAGGCCACCTGGATCAACATCTGGGAGGACAAGGACGCCGCAGCCTTTGTGCGTTCGGTCAACGACGGCAACGAGACCGTGCCTACCGTGGTGATGGACGGCATACCGGTGACCAACCCGAACCCGAAGCAGGTCCAGGAGAAGCTGGCTTCCTGACGCAACGGTGATGGCGGTCGGCCCCGGGCCTGTCCTGGTGGTCTCGGTCAGCACGAGAGATCGTTTCGGGTGAACATCTGGCAGGACCGCGAGGCTGCGGAGTTCGTCCGGTCCCTCAACCATGGCAACGAAACGGTGCCGACCGTGCTGCTGAACGGCGAGCCGGCCACCAATCCGGACCCAGCGCTCGTCAAAGCCAGGCTCGGCGCCTAGGACCTGATGGTAACGGGGGTGCCCAGCGGCAACCCGATCGCATCGACCAGTCGGGTGATCTCGGTATTGGGAAGCCGGATGCAGCCCGAGCTGACGTCGGTCCCGACCAGGTCGGGTTCGTTGGTTCCGTGGATGCCGATCACACCTTCCCCGCCGCGAAAGTCCATCAGGACGTCGGAGTAGCCCGACAGGCCGTAGGCGTAGGGCCCGTAGAGTCCGTCAGGGTCCGGCGGCTGAAGCAGCTCGGTGATGAAGTAGTCCCCTCCGGGTGTCGGTCGATCAGCCCGACCTACGCCGATCGGGCTGCGCAACACCTCGTCCTCGCCCTTCATCACGACGATCTCGTGCCCACCCAGGTCGATGTCGATGCTGTAGTTGTGGCTGCTCAGGCTGACCTCCGAGGAACGCACCCAGCCGATGCTGCCGTTGGGTCGGACCGGCAGCTGGACCTGGGTCCAAGCCGTCCCCACCTCGAGTGCCAGGAGGATGAGTTGGCCGGTGATCCGCTCGGAGCGATCCAGGACCTGGTCCGGGTCGCCCGCGTCGCCCAGATCATCCATGTCGGCAGGTTCGCCGAAGATCTGGAGCCGGTCGACCACCGCTGCGGCAACGATCGTGGCATCAGGGTCCGGCGTCGACGGCGGCGTGGAGGACGCCTCGCCCTGAGGGTTGCTGGTCGACGCGGAGGTGTCGGCGTCGCCACCATCTCGCGACGGGCTGGCCTGTGACGTCGTCGACTCCGCGCCGGAGCAGGCACTCAGGCCCCCAGCGGCAGCGACGGCCAGTCCGACCCGAATGAAGCCGCGTCGGGGCAGTCCGTTCGTCGTCATCATGGGGGGACCTTAGCCATCGCTTCTGGATGAAGTCTCCGAATCACAAGGGCGTCGATCCACCACTCGTGCAATCCGATGCCGGGACGGCCCCGAATGACCAGCAACGCCAAAGGCGTCGGCGCGACTCGCTATACCGCGCTGGATCATCGACTAGAGGAGAGATCGTGCGTAGATGGATTCCGACCCTTGGGGCCACCGCCCTGGCCTGCGGGGTGATCGTCACAGCGCCGATCACCAGCAGCGCAGCGGAGCTGGACGTGTCCACCGGTGCCGACAGCATCGACGCTGGGAGCCTGCGGGCAGCCATCATCGAGGCCAACGGCAGTGACGGCGCTGACACCCTGACCCTGGACGGCGGGACGACCTACACGCTGGACCTCGATGGTGCAGGTGAAGATGAGGGAGCGACCGGCGATCTCGACATCACCGGAGAAACCGTCATCGAGGGCAACGGCGCAACGATCGACGCTTCGGCGCTCGGTGACCGTGCCTTCCACGTGCTGACTGCGGGCGACCTGACCCTCGTCGACGTCACGGTGACCGGCGGCACGGCCGACGACGAGCCCTCCGGCGAGGGTGGCGGCAGTGGCGGCGCGGTGCTGAACGCGGGCAGCCTCAGCGCCACCGGCGTCACGATGAGCAGCAACAGCGCCATGCGTGCAGGTGGCGCCATCGAAGGCTCCGAAGGTTCCACTACGACGCTCGAGGACTCGACGCTGTCCGACAACTCCGCAGGTGAGGCTCCCGGCAACGGCGGTGGCTTGCACATCACCGGCGCGGGAGACGCGACCATCACGGACACCACGGTGACCGGCAACACCGCGGCTCTGGAGGGTGGCGGTCTCTGGAACGGCTCCGGCACCATGACCGTGACGGGCGGCACGATCACCGGCAATACGGCTTCGGGCGCTGAGGCTGACGACGGCGGTGGCGGCCTGTTCAACAACGGTGGGACGCTCCTCGTCAGCAAGACCGAGGTATCCGGCAACACGGCAGATGGTGAGGCCGGCTCCGGTGGTGGCATCTTGAACTTCGGCGGCAGCCTCGAGGTCACCGAGTCCAACATCGACAGCAACGACAGCGTCCGCGCCGGTGGTGGCATCGAAGCCACAGACGGGAGCAGCACTTCGCTGAAGGGCGGCACGCTCTGGCAGAACAGCACCGGCGGCGCCCCGGGTAACGGAGGCGGCCTGCACCTGACCGGTGCCGGCACGGTCGACGTCGCCGGAACGGTCGTGGCTGACAACACCGCGGCCGCCGAGGGCGGGGGCCTGTGGAACTCTGCAGGCGGCACGATGACGGTCACCGACGCCACGATCAGCTCCAACACCGGCTCGGGTGCCGACGCTGACCAAGGTGGCGGCGGACTGTTCAACGACGGCGGGACCCTGACGGTCACGGGTAGCACGGTGAGCGAGAACGTCGCCGATGGCGCCGCGGGCTCCGGCGGTGGCGTCCTGAACAACGGTGGAACGCTCGAGGTGAGTGGCAGCGATGTCCTCGACAACACCTCTGTGCGCGCCGGTGGTGGCATCGAAGCCGCTGTCGACGGCAGCGATACCACGGTGAGCGACAGCCTGCTGGCCGGCAACTCCACCGGGGACAGCCCGGGTAACGGTGGCGCTCTGCACCTGACCGGCGCCGGGACCGTGGCGGTCGAAGGGTCGACCGTCTCCGGCAACTCTGCGGTCAACCAAGGTGGCGGGCTGTGGAACTCCGAGGGCGGCACCATGACCGTCACCGCAACCACGCTGAGCGAGAACAGCACCGACGGTCAGGGTGGTGGCCTGTACAACGACGGCGGCACCCTGGACGTGGCCAACAGCACGGTGAGCACGAACACCGCGGACAGCGGTGGCGGAGTCTTCTCCGACTCCGGCGACGTCTCGCTGCTGCACACCACGGTCGCGCTGAACAGCGACGGGCTGGTCGGATCGATCGAGATCGGTAACAGCATCGTGGCCGCCAACGACGGGGCTGACGGCACGGACGAGGTCAGCAGCATCGGTGGCAATGTGGTCGGCGACTCGATCACCGCAGGGAGCGACGATGTGGGCAACGTCTCAGACCCCGGCCTGGGTGACCTCGCCGACAACGGCGGACCGACCCTGACGCACATGCCGGTCGAAGGAAGCCCCGCGATGAATGTGGGTCTGCCCGGAATTGCCTTGGACGTCGACCAGCGCGGTGCGCCTCGCGACGGTCAGCCGGACGCCGGCTCGGTCGAGTTCGGTGAGTACGACGACGAGGATGGTCGCGCCGGAAACGGTGGCGGCGACGATATGACGCCGGCCGCTCCGGCCGCGCCCGTCGAGGCGGAGCCCACCTTCACGGGCTGATCACCACAGCACGACCTTCTGCGGCGCGGCGAGGCCATCTGAGGATGGCGTCCCGCGCCGCATTCGTCGTGCGAGCGCCCCCGGGCCCGTCTGCGCCGCACGAGTCGGGTGCTCACGCCGCATACACTTGCGGCCATGCCTGCACTGTCCCGCGACGATGTCGCGCACGTGGCCATGCTCGCCAGGATCGAGCTTTCCGAGGACGAGCTGGACCGCTTCGCCGGACAGCTCGGACAGATCGTCGGATGGGTGGGCAAGATCAACGAGGTCGCTGCCGCCGACGTCCCGCCGATGTCCCACCCCCTGCCCCTGGCCAACGTCACTCGACCCGACCAGGTCCGCCCATCGCTGACCGCCGAGCAGGCCCTCTCGGGAGCGCCGGAGACCGACCAGCAGCGCTTCAGCGTGCCGCGCATTCTGGACGAGGAGTGAACATCCCGATGAACGACACCACCCCGTACGACCCCTGCCTCCTCAGTGCCGCCCAGATGGCCAACGCGCTGCTGGCGGGGGAGTTCACCAGCGAGGAGCTGACCCAGGCGCACCTGGATCGCATCGAGACGCTGGACGGCACGATCCACGCGTACCTGCACGTCGACGCCGAGGGCGCGTTGGCGACCGCACGCGGCGTGGACGAGGCCCGCGCGGCTGACGAGCCGTTGCCGCCGCTGGCCGGTGTGCCGATCGCGATCAAAGACATCGCCTGCACCATGGGTATGCCGACCACCGCCGGCTCGAAGATGCTTCAAGGGTGGGTCCCGCCCTACGACGCCACGATCGTCGCGCGCATCCGGGAGGCCCGGATGCCCATCCTGGGCAAGACCAACATGGACGAGTTCGCGATGGGCTCCTCCACCGAGCACTCGGCTTACGGCCCCACCCGCAACCCGTGGGACACCGGCCGCATCCCCGGTGGTTCGGGAGGAGGCAGCGCCGCCGCGGTGGCGGCGCACCTCGCGCCCTGGGCCATCGGCTCGGACACGGGGGGCTCGATTCGGCAACCTGCCGCGTTGACCGGGACCGTGGGAGCCAAGCCCACCTACGGGGCGGTGTCCCGCTACGGCATCATCGCCCTGGCTTCGTCCCTGGACCAGATCGGCCCGTGCACCCGCACGGTGACCGACGCCGCACTACTGCACTCCGTGATCGCGGGTCACGACCCGATGGACTCGACCTCCATCGAGGGTCCGGTGCCGCCCGTGACGCACGCTGTCGCCACCCGCGAGCTGAGCGGTACTCGGATCGGAGTCGTCCGCGAGATCTCCGGTGAGGGGTTTCAGGCGGGGGTGAAGCGGCGCTTCGACGAGGCGGTCGCCCACCTGCAACGGCTCGGCGCCGAGATCGTCGACGTGTCCTGCCCCCACTTCCGGTACGCCATGGCGGCCTACTACCTGATCCTGCCGAGTGAGGCGTCCTCCAACCTGGCGCGCTACGACGCGATGCGCTACGGACTGCGGGTCGGACCGGACGATGTCGCCGCACCGAGCGCGGAGCAGGTCATGGGCTCCAGCCGGGACGCCGGCTTCGGTGACGAGGTCAAGCGACGGATCATCCTGGGGACCTACGCCCTGTCCAGCGGGTACTACGAGGCTTACTACGGTCAGGCTCAGAAAGTCCGGACGCTGATCGCCGGAGATTTCACCGCCGCGTTCGCGCAGGTCGACGTACTCATCAGTCCCACCGCTCCCACCACGGCCTTCGCGTTCGGAGCCAACGATGACGATCCCTTGGCCATGTACCTGAACGACATCGCGACCATCCCCGCCAACCTGGCCGGCGTCCCCGGACTGTCGGTGCCGTGTGGTCTCGCCGAGGAGGATGGCCTGCCCGTCGGCCTGCAGGTGCTCGCCCCGGCGACGCAGGACGACCGAATGTATGCCGTCGGGGCGGCCCTTGAGGCGTCCCTGACCCAGGAGTGGGGCGGGTTGTTGCTCGACCAAGCGCCGCCGATCCACGTCATACCGACCGGAGCCGAGGTGTCCCAATGAGCGCACATGCTGTCGACTCGGTGGTCGACTACGACGAACTGCTGACGCGTTACGACCCGGTGTTCGGCTTGGAGGTCCACGTGGAGCTCGGCACCGCGACCAAGATGTTCTGTGGTTGCGCCACGGGCTTCGGGGCCGAGCCCAACTCGCAGGTCTGCCCCGTGTGCCTGGGCCTACCCGGGGCCCTTCCGGTGGTCAACGCCGTAGCCGTGGAGTCAGCCATCCGGATCGGCCTCGCGCTGAACTGCCAGATCGCCCCGTGGTGTCGCTTCGCCCGGAAGAACTACTTCTATCCCGACATGCCCAAGAACTTCCAGACCAGCCAGTACGACGAGCCGATCGCCTTCGAGGGGTTCCTCGACGTGGACTACGACAACGGTGAGGGTGGCACCTCGAGCTATCGCGTGGAGATCGAACGTGCCCACATGGAGGAGGACACCGGCAAGTCGCTGCACGTCGGTGGGGCGACCGGGCGGATCCATGGCGCGGACCATTCGCTGGTGGACTACAACCGAGCCGGCATCCCGTTGATCGAGATCGTCACCAAACCGCTGGTCGGCGCCGGCGCTCGTGCGCCGGAGATCGCGAAGGCCTACGTCGGAGCGCTCCGAGACCTGCTGCGCGCCCTGGATGTCTCGGACGTCAAGATGGAGCAGGGCTCGCTGCGCTGTGACGCGAACGTGTCGCTGCGACCGAAGGTCGGCGGCGACCCGTGGGGTGCGGAGCAGCTGGCGGTGTCGTTGGGGACGCGGACCGAGACCAAGAACGTGAACTCGCTGCGCTCGGTGGAGCGGGCGGTGCGCTACGAGATGTCCCGCCACGCGGCGGTGCTCGACGCCGGCGACGCGGTCTTCCAGGAGACCCGGCATTGGCACGAGGACACCGGGGTCACGACCTCCGGTCGTCCGAAGTCCGACGCCGACGACTACCGCTACTTCCCGGAGCCGGACCTGGTGCCGGTGGCTCCTAGTGCTGAGGACATCGAACGGCTCCGGGCGACCCTGCCCGAGCCGCCCGCCGAGCGCCGCAAGCGGCTGCAGGGCGACTGGGGATACACCGACCTGGAGATGCGCGACGTCGTGAACGCCGGAGCGGTCGAGGTCATCGAGGAGACGGTGGCCTCGGGCGCCTCGCCCGCCGCGGCCCGGAAGTGGTGGACCGGCGACCTGGCGCGACGCGCCAACAAGCAGGACGTGGCGGTCACCGACCTCGGGGTGACCCCGGCCCACATCGCCGAGCTGGACGCCCTCATCGGCGCGGGCCGATTGAACGACTCGATGGCCCGACAGGTCATGGAGGGCGTCCTGGCGGGGGAGGGCACCCCGGTCGAGGTGGCCGACGCGAAGGGGCTGGAGCTCGTCCAGGACGACGGTGCCCTGGCCGCCGCTGTCGATACCGTGATCGCCGCCAACCAGGACATCGCCGACAAGGTCCGCGACGGCAAGCTCAACGCGGCCGGTGCACTGATCGGCCAGGTCATGAAGGAGATGCGCGGTCAGGCCGATGCGGCCAAAGCACGTGAACTCATCCTCGAGCGGCTGACCTAGGCGATGACGCACGACTCCACGGCCACGGACCGGTCCACCCCTTCACGTCCACTGCGGCTGCTTCCCCTGGACGCCGGGCGGGGCTTCCTGATCGGTTCGGCTGAGTTGGTCCCCGGGGTCTCCGGGGGCACCGTCGCCCTGGTCACCGGGGTCTACGAGCAGCTCATCGACTCGGCCTCACACGTCCTTGGCGCGGTGCGGGTCGCGGTCACGGGACCGGATCGCGGCTCACGGGCCAAGACGGAGCTGCGTCGTACCGACTGGCGGCTCGTGCTGCCCGTCCTGGCGGGCATGATCACTGCGGTGCTCACGATCGCCGGGGTGATGAGCGCCTTCGTCACGGACCACCCCGAGCACGCCCGGGGCTTGTTCTTCGGCCTGGTCGCGGCCAGCATCCTCGTCCCGATCCGCATGCTGCCCGAGGCCCGACGACCGGTCATCTACGACCTGGTGCTCGGACTCGTTGCTGCCGTGACGGCATACCTCCTGGTCAGCCTGGCGGGCGGCGGCAATGTCACCGATCCGCCGCTTTACGTGGTCTTCGTGGCGGCTGCCGTGGCGATCTGCGCTTTGGTGGTGCCCGGGGTCTCGGGTTCGTTCCTACTGCTGGCGGTAGGCCTCTACACCGTCACCCTGGAGGCCGTCGACGAGCGGAACCTGATCTACATCGCGGTGTTCGGAGCAGGAGCCGCAGTGGGACTGGCCACGTTCGTGCCGTTCTTGGCCTACCTGTTGCGGGAGCGACGTCGGATCACGTTGGTGCTGATGGCCGGACTGATGCTGGGGTCACTGCGCGCCCTATGGCCGTGGCAGGAGTCCTCTGGCGGAGAGAGCGAGGGGCCGGGCGCGCTGCTGGCTCCCACCGCTCCGGTGGTCGGCCCACTGCTGCTGATGGCTCTGGGCATAGCCATCGTGTTGACGCTGGTCTGGGTCGAGGCTCGAGCCGACCGCGACTGACCGATGTGCGCGCTCTCCTGCGGTCCGCCGCGTGCATCGGCGCGCACATCGGTCAGGGGAGGGGGACCGAGAGCAGCTTGTCGTCGCCCTTCGCGGGGTTGCCCCGAGAGGTGTTATTGGTCAGCACCCACAACGACTCGTCCGGTCCGTTGACCACGCTGCGCAGCCGTCCGAACTCACCTTCCAGCAGACGCTCCGGTGAGCCGACCACCCCGTTGTCCAAGGGGATCCGCCATAGGGACTGCCCCCTCAGCGCTGCCATGTAGAGGGCGCCGTCGGATCCCACCGTGAGACCCGAGGGCGACGCATCCGACGTGGGCCAGGTGACCTCCGGGTCGACGAACTCCGGGCGGTCGCAGGGCCCCTCACACTCGGGCCACCCGTAGTTGTTGCCCGGCTCGATCCGGTTGAGCTCGTCGAGGTCGTTCTGACCGAACTCACTGGCCCACAGTGCTCCGGTCTCATCCCAGTCCAGTCCCTGGACGTTACGGTGCCCCATCGACCACACGGGGGAGGTCGCATCCGGATTGCCTGGGGCCGGGGCGCCTTCCACCGTCAGCCGCAGGATCTTGCCCGCCAGCGATTCAGGATCCTTGGCGCTGATGCCCTCGGACGCGTCCCCGGTGGTGACGTACAGGTAGTCGTCCGGCCCGAAGGCGATCCGGCCACCGTTGTGGTTCCCGGCCTTCGGTATGCCGACGAGCACCTCACGGACCTGCGGCGCCTCGTCCGCCGCACGGCCGGAGGTGTCGATCTCCACCACGCGGTTGTCCTGAGCCGAGGTGAGGTAGGCGTAGAACTGCGTGCCGTCGCCGTCCGGCGGGACGGCGACCCCGAGCAGCCCACCCTCGCCGCCAGGCTCGACCCCGGGAACGGTGGTCAAGATCTCACGCTCCCCGCCGGGCTGCACCCGAAAGACTTCGGCGCTGTCTCGCTCGCCCACCAGCGCGCCACCGTCCTCCAAGGGCACCAGAGCCCAGGGCACGTCGAAGTCGCTCGCCACGATCTCGATGGCCGACGTGTCGTTGATGGAGTCCCCCTCCTGGGTCGGCGTCGAGGAAGACGTGCTCGAGCAGGCGCTGACTGTGGCGACCGCGACGGCGGCGAGACCCACGGACATCTGCTGGAGGGGGCGTTCGAAGCGAGGAGCATGCATACCGCTAATTTACGGTCGCCGTCTGTGACCCAGCAGGGGGC
Source organism: Actinomycetales bacterium (assembly GCA_038258285.1). Taxonomy (GTDB): domain Bacteria; phylum Actinomycetota; class Actinomycetes; order Actinomycetales; family Dermatophilaceae; genus Ornithinicoccus. The sequence goes on along the minus strand of JBBSQA010000003.1, from coordinate 13,976 downwards.
TACCGTGAGGTCATGGGCGTGGTCACGGTGCCAGGAGTGCTGCGAGAAGTGGTGGGCGAGATCGAGGGTATGCAGGTCCACCCCTGGGACCTGCGCGACCCACCACCGGATCAGGACCGGATCGAAGTCGTCGTGGCCCCGCCATGGCGCGCGCCGTGGATAACCCGGCTCGACGAGCTGCCCGCGCTGCGCGGTCTTCAGCTCGGCTCGGCCGGCTACGAGCATGCTCTGCGCTTGCTGCCGCCCGGGGTGGAGCTGTCCAACGCCGTCGGTGTCCACGACACGGCCACAGCAGAGATGGCCCTGGCACTGATCCTCGCCGCCCAGCGCGACGTCCCCGACTTCGTCCGCGACCAACCTGCCGGCGTGTGGCCCGGACCGCGCCAGCGTCGGTCGCTAGCCGACAGCACCGCCGTGATCTACGGCTACGGCGGCATCGGGCAGGCCCTGGCCCGGCGCCTGCGAGCCTGCGAGGTCCGGGTCATCGCCATCGCTCGCCGGGCCCGTCCCGGTGACGGGGTGGTCGAGCAGGTGTATCCGGCCTCCCAGCTGTCGGAGGTACTGTCTGAAGCCGACATCCTGGCGGTCGCTGCGCCGTTGACCGCCGCCACCCGAGGGTCTCTCGATGCCTCCGCGCTGGCGCTGCTGCCCGACGATGCGCTCGTGGTCAACGTCGGCCGCGGACCGATCATCGATACCGACTCGTTGGTCCGGGAATGCAGCACCGCCCGTCTGCGTGCGGCTTTGGACGTGACCGACCCTGAGCCTTTGCCTCCGGAGCACCCGTTGTGGACCACGCCCGGAGTGCTGGTCAGCCCCCATACCGCGGGTAGTACGAGCGCCTTCGAGCCTCGGATGGCCCGCTTCGTTCGGTCCCAACTCGCCGCATACCGAACCACCGGACGACTGCCTCACGTCGTGGCCACGGGTGGTGCGTAGGCCAGCAGCTGCCTTGGACCAGCTCAGCCTTCGCCTCAGCCCAACGTCGCCGGGGTGAACTGAGCCAGGGCCGCGAGCGCCGTGGCCAACAAGGGATTGGCGGCGGAGCCCGCTCGAATGCCCGTGCGGATCTGCCGGGCCGGGCTTGGGTCACCGTGCAGCGGGACCCGGACGATGTCGTATCCGGTGGGCAGTCTGGCGAGCCGGGGGACCAGACACACCCCCAGACCGGCGTGCACCAGGGCCGCGCCGGTGTCCCATTCCACGACCTCGTGGGCCATGGTCGGGTTGAACCCGGCCGCCAGACACGAGGTCATCACCAGCTGATGGTTGGGGCGTCCCGGATGGTCCATGATCCAGTTCTCGTGTGCCATCTCGGACAACGACACCGAGGTGTGGCCGGCGAAGCGGTGGTGGGCGGGGAGCAGAAGGTCCAGCGGGTCGCTGGCCAGCGGCTGTTGCTCGAAACGCGCATCGTCGAGGCGAGGTAGACGATCGGTGGTGACGACCACGGCCAGGTCCGCGGAGTCGGCAAGCAGCAGCTCGAAGCACGCCTCGGGGTCGGCCTCGATGAGCCGCACCTGGGTCCCGGGGTAGGCGGCGATGACCTCTGTGGCCACGCGTGGCAGCAGACTGGACGCAGCGGTGGAGAACCCACAGAGCCTCAAGGACCCGGGCGTGCGTTCCGCGCTGCTCAGGAGCTCGCCATGCATCTGCTCCCATCGGGACGACAGCTCGTCCGCAAACTCCAGCAGCAGACGGCCGCTGGGAGTGGGGCGCACCTGACGGCCTTGACGTTCCAACACCTCCACCCCCAGGTCGGCGGACAGCGATCTCAGTTGAGCGGAGACCGCGGAGGGTGTGTAGTGCAGCGTCTTTGCGGCGGCCGTCACCGTGCCGTGCCAGGCCACGAGCTGGAGACTGCGCAGGCGGGGATCGATCATACGAAATGATTGCATGATTCCATGCACAATCGTGAGATTCTTTTCTGCTGAATACGGTTTCATACTGGCGAGGTGACGTTGCGTGATCCCCTGCTCGATCCCTTCGACCTCGGCGCCCTTACCCTGCGCAACCGGGTGGTCAGCACCTCGCACGAGCCCGCCTACACCGTCGATGGCATGCCCAAGGACCGCTACCGGCTCTACCACCTAGAAAAAGCGCGGGGTGGTGTGGGGCTCACGATGATCGGGGGTTCTGCGGTCGTGGCGCCGGACAGCCCGCCTGCGTTCGGCAACATCCTGCTCTACAAGGATGAGGTCGTGCCGTGGCTCCAGCGGTTGAGCGACGACGTGCACGAAGAAGGCGCCGCAGTCATGTGCCAGGTCACGCACCTGGGCCGACGCAGCAGCAACTTCACCCACGACTGGCTCCCGCTGGTCTACCCCTCACACCAGCGTGAGCCCGCGCACCGCTCGTTCCCCAAGAAGGCCGAGTCCTGGGACGTCGACCGCATCGTCGGGCAGTACGCCGAGGCCGCGCAGCGCTGCCAGGCCGGGGGACTGGACGGCATCGAACTGCAGTCCTACGGGCATCTGCTCGACGGGTTCCTGTCCCCGGCCACCAACGACCGTGAGGACGAGCTCGGTGGTGACCTTCAGGCGCGGATGACGTTCCCGCTGCGGGTGATTCAGGCGGTCCGCGCCGCAGTGGGCTCGGACTTCATCGTCGGCATCCGGATGAGCATGAACGAGCAGACCAGCCCCGGCTTGGAGCAGGACGACGCCCTCCTGGCCCTGAAGAACTACACCGAGGCCGGCCTCGACTTCCTGTCCGTGATCCGCGGCACGATCGACCGGGACGCCACGTTGGCCGAAGTCATCCCCTCGATGGGCACGCCCTCTGCGCCCCAGCTGCAGTTCGCCGGCGAGATCAAGCGGGCGATCGACATTCCCGTGATGCACGCCGCACGGATCTCCGATGTGGCCACCGCTCGGTATGCCGTCCGTGAGGGACTGGTGGACCTGGTCGGGCTCACCCGCGCTCAGATGGCCGACCCACACCTGGTGGCCAAGGTCGCTCGCGGGGAGGAGGACCGGATCCGCCCGTGCGTGGGGGCGAACTACTGCCTTGACGCCATCTACGAGTCCGGCGACGCCAAGTGCATCCACAACCCCGCAACCGGGCGGGAGCAGTCGTTGCCGCACCTGGTTTCCAAGGCCGGCGGCCAGGCCAAGCGGATCGTGGTGGTGGGCGCAGGACCCGCGGGGCTGGAGGCCGCTCGCGTGCTCGGCGAACGCGGCCACCAGGTCACCGTGCTGGAAGCCTCCGATCAGCCCGGTGGCCAGGTCCTCCTGGCGGCTGCAGCGCCACGGCGTGCCGACCTGATCGGCATCATCGACTGGCGGGTCTCGGAGCTGGCGGTTCTCGGAGTGCGCCTGTTGCTCGGCCGGTACGCCGACGCCGAATCCGTGCGCGAGTTCGACCCCGAGGTGGTCGTCGTGGCCACCGGAGGTATGCCGAACACGACGTTCCTGAAGCACGGCAGTGACTTGGTCCGGGACACCTGGGACGTCATGGACGGCAGTGTCCGCGCCCGGGGGGACGTCTTGGTCTACGACGACAACGGCAACGAGAGCGCCATGGGGGCAGCCGAGATGCTCGCTCCACTGGCCACGAAGCTGGAATTCGTCACCCCCGAGCGCACACTGGCCGTCGCGGTCGGCGGGATGAACAGCCCGGCATACCTCACGGCCTTTGCGGAGCACGGGGTCACCACGACCCTGGCCACCCGCCTGGTCGGGGTCAGCAAAGGGCCGGGCAAGCGTCTGGTCGCCCGGCTAGGCAGCGACTACACCACCAAGACGTGGGATCGCGAGGTCGACACCGTCGTCGTCGAGCACGGCACGCTGCCCAACGACGAGCTCTACCTGGACCTGGTCGCTGGGTCGGTGAACCTCGGTGAGGTCGACCAGTCCGCCCTCCTCGAAGGACGCGCCCAGCTCGTGCAGACCAACCCCGAGGGCACCTACCAGCTGTTCCGCATCGGTGACGCCGTCAGCAGCCGCAACATCCACGCCGCCATCTACGACGCGTTGCGTCTGTGCATGGCTCTCTGAAGGGAAGTGACATGAGCGTAGACAGCAGGCCCCCCGGTACGGCAGCACGCCGCGTCCCGAGCAGCATCGCCGACTACGTGCGGAATCGTCCCTCGGGTTATCCGCTGCCGAGCGAGTTCTACACCAGCCCGGAGGTCTTCACCCTTGATGTGACGGCGATCTTCGGATCGTTCTGGTTCTTCGCCGCCGTCGAGGCCCAGATCCCCGAGGCGGGTGACTACGTGACGATCGAGGTCGGCGCGTACTCGGTGATCGTGCTGCGGGACGACGAGGAGGAGGTGCGAGCCCTGCACAACGTGTGTCGCCACCGGGGTGCGCGCATTCTGAACGAAGAGCAGGGCTCGGTCGGCAACATCGTCTGCGGCTACCACTACTGGACCTACGGCACCGATGGTCGTCTGCTGCACGCTCCGGGTCAGGGCCCCGACTTCAACCCCTCGTGCTTCGCGCTCAAGCCGGTCGCAGTGCGCGTCGTCGCCGGCCTGGTCTACCTGTGTCTCGCTGACGAGCCCCCCGCCGACTTCGATCCCACGATGGCCCGCGTTGCGCCATACCTCGAGCCGCACCAGCTGTCCCAGGCGAAGGTGGCCGCGCAGGTCGACATCGTCGAGGACGCGAACTGGAAGCTCGTGATGGAGAACAACCGTGAGTGCTACCACTGCGAGGGCCACCCGGAGCTGTCGAGCACCTTCTTCCTGACCTACGGGCTGACCGACGACGAGATCACCCCCAAGCTACGGCCGCACCACGACCGGTACCTGCTCGCCCAGAGCGAGCTGGAGCTGATCTGCGACCAGGCCGGTCTCCCCCACGAGCTCATCCTGGACCTGGAGGAACCCGCCACCGGACTGCGCATCATGCGCGAGGCGCTCGACGGTGCCGGGGAGTCGTTCAGTCTGGACGGCACCGTGCTCTGCCGCCGACCGCTCGCGGACTTCCCCAGCACCCGCCTGGGCCGGTGCACCCTGCATATGCAGCCGAACATGTGGGCCCACCTCATGGCCGACCACGCGGTCCTCTTCACGGCGCTACCGATCAGCGCGGAGAAGACCCTGGTGCGCACGATCTGGCTGGTGCATCAGGACGCGGTCGAAGGGGTCGACTACAACGTCGACCAGCTGACGCATGTGTGGCGGGAGACCAACGACCAGGACAGCGTCTTCACGGCGCGAGCCCAGCTGGGGGTTTCCAGCCCGGCCTACGAAGCAGGGCCCTACATGCCAAGTGAGTCCCAGGTCGACGCCTTCGTCGGCTGGTACATCCGCCGACTTGCCGAGGAGATCGGATCATGACCGCAGTCACCCACCCGCCCCGCACCGGGGGCCTCGACTCCCGTATGGGGCGCACCCTGATCGACGACCTGCGCTCGCAGGACCTGTTCGCTCAACCCCTGTTGACCGTGCTACCCGGCGCCGACGCGGACTTCGACATGATCCTGCGTTGCAAGGCCGTGGTGCCGATCACTCACGACGTCTCCACCTTCGTGCTGGAGCCCACCACGCCGCGCTCCTTCACCTTCGCCCCGGGGCAGTACGTCGTGGTGACGGTGACCATCGACGGGGAGCGTCACCAGCGCTGTTACACCCTCTCCTCGCCGCCCACCCGGCCGCACCTGCTGACCATCACCGTCAAGCGCACCCCGGACGGGGTGGTGTCGAACTGGCTGCACAACAACCTGGAGCGCGGTGGGCGGCTCGAGGTCAGTGGGCCCTTCGGGGAGTTCACCCTGGCCCACTACCCCTCCCGCAAGTACTTGTTCCTCTCAGCCGGTAGCGGCATCACGCCGCTGATGTCGATGACCCGCACTCTGGCCGACCTCTCCGGCGAAGCCGACGTAGCATTCGTGCACAGTGCTCGCACCCCGGCCGACATCGTCTTCCGGCACGAGCTTGCTGCCCTGCCGTCCTCGGGTCTGAACCTGGCGGTGACCTCCATCTGCGAGTCGGACAGCGTGGGGGAGGTGTGGACCGGTCCCCGGGGTCGACTCAGCGCGGGACTCCTCGGGGCGGTCGTGCCCGACATCACCGAACGGGAAGTCTTCATGTGTGGGCCCGGGCCCTACATGACGGCAGCGCATAACGTCCTGATGGAGCTGGGCGTGCCCCTGGATCAGGTCCACCAGGAAAGCTTCGTCATCGAGCCGGTCGTCCAGGCCCTGTCCGTGGTTCCTGACCGTCAAGTACCTGGCATGGAGGGAGCTGATGCTTTCGTACCGGGCAACGTGGCCTCTCCCGCGACGGTAGCGAAGTCCATCGTCTTCGCCCGAAGCGGCAAGGAGGTGCTGGCCGGGCCGGGCATGACGGTGCTCGAAGCGGCCGCAGCGGCCGGTGTCTCGATCCGTTCGGCCTGCGGTCAAGGTCTGTGCGGCACGTGCAAGAGCGACCTGGTCGAAGGGTCCGTCGACATGCAGCACGCGGGTGGGATCCGGCCCCGTGAGATCGCGGCGGGCAAGTTCCTCCCGTGCTGCTCCTACCCTCAGGACAACCTCGTCGTCGACGCCTAGCATCGGCTGGTATGACGACACGCTTGCTATTGGTCCGTCACGCCAAAACGGAGCAACAGGGCCCACCCACCCAGGGCGACCACGGCCGGTCCCTCTTGCCGCGGGGTCGCCGCGACGCGCAGGCCGCGGGCCGGTGGATCGCGCACAGCGATCTCGTCCCTGATCTCGTCCTATGCTCCACCGCGGTGCGTGCCCTCCAGACCTGGCAGGCCATGGTCGAGGGCAGCGCCGCGCTGGCCGAGGTCGAGGTATGGCGAGACCGGCGGATCTACAACGCCTCACCCGGTGAACTGCTCGGGGTCCTGGCGGAGGTGCCCGACGGGGTGGGCACGGTGGCGGTGGTCGGCCATGCTCCCGGCATACCCGGACTGGTCGTCGAGCTGGCCGATCCGGATCGTTCCGACGAAGGGGCGGCGGAGCGCTTCAACGCCGGCTTCCCCACCATGACGGTGGCCACGTTGGTCGCTGACGGGCCGCCGGCCACGGCCACGCTGGCCGATCTACGGGTCGAGTCGATGCGCCTCACGGCGCTGCACACTCCCCGCCTCCCCTCCTGACCGCAGCCGCCCCCTCCACGAGTCCTCGGACCGAGGCCATGCTTGCCGTGGGGTCAAGCGATACCGTGATGACCTCCGCCGGTGCCGCGACAAAGGAGCACACAGCCGTGCAGACCACGACCACATTCTCTGTCCACCCTCGTGAAGACGGGGCCACGTCCGAGCAGATCGCGGAGGTGCTTGCCGCCCCGAAGTTCGGTGCGGTGTTCACCGACCACATGGCTCGCATCGACTGGGACGCGGAGTCGGGGTGGCACGACGGGGTGGTGTCGGCCTACGGGCCGATCGCGCTCGACCCCGCGACCTCGATCCTGCACTACGGCCAGGAGATTTTCGAGGGTATGAAGGCCTATCGGCACGCGGACGGATCGGTATGGACGTTCCGCCCCGACCGCAACGCCGCTCGGTTCAACGGCAGCGCTCGTCGCGTCGCGCTTCCCGAGGTGCCTGAGGAGGTCTTCCTGGAGGCCCTCACGGCGTTGGTGACGGTGGACCAGGAGTGGGTCCCGGAGTCGACCGGGGGAGAGGCCAGCCTCTATCTTCGGCCTTTCATGATCGCCACCGAGGTGGGGCTGGGCGTGCGCCCGAGCAACAGTGCTGCCTTCCTGGTGATCGCCTCTCCGGCCGGTGCCTACTTCGCCAGTGGCGTGAAGCCGGTCAGTATCTGGCTCTCCGAGGACTACTCCCGGGCCGCCCCGGGAGGCACGGGTGCGGCCAAGTGCGGCGGCAACTACGCCGCGTCCTTGGCACCGATGGCTGAGGGTCTGGCTCAGGGTTGCGACCAGGTGGCGTTCCTCGACGCGGTGGAGAACCAGTGGGTCGAGGAGCTCGGTGGTATGAACCTCTTCTTCGTCTTCGCCGACGGCCACATCGTGACCCCGGAGCTGACCGGGACGATCCTGGAGGGAGTCACCCGCTCGTCGCTGATCGATCTCGCCCGAGAGCGCGGTCACGAGGTCCACGAGCGGAAGTACTCGATCCACGAATGGCGCGATGACGCGGCCTCCGGAGATCTCGTGGAGGTGTTTGCCTGCGGCACCGCAGCCGTCATCACTCCCGTCGGCCGACTGCTCTGGAAGGGTGGGGAGCTCAGCATCGGAGACGGTGAAGGAGTCGGGGAGGTCGCCTCGGACCTGCGTGAGCGTCTGATGGACATCCAGTGTGGGCGCGCCGAGGACACCCATGGGTGGCTGCACCGGCTCGTGTGACGGCTAGGGCGTGAGAGCGCCGATATCGTGGCCCCATGCGAATTTGTAGGTTCACCACCGGAGAAGACCCCATGTTCGGCTTGGTCGACGGAGCAGGGGAGAAGATCGCCGAGATCAGCGGCGACCCTCTCTATACCAAGATCGAGTTGACCGGGGCTACGCATCGAGTCGACGAGGTGCGTCTCCTGGCGCCGGTCATCCCTCGCTCCAAGATCATCGGCATCGGCCACAACTACGCGGCCCACGCCGCTGAGCGGGGGGCGGAGGTGCGCGAGGTGCCGCTGATGTTCCTGGTGCCCAACACCGCGGTGGTAGGTCCCGACGACCCGGTGGTGATCCCGACCATGACCCAACATGTCTCGCACGAGGCCGAGCTGGCTGTGGTTATCGGCTCGATGTGCAAGAACGTCGCCGCAGCGGACGCCTCCTCGGTCATCCTTGGTTACACGGTGGCCAACGACGTGACGGCTCGTGATCTCCAGAGTGTCGATGGCCAATGGGCGCGGGCCAAAGGTATGGACACGTTCTGCCCGCTGGGCCCGTGGATCGAGACCGACATCGACGCCTCCGACCTTCGGGTGACCTGCCATGTCGACGGTGAGCTGAGGCAGGACCAGTCGACTGCCGATCTGGTGCACGGAGTCCCTGAGCTGATCGAGACCCTTTCGGCGGCGTTCACCCTCCTACCCGGTGATGTCATCCTGTCCGGCACTCCGGCCGGCATATCCCAGGTCTATGCCGGACAGCGCGTCGAGGTGTCGGTCGAGGGAATCGGCAGCTTCAGCAACCCGTTCGTCCAGGCCAGCGCGGACTAAGGGAGGTCGTTCTCGCGCTCGGAGCGGGCGTCCGGGCCGGAGCTCCTGCTCTTGGCGACCGCGCGATAGTGCGCTGCTGTGTCTCGTCCGCGCTCGGCCGTGACGGACCCCTCCGGGGTCTGGGCGTGGACATCTTCGGGCTGCACCAGCCCGGTCCGGAGGTCGAGCTGCTCGCTGACGTAGCGTGCGGTCGCCACCAGCGACGCCGTGAGCGGAACGGCCAGGAAGACCCCGACGATCCCGAAGAGGGTCCCGCCGATGGTTACGGCGACGAGGATCAGGCCGGGGTGGACGCTCATGGTCTTGCCCTGAAGCATGGGCGAGAGGACGTTACCCTCGAGCTGCTGCACGGCAATGATAATGGCCACCACGATCAGCGCCGTCTGGGGCCCGTTGGAGACCAGCGCCACGAGGACAGCAAGGGCCCCGGCGGTGATCGCCCCCACGATCGGGATGAAGCCCGCGAAGAACGTGATGACGGTCAGAGCCAACGCCAGCGGGACCCCCAGGACCAGCAGACCGAGGCCGATGAAGAAGGCGTCGATGAAGCTCACCAGCGCCTGCGTGCGGATGAACCCGCCGAGGACCGTCCAGTTGCGGGCCAGGACCTCGGTCAGGTGCGCGCCTGCGCCACGGCCCACGACCGACCGAGACCAGGGCAGGAACCGGTGGCCGTCCTTGAGGAAGAAGAAGGTCAGGGCGAGCACCAGGATCAGATTGACTACCAGCGATCCAGCTGCGGAGACGCCACTGAACGCACCCGAGGCGATGTCTCCGCTGCGCGTCTTGAGCCACGTGGTGCCGCGCTCCACCGCGTTGTCGACCTCGTCGCTGCCCCAGTCCAACGGGCCGCGTTGGACCCACTCCTGGACCTGGTTGAGGCCGCTTTGGGCTGCAGTGCCGATGCCCCCGAGTTGCCGGGCCACGTCCGGCGCGATGTAGGTCAGGATCCCGAACACCACCGCCAGTAGGGTCACCAACGTGACCAACGCGGACAGCGTGTGTCCCAGGCCCCGAGCCAGGAGCCACGTCTTCAGTGGCATCAGCAGGGCGGCCAGGATCAGGGCCAGGATCACGGGCAGCAGGCCGGCCCACAAGGTCGAGAGCCCCCAGAGCACCAGCACCCCGGCAACGCCGACCAGGATCAGCCGTCCGGACCAGCGGGCGAGCATCGTGAGCCACTCGCCGACGACCGTGCTGCGGTCGACCGTCTCGTCAGGGCGGGCCGCCGACTTCTCGGCCTGGTCTGAGGAGTGCTCAGCAGTCATCGCGGTCTCCTCCTGGTGGTCAGCTTCCGCATCGGGCTTCGACGTGGACGAGCCGGTGGCCGCTTCGCTCATGTTCCTCCCCCTCCGGGATCGTTTATGGCTTGAGGTGGTTGGGGCCCATCATCGCCGCTATCGGCACTGTCGTCATCGCCGACTAATCTTCAGCCTGTGACCGACTCGCCGATTGGGATTTTCGACTCGGGCTTCGGGGGGCTGACCGTGGCACGCGAAGTCCTGGACCAGCTGCCGAACGAGTCCGTGCTCTACCTCGGCGACACCGCACGGGCACCGTACGGACCTCAGCCGATCGCCGACGTCCGGGCCAACGCGCTGCAGTGCCTGGACCGTCTGGTCGAGCACGGTGTTAAGGCGCTGGTCATCGCCTGCAACTCAGCCTCCGCAGCGGTGCTGGCGGACGCCCGCGAGCGGTACGAGGTCCCCGTCGTAGAGGTGATTCGCCCGGCCGTGCGTAGGGCGATGTCGGTCACCCGCTCGGGTCGCGTGGCCGTCATCTCGACGCTCGCCACCCACCAGAGCCGCGCCTACCTGGATGCTTTCGCCGCGGCGCCCCCGCACGTGGAGGTCCTGAGCCAGCCTTGCCCCCGTTTCGTGGAGTTCGTCGAGGACGGGATCACCAGTGGTCCGGAAGTCATCGGTGCGGCCCGCGAATATCTGGCTCCGCTGCAAGAGGCCGACATCGACACGCTCATCCTGGGGTGCACTCACTACCCCCTGTTGAGCAGCGCCCTGTCGTACGTGCTCGGCGACGGGGTGTCTCTGGTCTCCTCCGCGGCGGCCACCGCGGCCGACCTCTTCCGGGTACTGACCGACACCCAGCAGCTTCGACCGAGCACCCACGGAGCTCCGACGCACCAGTTCCTGACCACGGGCGACCCGCACGGTTTCACGCCGTTGGCTCGCCGATTCCTGGGGCCGGAGGTCGAGCACGTCGCTCGTGCCTACGTCGGTCGACCCGAAGAACACGAGATGACGGCGGAGGGCGACCGATGAGCCCAGGCGCCCCTGCCGATCCCTCAACCGGTGCGCGGTCGGGCATGGATCTGACGATCGTCGGATGTGCTGGGTCTTTCCCCGGTCCGGACAGCGCAGCGAGCTGTTACCTCCTGACCGCTCATGCCGACGGTCGACGATGGTCGATCGTGCTGGACCTCGGTAGTGGTGCCCTCGGTCCGTTGCAGAGGTACGTCGACCCGCTGGCCCTCGACGCGGTGCTGTTCTCGCATCTGCATCCTGACCACTGCCTCGATCTCACCGGACTGCACGTGATGCGCACCGATCATCCGCACCGGTCACCGCCCCCGCGCCTGGACGTCTTCGCCCCTACTGGCGCAGCCGAGAGGATCGCTCGGGCCCACGGGGTCGAGGAGGCCAAGGATGTGCAAGACACCTTCGCCTTCCACCCCTTGCAGGATGGTCTGGTGCTGCGGGTCGGACCCTTCACCGTCACCGCAGTGGAGATGAACCACCCGGTGCTGGCCTACGCCTTCCGCGTGGAGTGTGGTGGTGCGAGGTTGGCCTATACCGGTGACACCGACGAGTGTGCGGCTCTCGCGACCCTGATGAGGGACGCCGACCTGGTCCTGGCCGACTCGGCCTTCGTCGAGGGGCGAGACCTCGCTCCGGGCGTGCACCTGAGCGCTCGGCGAGCGGCCAGAGCGGCCCTGAGCGCCGGAGGTGTCTCGCGGTTGATGCTGACGCACCTTCCGGCCTGGAACGATCCGGAGGCATGCCGAGCCGAGGCCGCCGAGGTGTGGCCGGGCCAGGTGGAAATAGCGGCACCGGGTCGCATTGTTCACCTTCCAGACGGCACCGCCGACCATCCGATCGCCTTGGGCTGACGAACTCCTTCTGCGAGCCGGGACGACATCGTCACCGATGCGTCATCACCATGGCCGCGCCGGTTGAGAGGATGAGGGATGACTTCACGAGTCGCTGCTCCGTTGGCGGGTATCGCTGCGGGCTCGATGACGCTGGGCGTGGCCGAAATCTTGGCCCTGCTGATGCAGCGCGCCGATGCCGCCGGCGGGACACCGTCACCGTTGTTGGCGGTCGGTGGGGGATTCGTGGACCGGACGCCGGCCTGGCTCAAGGACTTCGCCGTATCCACCTTCGGGACCAACGACAAAATCGCGCTGTTCGTCGGTATGGGCCTGACCTTGCTGATCGCCTGCGCCATCCTCGGGGTGGTTGCCACACGGAGTCGCCAGCTCGGTTTGGGTCTCTTCGCGCTCGTCGGCATCGTCGGCAGTGCTGCGGTGCTCAACCGGCCGGGGAGTGCAGCCTTCGATGCCGTGCCCACCGTCGTGGGCACCCTGGCGGGGCTCGCGGTCCTGGCGTGGCTCGCCCGCGGCGCTGCGCGGGCCGCCGCCGGAGCGGGCGCGGGCGCGGATGAGGACAGCGCGTCCGGTGCCCTGAGCCGACGAGGCGTGCTGGCGTGGGGGAGCGGCCTCAGCGTGCTCGGCGCCACGGGCATGTATGTCGGTCGCACCATGGGCAACGCCCAACAGGCGGTGCAGGTGGCTCGTGAGCGGGTCACCGAGCAGTTGGCCCAGTCGCGCGTCGGTGCCAACTGGCCCGCGCAGGTGACCATCCCCTCGGACGCGGACTTCAAGATTGAGGGCCTCGCCCCCTACGTCTCGCCCAACGACAACTTCTACCGCATCGACACGGCGCTGACTGTCCCTCAGGTCGATCCCGCCACGTGGTCCATCCGGGTGCACGGGTTGGTGGACCAAGAGATCGAGATGACCTACGACGAGCTGCTCGACCAGGAGCTCATCCAGACGGCCGTGACGCTCACCTGTGTGTCCAACACGGTCGGAGGCGACCTCATCGGCAACGCGGTATGGACCGGGTGGCCGATCCGTGAGCTCCTGGCGCGGGCCGGAGTGCAGGCGGGCGCGGACATGGTGCTGTCGACCAGCACCGACGGCTGGACCGCCGGCACGCCGTTGGAGGTGCTGACCGATGACCGCGACGCCATCCTGGCCGTGCTGATGAACGACGAGCCGATGCCCGCCCAGCACGGCTTCCCCGTGCGCATGGTCGTGCCCGGGCTGTACGGCTACGTCTCGGCGACCAAGTGGGTGGTGGACCTGAAGGTGACGTCGTTTGCCGACGACGAGGGCTACTGGACCCCTCGGGGCTGGACCGCCAAAGGCCCGATCAAGGTCGAGTCACGGATCGATGTGCCGAGGGTGAACGACACCGTCCAAGCCGGCACCGCGGTGATCGCCGGGGTGGCCTGGGACCAGCACACCGGCATCGAGAAGGTTGAGGTGCAGGTGGACGACGGGGACTGGCAGGTGGCTGAGCTCTCCGGTGAGGTCAGCGTCGACACCTGGCGGCAGTGGCGCCTGGAGTGGGCTGCGGCCGCTGGCGCACACACGGTCACGGTGCGAGCCACCAACCAGGACGGTGAGACGCAGACACGGGAGGAAGCCAGCCCGGCGCCCAGCGGCGCCACTGGGTGGCACTCCATCAACGTTACGGTCGCCTAGCACAGCCCTTCGTGAGCGCGTTGTTGGGTCGTGGGGGGGCGGGTAGACACACGCCCGCCCCCCCCGGGAGCACACCGCCCCCCCCCCCCGCGCCCCCCCCGCCCCC
>JBBSQA010000002.1:0-188164 GCA_038258285.1 Actinomycetales bacterium | reverse complement strand
TGGCAGTGCCCAGTCGGACGGATGGGCATCCAACGACACGTTTGGTCCGTCACCATGTCGTGGGTACAACAACGCGAAGTCCTCATCAACCGGCTCGCGAACGGCGTAGCCCAACGCCTTCGACCAGAACCCGATCTACCCCGCCAGGCTCCCCACTCGTATCACTACTGAACCGATCACCAGCATCGAAACAGGCTATATCGGCTCCCCAAGCGATGAACCCATCCCGCTCACCGATCCCCAATCGGTTGTGACGACGGGCTCAGCTGCAGCCTCTCTTGGTGCCCATTGGCAAGGGGGCCGATCCTGGGCGGGGGGTGACCTGGGTCGAGGCCGGGATGGTCGCGGGTTCGGGCAGCATCGATGACCTGTCTTGCCGCGGCACCGGGGCCATGGCCAAGCTGCTCGCCTGCCCGTATTCGCCATCCACGGATGGCTCGTTTCTGCGCGAGTTCACCTTCGACCCCTCCACCAGCTCGATGCGGTCGCTTCCCGGGTTACGTCGCTGTTTGCCCTCAGCCACGGTCGATGATGGCGAAGACGCGCGCAGGGAAGCCGGACCCTTCGTGGGGCTTGGGCCAGGTCGCCACGATGAGGGCACCGGTCGCTGGCACCAGGTCGAGGCCGGTGAGCATCTCGATCTGCCACTTGTCGGCGCCGAGGATGTAGGTCTCGGCCGGCAAGGAGCCGGATCTCACGACGGCACCAGGGTCAGTGTCCGTGGTTTCGTGGCCGATAGCGGTCACCTGCCGCTCCTCGACCAGGAAGGTCAGCGCCTGCACGCCCCAGCCGGGGTAGTGCCCAAGACCCTCCGCGTCCCGGTTAGCCATGGAGTCGCCGTCAGACCAACGATCAGACCACCCGGTGAACAACGCGACGAACGCGCCAGTCGGGATCGCACCGTGCTCAGCCTCTTGAGCTTCTAGGTCAGAGACCGTGACGGTGTAGTCGGCGTCGGCCGCGACCTGGCGGCGTACGTCGATGACCACCAAAGGCAGAATCATGTCAGTCACCGGCAACTCATCAAGGTAGCGGCCGCCCCGCGCAAAGTGAGCGGGCGGATCGACATGCGTACCCCACTACCCGATGTGAGTGAAACGGTGCGCCAAGAATCCCGTACCTACCGACCCGACACCCTCATCGAAGTGGAAGAGCGTCTCGCGTTCTTCGTCAGGAAAGGCGGAGTAGTGAGGGATGCCCGGCCCGAACGTGTGGGTCATGTCGACCCATTCGCACGAGCGTAGGCGGGCAAGGACGTCCACAAGCGATGCGGGATCGGTCACCCCCCAAACCTAGACGGGAACGCCCAACGACTCTCGTTCCGGGCCGACGGAGGGGTTTGACCCAGATGACAGCGATCGTCCCGCATGGGGATCGGTCAGACGATCCGTGCCCGGCCGGTGGGTGCCGGTGTGCCTCACTCAGCCGCGGTGAGCACGGAGTTGGAGCGCGAACCCAACGAACTGGTGGATCACCGGGGCCGTCTCTGCTCCGAGCTCCTCGAAGTCACGAAGTGCCGATGCTGTGGGTGTACTGCTGGACCTGCGTAACCGTGCCCGTTCCCGCTGTGACACCTCGACGGCAGCAAGATTCGCGATGAAAGCATTCTTCTGGTGGGTGTCAACCGCTACCCCGTCCAGAAGATGCAGTGTTGTTTTGATGCGGTCAGCAGCGGCCTCGGCCGGGTTCATGGGCAACCATTTCGCCATGTAGGGCGAAGTCCAGGCCCAGTGATGCACCAGGTGTAACTCACCGCCGCCCACAGTTTCGGTGCGCCGCCGTCGAGCCCAGCACCAGCGCAACGACGCGCGATCGTTCAGGATCTCCGGTGGGACGTTGGTGACGTACACCCCCGGACTACTGCCCCCCTCATCCAGGATGAGGCGGTATCCGATGCCGGTGTCCATCCAGCCCCCTTCCTCATACTGGCAATGCTGGTGATGGTGACTGTGCTGGTATTCACACCAAGGGACGCCCTGTGGCGATATCCCCGGCCTTCGCGTCAGGCCACGGTTGCCCGTTGTTGTGTTCATTCTGCATCGCGATGACTTTCTCGGCCACGGCGGCGTCAATGAACTCGGACAGGTTGCGGTACTTGTGCACCGCAGACGGCACGTTCGCCAACACGGCCCGGGCTTGGCCGGCGAGCTCCGTGGTGGTGTAGAACGTCATCTTCGTCCGGGCACCGGGTTTTTTGGTGGCTGGGGCCACTCCCACGCTGGCGTTCGGCTGCTCGAGTGTTTCGGCTGGCGGTGCTGCGGGATGGGTGTTGCCCAGCGTGGACTTGCGGGGTTCGGGCCGGGGGCTCATGTCATCTCCTGAGTGATGGTCAACAGTTGGGTGTCGTACATGGCGGCAAGGTCACCGGCTCCGGGCCACTCATCCAGGCCGACGGAAGCTTCGGCGGCATCGTTGATCAGTGCCCGCTTGCCGATGACCGGTTCGATGACGGGCACTGCCGCGCACAGTTCGGTGAGGCGTTCGCGTCCGGTGATGGTGTTTGGTTCGTGGGCGTTGACGATGACCCCCACGAACCGCAGGACTGGGTTGTAGTGCTCCCGGACGGTGGCGATGGTGTCCAGAATCCCGGCGGTGGCTTGCGCGGAGAACAGTTTCGCTTGGCTGATCACCACCGCGTCGGTAGCCGCGGTCAGTCCATTGATCGTCAAAAGCCACAGTTCGGGTGGGCAGTCGATGAGCACAAGGTCGTAGTCGATGCCAGTGAGGGCTTTCCGGAGCCGGGCTTCCCGCCCGACCGATACCCCGACCAGTTCGTCCCGTACCGCAGCCAGTGTCGCTTCGATCGCTGGGGCCACCTCGAGGTTGTCCCACACACCGGGCACGGTGACATCGGCCAGGGCCTCCCCCGCTCTGGGTGAGAGCACGTCCGCCATGCTCAACGCATCCCCCGGCACCGGCTCGGCCGCCGCGATCATCGTCAGGTTCGCCTGAGGGTCCAGATCGATCACCAGAACCCGCAGCCCGCGCTGCGTCGCTGCCCGGGCCAGGTGGTAGGTCGTGGTGGTCTTACCGACCCCGCCCTTCTGGTTGCACACCGCCACGATCTTCACGCGATGTCACCGTCCTGACTCTCGTTCCTCGTGTTCAGTTCCTCCAACAGGTCTCGCAAGTGTTTCGCTTCCTCGGCGTAGGCCCGGTCCAGGACCCACACCAACCGGTTTCCCTCATACAGCGGAGCATCGCCATCGGATCCCTCGATCTTCTGCTTCAAGGGCTCAAGCGGAATCTGTGCGACGCGCTGCAGCAGGATCATCCCGGCATCAACGACCCCGGGATCGAGCTGCGCCAGGTGTTCAGCGAAGTACTCCTTGGCTTGCTTGCGTTGGGGTGGGTCGAGGACCAACCTTGAAGACCATTGACCTCCACACGACACCAGAGGATGCTGCGTCTATAGGGAGGTGCAACGTGTCGGACGACTCGGTCAGTGGCGACAGTGTGTTCCTGTTCTGGATTGGCCCGATCGGTGCTGCTCTGGTGACCTTGGGAATAACTTTCCCCAACACCGAGTCATGCAGAGCCGACCCGACCACCTTCCTCGCAAAGTGCGACAACTACCTGGGGTTTGAGGCCATCACCCTGTCTTCGGCGGGCAGTTTCGTCGTTGCCGCAGTCGTGGGCCTCATCTGCGCAGCGTTCATCGAGGGGTATAAGCACCTGACCCGTTCGGGAACGGAGTCTTAGATCGCTACCGAGGCCGCGATGCCACCGACTAAGCGCGCTCGGTGAGCTCCTACCCTCTAGGTGTCATCACCAGCAACGCTGGCACTATTCATCAGACGCGTACTGGCAATGGGTCCTGGGCACCACGGACGATGGGATCCGGTCTTCGGCACCCTCTAAGCGGCCGGAGTGATCCTGTCGCCGGTGAGCCACCCGGTGATGGGGTGGTCCTGGTCATCGAGGTGCGTGGCGAGCCCGAGCCAGACGTCGTCTACGCGGTCCCACGCCAGGAGCAGGGCCTCGTGACGGCTCATACCGGAAGGGGTGACCGAGCAGTGCCGCCGGCCGACGTGGGGTTGCTCCCATGGCCGGTCGGCGGGGTCACCTCGGGTCGGAGTACCTCGGTGCCCCAGAGGAATCCCAGTGCCTTTACTCATGCCGCCGGCCACCGCCTCATCGTGACTCGAACATGTATACGAAACAAATGCAGAACCCGCTGGCGATCAGCGGCGCTGCGGGACGTGAACAATCCTGCTGAGCAAGCTTGCGGATCGGAGCTCGCGACTCCGCTGTCTAGGGATATCGGTCACGAGTCTCCGTGTACCACTGCACAATCCGGAACTCCGGACACGCGGAGCGCGAGCCCGGGACTAAGGGTGGCGACAAACACTTAAGACGTTGAGCGCATCTGGCACGGGACCCAGTTTTGCAGATGGATTCTCGCTGTTTTGCCTGGTCAAACGACGTTTAGTGATGGTGGGCGATACTGGGATCGAACCATCGTCGCTGCGTCAGCCGCGGCAACGGGACAGAAGCCATATGCGCGGCCATCCTTCACGACTGGGGCGATTAGCAGCTCCTGGAGTGCGCTTGTGCAGGTCAAACGGCTATGGCAGGGGTGGACGTGAAGGGACCCGAACTGCTCCTGAGGGAATCCCGACGCTAACTGGACAGCAGGGAGCGCCGCTTGGCCGGGTGCCGGATGGCGGCCGGAGCGGGCCGAGAAGGCTCCGGGCTGCTCCCCTCGGCAGAGAAGCAACCAACGGCGAACGATGCGTAGTCGCTGCGTTCAAAAGGCGAAAGGCCCCTAAACTTGCGTTTCCGCAGTTCAGAGGCCCTCTCACGATGCTCCCCCGGTTGGACTCGAACCAACAACCTGCCGATTAACAGTCGGCTGCTCTGCCAATTGAGCTACAGGGGAATGCTGAGGCGACTGCTCAGCGACGCCCGACTGTATCAAAACCCACGCCCGGCGACCCAATCCTCACAAGGGGCTCGACGCCCCCTGCGTCGGTGGCAGCCCGACCCCGGCGCGCGCTTCCTGACGTACCCGCTCGACCTCGGTGGCCAGCACCCTGTCGGAGGCCTGGGCACCACGGCCCAGAGCGACCTGGTCGATCAGCTCGCGGCTGCTCAGCACCGAGCGGATACTCACTCTCGCGGTCCGCTTGGGGCTGAGCTTGACCTCCCGGACCTGCACCACGCTCGCTGAAACGCGGTCACGGAAGACCTCAGGGATATGGCCTGGTCCGGTAAGCGTACGCATTCGCCACTGCTGGGCGGTGGTGCCGCCCACCCAGCTCAGGCTCAGGATCGCGGAGTCCGGCTCCCACGCCCCTGTGTCCACCTCGTGCCACGGACGGTCGAGCTGCACTTCGCCCTCGGGCGAGGTCACCACGATGCGATACGTCGTCATGGCCACCCAGGACGCGGTGAAGTCGTCCTGGGCCGCGGCCAGCACCGACTCGCCCCGTTGGGTCGCGACGGTGATCGAGTCCGGCAGCTTGGCCGGCCCCTCTGCCTTCTCGATATGTTCCTTCCGGCCTCCGAAGAACGCCACTCTCACTCCATCCTGGCCCGCAAGCGGGCTCGTTCGCGATGCAATCCGGTCAGTTCCTCGCTGAGCGCCCGGGCTTGAGGGTCATCCGGCGCGCTACGCTGCAAAGCGCTCATCGCGGCCTCGATCCGCTGACCCAGCGAGGCGTCGACCGCCCGGTCAACCAAGGAGTCGACGTAACGCAACGGCGGCTCACCCGTGCTGGCGTCCAACCGCACCGGTAGTCCGGCCACCGCCAGCTCAGCCACCATAGGAGACGCCAACGGTGGCGTGTGATGCGCCACCGCGCTGGTCCACGCCGCTGCACTCATGGCGGCAGCCTCGCCCACACCCCCCGCCTCCCGCACGCCGTGCCAGATGGCTTGATGAGCTGGTGCACGGAAGCCGTGGACGGGCAGGGCATTGACCTCGTCGGCGACCAGGCAGGCCGGATACTGCAGCGCCACCTGCAGGAGCTGGCGTTCGGCGGCGACCACAGGGTCGCGAAGGTCCGGCTGAGGCAGGATCGGGCCACGCTCTGCCCCGTCGTCATCGGGCTCGGGGCCGTAGTCGTCGCCCGGCTCCCGATCATCGGGTGGCGGTTGGTTGCCCTGACCCCGGGCGTGCCGAGTCGCGGGCGAAGCATCGGGGCGGACCTGACCCCCACGGCTGTCCCTGGAGGGCGCGCCCGCCGACGAGCCGTGGACCCGTGCCGCCTCCTTGTCCTTTCGGCCCGTGGCCGCAGTAGCCGTCCTCACCTCCGCCCCGAAGCGCTGCTCGTCGATACCGATCCAGCCGGCAACCGTGCGGACGTACTCCACGCGCAGCGTCTGGTCACGGATCGCCCCGACAATCGGGGCCACGGCACGCATGGCGTCTACCCGCTGCTCCGTGCGGTCCAGGTCGTACGGCTTCATGGTGGTGCGAACGGCGAAGTCGAACATCGGCACGGCGTGGTCGACCAGCTCCTGGACCGCCGCGTCACCTTCGCGGTGCCACAGGTCGTTGGGGTCCTGACCGGCCGGCGCCACCGCAACGTAGGACTGCGAAGCCCACCGCTGGTCTTCCCCGTAGGCGCGCATCGCTGCCTTCTGCCCGGCTGCGTCGCCATCGAAGGTGAAGACCACCCGCGCCGGAGAGAGGCCGGGCTCGTCACGCAGGATGCGCCGCAAGGTCTTGATGTGGTCGACCCCGAACGACGTGCCACAGGTCGCCACGGCGGTGTCGACACCGGCCATGTGGCACGCCATCACGTCGGTATATCCCTCCACGATCACCGCACGACGCGAGGTGGCCATCGGCTTCTTGGCGACGTCGAGCCCGTAGAGCACGGACGTCTTCTTGTAGAGCGGGGTCTCGGACGTGTTCAGATACTTGGCGGCGATCTTGTCGTCGTCATACAAGCGCCGAGCACCGAAACCCACGGTGTCGCCGGTGATGTCGCGGATCGGCCAGATGACCCGTCCGCGGAAACGGTCGTAGAGCCCTCGCTGGCCCCGCCCAGCCAAGCCCGCCGTCACCAGCTCGTCCTCGGTGAACCCCTTGTCGCGCAGGTGGCCGGCCAGTGCTCCACCCGACGAGGGCGCATAGCCGACGTCGAACCGAGACGCCGCCTCAGAGGTGAATCCTTTACCCCGCAGGAAGTCTCGCGCCGAGCGCGCTTCAGCAGAGTCGATCAACGCGGTGTGATAGAACTCAGCGGCCGCGCGGTTGGCCTCCACCAGCCGGGACCGGCGGCCGAGCCCTCCGCTCTCGCCTTCCCGACGCCCGGGCCGCCCGCTGGTCTCCTCGTACTGCAGCTCCATACCCAGCTGGCCCGCCAGACGCTCCACGGACTCGGCGAAGGTCAGATGGTCGACGGCCATCACGAAAGCCAGGATGTCTCCGCCCTCGCCGCACCCGAAACAGTGCCATGCCCCGGCCGCCGGGCGGACCGTGAAGGAGGGAGTCTTCTCGTCGTGGAACGGGCACAGCCCTTTGAGCGACCCCGTGCCCCCAGGACGCAGCGTGACGTGCTCGCGGATGACGTCCTCGATCGAGGCGCGCTCCTTCACCGCTTGCACGTCCTGCTGTCTGATCAGCCCGGGCACGTCCACTCCCCATCTCTCATCATCAGATCTCCACGTCGGCACCTTCGTCGGCCCGTCGTGCCGCGACCCGTGTCGGGCAGTCTAGGCGGCGCCCTGATCCTGTGGTGAAGTAACTCCGTGGCTTCCTCCAGTAGTCCCGCAACCCACCTCGACGTGGGCGAGCGCATCGTGCGCATCTCCAACCCGGACCGCGTCTACTTCCCCCAGATCGGTCACACCAAGCTGGATCTCGCTCAGTACTACCTGTCCGTGGGCGACGGCATCGTCAACGCACTGCGCGAACGCCCTTGTATGTTGCATCGCTTCCCCGAAGGCATCGAAGGCGAGAAAGTCCACCAGAAGCGTCTCCCCCGCGGTGCACCCGACTGGGTCGAGACCGTGCGGATCGACTTTCCGCGGTGGAACAGGACCGCCGACGAGCTCTGCGTCACCGAGCTGGCCAGTGTCATCTGGGCCGTGCAGATGTCCACGGTGGAGTTCCACCCGTGGAACAGTCGCCGCGCCGATGTCGAACGGCCCGACGAGTGGCGGATCGACCTCGACCCAGGCGACGACTGCGACTTCGGCACCGTACGCGAAGTCGCGGCCGTCGCTCACGAGGTGCTCGAGGAGCTGGGGGCGCGCGGCTGGCCCAAGACCACCGGCGGCTCGGGGCTGCACGCCTACGTGCGCATCCATCCGGAGCACAGCTTCACCGACGTCCGACGTGCCGCGCTGGCCTTCGCCCGTGAGGTGGAGCGACGTTGCCCGGGGAAGGCGACGACGACGTGGTGGCGCAAGGACCGCGACCCCTCCGCGGTCTTCGTCGACTTCAACCAGAACGCGCGCGACCACACCATCGCCTGCGCCTACTCCGTGCGAGGCACCCCGGATGCGAGGGTGTCAGCACCGCTCACGTGGGACGAGGTGCTCGACTGCGAGCCGGGCGACTTCACCGTGACCTCGATGCCCGGGCGCTTCGCTCAGCTCGGAGACCTGCACGCCGAGATCGACGACCATCCCTTCGACATCACGCCGCTGCTGAGCTGGGCCGAGCGCGACGAAGCCGAAGGGCTCGATGTCCCGGAGGCCTAGGCCCAGGCGGCGAACAGCGCGTGTGCCCGGGTGTCCGACAAGCTGGCTACCTGGTCGATGACCGACCGGGACACCGCGACCGGGTCTGCGTCCTGGGTGGCCTCGTGGTGGGCTGCCGCGTGGATCGGGTCCATCCGACCCGGGTGGTCGCTGTAGGCGGAGAACAGCGTTTGGACGATCTCGCGCTGTCGCTCCATCACCTCACGACGTTCGTCGCTCATCATCACGAAGAACGCTGCCGCACCTTTGAGCACGCTTGCCTCGGCTCGGACCGACTCGGGCACGACCAAGCCGGCGGCATACCGAGTCAGTCGGCCGGTGCCGTGCTGCTCGCGGGTGGCGTCCTCCACGGTGTGCACGAAGTGTCCGATCAACCGGCTGGTCATGTCCTTCAGGGCGGCCAGGGAGGCCCGGGAGCCGTCGTGCCCGGTCGGCATCCATCCGGAGGACAGCAACCGTCCCAGAGCTTCGGCCAGGGTGGCCTGCTGAAGGTCGGGCGCGTACCACTGCTGAGCGACCTCGACGACGGCCGCTGCCTCGGCCGCAGAGCGCAGCGCACGCAGGTCGATCCGGCGCGAGGTCACGCCGTCTTCGACGTCGTGCACGCAGTAGGCGACGTCGTCGCTCCAGTCCATGACCTCAGCCTCCAGGCACCGCCGCCGAGCGTCGTCCTCCCGATCGCCGTCGCCATCCCAGCCCGGGAGCCGAAGCCACTGGAAAACCTCGGCATCGTCGCAGTAGAAGCCGAATTTGCCCGTCCCCGCCATGTCCTGGCGACCCCAGGGGTACTTCACGACCGCGTCCAGCGTCGCCCTGGTGAGGTTGAGCCCGGCGGGTCTGCCGTCCGGGTGGATCCTCTTGGCCTCCAACCGGGTCAGGACCCGCAGGGTCTGAGCGTTGCCTTCGAACCCCCCGATGTCACCCGCGAGCTCGTCGAGCACTGACTCCCCGTGGTGACCGAACGGTGGATGCCCGAGGTCATGGGCCAGACAGGCAGCGTCCACCACGTCGGCAGCGCATCCCAGCGCCGCACCGAACTCACGCCCGATCTGGGCCACCTCCAGGGAATGGGTCAGTCGGTTCCGGACGAAGTCATCCGACCCGGGCTGCACGACCTGCGTGGTCAGCGCCAAGCGGCGAAGGCCTGCAGAGTGGACGACGCGAGCGCGGTCGCGGGCGAAGTCGTCACGGTCCGCGCGTTTGATCGCCGGATCCTCGGGCAGCCAGCGTTCCCGGTCACTGGGCTGATACCCCGGCACCGGCACGACGGCCACTCCCTGTGCCCCACCAGCGGTGTCGGATACGTGACCCGTCGCCCCCGTCATCGAGTCGTCAACGCCGCACGTGCGCGCCGCGCGCTCTGCGCCAGTGCAGGCCCTATCGGTCGGACCGGCACGTCGGCATAACCCCCTTTGGCCAGGTCTGCGTGCCGCTCGAAGGCGCACCGTGCGGCGCGGTCACCCGTGCGCAGCATCGACCACCCCATGGAGGCTACGTAGAGGGGGATGAAGGGCATTCCGAGGCAAGCCATCCACTGGCGAGCGTGCGCTTCCTCGTGCTCCAACAGGTGTGGGCGCGCCGGGAGCATCCGATCGAAGTCGTGGCGAGTGATCACGACGTCACCGATGGTGAAGGCTCCTCCCGCCGGAAAGGTCCACCGGTAGTGGTCGGCGAGGTAGAGCCCGAAAGCCCCGCGCCGAATCCTTGCGCGACCACCGCGAGCCACCCCCAGACCGAGCAGGGTCGACAGGTTCAACCAGTTCGCGATCGTGCGGGTGCGCACCAACGACGCAGAGGGAGGGCTGGCCGGCATGGGGTCAGCGAGTCCCGGAGAACCGGGCGGCCGAGCGGGCTTTGGCGCGCGCGGCCTCGACCTCCCGGTCACGGGGAGCACCCCTGGCGACCATCGAGTGCAGCATCTGCTCAGTGGCCCTGGCGATCTGCTCGACCGCCTCGTCGTAGGCCGGTCGGTTGGCCTGGGAAGGCGTCGCGCTGCCGCCGATCTTGCGGACGTACTGCAGAGCAGCGGCACGGACCTCCTCCGTCGTCGCGGGAGGCTCGAAATGATGAAGCTGTCGGATGTTGCGGCACATGAGTCCATTGTGCTCGTGCATCCCCGGGAGGCCACAAGAGCACGCCGCCTTTCTCCGCTCCACTTCCCTGCTCGACTTCCCTGCTCCACGGGTGGGCACCTTAGAGTCGGTCCTGTGCCGAACTCCGTAACCGTCAGCATCACACGTCACATCGACCCCGAGCAGGCCGACCGGATGGTGGCCTGGATCAACGCCGGAGCCTCTTTGGCCGAGCGGTTCGACGGGTTCTTGGGCACGGGATGGGTGCGGCCCGGCGTCGAGTCCGACCAATGGCACATGCTCTACCGTTTCGAGAGTCCCGAAGCTCTCGCCCACTGGGAGGCCTCCGACCAACGGCGCTGGTGGTTGCAGTCGGCGCAGGGCATCGTCGGTGAAAGTGTCGAGGAACGGCGCACCGGCATCGAAGGCTGGTTCGACCGCCCTGCCACCGCGGACGTAGCCGACCTACGCCCACCTCCCTCGGGACCGCCGCGATGGAAACAGGGCACCGTCATCTGGTTGGCCTTCTTCCCGCTCAGCCTGCTCACCACATGGCTGCTGTCGATGGCCCTCCCGGACAGCATCGCGCTACCGCTGCGGGTCCTCATCAGCACGCTCTTGCTCACGCCGGTGATGACCTACGTGGCGTTGCCCGCCTTGACGTCGTGGATGAGCTGGTGGTTGGCCGGGGATCCCCCACCGTGGAAGAGCAGGTCGGATCCGAAGGACGCAGATGCCTGAGCGCAGCCTGCCTTCAGGAGTGGGTGGCCCACTGGTCGAGCCCGAGGAACTGGCCGCGATGCTGGCCCAGCCCGATTTTCACGCGCGGCCGGTCGTGATCGACGTGCGCTGGACGCTCGGTCGCGGTGTAGAGGGCAACGCGGCTGAGTATGCCGCCGGCCACGTGCCGGGAGCAGCCTTCGTCGACCTGGAAACCGCGCTGGCGGGCCACCCCCGAGACAACGGTGGGGGCGGCCGCCATCCCTTGCCTCGCCTGCATACCGCCAGGGAAGCCCTCCGCTGCGCTGGAGTGAGCAATGAACGCCCTGTGGTGGCTTACGACGGTGCTACGTCCCTATCGGCTGCACGCGCGTGGTGGATGCTGCAGTACTTCGGAAAGAACGACGTCCAGGTGCTCCACGGAGGGTATGCGGCGTGGAGCTCGGCCGGACTACCCATCGAGACCGGGCCGGGGCCGGAGCCCGACTACGGAGACATCGTGCTTCGTCCCGGTGGACGGGAGGCGCCCACCGCCGACGACCTCACGGCCTACCTGGATGCACCCGGCGGCCGGGTGGTCGACGCTCGTGCTCCGCAGCGCTACCGCGGGGAGGTCGAGCCGATGGACCCGGTGGCCGGACATATCCCCGGAGCAGTCAACGTGCCCACGTTGTCGGCCCTCTCACCAGAGGGTCGATTCGACCCCCAGCGGTTGCAGACACTGCTGTCCCAGGAAGGCATCGACCCCCACGCGCCCACCGCGCTGTACTGCGGATCGGGTGTCCAGGCGGCGCATCTGGCGCTCGCTCTCGAGGTGGCTGACCCACAGCGTCGTCCTCCGGCGGTCTACGTCGGGTCCTGGAGCGACTGGGTCAGTGACCCACAACGTCCGGTAGCCACCGGTGCCGGGAACGCACGCGACTGAGCGACTCAGGTCGAGGTCAGCGGCCCCCGCCACAGGCTTTCACCGCTGTGTGCCGGGTTGCCGTCGTAGTGCTCGACCGAGACGTCGACAGTGGTAAAGGTGTCGGTGGACAGGCTGTCGGGCAGTTCGAACTCCTCTCCACCCTCGGTCAAGGACCCCAGCGCCACCATCCCTGACGCGTCATCCTCCAGGAGCCACACCTGCAGGTAGCCGTCCGTGACGGTGGGCAACGCACTGGCGTCGATGCGCAGCATCCGGTGTCCGTCGCGCTCCACGATCTCGGCGGTGCCCGGCGTCACACTGCTCTCCAAAGCCGCGAGCTCGGCAGTCGCCACGACGGGGGCCTCCTCCGGTGAGTCTGCACCCACGACCGTCGACCCGATCCACATCACGGCAGCGCCCGCGGCCGCAGCCCCGAGCAGGCTCACCCCGGAGAATCGACGTGAGCGGCTCTGGCGCCGGGAGTCCAGGGATGCGGGAGCCGCTGGGGTCGTGGAGGTTTCGGGCGCGGATCCGGCAGCGTTGGGCAGATCCCGAATGGCCGCCTCGATGGCGGGCCACAGATACGCCGGAGCCTCGACCGGCACCGGTCCCCCCGCCGACATGATGTTGGTCACTGCAGCAAGGGAGTCGATCTCCTCGCGGCATACGGAGCATCCGCTGACGTGGTCACGGTGCTCCTGCTCTCCCTCACCCATCGCCACGAGGGCGAGGTCGTCGCTGTCAACGTGCATACTCACCCTCCAATCGGGACCTCATTCGGCGCAGGCTGCGCGCGATGTAGCTCTTCACTGTGCCTAGCGGGATGTCGAGGGACTCGGCAATCTGAGCGTGCGTCATGTCCTCGAAGAAGGCTAAGACCATGATGCGTCGCTGCGGATCGCCGATCCGCTCCAGTTCTTCCCAGAGCACCAACATCTGGTCGATGCGATCTGCTGTGACGGTATTCGGAGCAGTCCGCTGGTCCAGATTGGCGGTGAGGACGCTGGGATCGGCTGGTACCTCGTTTCCCATGTGTCTGCGGCTGAAGTGGTCTGCCACCCGGTGACGGGTAATTCCGACCAACCACGCGCCGAGGGGCCCCTGCTCGGCGCGATACCGCGCCCTGGACTGCCAGGCTGAGACGAAGACCTGTTGAGTGACGTCGTCAGCATCGCTGTGTCCCACGGCTTTGGTGGCCAGGCCATGGACCAAGCCTCCCCAACGTTGATATGCCTGAGCGAGCGCAGTGGGATGGCCTTGGCTGAAGGCCAGGCTGATCGATCTGTCGGCCTCCACGTCCGTGTCGAGGCCGCTCGTCCGGTCGGTCACGGCCCCACCGTATCGACTGGTGCTTCGGGGTTGCCATGGAAGGGGCTCACTCACCGCTGGTTCACCGGAGTCGCCACCACCACGACGTTGTCGCGATAGCTCGACTCCGAGGCCCGCCAGGGGCCACCACAGGTGATCAGCGTGAGCCGCTCCGCGCCTCCGCGATCGAAGATGTCGTCCGAGGGCAGATCGTCCTTGGCGACGGTCTCTCGACCCTGCACCTCATAGGTGAGCAGCGAGCCGTCCGACATCTCCACCTCGACCAGAGCGCCCAGAGATACCTCTCGGAGCGCGGCCATGGCGCCCAGACCTTCAGCGGTATCGACGTGGCCGGCCAGGACCGCCGAGCCGACATCGCTTCCGGGGGTGGCGCCATACCGATACCAACCTGCACGGTCGCCATCGTCGGGAATCTCCATCAACCCGTCGTCGCGGACACCCGTGGCATCGAGCGGAGCGTCGAGGCCGACCGACTCAACGCGCAGCCGCACGGGCGAGATCTCGCCTACCTGCACCTCGGAGAGCCGTGCCGAAGTACGCGGAACGTCCGGCACCGTGGGTCCAGCGGCGGCGCGCTCCTCGAGCGCGGTCAGGTCCGGATCGAGCTCGTGAGAAGCAGGGTCATCGACCCGCCCAGAAGTAGGTCGTTGACCACTGCTCTCACTCGGCACGAAGGTAGCGTCGGCGATGTCGATGGTGCCGATGTCGACAGGCTCGGCCGCTGCAGTCAACGACACGGTCGCGAACACCACTGCGGCCAGTGAGGCCATCAACACGGCCACCCGGACACGGATGAGCCACAGGCCGCGTGCCCATCCTGCTCGATGCATTGTTGTCCTCCTCTGCCGTGCTCCTGCGTGCCGGTCGACTTACCGGCCCCAGCCTTGAACGGGAAGGGGTCGACCTGGGCCGGTGAGCCTTGGGAACGGCGCCGACGAGGAGTTCAACTACTCGTCGGCGCCGTGGCTTTGGACCGACTAGGCGGCGTGGCCACCCTGGGCGGTCAGCTTGCGACCCGCCACCAGTGCACCGGCCACACCTGCGGCGCCGAGCACCCACAGCCATGCGGCCGATCCACCCTCGAGCAGGCCACCGTCGCCGGTGGGAACGCCGCTCGGGTCTCCGTGCAGGCCTTCGATGGTCTGCACGGCGAGGTCGAGGTTGCCATCGGCAGCCGAGCCCCAGGCGTACACGATGGTGTTAGTGCCCTCGGCGAGCTCGAGATCGGCGGGGCCGATCGCGACGTCTTCGGTGCCAGCGAGGGTCACGTCAGCGGTCACCGTGCCCGCGTCCAGGTTCAGCACCTCTTCGTTCGGGTTGGTCAGTCCCTCGATCACGGGGCTGCCACCGGCGCGGATGTCGACGGCCGGAGCGGCCGCGGTGTGGCGGACGGTCAGTCGGGCCTGACCGGCATCGAGCGTCGAGGTGTCGTTGACGAACGCGTTCAGCGCCGGGTTGCCGTCAGCGTCGAGGTTGGCCGTCAACGTCAGGTTGGCGCCACCAGACACCGCCAGACCCTCAGCGGAGATGGCGGGGTCCTCAGTCTCCGGATCGGCACCGGCGGCGTAGACCTCGATGTCGTAGTCGCCGGCGGGCAGCGTCAACGGGTCGGTCAACGTACCGGGCTCGAAGTCGGGAAGCGTCTCTTCGCCGTTGACGTAGACGTCAACGGTCAGGCCCGGCACCGCGTGCAACACGGACACCTGGCTGTCGTCCTGAGCCAAAGCGGGACCGGCAGTGGCTACGAGGGCGAGGCTTGCAGCCGCCCCCCAAGCAATGGAACGCATGTCAATCTCCTATGGGTTCAGGGGAACCGTGGTGACTCCCTCTGCCCGTACTTCCGCTGCCGCAGGGTATTTGGATGCACGTGGAGGCAACTTTCTTTTCGCTAGCCCCCGGAGACCGACAGCTCGGCTGCGGCAATGGTGGCCCGTTGGGCTTCGTTGAGCTCACGCGACTCCAACCAGAACTCCGGAAGGATCACTCGACGCGCCGAGCCTGCACGGCCCCGTTGGCCCTCGGCGTCGTCCCCCGGCCACGACTGTTCCAGATCCAGGGTGGCGATCAACCGTTCCAGGGAAGTCAGAGAGTCGATCAGTCCTAGCTGCTGCCGCATCGTGCCTCCGACGGCGAAGCCCTTGAAGTACCAGGAGATGTGCTTGCGGATATCGCGGCACCCGCGGCTCTCGTCGCCATAGAACTCCACCAGGTATGCCGCGTGCAGCGTGAGGATCTCGCATACCTCCCGCAGCGTGGGCTCCACCCGGGCATCCGAGCCGGCGAAGGCGGCGGCGAGGTCAGTGAACAGCCAGGGCCGACCGAGGCAGCCACGTCCGACGACGACCCCGTCGCAACCCGTTTCGCGCACCATACGCACCGCGTCCTCGGCTGACCAGATGTCACCGTTGCCCAGCACAGGGATCGAGGTCACCGCCTGCTTCAACGCTGTGATGCGGCTCCAGTCCGCCTGTCCGCTGTACGCCTGAGAGGCCGTCCGCGCGTGGAGCGCAACAGCGGAGACCCCCTCGTCCTCGGCAATGCAACCGGCGTCGAGGTAGGTGATGTGGTCGCTGTCGATTCCGACCCGCATCTTCACGGTGACCGGGATGTCGGCCGGCGCCGCCTGCGCGACGGCAGCACGCACGATCCCGCGGAAGAGGTCCATCTTCCACGGGAGGGCGGCTCCTCCACCCTTGCGGGTGACCTTGGGCACCGGGCAGCCGAAGTTCAGGTCGATGTGGTCGGCTCGGTCCTCACGGACCAGCATTTTCACGGCCGCACCGACCGTGGCTGGGTCGACCCCGTACAACTGAATGGAGCGGGGTTGCTCATCATCATCGTGCTCGATGAGACGCATCGAGATAGGGGTGCGTTCGACCAGCGCTCGCGACGTGATCATCTCGCTGACGTAGAGGGAGCTGGCTCCCGAGGCCAGGTGCTCCTGGCCGCCGCTGCCCTGGTCGCCGTACTGTCGGCAGAGGCGTCGGAACGCACGGTTGGTGATGCCAGCCATGGGCGCCAGCACCACGGGCGAGCCGATGGTATGCCGGCCGATCCGTAGTGGCTCCAGGACAGGCGTTTGCCTTTCCGCCGTCACAGTCATGGGTTCATTCTCTCAAAGGACGTCGGGCCCGATGACCGGACCTGGACGCCTAAGCATCGGTAGAGCAGGGCCGACCCTCAGTAGGCTGGATCGCATGGCAACGGTCTTCGACGGCATCGACGAGACGATGGCACACTGGTTGCACACCCAGCCGGTCTTCTTTGTCGCCACGGCACCACGGGCCGACGATGGTCTGGTCAATCTGTCTCCGAAGGGCACGCTCGGAACCTCTCGTGTGCTCGACAACCACACCTTCGCCTACCTCGACATCACGGGCAGCGGCATTGAGACGGTGGCGCATCTGCAGGAGAACGGGCGCATCTGCGTGATGTTCTGTGCGTTCGACGGCAAGCCTCGTATCGTGCGACTCCACGGCCGCGGCTCCGTGGTGGCTCTGGGCTCCGACGAATTCGAGCAAATTTTGCCTGCCTTCGGCTCCGAGGGAGAGGAAAGGCGGCGATATCTGCGCGGCATCATCCGTGTCGACGTGAGCAGAGTGTCGGACTCCTGCGGATACTCCGTTCCCAAAATGCATCTACGGGAAGAACGTCCCGCGCTCGACGCGGTCTGGCGCAGCCGGGACGATGAGACCATCGCCGCCTACCACCGAGAGCGAAACGCAGCGAGCTTGGACGGATTGCCGGGCCTGACCACCCCTCATCGGACCGCCAACCCGGCCTAAGGGTCCACACGGCCACGTGCGGGTCTCAACCCCCGCTTCGTGATCCATCGGCGTCGGGCAGGCCTGTGGCCCGGCGGGGTGTGGGGCGGGGTCGTTAGAGGTGCCAGGTGACGCCGGTGGGGTGGACGGTCGCAGTCAGGTTCCGTTCGTGGACGAGGGTGTGGTGTCTGCCGCAGAGCAGCGCGTAGTTGGATAGGTCTGAGGGTCCGCCGCGAGACCAGTGCGCCACACCGACGGGGAGGTCAGATCAGAGCGAGATCAGCGGTGTGAGGGCAAGAACGAGCCGAAGTCGGGCAGTGCGCCCACGGCTTCCATCGACTCCGCCGCAGACAAGTCGTCAGCGGACCGGGGACCTCGTGAGCTCTCGGACGACCCAAAAGCAACCATGGACGCCAGCGCCCCCGACAACTCATCGGCCGCGCGATCGACGCGCTCGGCCAGCCCCTGCCCGTTCGCCGCAGCCCCACCGAAGTCGGAAGTGGCCGCGAAAACGCCGG
Source organism: Actinomycetales bacterium (assembly GCA_038258285.1). Taxonomy (GTDB): domain Bacteria; phylum Actinomycetota; class Actinomycetes; order Actinomycetales; family Dermatophilaceae; genus Ornithinicoccus. The sequence goes on along the minus strand of JBBSQA010000002.1, from coordinate 170,193 downwards.
TGGGTAGGACCAGGGCGCCGAAGTAGGCGAACAAGGGTCGCAGGGCGTGGTCGAGGACCAGGGAATGCCGCTCGGAGCCCCCGGTCGCCGCCACCAGCACGGGTGTACCGCGAAGGACATCAGGGTCAAGTTGGTCGAAGAACGACTTGAACAGGCCCGAATAGGACCCTGCGAAGACCGGCGTCACCGCAATCACTGCGTCCGCACCAGCGAGGGCCTCGTTCGCCGCTTCCAAAGCGGTCGAGCGGCGCCCCGCGTTGAGGATGGCAGACGTCGCCTCCATCGCGACTTCCCGCACGTCGACGAACGTGACGCTGGCCGACAGATCACGCACGCGCAGCCTGTCGCCGACCGAGTCGGCGATCCTCTCAGCGAGCAGCCGGGTCGAGGACGGTGTGCTCACCCCCGCCGAGACGACGACGACGGACCGTTCGCGTGATGTCATACCGAGGCCTGAGCGGTCAGCCGAGCCGGCCGGACGTGAGCGTTCGGGTGACGGTCCCCCGCCTCCACCAACGACGCGTGGACCGGTGGGTCGGACGGCACGCCGGCGGGTCGACGGGCTTCAAACTCGCGACGCAACACCGGGATGACCTCCGAGCCCAACATCTCGAGTTGGTCCAGCACGGTCGCCAACGGCAACCCGGCGTGGTCGATCAGGAAGAGCTGTCGCTGGTAGTCGCCCACGTCGTCGGCAAAACTCAGAGTGCGCTCGATGACCTGCTGGGGGCTACCGACCGTGAGGGGGGTCTCACGCATGAACTGCTCCATCGACGGTCCGTGACCGTAGACCGGGGCGTTGTCGAAGTAAGGACGGAAGTGGCGCATCGCGTCCTGGCTGTTCTTCGCCATGAACACCTGCCCACCAAGCCCCACCGTGGCCGTGTTGGCCGGTCCATGCCCGTAGTGCTCGAAGCGTCGCCGATAGAGGGCAACCATGCGGGCGGTGTGCTCGATGTTCCAGAAGATGTTGTTGTGGAAGAAACCATCACCGTAGAAGGCCGCCTGCTCTGCCACTTCGGGTGTGCGGATGGAGCCGTGCCACACAAACGGGGGTACGCCGTCCAGCGGGCGTGGCGTAGCAGTAAACCCCTGCAACGGGGTGCGGAACTGACCCGACCAGTCGACGACGTCCTCACGCCACAGCCGTCGCAAGAGGTCGTAGTTCTCGACGGCAAGCGGCACGGCCTGCCGGATGTCCTTGCCGAACCAGGGATAGACCGGCCCGGTGTTACCGCGCCCCATCGTCAGGTCGACCCGGCCACCGGACAGGTGCTGCAACATCGCGTAGTCCTCAGCGATCTTGACCGGATCGTTGGTCGTGATCAAGGTGACCGCGGTCGAGAGCTTCAACGTCGTCGTGGCAGCGGCGATATAGCCCAACATCGTCGTCGGTGAAGAGGACATGAAGGGTGGATTGTGGTGCTCGCCGGTGGCGAAGACGTCCATGCCGACTTCTTCAGTCTTCTTGGCGATAGCCACCTGCGCCTGGACGCGCTCGGCATCGGTGGGGGTTCGCCCATTCGTCGGGTCCATGGTGATGTCGCCGACGCTGAATACTCCGAACTGCATGATCCTCAACCTCACTCACAAGTAGTTGATCTGTCAATCATCTTAAGTCATACCGGGGCATTCTTGTTCCCGCCTCGCGGCCGCCACGCGCGACGGGTGGAGGTGTCGCAGCGAAGAGGGGGACGATCCGCATCACCACCCCGCCTGACACCTCCCTGCCATGTGACGTCTTTAACCCTGATCACGACCGGTCTGCCGACCGGATGGGGCCTGTTGGTCGCGATCGGCGCCCAGAACGCCTTCGTACTGCGTCAGGGAATCCGCGGCGAGCACGTCGGCAAGGTCGTCACATTCTGCGCCGCGTCGGACCTGGTCCTCATCGCCGCCTCGGTGCTCGGCGTCGGGCTGGTCCTGGGGCGCTGGCCCGTCGTCATGCCCCTCCTGCGCTACGGAGGGGACTGTTCATCGTGGCCTTCAGCGTCCGCGCGGTCCTGGCCGCCCTTACCTGGCCCAACCCTCATCTCTATCTCGACATGATGTTGATGGGCACCCTTGCCAACAGCCACGGGGCGCAGGATCGATGGTGGTGCTTTGCTGGGCTGTATGCCGCCAGCCTGAGCTGGTTCGTCGCCCTCGGCTACGGAGCCACAAGACTGCGCCCACTGCTATGCACCACCCGCGCCTGGAGGGTCCTCGACTCGGTCATGGCCGTGGTGCTCATCGCCCTGGGGGTGAGCCTGCTCGTAAGCGGCTGAAACGCTCAGTCCGGTATCAGCCGCTTGCCCATTCCGGTGGCCCCGTCCTCGGAGTACCCCCAGGCTTCGTAGCGCTCCACCAGCTCGGTGGCTCCGCCTCGAATCTGGACGTTGAGCTTGGGACAGCCACGATCGGTCAGAAGCCTCTCGACCTCCTCAAGCAGGCGCTTGCCCAGGCCCTGACCTTGGCTCCCGGGAGACACCGCGAAGTAGTAGAGCCAGCCGCGATGCCCGTCGAACCCCGACATCGCGCTGGCCACCACCTCATCATCGGAGACGCCGACCAAGAACAGCTCCGGCTGCACCGTCAGCTTGCGCTCGATATCGCGATGAGGATCGTTCCAGGGCCTGGTGATGCCGACCTCGCGCCACAACCGGACCACGCCCTCGGTGTCCTCACGCGTGAACGGGCGAATCTGCATACCGCTATCAGATCACGACGACCCGGTGACCACGCACCATCGTCCCCCCGGACCAGAGCAGGTCCGCCGCGGCCGTCGAGAGTCGGCAGCACCCGTGCGAAGCGGGATAGGGCGGGATCGACGTCGATCCGTGAAGCGCCCGGCCACGGTCGAAGTACGCCGGGCGGTAGAGCGACCCCAGCGGGCCCTCCTGCCAGCCGCTGCTGTAGGTCGATTGCACCGTGAAGGATCCCGGATAGGTGTTGGCGTTGTAGGTCCGCCCGTGCCACTGGTAGGGCTCGCCGTTGCCGGTGGAGGTGTTGAAGACCCGGTAGGTCGTGCCACGACGCACCTCGAGCACCAGCTGGCGGGAGAGGTTGACCTCGAAGCGCGTACCCGAGCCGCCGCTGGGCCGCAGCGTGGTGTCGTTGTCGAGCGCGGCCCGGGTGTTGGGCCCGACGACCGCGTCACGCACCAGCCCGTGACGCTTCTGGAGCGCCCAGACGGCCTGTTGCGTGAGGTGGCCGAAGACGCCGTCGGGACGTCCACACCAATACCCTCGTGCGCCGAGCGAGCTCTGCAGGGATGCGACCCCGGAGCCTCGACTCCCCCGACGGTAGGTCGTCACCGCATCAGCCGGCGTTGCGGCGAGCAGAGTAGCCATGGCGGCCCCGACCCCACCGGCGATGAACGTGCGTCGGCTACTGCGAACTTCGTTGAGTTTCATGCGATACCCCTTCGTCACGGGAACTACATCCACCACTTAAGACCCATAAAGATCCAAGGTGATGCAAAGTTCCGGTCACGATTTGGTCAAGTCTGCCCAGGGTATGCCGACTAGCAGCCGATCAGTCGTTGTGCGAGGTAGCTCTCGACCTGGTCCAGCGCAATCCGCTCCTGGGCCATCGAGTCGCGTTCACGGACGGTGACGGCGTCGTCATCGAGGGTGTCGAAGTCCACAGTCACGCAGTACGGCGTGCCGATCTCGTCCTGCCGACGATAGCGGCGACCGATGGCCCCGGCGTCGTCGAAGTCGATCATCCAGTGCTGGCGAAGGGTCGCTGCGAGCTGCTTCGCCGCGGGCGACAAGTCAGCGTTGCGGCTCAACGGGAGCACCGCCACCTTGATGGGCGACAGCCGTGGGTCCAACCGCAGCACGGTGCGCTTGTCCACACCACCCTTGGCGTTGGGTGCTTCGTCCTCGGTGTAGGCGTCGACCAGGAACGTCATCAGGGAGCGGGACAGCCCGGCCGCAGGCTCGATCACGTAAGGGGTGTACCGCTGCTCCGTGGCCTGGTCGAAGTACGAAAGATCCGTGCCGGAGTGCTCGGAGTGGGTCTTCAGATCGAAGTCGGTGCGGTTGGCGATGCCCTCGAGCTCCCCCCATTCCGAGCCTGCGAAGTTGAATCGGTACTCGATGTCGACCGTGCGGTCGGAGTAGTGGGACAGCTTGTCCGCGGGGTGCTCGTAGTGCCGCAGGTTCTCCGGGTCAACCCCCAGGTCGACATACCAGGCGGTGCGCTGGTCGATCCAGTACTGGTGCCACTGCGGGGCGCTCGAAGGCTCGACGAAGAACTCCATCTCCATCTGCTCGAACTCCCGCGTGCGGAAGATGAAGTTGCCTGGGGTGATCTCGTTTCGGAAGCTCTTGCCGGTCTGGGCGATGCCAAACGGTGGCTTCTTACGGGAGCTCGTCATCACGTTGGCGAAGTTGATGAAGATGCCCTGAGCCGTCTCAGGGCGCAGGTAGTGCAACCCCGACTCTTCCTCCAGGACGCCCAGATGGGTCTTCAACATCATGTTGAACTCGCGCGGAGCCGTCCACTGACCCTTGGTGCCGCAGTTCGGGCAGTTCAGCTCCTCGATGGCGACGTCGTCGGGGTCGATCTCCTTCCCCTTCTTCGCCGCCTTCTCGGCCACGGCTTCCTGCATGTGGTCCAGGCGGAAGCGCTTGTGGCAGCTCAGGCACTCCGTCAGCGGGTCGGTGAACTCCCCCACGTGCCCCGAAGCCACCCACGTCTGACGGGGCAGAATGACCGAGGAGTCGAGGCCGACCACGTCCTCACGCGTCTGGACCATCGCTCGCCACCACTGCCGCTTGATGTTGTCCTTCAGCGCCACCCCCAGCGGGCCGTAGTCCCAGGCCGACCGCGTACCGCCGTAGATCTCGCCGCAGGGGAAGACGAAACCCCTGCGCTTGCAGAGGCTGACGACGCTTTCGACGGTGGTGGGGGCGGCCATGGGCGCCATCCTAAAGCGCCGCTCGCATTAGGCTGCCATCGTGTCCACGCCCCCCGAACCCTCCGCCACCGGCCCTGACCGCAAGGCCTCTGGCACCGGTCTACGGGCCAGGATCGAGCAGGCCAGCACCCCACTGCTGACGGCGATGGCCAAGATGCCCCCGCTGTTGCCCTTCCTGCTGATGTTCGCCGTGCTGCTGGCCGGCGCCTTTGTGGGTGGGGTCGTCGGGGCGGTCATGCTGCTGGTGCCCATCGCGTTCCTGGGATGGCTGCTGTACCTCACCTGGCCGCACCTTCGGCCGCCCGAGCGACTCCTCCGCCTAGCCGTCCTGCTGCTCGTGATCGGGATCGCCACCACTCAGATCATTCCGCGCTGACGCGACGGCAGCTCACGACCGGCTGATTTTGACAATCATTCTCAATCTGAGCAGACTCAGGGCATGCAATCGCACCCACACCACAACGCCCGAACCCTGATGACCATCGCGGTCGGAGTGGGGGTTCTGACTACCGCCGCGTGCGGGTCCTCGGACCAAGAACCCGCCAGCCCTTCCTCGGAGACCACCATCGTCGCCGGCTTCTACCCCCTGGAGTTCATCGCCAACCACGTGGCCGGGGACCTCGCCACGGTCGACACGTTGACCGCCCCCGGCGCAGAGCCCCATGACGTGGAGTTGTCCCCCCAAGCGGTGGGCTCGGTGGGCACGGCCGACCTGGTGCTCTACTCGGCGGACCTGCAGGCCGCCGTCGACGATGCGGTCGAGCAGCAGGGCGGCGACCATGCGCTCGACGTCAACGTTGCGGCCGACCTCATCACCACTGGCGCCGAGCACGAGCACGAGGGCGAGGACGACCACGAGCATGAGCACGAGGGCGAGGACGACCACGAGCATGAGCATGAGGGTGAAGACGCAGCTTTGGACCCCCATTTCTGGCTCGACCCTGTGCGGATGGGCAACGTGACCGAGCTCGTCGCCGAGCGCCTCATCGAGATGGACCCAGACCACGAGTCGACCTACCAGAGCAACGCCGACGCGCTGGTGGCCGAGCTCGAGGACCTGGACGCCGCCTACCGTGAAGGGCTCGCTTCCTGCGAGCAGGAGCAGATGGTGACCACGCACGAAGCTTTCGGCTACCTGGCCCTCAACTACGGCTTCGACCAGGTCGGCATCGCCGGGATCTCCCCTGAAGCCGAGCCTTCCCCGGCGCGGTTGGCCGAGGTCGCCACCATCGTGCGCGACACCGGCGTCGACACCATCTACTCCGAGGTGCTGGTGGGGACCGACATCGCCGAGACCGTGGCCACCGAGACGGGCGCCGAAGTCCTGGTCCTGGACCCGGTCGAAGGCTTGACGGAAGAGTCAGCCGGGGGCGACTACCTTGAGGTGATGCGCTCCAACCTCGACACGCTCCGCACCGGACAACGATGCTCGTGACCGGCTCCCTCGCGGCGACCGAGCCGGTCATCGATGTGCGGTCGGCGTCCTTCGGGTATGCCGGCTCGCCCGTGGTCACCGACGTGTCGCTCACGGTCCGTACCCGGGAGGTCGTGGCCCTGCTGGGACCGAACGGCTCGGGCAAGTCCACCCTGGTCCGGGGCCTGCTGGGCTTGAACGACCACCTCGACGGCGAGATCGAGGTGTTGGGCATCCCGGTGACTCGGCGCAGCGACCGCACGCCGATCGGTTATGTGCCACAGCTGCACACCCTCTCCTCCTCAGTGCGCTCCACGGTGCGTGAGGTGGTGTCGACCGGTCGCCTCACCCACCGGCCCTGGTGGCGACGGGCCACCGCGTTGGACCGCGAGCTCGTCGAGGACGCCTTGGATACGGTCGGGCTCACGGACCGCGCGCAGGCCGACGTCGCCACCCTCTCCGGGGGTCAACAGCGCCGGGTGCTCATCGCTCGGGCCCTGGCCGGTCAGCCGGAGGTCCTGATCATGGACGAGCCCACGGCCGGCGTCGACGCTGCCTCGCAGGACGTTCTGGCCGAGGTGCTGCAGCGCCTGGTGGATCGTGGGGTGACCATGCTGGTCGTGACGCACGACCTCTCCGTGCTCCACCAGGTGGTGACTCGCATCGTGGCGATGGAGGCCGGGGCGGTGGCTTTCGACGGCGGCCCCGAGGACTACACCGCCTACCTCGGGGCCATGATCACCGGCCGACCGGTAGGCGACCATCATCACCATGACCTCCGCGCAGGGGTGCCACCGTTGATGACGGGCCCCTCCGACGGGGCCGAGGAGGGACACCGACGTGGCTGAGCTGTGGTCGTTCGACTTCATGCGGCACGCCATCCTGGCTGCTGCCTTCGTAGGGATCGCCGCACCGCTGGTCGGCATCTTCTTGGTGCAGCGACGCCTCTCCCTGATCGGGGACGGACTGGGCCACGTCGCTCTGGCCGGAGTCGCGGTCGGCGTGCTGACCGACCAAGCGCCGATCTTGACCGCGATGGTCGCCGCCCTGTTGGCCGGGGTCGCGATCGAGCTGATCCGCATGCGCGGTCGGACCAGCGGAGACATCGCCTTGGCCATCATGTTCTACGGCGGCATCGCAGCAGGGGTGGTGATCATCAACAAGGTCGACGGGTCGCAGACCTCCAACCTGACGGGGTTCCTCTTCGGCGCCATCACCACGACGTCCCGTGGAGACCTCATCGTCTTCGGGGTGCTCTCGGCCTCCATCATCGTGGTCACCACCGTCCTGCGGCAGCGCTTCTTCGCCGTGGCCGGTGACGAGGAGTATGCCCGCGCGAGCGGGATGCCGGTGCTCGCGCTCAACCTGCTGCTCGCCGCCCTCACCGCCATCACGGTCGTCGTCTCGATGCGCGTGGTGGGTCTGCTGCTGATCAGCGCACTCATGATCGTGCCCAACGCGGCCGGACAACAGGTGGCCCGCAGCTTCCGCACCGCGACGATCTGGGCCGTGGTCTTCGGGCTGGTCTCAGCCGTGGGTGGAGTGGTCGTCTCCTTCTACGCCGACACTTCCTCCGGTGGCACCATCGTGCTCTGCGCCATCGCCATCTTTGCGGTGGTGGCCCTGGGCCGGGCCGCCGTCCATCCGTGGCTCGCCCGCCGGCACTTCGTGGCGGAGCAGCATCATCACGAGCATGGACCCGGCTGTGGTCACGAGGTTGTGCCCCACGGCGACCACGTCGACTACGTCCACGACGGCCACCGTCACGCTCCTCATGGCGGGCACTACGACGAACACGCGGCCGGCACCCACCCCGAGGAGGTGGCGAAGTGAGCACGAGCAGTCGCAAACCCACGCGCCAGCAGACGGCGGTCGCCGAGGAGCTGACCGCTACGCAGGACTTCTCCTCGGCGCAGGACATCCACGCACGGATGAGGGCCGCCGGATCGTCCGTAGGACTGGCGACGGTCTATCGCACGCTCACCACGTTGGCCGCCGAAGGCGAGGTCGACGTGCTGCGCACCGATGAAGGCGAGTCGGTCTACCGCGCGTGCAGTAGTGGACACCATCACCACCTGGTATGCCGTGCCTGCGGTCGCACCATCGAGATCGAAGGTCCAGCGGTGGAGCAGTGGGCCGAGCGTGTTGCTGCTGAGCATGGCTTCGTCGAGGTCGAGCACACCTTGGAGATCTTCGGCATCTGCTCTCAGCACTAGCCGGTCCCCCGGGCTCAGGTCCGTCGCGGGTTCACCGGGGCCGACCCGACCTCCAGGGCGGCTCGCTGGCGCAGCAGCGCGGAGATCCGTTGTCGGGTCACCCCGAACAGCTCAGCGATCTGCGCGAGCGTCAGACCATCCTCACGCAGCGCCAGAGCCAGAGATGCACGTAACTCCGACCCTGCCCCTTCCAGCGCCTCCTTGTTGGTCGTGATGAGCGCGACGACGCGCGGCGACGTTTCGGCCTCGACCACGTCGGACACAGGAACCCCGTCGTCGAGCTGCTCCCGCATCCACCGAACCCTGCTCTGGATCGTCGTACCGCGCTCGATGTTGGCCTGTGCCTGCTTCTCGATCTCATCCAACGCCGTGACCAGCCGGGACACCGTCCTCGCGTGACTCGTCATACCTCGAGTAAGTCCGATGACGCGCTCATTGTCAATGGCTATTTCTCCACGGCGTCGCACACCCACTGGCCGTGCTGTGCCACAAGGTCGGGCCACGTCTGCACATCGGCGGGGTGGTGTGCCACCACCAGCCGGCTGTGAGGCAGGAGCTCGTGCAGCCGCTGGGCAGTGCTGAGCGGGTGCGCCGGATCACCCACCCAGGCCAGGATGAGGGTAGGTGCGGTGATGGTGGTCAGCTGTTCCGGCGGGGGGAGATCCGCCAGGGCGGCTCCTCGAAAGACCGTCGGCATAAGGCCCTCCGCCACCGTCGGCGGCAACGACGCGGTCGCGGTCGACGCCGGGGGCCGAGGCGCGTCCTCGTCTCCCGCTAGCAAGGGGGCGAGTCCCGAGCGCTCCACCAGAGCGGCGTTGGCTCGGTACAGACGCCGCTGCGGCACCCTGGATCCCCAGGCCGTCGGGGGTATGCCGAGCACCAGGCTGGCGAACCTCTCGGGTCGAGCAAGCGCCGCGTGCAGCAGGGTGGCGGTGCCCATCGACTGGCCTACGCCGTGCACCGCCTCGGACGGCGACTCGGCGTCGATCAAGGCGAGGAGGTCCAACGCCAGGGCGGACCACGTGTAGGACCGCGGGTCGTCGTCCCCGGTCGAGGCGCCGTGACCGCGGGCGTCGTAGCGGATGACCCGGTTCGCGGATGCGCGGCAGGATAGGTCCAGTCCCAGACCCGCGTCCCGGGCGCGGCTGGACGTCAGACCGTGCAGCTGGATGATGGTGGGCCCGGCGCCGCTCACGTCGTAATCCAGCGTGGCGTTCATCGCCTTCAGCGTGGGCAACCGGCCTCCTGGGTGGGCAAGCGGGAAAGCCATAGGGTACGTCCTGATGCGGCTGACCAGCGTGGCACACCTCGACCTGCCCCCTGGGCCGGTCCTGGAGTATGCCGCCAGGGTTGGCCCCGACGGGGCTGAACTGCCCGTCTCCTTCGACCAAGGCATCCACGTCGGCAAGGGACACCGCCCGGGGTCCTGGATGGCGGTGTGCGTGCGCTGGCCCCGGCCGGTCAGACCGGACGACCTGGCGCAGGCCTGGCTCGCGGTCGTGGCGCGCCACGGGACCCTCCGCACAGTGTTCTCGTGGGACGACAGCGACGCGGTCGTACTACACGAGGTGGAGGTCCACGAGGGCGAATGGGTGGAGCATCCGGACCGCGACGCGCCCCCACGGGAGGCCGTACGCAGCCTGCTCGACGCGCGGTGCGCGCCGTTCTCTCGGCCCTCTCATGGCGTCCTGCTCCTCGCCAGGGAGACCGAGGAACCGGCGATCATCATCGGGCTCGACCACGCGCATACGGACGCGTGGTCCCTGATGGTGCTGGCCAGTGACCTCGCGGTCTGCCTCGACGACGTGGTCGCAGGCCGCACCCCGGGTGCGGACCTGACGGCAACCCCGTCGTTCGCCGAGCACAGCGCGATGCTGGAGTCGATGCCGTTAGCGCCGCAGCAGGTCCGCGTGCGGTGGTCGCAGATTCTTCAGGCCGGTGGCGGCGTGATGCCGACCTTCCCGCTGAATTTGGGTGAGATCAGCCCGCCGGTCGCCGAGGTGGTGGACGTCCGGGACATCTTCGACAGCGTGCAGCTGGAGCAGTTCGAACGCGGCCTGCAGGCCCGGGGGCTGCGGATGTTTCCGGCGGCTTTGTCGGTGCTGACGCGGGTGGTCCGTGAGATGTCGGGGCAACCCCTGCGCGCGGTCCTCCCGGTGCACAGCCGGAACGAGGCCCGCTGGCATACCAGCGTGGGGTGGTTCATCACCAACGCCGTCATCGAGTCCACCGACCCGGACCCGGCCGCATGCTCGACCGCGATCCGTGAGGCCATCTCCCTTGGCTCCTACCCGCTGGCTCCGATCATGGCCCCGTACGGGGGGATGCCCACCACGCCGGGGATGTTCGCCATCTCATGGCTGGACAACCGCCGCCTCCCGGTGTCCATTGACCCGGCGTTGCAGGCCCAGCACGTCTCGGCGGTGATCCGCACCGACGGGGTGATGATCTGGTTCGTGGTCAACGCCTCAGGAATGCATCTGCGGTGCCGCTATCCGGACACGCCGGTGGCACGAGCGTCGGTCGACCCCTGGCTGGACGAGGTATGCCGCGGACTGCAGACCTTCGAGCTCGACCACCCGGGGGCCTAGCCCGCCGGGTCCGACCGGTCCACCGCTCCCCCATATCGACGATCCCGGTCCACGTACATCTCGACTGCGCGCCACAGGTCGCGCCGGTCGAAGTCGGGCCACAACGTGTCCAGGAAGACCATCTCGGCGTAGGCGCTCTGCCAGAGCATGAAGTTGGACGTGCGCTGCTCTCCGGAGGACCGGACGAACAGATCCACATCGGGCACGTCGGGGTGGTAGAGGTGTCGGGCGATGGTGCGCTCGTCGATCCGGGATGGTCTCAGCCGCCCCGCGGCCACCTCGGTGCCGATGTCCCGCACGGCATCGGCGATCTCGGCCCGCCCTCCGTAGTTGACGCAGAAGTTCAGTGTGATGACGTCGTTGTGCTTCGTTCGCTCCTCGGCGTCCTGCAGCTCGTTGATGACCGAGCGCCAGAGCCGCGGCCGCCGGCCGGACCACACCACCCGCACTCCCCAGGAGTCCATCTCGTCACGCCGCCGGCGGATCACGTCGCGGTTGAAACCCATCAGGAAGCGCACCTCCTCGGGCGAGCGTTTCCAGTTCTCGGTGGAGAACGCGTAGGCGGACACACACGTGATGCCTACGTCGATGGCACCGGCGATCACGTCGAGCAGCGACGCCTCTCCCGCTTTGTGTCCCTCGACCCGAGTCAGCCCCTGACCGTTGGCCCACCGACCGTTGCCGTCCATCACGATCGCCACGTGCCGCGGCACCAGAGCGGTAGGGATCTGTGGGGGCTCGGCCCCACTGGGGTGGGCGAACGGTCTCTTCGGAGCTTCGCGCGGGCCGGACATGGGCGCGATCATGCCAGAGGTGCCGGAGGTGTGGTCTCGACGTAGCGCAGGGCGCGGACCCCACGCTCCAGATGCCACTGCAGGTAGGCCGCGACCAGCCCGCTGGCTTCGGTGCGGTGCTGCCTCTGGCTGGCGTTGACGGTGGCCCAGTGGCCCGTTTGCAGCGCGGCCAGGAGCTCGAACGTCTCCGGGGCGGGGGCCGAGGAACCCGGCGGCCGGCATACCGGGCACACCGCTCCGCCGATCCCGGCGTTGAAGGCGCGATGTGGACCCGGAGCTCCGCAGCGAGCACAGTCGTGGAAGCTGGCCGCCCATCCCGCGATGGCCATCGTGCGCACCAGAGAGCTGTCGAGCACCATCCGCGCCTCGTGTGTCCCGTCAGCCAGCGACGACAACCCGCCAGCCAGGAGAAGGAACTGCTGAGGAGCCACTTCGTGCTCGCTGATGAGGTGGTCACACAGCTCGAGCATCGCGTTGGCGGCGGTCCAGGCGTCGTAGTCGTGCGAGATCGCCTCACCGTAGGACGCCAGCCCCTCGGCCTGGGTCACGGTGTCCAGGTTACGACCTTCGTAGCACTGCACGTCGACCACCATCCCCGGCTCCAGGCGGGCCCCGAACTTCGACTTGGTGCGGCGCACCCCCTTGGCCACCGCCCGCACCTTGCCGCGGCCCCGGGTCAATAGGGTGACAATGCGGTCCGCCTCGCCCAGCTTGTGGGTCCGCAGCACGATGGCGGCGTCCCGATAGAGCGGCATACCTCCATTCTCCGCCTCTTCGGCCGGGAGCCGGGCATTGCCCCGGGCCGCGTCGTCAGCCGCTGTCCCGCACCACCAGCTCCACCTCGAGCACCAGGGACCCGCTCTCGAGGTCGTGCACCCCCTCCGGCCAGTCCGAGCGCACCGGAGGGTCCAGCTGGTTCAGCAGCAGACGGGCCATCAGCCGACCCTGCAGACCGGTGCGTTGCCGGATCGTGATCAAGACCCGGGACCATCGCCGCCGCTACGTCGCTGTCGTCGAACCCGAGCAGGGCGACGTCCTCGGACATCCACCGACCCCGGCGCGTCGAGTTGGGCGCGGCTCCAGGGCCGCGTCCGCTCACCCGCATCATCTGACTGAGCGGCAAGGTCCAGGCTTGACACTCTATCGAACGCATGTTCTATTGACAGGTATGAGCGTCAGCTGGCAAGGCAGTTTGTTGGACCAGGTGGACGAGGTGGGCCTGCGCACGCTCGGCGATGCGGTCACCCGCACCCACCTCGGCCTCGCAGCATGGGTCGACGTACGTCCTGGATGGGTGACCGGTTCGGACGAGCTGTTCGACCGACTGCGGCTGGACGGGCCCGCTTCCGTGGGCTGGCAAGGCGAGCGGCGGCAGATGTTCGACCGGGTGGTCGATACTCCCCGGCTGTTGCGTTACTACGACGAAACCGAGGCTCTACCCGATCCCGTGCTCGCCACGGCGCGTGACGCCCTGGGAGAGCACTACCGAGCGGACCTCGGGGAGCCTTTCCGCACGGTGGGGATGTGTCTCTATCGGGACGGCCGCGACAGCGTCGCCTGGCACGGTGACCGGTTCGGACGCGGCGCCGTTGCGGACACCATGGTGGCGATCGTGTCTCTCGGCGCCCCTCGAGCGTTGATGCTCCGGCCCCGCGGTGGCGGTGGCTCACGGCGCTACGTGCTCGGTCACGGCGATCTGCTGGTGATGGGCGGTTCCTGTCAACGCACCTGGGACCACTGTGTGCCGAAGACGTCGGCGCCGACCGGCCCCCGGATCAGCATCCAGTTCCGAACCGCGGGGGTGCGCTAGTCCAACCCCGCGAGGACCGCTCGGACCTCGTCGGCGGAGTCGCAGCGCAGGGCTCGCTGCGCCAGGTCCTGCAGGTGCTGGGTGGTATGCCGCCGCAATACGGCCTTGACGCGCGGGACAGCCACCGGGGTCGCACTCAGGTCGTCGACGCCCAAACCCACCAACAGCGCGGCGGATGCGGGATCACTGGCCGCACCCCCACAGACCGCAACACTGACGCCCTCGGCGACATCTCCGCAGACCCGGGCCACTAAACCCAGCACGGCCGGGTCCAACGGGTCGAAGAGATGCTCGACCCCGGCGTTCCCCCGCTCCGCAGCCAAGGTGTACTGCGTCAGGTCGTTGGTCCCGATGCTGACGAAGTCGAGCAACACCGACATCGCCTCGGCGCGTAGCGCTGCCGAAGGCACCTCAACCATGATGCCGACCTCGAGGGACTCGGGCACCCCATCCGGCAGTCGCGAACCGGCGAGGGAGAGCTGCTCCCAGGCCCATTGCACCTCACCGACCGTGGCCACCATGGGGAACATCACCCGCACCGGGTGCTCCAGCGCGACCCGGCACACGGCCTCGAGCTGGTCCAGCAGAAGCGCGGGGTCCGCCACGAAGGAACGCACCCCGCGCACCCCCAGGAAGGGGTTCTGCTCGGCCGCGGGCGCCCAGAAGGCCAGCGGCTTGTCGGCTCCGATATCCCACGTCCGGACGGTCATCGGTCGCCCACCGAGGGCCTGAGCGACAGCGGTGAGCTCAGCGACCTGCTCCTGCACGGTGGGTGCGCTCGACCACCCCCCGAACATCACTTCGGTGCGCACCAGTCCCGATCCCTCCGCGCCCAGCCGGATGGCCTGGTCCGCTTCCGACGCACTGGTCACGTTGGCCTTCACCGTGATGAACGAGCCGTCCTGGGTTTGCCCCGGCGCGCCGGCAGCGGCACGGTCCTGGTCTTGCTGGCTCGATCGTTGTGCCAGGAGGGCCTCGAAGTCCCCCCGCTGCGACGCGCTGGGATCCACCAGCACCGTGCGGCGGCGGACGTCGAAGGCCACGACCGTGCCGTCGCGGAGCTCAGCGGCCTGCTCAACGCCGGTCAGCACCGGTATGCCGCGGGCTGTGGCGATCAGGACACCGTGGCCGGTCGCCCCTCCGCCGATCGAGAGGATGCCCACGGTCTGTTCGACGTCCACCTGCGCTGCCGTCGCCGGGTCCAGCTCCGGCACCACCAGGATGTGCCGCCCGTCGTCGAGCGGCTTCGAGGGGCCAGCCTCGCCGCCCAGAAGCAGGTGCCGCAGGACACGATCGGTGACACTTCTCGCGTCCTCAGCTCGCGCCCTCTGGTACTCATCCGGCAGCTCTGCCCAGGTGGCCGCCACCACATCCCCCGCCCGTTTCCAGGCCCGCGCCGCCGTCGCACCATCGGCGATGTCAAGGAAGGCGGGCTCGGTCACGGCGCAGTCCCGCAGCAGCGCAACGTGAGCCTCGAACACCTCGGCTTCGGCCGGTCCGACTCGGTCTCGGGTGGTCGCAGCGACCTCACGCAGCTCGGCAGCGGCTGCGGTCAGAGACGCTTCCAACCGGCCCTTCTCGACACCGGGATCACCGGAACCCTCATAGTCGGCAGCATCCACCGCGTCAGCGGCCCGCAGGACGGCAGCGATCGCCGCCTCGAGACCTGAGCCCAGAGCAGAGCCCACCGTCACCGGAGCGGCCTCTTCGGGCCGTGAGCCATCCGAGCTGGCCTCCCGTTCACCGGTCGGTTCGGCCGCTGAGCCGTCGCCGAAGTCCTCGTCGGCCAGCGCGGTCAACGCCTCCAACACCTGCTCAGCCTGCTCACCCTCGGCCCGGACCTCGACGCGGTGGCCTTGCCGCACGCCGAGCGAAGCCACCGCGCTCAGACTGCCGGCATCGACGTCACGATCAGAGCCGTCCAGATTGCGCAGCCGGACCCGCGTATCGGCGAAGCCGTTGACGCAGGCAACCAACCGGGCGGCGGGGCGAGCGTGCAGCCCGTGGGGTATGCCGACCACGAACTCTCGGGCCCGCGCATCGGGGGCGAAGCCTGCCTGCGGCTGGGAATCGTCACGGCTCAGGTCCTCACCCCCGCCGTCGAGGTGCTCACGCTTGCCGCGCAGCCCGGCCTCGGCCTCCGCCCGGACCGTGCTCAGGTCGGCACCGCCAGCAGCGGTCACCACAGCGGCGACCAAGCCCTCAACCAGTGCTGCGCTGGACAGCTCGACCCGCTGGGCGACATCCGGGTCGATCAACTCCAAGGCCATCTCGGCGGACAGGATGGCGCTGCCCAGGTCGAGCAGCACCAGCACCCCATCCTCACCGTCGGCCTCACCCATGGCTTCGGCGATGGCTACAGCGTCGGTGCCGAGCGTGGTCTCATCCAGTCCTGCCGCCACCACGATGGTGGGACGCGGGCCGGACTCCACCATCTCGCCGGCCAGTCCTACGGCGGCCTGCGCTAGAGCATGGCTGTGGCTGACCACGACGATGCCGATCATGAAAGCGTGCGGGCTGCGGCCTCCAGGAGCATCGTGGTGCTGGTCGCCCCGGGGTCGATGTGACCGCGGCTGCGCTCGCCGAGATAACTGGCCCGGCCCTTGCGCGCGACCAGGTCGAGCGTGGCGTCGCGGCCCTGTGCCGATGCCTCGGCGGCGGCGGTCAACGCAGCACTCAGTCCGTCCGGAGTCGCAGCGTCGAAAGCCTGCACCGCAGGCGCCCACGCGTCATACATCGTCTTGTCCTCGACTTCGGCCTTGCCACGGGCCAAGACTCCCTCCACGCCGGCACGCAAAGCCGATCCGACGGCCTCGGCGTCGGCGTCCTGGACCCCGGCCAGCGGCCCCGCCATCCGGAGGAAGAACGTGCCGTAGAGCGGACCGGAGGCGCCGCCGATCGTGCTCACCATCGTCATACCGACCTTTTTGAGGTAGGCGTCGATCGAGGCGAACTCCTCCGCTTGAGTCAACGCCGCCACCTTGCTCGTCCCGCGAGCCATGTTGCTGCCGTGGTCGCCGTCGCCGATAGCACGGTCCAGGTCGGTGAGATGCTCCTCGTTCGTTTCGACGACCTGCGCGAAGTCACCCATCCAGGCCTGGAATGCCGCAAGATCAGCCATCAGAGGCCCCAACGCAGGCCGGGGGTGTTGACGGGTGCGTCCCACAGGCGGACCAGGTCGTCGTCGGCCTTGAGCAGGGTCACCGAACATCCCGCCATATCGAGAGAAGTCATGTAGTTGCCCACCAGCGAGCGGGCGATGGTGATGCCGGACTTCTCCAGGATCTGCGCCACCTCGTTGTACATCAGGTACAGCTCGATCAACGGGGTGCCGCCCATACCGTTCACGAAGGCGATGACGCCATCTCCTTGGGCGGCGCCCAGGTCGGCCAAGACCGGGTCGACGAGCATCGCCGCAACCTCACGGGCGGGAGCCAACTTCACCCGTTCCCGACCAGGCTCGCCGTGGATGCCCACGCCGATCTCCATCTCGTCGTCACCGATGTCGAAGGTCGGGCGACCCGCAGCCGGCACCGTGCACGACGTGAGGGCCATGCCCATGGAGCGACCGGTGCCGTTGATCCGCGTGGCCAGGTCGGTGCATTCTTTCAGCGAGGCTCCGGCCTCGGCTGCTGCTCCGACGATCTTCTCAACGAGCACGGTCACCCCCACCCCCCGTCGGCCCGCAGTGAACAGGGAGTCCTGCACCGCGACGTCGTCGTCGAGGACGACGGAGGTGACCTCGGTGCCCGCGTCCGCCTCAGCCAGCTCCGCAGCCATCTCGAAGTTCATCACGTCACCGGTGTAGTTCTTCACGATGTGCAGCACCCCCGCGCCCCCGTCCACGGCCTTGGTCGCCGCCATCATCTGGTCGGGAACCGGCGAAGTGAACATCTCACCCGCGCAGGCGGCATCGAGCATCCCCGTGCCGACGAACCCCCCGTGCATCGGCTCATGACCGGAGCCACCGCCGGAGACCAGGCCCACCTTGCCCTGGCGGGCGCCGTCCTTGCGATACACGATCTTCAGGTCGTGGTCGATACGCAGTCGGTCGGCGTGCGCGAGAGCCATCCCGTGCAGGGCTTCGTCGACCACATCCGCGGGGTCATTGATGAGTTTCTTCATGGAACCCACTCAACCACGGGCACCCGACCGTGACTAGGGGGATGCGACTACGAGAAGGTAGGCCGATGAACCCGCGCACTGTGATCCTCGAGGAGTGAGCCCCGTGAACGATCAGATGCCCCCCTTCGAGGGTTTCGGTGACCGGGCGATCTCGTTCTGGTCCGAGCTGAAGGCGAACAACAACCGGGACTTCTTCAACGCCCACCGCGACGTCTACGACGACCACATCCGGGAGCCGCTGGAGCGGTTGTTGGACGAGGTCGCCGCCGAGTTTGGGGCCAACGGCAAGGTCTACCGTCCCAACCGAGACGTGCGCTTCAGCAAGGACAAGTCGCCCTACAAACTCAGTGGTGCAGCGGCCGTCGGCGATGACAGCGAGACGTCCTCGGTCTACTACGTGCAGATCAGCGCCGAGGGCCTGTTCGTGGCCTCGGGGATCTACCTGATGACCCGCGACCAGCTGCGGCGCTTCTACACCGCCGTCGATGACGACGCGTCGGGGCGAAGACTCACGACGCTGGTCCAGCAGGGGCGTGCCGACGGTCTCGACGTCGGCGGCTCGGCGTTGAAGACCGCCCCAAGGGGGTACGCCACGGACCATCCGAGGGTCGAGCTGCTCCGTCACAAGAGCGTGACGGTCGCCCGGGCCTTCGCTCCGCACCACGAGTGGATCTTCACCCGCGCCGCCCTGAGCCGGGTCACCGACCTATGGCGTGACGCTGCTCCGATCAACGACTGGCTGACCGCGCACGTGGGTCACCCCGAGAACTGACCCGGAGCCCAGGAGCGACCGGCCCGCGCGACTGATGAACCGGCGGGCCTTCCGCAGCCGCTAGAAACCCAGCCGCTGCAGCTGCTTGGGGTCGCGCTGCCAGTCCTTGGCGATCTTGACGTGGAGGTCCAGATACACGCGATGACCGATGATCTTCTCGATGCCCGCGCGGGCGGTGGTGCCCACGTCGCGCAGCCGGGAGCCTCCGCGGCCGATGATGATGGCCTTCTGGCTGGGCCTCTCAACGAAGACGTGCACGCGGACGTCGGTCATCGGGTCGTTCTCCGGACGGTCCGGACGGGGCGTGATCTCATCGACGACCACGGCCAGGGAGTGCGGCAGCTCGTCCCGCACCCCTTCCAGAGCGGCCTCCCGGACGAGCTCCGCGATCATCACGACCTGCGGTTCGTCGGAGACCATGTCGGGCGGATACATCGCCGGAGAGACGGGGAGGTAGGAGGCAAGGACGTCGCCGACCTCGTCCACCTGCTGCCCCCGGATGGCGGAGCACGGGATGATCTCGGACCAGTCGGCCAGCCGGTCGATGGCCATCAGGTGCTCGGCGAGGTGGTCGCGGTCGACGGCGTCCGCCTTGGTCGCAATGGCCACCACCGGGACCTTCCGAGCGCGCTGCAGCTCCTTCAGGTCACTGGCGATGAACTGGTCCCCGGGGCCAGGACGCTGGTCGGCCGGCATACAGAAGCCGATGACGTCCACCCCGAGCAACGTCTCACGTACGAGGTCGTTGAGCCGTTGACCCAGCAGGGACCGCGGCCGGTGCAACCCCGGGGTGTCCACCAGCACGAGCTGTGAGTGCTCGGCATTGCGGATGCCACGGATGGCGTGCCGGGTGGTCTGCGGCTTGCTCGAGGTGATCGCGACCTTTTGGCCCACCAGCGCGTTGGTGAGGGTGGACTTGCCGGCGTTGGGCCGACCCACCAGGGCGGCAAAACCCGACCGGTATGACGGTTCTGCGGCGTTGGTTTCGCTCACGACGCACTCCTGGATCGGGTCCGGCGACGTGCCGGTTGCTCGGGCTCGTCCGGTTCGTCGTCGGTCGAGTGCTCCGGTGCACCAGCACCGTGCCCCTCAGCGGTCTCCGCCACGACCTCGGTGACCAGGACGGTCGCGACACGGCGACGTCGCCCGGCCATGCGCTCTGCGGTGAGCAACAGTCCTGCCACCTCAGCGGTCGAGCCGACGATGGGCACCATTCCGATGGTGGCCGCGAGCAGCCCGCCGACGCTGTCGACGTCCTCGATCTCGATGGTGGTGTCGAACATGTCGGCCAGGTCGTCCACAGGCATGGAGGCCGGGACGCGGACGGACCCGTCGTCCAGGTGGGCGACCTCCAGCACATCGCGGTCGTACTCGTCGGTGATCTCACCCACGATCTCCTCCAGAATGTCCTCGATCGTGATGAGCCCGGCGGTGCCGCCGTACTCGTCGATGACCATGGCGAAGTGCAACCGTTGTTGCTGCATCTCGCGCAGCAGGCCGTCCACCGGCTTACTGTCCGGGACTCGATGCACCGCGCGCATGACGTCGACCACACGGATCGACTCCGCCTTCACGCCTCGGGAGTTGACCTCGCGGGCCACGTCCTTGAAGTAGAGCAGGCCCAGCACGTCGTCGCTCCCATCGCCGATCACCGGGACGCGGGAGAAACCGGAGCGGAGGAAGAGCGACATCGCCTGGCGCAGGGTCTTGTCGCGGTGGGTGGTCACCATGTCGGGCCGCGGCACCATGACCTCTCGAGCCACCGTGTCCCCCAGCTCGAAGATCGAGTGGATCATCTCCTGCTCGCCAGCCTCGATGACCGACGTCTCGCCGGCCAGATCGACCAGATCGCGCAGCTCGGCCTCGGAGGCGAACGGACCCTCGGCATACCCTCGCCCCGGCGTGACCGCGTTGCCGAAGACGACCAGCAGTTTCGCGAACGGCCCCAACACGAGGCGCAGCATCGTCACGATGGGCGCGGCCAGCAAGGACACCGTATCCACGTGTTGCCGGCCCAACGTCCGCGGCGAGACGCCGACCAGCACGAACGAGATCAAGACCATGATGGCCACGGCGATCAGGGTGGTCTGCCAGTGGCTGTCGGTCTGGGTGTCGACCGCCACGGCCACCGCCACCGCCGTCAACGCTTCAGCGGTCACCCGTCCGAACGCGGCCACGGCGAGGTAGGGCGAGGGGTCACTGACGATCCGGGACAGCGCCTGGGACCCTGCTCGGTGCTCCTCACACAGCTGCTCCATGCGGCTGCGCGACATCCGTTGAAGCGCTGTCTCCGCCGCCGCGAGGAGGAAGGCGATGAGGGTGGCCGCAATGGCGACCAGGATGAGCGAGGTCATCGGCGTCTCCGGGTCACGCGGACCCGAGCCGCGCAGCGGGAGCAGCCGTGGTGCTGCGGCCCCGCTGGGCCAGGTAGGTCAGCAGCAAGGTGCGCTGCAGGTCGAACATCTCCTGCTCGTCCTGGGGCTCCGCGTGGTCGAAGCCCAGCAGATGCAGGATGCCGTGGGTCAAGAGGAGCAACATCTCGTCCTCGACCGAATGCCCGGCCGCCGCAGCCTGAGTCCCGGCCACGCTGGTGCAGAGCACGACGTCCCCGAGCACGCCGTCGGTGCTGGTCTCGTCGTCGTTGCCCGGACGGAGCTCATCCATCGGAAAGCTCATCACGTCGGTGGGTCCGGGAAGGTCCATCCACTGGGTATGCAGCGCAGCCATGGCCTCCTCGTCGAGCAACGTGATGGCCATCTCAGCCCGCGGATGCACGTTGAGCTCGCGCAGGACATAGGCCGCCAGGTCGTGCAGCTCCTGCTCGGAGACCGGCGAAGGCACGTCCCCGGACTCGTTCAGGACGTCGATGCTCACGCCGGGCCCCGAGCCGGGCCGCTGCTCAGCGCGTCGAACCGTCCGTAGGCCTCCACGATCTCGCCGACCAGCCGGTGCCGCACCACGTCATCACTGCTCAGATGGGCGAAGTGGACGTCCTCGATCCCACCGAGGATGCCCTCGACCACCCGTAACCCCGAGGTGGTGCCGTGGGGCAGGTCGACCTGGGTGACGTCTCCGGTGACCACCATCTGGGATCCGAACCCGAGTCGGGTCAAGAACATCTTCATCTGCTCGGCCGACGTGTTCTGGGCCTCATCCAGGATGATGAACGCATCGTTGAGGGTGCGTCCACGCATGTAAGCCAGCGGCGCGACCTCGACCATCCCGGTGGCCATCAACCGTGGGATGGAGTCGGGGTCCACCATGTCGTGCAGTGCGTCGTACAGCGGGCGGAGGTAGGGGTCGATCTTGTCGTTCAAGGAGCCGGGCAGGAAGCCCAGTCGCTCCCCCGCCTCCACGGCGGGTCGCGTGAGGATGATCCGGTTGACTTCTTTGGCCTGCAGCGCCGCCACGGCCTTGGCCATGGCGAGGTACGTCTTGCCCGTGCCAGCGGGGCCGATGCCGAAGACCACGGTATGGCGGTCAATCGCGTCGACGTAGTGCTTCTGGTTCAGCGTCTTGGGGCGGATGGTCCGGCCCCGGCTGCTGACGATGTTCATCGTCAGCACATCGGCGGGGCGGTCCGAACTCTGCTGCCGCAGCATCGAGATGGAGCGCTCGACCGCCTCACGATTCAACGGGTGGCCCCGGCCCACGATGTCGAGCAGCTCATCCACGAGCCGCTCCACCAGAGCGAGGTCGTGCGAAGGGCCGGTGAGTCGGAACTCGTTGCCTCGGACGTGGATGTCGACGTCGGAAAAACTCCGCTCGATGGTGCGCAGCAACTCATCGCGAGGGCCGAGCACCGACACCATCGACACCTCGGCGGGGATAGTGATTGTGTGCGTGGGAGCATCTGGCACGGGGGCCGCCGGTGAGGTCTGCGTCATGAGGCAACCAAGTCTACCGCCCGCCTGCTGGGCGTTCGGTGAGGAGCGGTCCCAGGAACCCACCGCCGACCACGTGCAGGTGTAGATGGGCCACTTCCTGCCCGGCATCGTGACCCACGTTGGTCATCACGCGGTACCCACTCTCGGCAATGCCCTCGGCGCGGGCGACCTCACCGACCGCCGCGAAAAGGTCAGCCACGCCCTGTGCGTCCACTAGGGCCATCGCCGCAGCGCTCTCGTGGTGATCCCGCGGCACGACCAGCACATGCGTGTCGGCGGCGGGCTTGGTGTCCCGGAAGGCCACCGCGGTGTCACTCTCGTGGACGATCTCCGCAGGAATCTCACCGGCGGCAATCTTGCAGAAGATGCAGTCGCTCATGGCGTCACTGTAGAGCTCACGGAGCAGAACTGACGGTCGTTGCGCGTCGGCAATGCGCCGTTAGGCCCGCCACCGACCGAGCGAGCTCAGCACTGCGATCGCTGCCGAGCCAGCAGTCGACGTGCGGAGCACCGTCGATCCCAGCAGAACCACGCGAGCGCCCGCATCCAAGAACTCGGCGAGCTCGGCATCGCTGATCCCCCCTTCGGGCCCCACCACCAGAACGATCTCACCGCTGCCCGGCAGCTCCTCCGGTTTTATGGCCGACAACGGCGTGGTGGCGCTCTCGTGCAGCACGAACGCGAGGTCGGCGGCAGCGATGCGGTCCACCACGGCGGCGCGGTCCGCCACCGCACCGAGCACCGGGACGCGGGATCGCCGGGCCTGTTTGGTCGCGGCCACGAGCGTGTTCTGCCATTTCCGCTGGGCCTTCTCGGCTCGCTCCCCGCGCCACCGCACGATGCTACGGTCCGCCTCCCACGCCAGGACCTCATCGACCCCGAGCTCGGTGCCCACCTCGATCGCCATGAGGTCCCGGTCACCTTTGGCCAACGCCTGGATCAGCGTGAACCGCGGCTGAGGCTCCGGCTCCGTGACGATCGAGTCGACGGTCGCCGACAGGGCCCCTTTGCCTACCTCGGCGATCCGACACGCAGCCACCGCACCCGAGCCGTCCGCGAGGAGGATCGACTGGCCTGCCCGCATACGGGACACCGTCACGGCGTGGTGGCCCTCCGCTCCGTCGAGGTCGACAGAGTCGCCTACTCCTACACCGGCCAGGGCCCCGTCTTCGAGGAGGAACAGCGGTGCGCTCACCGGCCGCTGAAGGCTTCCCGGAACTTGCCGAAGATGCCCCCGTGAGAAGGAGCCATCTGGCCCTGCGGGCGTGACTCCCCACGGGACTCGGCGAAGTCGGCCAACAGCTGGCGCTGCAGCTCGGTCAGTTTCGTCGGCACCTTGATGTCCAGGTGCACGATCAGGTCGCCCCGGCCCGTGCCCCTGAGGTGCGTCACCCCGTAGTCGTCCAGGGTGACGGTGTCCTGGGGCTGCGCTCCGGGCTTGAGGTCGACCTCCGTCGGACCGTCGAGGGTGTGCACCGTCAGGGTGGCTCCCAGCGCCGCCGCCGTCATGGGCACTTCGATCGAGCAGTGCAGGTCATCGCCCCGTCGACGGAACGTGTCGTGCTGCTTCACGGCGATCTCGACGTAGAGGTCACCCGCTTCACCACCGGAAGGACCGACTTCGCCCTCGCCGGTCATCCGGATCCGGGTGCCGCTGTCGACGCCGCCGGGCACCTTGATCGTCAGGTCGCGACGGGTTCGCACGCGACCCTCCCCGGAGCAGTCGAAGCAGGGGTTCTCGATGACTTCGCCGTATCCGCGGCACGCGCTACACGGTCGGGAGGTCATGACCTGACCGAGGAACGAGCGCTGCACCTGCTGTACCTCTCCGCGTCCCGAGCACACCGAGCACGTGCGGTGGCCGGAGCCCGGTTGGGCGCCCGAGCCGGTGCAGGTGCTACAGGTGACGGCGGTGTCCACCGTCAAGGTCTCCTCGCCGCCGAACACCGCGATCCCGAGGTCGATATCGAGCTGGATCAGCGCATCCTGGCCTCGTTGGGTCCGCGAGCGCGGACCCCGTCCACCGGCGGCGTTACCGCCGAAGAAGGCGTCCATGATGTCGGTGAAGGTGAAGCCCTGACCGAACCCATTGCTCGCTCCGCCGTAGGGGTCCTGACCGCGGTCGTAGGAGGCTCGCTTGGTCTGATCGGACAGCACGTCGTAGGCCTGCGAGACGCGCTTGAATTCCGACTCGGCCTCGGGACCGGGGTTGACGTCCGGGTGCAGCTTGCGCGCCTTCTTGCGGTAGGCCTTCTTGATGTCCTCGGCGCTGGAGTCGCGCTCGACACCCAGGTCGGCGTAGTAGTCGTTCACTCTTTAGTCCTTGTCGTCGTGCTGTGCATCGTCGTGTGGTCGGTCGGCTCGTGCGCGGCGCCTGGGATGAGGCGCCGATGGCTCTCGGTGGCTAGGTCTCGAGGATGGTCGACACGTAGTGCGCCACTGCGCGCACCGAGGCCATGGCCATCGGGTAGTCCATCCGGGTCGGACCCACGACACCGAGGCCGCCGGCCGGGCCGTAGGTCGTGGTGACCACCGAGGTGGTCCGCAGGCCCTCGAACGGATTCTCGGCACCGATGCTGACGGCGACAGCGTCGTCGTCCAGCGATGCCCTACTCCCCATCAACTTCAAAAGCACCACATGTTCTTCCAAGGCCTGCAAAACTTCTCCCAGGGATGTCGGGAAGTCGTTGCCGCCGCGGGCCAGGTTGGCGGTTCCCGCCATCACCAGCCGCTCCTCGGTCTGCTCGGCCAACGCCGTCTGCAGGGTCGCCACCACCGCGCGGGCCATCTCCCGGTCGGGGTCACCGACTTCGGCCAACGCCAGCGACAGCAGGGCGGGCGCGGCGGTCAGGGCTTGGCCCACTGCGGTGCGGTTGACCAGGCCCCGCAGGTGAGCGATGGCTTCATGGCGATCGGACAGGTCCTGAGCGACGTCGAGCACGCGCTGCTCGACCCGACCGGTGTTCACGATCAGCACGATCATGAGCCGGGACCCACCGATCGGCACGAGCTCGATGTGCCGCACCGTCGACTGGCTCAGCGACGGGTACTGCATTACGGCGACCTGGTTGGTCAGGGAGGAGAGCAACCGCACGGTGCGCCCGACGATGTCGTCGAGATCGACGGCACCCTCCAGGAAGCGACGGATCGCCACCTTCTCTGCTCCACTCAGGGGTTTGATGCTCGATAGCCGGTCCACGAAGAGTCGATACCCGGCGTCGGTCGGCACTCGCCCGGCGCTGGTGTGCGGTGCCGTGATCAGGCCTTCGTCCTCCAAGGCGGCCATGTCGTTGCGCACCGTGGCGGCTGACACTCCCAAGGAGTGCCGCTCCAGCAAGGCCCGCGAGCCGACGGGCTCACTCGTGCGGACGTAGTCCTGGACGATCGCGCGCAGGACGTCGAGTTTTCGGTCATCACTCATGGGCTCACCTCCCTTCGGCTGGCTCAGGCTCGGGCTCCTGCGGTGAAGCCCACGTCACGGGAAGCCATCGAGCCTGGCACTCATGTCACATGAGTGCCAAGTCTACGCCGGGAGGCACGTTTCGACGGCTCGCCCGCCTCGGGGCGGCTGCCATGCTTGCTCGCTGAGCACCTGGACCTGCCGCCGGTGGCTCGCGCGTTGCTGGACGTCGCGGCATCGTGGCCTGACGTCCACGTAGAACCGGTCTCGGTCGGGCTCTTCCTCAAACGTCACAGCACCTTCGCCCAGCTGCGCACGAAGAAGAAGTGGACGGCACTGACCGTCAAACTGCCGGGCGAGGTGAGCGACCCCCGCCCCAGTCTTCGGGTGCAGCGACTCGGGAGCCGCTGGTTCCACACCTACAACCTGACCGCCGCCGACGATCTGACGCCGGAGCTGGTGGAACTGGTGGAGCAGGCCTACGACGCCGATGCCTAGGCGCGGCAACCCGGCCACCGGCATCGAAGTTGAGAGACTGCGACGGTGAGTGATCGATACGGGACGGACGTGCTGGCCGGAGACTGGAAGGTGCCCCCGCGGGGACGCTCGACTGATGTCGTGGCCGACCTGGGAGTCGTGGTCGAGGACGTGGAGACCGGGTGGTGCGGCGCGGTGGTGCGCGTCGAGAAGGCCGGGGGCATGCAGGTCGTCCATCTCGAGGATCGTCGCGGCAGGACACGGGGCTTCCCGCTGGGGCCCGGATTCCTCGTCGACGGCGCGCCGGTCGTGCTGACCCCTCCGGTCGCTGAGAACGCTGCCGCGCTCGCCCGGGCCCGGCTGGCGGCCACACGCACGGCCAGCGGGTCCCGATCCGTGGCGGCCGCGCCGGCCAGGGTGGCCAGCGCCTCCCGCATCTTCGTGGAGGGCAAACACGACGCCGAGTTGCTGGAGAAGGTCTGGGGTGATGACCTTCGGATCGAAGGCGTGGTCATCGAGATGCTGGACGGCGTCGACGACCTGTCAGCGGTGATCCGCGATTTCGGGCCCTCCGCGGACCGTCGCATGGGAGTCCTGGTCGACCACCTCGTGCCCGGCACGAAGGAGTCGCGCATCGTCGACGCGGCGCTGGCGTTGCCCCAGTCACGCTGGGTGCGGGTGCTCGGGCACCCCTACGTCGACGTCTGGGAGTCCGTGCGACCCGCCCGACTGGGCCTGGAAGCCTGGCCGGTCATCGAGCGGGGGCGGTCCTGGAAACACGCCGTACTCGCCGAGATCGGCTGGCCGCACACCACTCAAAAGGACGTAGCGTTGGGGTGGCGTCGCATCCTCGGCGCCGTGCGGTCGTATCAGGACGTGGAACCAACGCTCTTGGCCAGCGTCGAAGAACTGATCGACTTCGTCACCGTGCCCCCACCAGAAACGAGCCCACGATGAGTTCACAACCGCCTCCTCCGCCGCCTACCGACCCGATGGACCCTCAGGAGCCCCAGCAGCCGGACCCCAACCCGACTCCGCCGACGCAGGGCACGCACGGTGGGGCTACGCCCTTCTCCGAGCAAGGCGGTGCGGCGCCGTACTCCCAGCAGCCTGGTCCGGCGCAGTACTCCTCGCAGCCGGGGGCAGGTCAGTACGCGGCCCCGACCGCCGGTGGCGCCACCCCGTTGACCGAGTCCGAGGAGAAGACCTGGTCGATCCTGGCCCACCTCTCCGCCCCCGTGGCCGCCCTGGTCAGCGTCGGCATGTTGAACTTCGTTGGCCCGCTCATCATCTGGGCCATCTACAAGGACCGTAGCCACAAGGTCCGGCACGCCTCGGCAGGAGCCTTCAACTTCAACCTGTCGCTGTGGATCGTCTACGCGGTGCTCGTGCTCATCTCCATCATCACGCTCGGGATCGGACTGATCGTGACCATCCCGCTCGGGATCGTCGTCTGGGTCGGCTCGATGGTCATTCACGTCCTGGCCGCCATCAAAGCCAGCAACGGCGAGGTCTACATCTACCCCGCGCAGCTGCCCGTCCTGAAGTAGACCGAACGACCCGTACCTCGCCTCGGGCTCACGCCCCCCTGGCGCCCGAGGCCAGCAGGGCGTGCACCACCGTGTCGGCGATCAGTCGACCACGACGCGTCAAGACCGCACGGCCCCGGATCGCCGACGCGCCGTCGAGCAGTTCGGCCGCGATAAGTCCCGCGACCGCGGCGCGCCCGGCGTCGTCGAGGAGACGCAGACTCAGGCCATCGGCCAGCCGTATGCCGAGCAGTACCCGCTCGTCATACTGCTGCTCGGTGGTCAGGACCTCGCGGGAGTGGACCGGGCTGACGCCGGAATGCAGCCGGTCGGCGTACGCAGCCGGGTGCTTCACGTTCCACCAGCGTGTGCCGCCGATATGGCTGTGCGCTCCCGGACCGACCCCCCACCAGTTCTCGCCCCGCCAGTAGGCAAGGTTATGACGGCATCTCATCTCGGGGGTGCGTGCCCAGTTGGAGATCTCGTACCAGGACAGCCCTGCTGCCTGAAGCACCTCGCTGACCAGCTCGTACTTGTCGGCCTCGTCGTCGTCGGTCGGCATGGGCAAGGTCCCCCGCCGAACCGCTGCGCCCATGGCCGTTCCGGGCTCGATGGTCAGGGCGTAGGCGGAGACGTGGTCGGGCTCCAACGCCAGGACGTGGTCCAGGGTCCTGCGCCAGTCGTGCAGGCTCTCCCCCGGCGTGCCGTAAATCACGTCGAGGCTCACCTGCATCCCCGCCGACCGGGCCGCAGTGACCGCCGTGGCGACATTGGCCGGGTCGTGGGTGCGATCCAGGGTCTGCAGCACGTGCGGCACCGCGGATTGCATGCCGATGCTGACCCGAGTGAAACCGCCCTCCGCCAGCGCCTGGGCCACCTCGGGCGTCAGCGTGTCAGGGTTGGCTTCGGTCGTGACCTCGACATCCGCGGTCAGTCCCCACCGTTGCTCGACTGCCTTCAGCATGCGAGCGAGGTCGGCGGGGGGCAGCAGGGTCGGAGTGCCCCCGCCCACGAAGACGGTGGAGACCGGCGGGACCTCGGATGCCGAGGAGAGCACCTGGGCGGCCAACGTCATCTCGGCCACCGCCGCATCGGCGAAGCTGCTGGCACTGGCCCCGTGGGGACCCAGCTCCAGCGCGGTGTAGGTGTTGAAGTCGCAGTAGCCGCAGCGGACCCGACAGAACGGCACGTGCACGTAGACGCCGAAGTCCCGCTGGGCCAGTGAGGTCATGCTCTCGGAGGGAAGGGAGCCGTCGGGCGGAGCGGGCTCACCTGGAGGGAAGGCTGGCGGCATACCTGCGATTGTCCCCGAGGTTCGGCCACCCGTTGTTCACGCCGGCCCACTATCGTCATGATGTGGCCCATCAAGAAGAACTCCGCGAGTACATCGACCAGCTGCGGACCGAGGGTTATACGGTTCGCGACGACCACGGCTCGGACCCGGACCTGATCGCGCCGGACGGAAGCGCGGTCGACACGTGGCGGGAGGACTATCCCTACGACGCACGGATGACCCGGGAGTACTACGCGGTCGAGAAGTACCTGCTTCAGATCGAGCTCCTGAAGTTCCAGGTGTGGGCGCGCGAGACCCAGACCAGACACGTCGTGATCTTCGAGGGCCGCGACGCTGCCGGTAAGGGTGGCTCGATCAAGCGGTTCATGGAGCACCTGAACCCCCGCGGGTCTCGCGTCGTGGCGTTGACCAAGCCCACCGAGACCGAGCTGGGGCAGTGGTACTTCCAGCGCTACGTCAAGCACCTCCCGAGTAACGGGGAGATCGTGCTCTTCGACCGGTCCTGGTACAACCGGGCGGGCGTCGAGCGTGTCATGGGCTTCTGCGACGACGAGCAGTACGAGATGTTCATGCGTCAGGTCCCGGCGTTCGAGAAGATGCTGGTCGACGCCGGTATGTCGCTGACCAAGTTGTGGTTCTCAGTGACCCAGAACGAGCAACGCACCCGGTTCGCCATCCGCCAGCTCGACCCGGTGCGTCAATGGAAGCTGTCGCCCATGGACCTGCAGTCCCTGGATCGCTGGGACGCCTACACCGGGGCCAAGGAGGCCATGTTCAGCCGGACCGACAGCGACCACGCGCCCTGGACCACGATCAAGTCCAACGACAAGAAGCGAGCGCGGATCAGCGCCATGCGGACGTTCTTGAGCCAGTTCGACTACACCGACAAGGACCACGAGATCGTGCAGCAGCCCGACCCCTCCATCGTCCGCCGTGGGCGGGACACCACGGGCGACTGAACGCCCACCGCCGCAGCGCTAGCGGCGCGTGAAGCTGAGGTTGGTGATGGCGCGACCCACGTCGAGACCCTTCTGCTCGAAGCGCGTCGTCGGTCGCAGCGGAGCGGGACCGGTCGACTCCAGCACGAAGCGCTCGTCCGCCTCGAGCAGTCGACGCATCGCGATCCCGTACGGCTGCCAGTCCGTGGCCAGGCGCCATACTCCCCCCGGCTCCAGGGCGGTCCACACCGAGTCGGCGAGACTCCCGCCGACCAGTCGGCGGTCGTGGTGCTTCCGCTTGGGCCACGGATCGGGAAAGAACGTCCACACCTCGCGTACCGAGCCCGGGGGCAGCATGGTGGCGAGGGCGAGCGCGGCGTCGACCTCGACGAAGCGCCCGTTCGGCAGCGGGTTGCGTCGCATTCGGGCCAACGTCTGACCGATGCCAGGACGCCAGACCTCGAGGGCGAGAAAATCCCACTCCGGCTTCGCGGCGGCGCCGGCCCGCAACGCGTCTCCCGATCCCGGGCCGATCTCGACCACCATCGGGGCCTCGCGTCCGAAGGCCGCACCCACGTCCAGTCGGTAGGCCGCATCCACCGTCGTGTCGTCCCCCTCACGAGCCCGGGGGACCGGGATCACGAACTGCCCGGCCAAAGCGTCGTAGGCCGACTGGTGACCGGACGGCATACGTGAGCCGCGCCGGGAGAAGGAACGGATTCGCGACGTCCGTCGGACGCCACCCTTGGGCTGCGTGGGCTCTTCGTCGCGAATAAGGCTCACTTCTTGGCTTTCTCGACCGCCGAACTGTCCTGGGACAAGGCAGCGATGAAGGCTTCCTGCGGCACTTCGACGGTGCCGACCATCTTCATCCGCTTCTTACCTTCCTTCTGCTTCTCCAACAGCTTTCGCTTGCGGCTGATGTCACCGCCGTAACACTTGGCCGTCACGTCCTTGCGGATCGCGCGGATGCTCTCACGGGCGATGATCCGGGAGCCGATCGCGGCCTGGATAGGGATCTCGAACTGTTGACGGTTGATGAGGTCCTTGAGCTTGCCGACCATCATCACTCCGTAGGCGTAGGCCTTGTCCTTATGCACGATCGAGCTGAACGCGTCGACCTGTTCGCCCTGCAGCAGGATGTCGACCTTGACCAGATCGGCGGTCTGCTCGCCGTCGGGCTCGTACTCGAAGGAGGCGTAGCCCCGGGTCCGGGACTTCAGGGCGTCGAAGAAGTCGAACACGATCTCCGCCAGCGGCAACGTGTATCGCATCTCGACTCGTTCAGGTGAGAGGTAGTCCATCCCACGCAGCGACCCGCGACGGGTCTGACATAGCTCCATGACCGATCCGATGTACTCACTCGGGGTCAGGATGGTCGCTCGCACGACGGGCTCGGTGACCTCACCGATTTTGCCGGAGGGGAACTCGCTCGGGTTCGTGACGTGGATGGTCGACCCATCGTCCATGTTGACCAGGTACTCCACGTTCGGCAGGGTGGAGATGAGGTCCAGGTTGGACTCCCGCTCCAGCCGCTCGCGGATGATCTCCAGGTGCAGCATCCCGAGGAAGCCGACCCGGAAGCCGAACCCCAGGGCCACGGACGTCTCCGGCTCGTAGACCAGCGCCGCGTCGTTGAGCTTGAGCTTGTCGAGTGCGTCGCGCAGGGTTGGATAGTCCGATCCGTCGATGGGGTAGAGACCGGAGAAGACCATCGGACGTGGGTCCTTGTAGCCGCCGACCGCGTGCGTTGCCATATTGGACGCCCCGGTCACGGTGTCGCCGACCTTGGACTGCCGGACGTCCTTCACCCCGGTGATGAGGTAGCCCACCTCACCGACCCCCAAGCCCTTGGACTTGACCGGCTCGGGTGAGATGACGCCGATCTCCAACAGCTCGTGGGTGGCCTTGGTCGACATCATCGCGATCTTCTCGCGTGGCGACAGGTTGCCG
Organism: Actinomycetales bacterium; assembly: GCA_038258285.1. Classification (GTDB taxonomy): domain Bacteria; phylum Actinomycetota; class Actinomycetes; order Actinomycetales; family Dermatophilaceae; genus Ornithinicoccus. Next base: position 138,084 of record JBBSQA010000002.1, on the reverse strand, counting down.
TCGACCACCCGCACGTAGGTCACCACACCCCGGTAGGTGTCGTAGACGGAGTCGAAGATCATGGCCCGCGGAGGCGCGTCAGCGTCACCGGTCGGCGGGGGGAGGTCTCGCACGATGCGGTCCAGCAGCTCGGTGACACCTTGGCCGGTCTTGCCCGAGACCTGCATGACGTCCTCGACCTCACACCCGATCAGGTGAGCCAGCTCTTCGGCGTACTTCTCCGGCTGCGCCGCGGGCAGGTCGATCTTGTTGAGCACCGGGATGATGGACAGCTCGTTCTCCATCGCGAGATAGAGGTTCGCCAAGGTCTGAGCCTCGATTCCCTGTGCCGCGTCGACCAGCAGCACGGCCCCTTCGCAGGCGGCGAGGGAGCGTGAGACCTCGTAGGTGAAGTCCACGTGTCCGGGAGTGTCGATCATGTTCAGCACGTATGCGGTCTCCCGCTCGCCCTGGGTCAGCGCCCAGGGCATCCGCACCGCTTGGCTCTTGATGGTGATGCCACGCTCGCGCTCGATGTCCATCCGGTCCAGGTACTGCGCGCGCATCGCACGATCGTCGACGACCCCGGTGATCTGCAGCATCCGGTCGGCCAGCGTGGACTTGCCGTGGTCGATGTGCGCGATGATGCAGAAGTTGCGGATGACGTCGGGCGGGGTGGCCGCGGGTTGCGGGGCAACGCGAGCGATCGGTGACACGCGGGCAGGACTCCGTCAGGCTGGTGGGAACGGTGGGTTCATCCACGAGTCTCCCACGAGCCGGCTCAGGGCGACGCATCCTCACGGTCGTACCAGTGCGGCGTTTCGCTCTCCTGGTCGAACCACCGGGCGACGACCACGTCGGTCGAGGAGTGCGCCAGGATGGAGATCACGATCGTCAGCGCCACCAGGTGATAGATCTCGTCGGCCGCGACGAGCGGGCTGCTGAGGACGAGCAGGCCATAGACCACCGAGGCGAACCCTTTCGGGCCGAACCACATGGCTGCCGCTTGCTCGCGCATGTTCAGCCCCGTTCCGAGAAAGCACGGGGCCAGCGCCAACGGTCGAGCCACCACCAGAGCCAGCACCGCGAACACCCACCCGGTCCAGGGGATCTCGGCCAGGAACTCCACAGAGATCAAAGCCCCGAATACCAACAGGGCAAACAGCTTCAGTAGCTCGGCCAGCAACTCGCCGAACAGTTCGAACGACTCCCGCTGACCAGGCCCGAGGGTGGCGACGGTGATCCCCGCAGCGAAGGCAGCCAGGAACAAGTTGCCGTGTAGTGCCTCACTGAGGGCGTAGACCAGAAGGCCGATCGCGAAGCCGTTCAGCGGGGCGTAGATCGCCGACGCCGAGAAGGCAGCCAGTCCTTCCAGCCTGATGGCCAGCCAGGGCACCACGATCCCGATCACTACCCCCAGGACGATCTCGGTACCCAGCTCCGCGAGGTGCAGGTCCTCGGATCCTTCTGCGGTGGCCAGCAGGATCAGCACGAACGGTAGGGCGAGGCCGTCGTTCACCCCCGACTCGACGTTGAGCAAGTGCCGCAACCGGCCCGGGACCTTGTCGTTGCCGACCAGCGCAGAGGCGAAGACCGGGTCGGTCGGCGACAGAATGGCTCCGATCAGCAAGGCCTCCGGCCACGCCAGCCCAGCGACGAAGTGCGCCAGGGCGGCCGTGATCAACAGGGTCAACGGCAAGCCGAACGCCAAGGCCCTCCCCGGCAGACGCCAGGCCGAACGCAGGTCCTTCCAACCGACCTTCATCCCGTCGGTGAACAACACCGCAAAGAGCGCCAGCTCGGCTCCCAGCGAGACGACCTCGTCCCCCGGGGCCACGTCCACCCAACCGAACACACCCTGACCAGCGAAGAAACCGGCGACCAGGAAGATCACTGCCGTCGACATGATCGTCCGATTGGCTTGCGCTGACAACAGCACGGCTGCCAGCAGCACCACGGCAAAAGTCAAAGTCAGGGTCACGCGACCAGCATGACGGACCAACCGCTCTCAGAACACCATGCCTGCCGTCGACCACCTTTTGTCAGCGCACCGACCGAATGTCAAGGTGTGCCATGGCCCACCGCGCACTATCCAACGCCCTGTCCCTGGCTCGCAGCGTCCTGCGTGAAGCGACCACCAAGCGAAGGCCTAGCCCTCAGCAGGCTCAGGGTTATGCCGGGGACTTCCGTGGCGTCCCACCGATGAGCTACGCGCCGGTCGCCGATGCGCTGCCCGACCCCGGGGAGGTCGTGTGGACCTGGGTGCCGTACGAAGAGGACCACAGCCAGGGCAAGGACCGTCCTGTGCTGGTCATCGGTAGACATCGAGGGTTGCTGCTGGCCCTGCAGCTGACCAGCCAGGACCACGACCGTGACGCCGAGCAGGAAGCACGCGCCGGGCGGTTCTGGGTCGACGTCGGCACCGGTGCATGGGACCGCGAACGTCGCCCCAGTGAGGCTCGCGTCAACCGTGTGCTCCAGCTGGACCCCTCGGCGGTCCGCCGCATCGGGGCGGTGCTGGCCGAGCCGGTCTTCGCCAGGGTCGCCGCCGAGGTCACGCGCCGCGCCCAGGCATGAAGCCAGCCCACGCCGAAGCGCCCACCTGCGAGTCCTTTTCGGACCGTAGGCGGGCGCTTCTGGGTGTGATCATCGGCCGCGCGGGGCGGCGCTAGATCACTCGCTCGGGGGCGTCATCACCGCGTCGATGAGGTAGACCGTGGCGTTCTCGGTCTGGACGCCACCACAGATCACGTTGGCGTCGTTGACCATGAGCTCGTCGCCTTCACCGGTGACCTCGACGTCGCCACCCTGGACGGTGGTCTGCGTGCCGACAACCTCGTCCGGGGTCAGCTGACCGGGGACGACGTGGTAGGTCAGGATCGAGCTCAGCAGGTCCGCGTCGGTGGTCAACGTGTCCATGGTGTCCGCGTCCACGGCGGCGAACGCGTCGTCGACGGGAGCGAACACGGTGAACTCGTCACCGTTGAGGGTGTCGACCAGGTTCACATCGGGGTTGACCTCACCGGAGACGGCGGCGGTCAGGGTGGTCAGCAACGGGTTGTTGCTTGCGGCCACCGCTACCGGGTCCTGAGCCATCCCGGCCACCGAGCCATCACCATCCGGAACCGCGGCAGCGTAGTCGGCGCACCCAGCACCCACCAGGTTGGCGGCGGGGTCCATCATGTCGCCGGACTCCTCGGCCATGTCATCGGTCGTGGACTCCTCGGCCATGTCCTCTTCGGCCATGTCGTCTTCGGCCGCAGCGTCGGTCTCTTCGGTCGCCGTGTCGTCGGTGGCCGGAGCGGCTTCCTCGTCGCTTCCGCAGGCTGACACCGTCAGCACGGAGGCCATAGCCAGGGTCAAGAACATCTTCTGAACGCGCATGGTGGTGCCTTTCTTAGGGGGGTAGTGGAGCCGGGTCGGCTCAACTGACTGTCACCGTCACGTTGTGCCATCCGGTGGATCCGTCCGGAGCAATGGGCTCCCGGGCGGACGTTTGTGTGGTGCCCGTGCTGTCGGTCGCACGGACTTCGAGGCGCTGCGTTCCGGCCTCAGCAGGCCAGGTCCAGCGCCAGGGTCGCCAGGTGTCGATGTTGTCGACTTCCGCCAGCTCGGCCTCGCTCCAGTCGCCGTCACCGACACGGACTTCGACCTTGTCGATGCCGCGGTCTTGAGCCCAGGCCACGCCGGCCACCGTCACCTCACCGGCGTCGAGCTGAGCGAAGGAGGCGGGGACGTCGATGCGGGACGAGACCTTGATCGGCGCCTGAGCGGAATAGCCACGCTCGGTCCAGTAGGCGGAGAAGTCGGAGAACCGGGTGACCTCGAGGTCGATGAGCCACTTGGTCGCTGACACGTAGCCGTAGAGGCCCGGAGTGACCATGCGGACGGGGAACCCGTGCTCCAGGGGCAGGGGCTGGCCATTCATGCCGATCGCCACCAGTGCCTCGCGGTCGTCGGTGAGGGCACCCAAGGGGGTCCCAGCGGTGAAGTCGTCGGCGCTCGTCGACTTGACGGCGTCGGCGCCGGCTTGGACTCCCGCTTCTTCGAGAAGGTCGCGCATCGGCACCCCGAGCCAGGTGGCATTTCCCAGGTAGTCTCCGCCGACTGGATTTGAGACACAGGTCAGCGTGATGCGCTTTTCGACCAGATTTCTGTCCATCAGGTCTTGAAAGGTGAGCTCGAGGGGATTATCGACCATTCCGTGAATTCGAAGTCGATATCCTTCCAAAGGGACATCCGGCACCGAAAGTGCGGTGTCGACGCGGTAAAAGTCATCGTTATCGGTGAGATAAGGGGTCAGTCCGTCGATGCCCGTGAAGGTCACCCCGGCCGGCACCGAGGGTGCTGGCTGACCGGGACTCGGCAACGCGAGGGACTCACGGGAGCCAAGAGCTGCGGAACCCCCGAAGACTCGAGATGCGACACCCCCGGCCGCTCCGGTCGCGGCCACTGCAGAGGCGGCCACGACGAAGGCTCGGCGGTCAATCCCCGCGACACCTGTCCGGTGGGCAGGATCCTGCTGCCGAGCATCCGATCCGCCGCGCAGACCTCGCAACATCCAGGCCAGGCCGCCGATGCCGACCAGGGCCATGGCCAGCAGCGGGAGCAGTCGCAGGGCCACGCCGGCGCTGGCGGCCCGATCCGTGACCATCGCGACTCCGGCGATTCCCACCAGCACCCCGAACCCGAGGAGAGCAGGGACGGGCCTGCGTGTGCCCAGCCAACCCAGCGCCAAGGCCAACACCCCGACAACGGCCAGTACGGAACCGATCAGCACCGGCTTGTCAGCCGTGCCGAAGGTTTCGATCGCAAACTCTTTGGCCGGGCGGGGGGCCCAGTCAACAGCACGGTTTCCCACCGCGAGGACCGGCCCGGTCACCCCGTCCAGCACTGCCGCCACGGCTTCTCCAGCCAACACTCCGGCGGTTCCAGCGATACCTCCGCTGAGAATTCCGAGTGCGGCCTGTCGGCGGCCTGCGTACTTGCTCATGCCGGTTATTCGGAGCCCGGAATAGGACGGATTGGTCACCCCCGATGGGTTGCCGTGACTTAGGTCACACGCCATCTTGATTTAATGGTTCCCGTTCTTTGGTGCAGAGCGAAACGGGGAGAAGAAAGGCACTCAATGAGCGTTCAAGGTCCGCGTTCTCGTGAACAGGTCACAGCGCCCAAAAGAGGATCGGCCTCCGCACCAAGGTGCGAAGGCCGATCTCCGGTGGAGCTGAGGGGACTCGAACCCCTGACCCCCTCCATGCCATGGAGGTGCGCTACCAGCTGCGCCACAGCCCCGTAGGGAACGGCAAATATTACCCACACGTACCGGTACAAGGCCAAATCGACCCCATCAATGCGTCGTGGACACGCTGACCTGCCCCCGGGCCAGACCCGGTGGGGCACCGGCGTTCCAGGACACCAGGCGCCAGCCCGTGCGATGTTCCGCCAGCTCAGCCCAGTGACCGTTCGCCAAACCCGCCATGGTCAACCATGTCTGTCGCTCAGACCACCCCAGGACCGAGCTCACCAGGGTGCGAGCGGCCAATCCGTGCGTCACCAGGACGGTGAGCTGCCCCTCGTCCTGGGCAGCCACCACCTCCGCGAAGACCGCGTGAGTGCGTAGCCCCACCTCGTGCAGGTTCTCCCCGTGATCCCCGCGCCGAGCGTCCTGGCCCTGGGCGATAGCGGCCGTCTCCGCGGGGTATCGCGCCGCGACCTCATCGTGGTTCATGCCGGCCCACGCACCCACATCGATCTCCCGCAGCCGAACGTCGTACTCCACGGGTAGGGCGACCGACGTGGCCACGGCGTGGGCCGTGCGCGCCGCACGTGTCAGGTCGCTGGAGACGATGCGCCCGATCGGTTCAACCCTCAGCACGTCGGCCGCCGCCGCTGCCTGCTCCTCCCCTGTCGCCGAGAGGTCGGTGTCGAGGTGACCTTGATAGATGCCGCCCACGTTGTGCAGGGTCTGTCCGTGTCGCAGGACGATCACTCGCCTGGGCGAGCTCACGTCGACTCGTTGCCGAGGGGGGGACAGTCCTTCCAGAGTCGTTCCAGCTCGTAGAACGCCCGGTCCTCGGCATGCATGACGTGCACGATGATGTCCCCGAAGTCCAACAGCACCCAGCGGGCCTCACGCACGCCCTCACGTCGCAACGGTTTGGACCCCAACTGCAGGAGTCGCTCCATGACGGCGTCGACGATCGCACCGACCTGCCGCTCGTTCGGGGCCGAGACGATGACGAACACATCGGTCAGCGCAAGCTGTCCGGTGACGTCCAGCGCCACGACATCTTCGGCCAACTTGTCTTCTGCGGCGGCACCGGCCGCCAACGCCAAGTCGGTGGCACGCTTACTGGCTCCCACTCAGGGCTCCTTGCTGTAGAGGTGGTATTTGTTGATGTGCTGAACGACGCCGTCGGGCACGAGGTACCACACAGGTTGTCCGTGGGCGGTGCGGTGACGGCAGTCGGTGGATGAGATGGCCATGGCCGGCACTTCCAGCAGGGTGACCCGGTCCTTGGGCAGACCGTGGTCGCTCAGCTCGTGCCCCGGACGGGTCACCCCGATGAAGTGGGCGAGCTCCCACAGCTCCTCGACCCCTTTCCACGACAGGATCTTCGCCAACGCGTCGGCTCCGGTGATGAAGAACAGCTCAGCCCCCGGATAGGCCGCGCGCAGATCGCGCAGTGTGTCTCGGGTATAGGTCGGCCCGTCCCGGTCGATATCCACTCTGCTGACGGTGAAACGGGGGTTCGATGCCGTCGCGATGACGGTCATCAGGTAGCGGTGCTCGGCAGGACTGACAGAGTCAGTGTCCTTGCGATAGGGCTGCCCCGTCGGCACGAAGATGACCTCGTCGAGCTGCAGCAGGGAAGCCACTTCGCTGGCGGCCACGAGGTGGCCGTGGTGGATGGGGTCGAACGTCCCGCCCATGACCCCCAGGCGCATCAGTGTTGGCTCGCCTGGCCTTTGATCGGACCGGGGCCGCCGTCAGCGTCGTGCTGCCCGTGGGCAGTGCCGTCGTCCGCGTTGTCGTGGTCGGTATGAGGGTCCAGCGCCAGGGTGTTGCGGAAGCTCCAGAGCAGGGCGAGGAGACCGGCGAAGGCAAGGGCGGCGATCACGCCGAACCAGATCGGCTCGAACCACAGCTCGTTGACGTGGGACTCACCTTCGGCGGCGGCGGCATAGACGGCTGACAGCATGGGATCAGACTACCGGGCGCGGCGGCATACAGTGGAGGGCATGTCCGTGCAGTTGTCCGTCATCGTCCCGATGTTCAACGAGGCGGACGTGCTGCCCCTGCTCGTGGAGCGACTCCGTCCCGTGTTGGAGCAGATGGTGGACGATGGCGCCCTGCACGGCGCCGACTCCTACGAGGTGCTGGCCGTCGACGACGGCTCTCGGGACCAGACCCCCGTTCTGCTCCAGCGGTACCGCCGCGAGTGGCCCCAGTTGCGCGTCGTCCGGTTGCGCGCCAACGCTGGACACCAGGCGGCCATCTCGGCCGGACTGGCCACCGTGTCCGGGGACTGGACGATCACCCTCGACGCAGACCTGCAGGACCCGCCCGAGACGATCCCCACCATGCTGCAGCAGGCCCGAAGCCAAGGTGTCGACGTGGTCTACGGGGTCCGCACCGATCGATCCTCGGACTCCTTCTTCAAGCGTTCCTCCGCGCGCGCTTTTTATGCCGGTATCCGCGCCGCCGGGGCCACCGATGCGCCGGACGACGCCGGCGACTTCCGGCTCATGTCACGGGCGACCGTGAACGCCGTGAACGCCCTCCCCGAGACCCATCGGGTGCTCCGGCTCGTGGTGCCGTCACTGGGCTTTCCGTCCACGACGGTGGGGTACGCACGGGAGGCACGCGCAGCGGGGTCATCCAAGTACCCGTTGCCTACGATGGTGCGGATGTCGATGGATGCCCTGACCGGGTTCTCCTTGGCCCCCCTCCGCTTGGCCACCTGGTTCGGCCTGGGAGGTTTCGCTGCGTCCCTGCTGTTGCTGGCCTACGCCGTCGGAGCCAACATCTTCGGTTTCACGGTGGCCGGCTGGACTTCAACGGTGGTGGTCGTCGCGGCGGTCGGAGCCGTGCAGCTCCTGTGCCTCGGGGTGCTCGGTGAGTACGTCGGACGGATCTACTCCACGTTGCAACGACGCCCGACGTACTACGTCGCCTACGACTCCGCTTGGGGCGCGGAACTCAAGCCAGAACGCATCGAGTCCGAACGACACGATCAGGAGCGATAGCGCCACGGCGCACAGAGCGCACGTGACGCCGCTGGCCAGCCCGGGGGCCGTGGTCGCAGCCAAAGCCACAGCACTCACGGCCGCAATGACGCGCCGCGAGGGCCTGTCGGGCAAGGGCGCACGATGACCGGAACGCGGCGCCCAGCGCACCGCCTCCGCCGCCGCGAAGAGGTAGCGCAGCCCCCCAGCCAGGACGATCCAGATGCCTACCTGGTGGGCGGCGATCACCGACAGAGCCACCATCATCGCCGCGTCGGTCTCCGCGTCGAGCACCGCTCCCACCTCGGAGGCGGTCTCGGTCCGACGGGCCACAGCACCGTCCACGCCGTCCAGGAGCAGCGCCACCACCGCGAGGCCCAACAACCACCAGGACGTGGCGGCCAGCGACCCCAGAGCGACCAGTACGGCCCACCCCGCGACCACCGCGACCAGCACCGCGCGAACGACCGTGACGGTGTTGGCGGTGGTCACCGGGCCGGCAGCACCACGACGACCCAGGGCAGCCAGCAGCACCGGCAGCGCCACCACCGCCGGTGCCAGCGCCACCACGTCGAAAGGCCCGGATCGATGTGCCGGCACCGCACTCACGAGCATCAGACAACCGAGTACGGCGACACCCACGACAACCACGGCGTATACGGTAAAGAGCCGCGACGTGCTGCCTGCAGACATAAGCGGACTCTACGATGGCGGGCTAGCCGACCAACACCGAGGGAGCACCATCGATGAGCGCACCGCACCGGCACGACTCGCTCGTCCCCCCCACCCCCGAGGTCGCTCGGATACGAGCGTCGTCCTTCTGGAGCTCAGGGGCCTGCAGCGGTGAGGTCCGCAGCCAGACGCTGTCCCGGCCCGGACCCGGCGAAGTGCTCGTCCAGGCCCTGCACTCGGGCATCAGCCGCGGGTCGGAGTCCCTGGTCTACACCGGCCAGGTCCCGCCCTCGATCACCACAGCGATGCGAGCGCCCTTCCAAGAGGGAGACTTCCCGGGACCGGTGAAGTACGGGTACCTCTCCGTGGGGGAGGTCGTCGAGCTCGGCGCAGAAGCGACCGACCGGTCGGGCCTGCACGTCGGGCAGCGGGTCTTCGCGCACTTCCCCCATCAGGACCGCTACGTCATCCCGGTGGAGGCGGCCACCGCCGTCCCCGACGACGTTCCCTCGCGGCGGGCGGTCCTGGCCGGCGTGGTCGAGACAGCCATCAACGTGGTGTGGGACGCCACGCCGAGGTGGGGTGAGCGCATCGCCGTGCTCGGGTGTGGACTGGTCGGAGCGAGTGTGTGCGCTCTGCTGCGCGACTTCCCGCTGGCCCGTCTGGTCGTCGTCGACCCACAACGGCGGAGCGTGGCGCTCGCTGAAGGGCTCGGCATCGAGGCGCTGACCCCACAGCAGGTCACCGGAGAGTTCGACACGGTGGTGCACTGCTCAGGGACCCAGGAGGGTTTGGCCCTGGGGCTTTCGTTGCTGGCCTTCGAGGGTCAACTCGTGGAGACGTCATGGTTCGGCCAGCACTCCCCCGTCGTCCCGTTGGGCGCCGACTTCCATTCCAAGCGGCTGACGATTCACGCCAGCCAGGTCTCGAGCGTCGCACGATCCATGCGTGATCGACGGACTCGTGGTGATCGGATGACGTCGGCCCTTGAGGAGCTGCGTGACCCCTTCTACGACTCTCTGCTGACCGGCACCGCGTCGCTGGCCGACCTCCCCGAGACGATGGCCGAGATCGCCTCGGGCCACGCGACCGGCTGGTGCGAGGTCGTCGACTATCCCAGCCCGACGCGCAACGGCGGACCGCGCTGATGTTCACCGTGAGTGTGCGCAACCACATGATGGTCGCCCACAGCCTTCCAGACCCCTACTTCGGCCCCGCGCAAGCCCTCCACGGTGCCACGTACGTCGTAGACGTCGCCCTGCGTTCCCGCACCCTGAACCGACATGGTGTGGTGTTGGATATCGGCGTGGCCAGCTCCGCTCTCGCCCAGATCGTCGCCGACCTCACCTACCGGAATCTCGATGACCATCCGGCCTTTCGCGGCGTCGTGAGCACGACCGAGGTCCTTGCGAGACACGTCGCCGAGGCGATGCTGGTCGCCCTCAACCACGCTGACGCAGATCTTGGCCACACGCTCTCGGAGATCGAGGTGCGGCTTCGGGAGCACCCTGACGCCTGGGCCGGCTACACCTTGACCGTGGAGCCGAGTGCTGACCGCTGACCCACCCGGACGGGTCGTCGGGCCGGGCGACCTACCCGGGCCCAGCGGAGGCTCGATCTACAACGAGCGGATCGCTCAGCAGTGGGGCACCCGCGTGGAGTACCTCCCGGGTCGATGGCCCTTCCCGGACGACGCCGACCGGGACGCTCTACTGAGGGCCCTGATGCAGGACTCCTCCACTGATCCGCGGCCGGTGCTCCTGGACGCTCTGGTGGGAAGTGCCGCGCCCGAGGAGATGGCACAAGCGCGTGCTGTCGGGATCCGGGTCATCCTGCTGGTGCACCTGCCGCTGCCCGCAGAGACAGGCCTCAGCGCGCCGGAGGAACAACACCTGTCCGCACGCGAGAACGCATCGCTGCGGCTCGCCGCCGCCGTCGCATGCACCTCATCGTGGTCCGCCCGGGACCTTCGGGATCGCTACGGGGTCCCGGAGGTCACGGTCGCCGAGCCGGGGACGGACCCCCAGCCACGTGCGATGGGGAGTCGACCTGTTCAGCTGATCACGCCAGCGGCGTACACCCCGCGCAAGAACCACCGCCTGCTCGTGACGGCGCTCGCCTCGCCGATGCTGGCTGATCTCCCCTGGCACGCCCTCTGGGTGGGCGCGGACCCCACCGGCGACACCCGGGAGAGATTAGCTAGCGACCTGGCCGCCGCCGGCCTCCAGGACCGGGTGACGCTCGGCGGTGCGCGGCACGGCACGGACATGAGCAAGGCTTGGGCCGCCAGCGATCTGCTGTTGCTGCCCTCGGTCGCGGAAACCTATGCGATGGTCGTCGCCGAAGCGCTGGCCCGTGGCGTTCCAGCCCTGGTGGGGGCAGGCACCGCAGCAGCCGAAACGCTGGGTGGACACCCGACGACTCCTCGAAGTGGCGCCGCCGACAACGCGTCCAGCGCCGCCACCCCGGGCGCCACGACGCCGGGGGCTGCCCTGCCGACCGACGATCCTGCGGCGTGGACCGAGTCGATCGCCGATTGGTTGACGTCGAGTGCCGTGCGCGAGCAATGGCGTCGCTCGGCCCTGCATCAAGGACAGCGGCTGTCTTCGTGGAGTGAGCCGGCAGGTATCTTGGCCAATTTGATGAGGGCATCGTGACGGAACGGCCGATCGCAGCGAGCTGGCTCGACCTGCGCTACCGCGCTGACGACCGGGCGCGTCGACACAGCCTGCCGCTGGTGCGCGACCTGGCTGAGCACCTGTTGACCTCCACCCACTCCGAGCGCGCCTCGGGGTCGTCGCAGGCCGCGACGCCGAAGGTGTCGCCCTCCCTCTCGGTCGTGGACGTCGGAGCGGGAACGGGCGCGAACCTGCGTTGGCTGGGCCCCAGACTCGACCACACCCTCGGCTCGACCATGGTGCAGGATTGGCACCTGCTCGACCACGACGCTGTTCTGCTGGAGGCCGTGCGCGACGACGAGTCCCCCTGGCTACGACGTACCACCCGCCATACCGGCAGCGTCGCCACGCTGAACGACCTGCTGGGCACCCTGAAGCACCCTCGGTTGGTCTCCTGCTCGGCCCTGCTCGACCTGTTGACCGCCGTCCAGATCGATGCCCTCGTCGCGACCACCGTGGCCGGTGCCGACGCCGCCTTGTGGTCCTTGTCGGTCACCGGCGAGGTCGCCTTCGAGCCCGCCCACCCCGACGATGCGCTTGTCGCGCGCCAGTTCAACAGCGACCAGCAGCGAGACACCGCCACCGCGGCAGGCGTGCACTCCTTGTCCGGTCCAGACGGATGGCGGCTGGCCGAGCGGGCCTTCATCGACCAGGGGTGGCAGGTCAGCCTCGCTAGCACCCCGTGGGCCCTCGGGGGCGGGGACGAACCCATGATCCGTCGGCTGTTGACGGAGCGAGCGAGCGCAGCCCTCGATGCCACCGGCGCAAGCGTGGATCGACGGGCCATCGAGACGTGGTTGTCGCTACGCCTCGATGCCGCCAAGCGTGGGCAGCTCCAGCTCCGCGTCGATCACCAAGACCTGCTGGCGTTGCCGGTGAAGTCGATCTCGGAGCAGACGTCCTCGCCCAGCTGATAGCGCCGCACAGTGGGCCGCAGGGCCTGGGAGAGTGAGTCATCGCCGTCGAAACGCACTCCGGGCACCCCATCTCCGATCAAGAGCGGAGCCGAGGTGAGATAGAAGCGATCGAGGACTCCGGCATCCAGGAACCGGGAGACGGTCACCCCGCCGCCTTCGACCAGCACTCGACCGAGACCTCGATCCCGCAACATGCCGACGACGGCTCGCGGATCAAACCGCCCGTTGGCGTCCAGTGCCAACTCCACCACCTCAACACCCTCCGGGACCGTCGGAGCCGCTGCGGACTCCGGTGCGTGATCCGGTGCGCCCGCGCCCCGCACCCAGAGGGTCGGTGCCGCTCCGTCACCGAAGACGCGGGCATCGATCGGCACACGCCCGCGAGGGTCGAGGACCACCCGGGTCGGGTTGTCCCCCGGGACGGAGCGCACCGTGAGCCGCGGGTCGTCGTTGAGGACCGTGGAGGCGCCTACCACCACGGCGTCGACCAGCGCTCGCAGTCGGTGGAGATGTTCGCGGTCCTGGGCGCCCGAGACGAACTGGGCCTGACCCGTGCGCGAGGCGATGAACCCGTCCAGGCTCTGCGCCAGCTGGGCGATCACGGTGTGCGGCCCGTCACCCGCCAGGGGCCCGTAGCGGCCGAGCAGCACGCGGTCGGAGGAGGACACGGCTTGGGCTGGCACCTCACCGGCCAGGAGGCGGGTCCACAGCCCGGCATCGCCGGGGTCATCGTGGTGCATCCGGGCCCGTTTAGTGGCCAGGTAGGTCGCGTTCTCGGTGCGCTCAGCCACAATCAGACTCCGTCGAGCCACGACCTGGACGCCGAACGCCTCGATGGCGCTCTGTTTGGCGGGGTTCGACGACAGCAACGCGATCGAGTGCAGACCCAGGTCCAGCAGGATGCCAGCTGCAGCGGCGTAGTCGCGCGCGTCTGCCGGATGCCCCAGGATGGTATTGGCGTCCACCGTGTCCAGCCCACCATCCTGCAGCGCGTAGGCACGCAGCTTCTCGACCAAGCCGATGCCCCGACCTTCATGGCCGCGGAGATAGATCACCGCCCCCGACCCAGCTTCGATGACCAAGGCCATCGCGAGGTCGAGCTGCTCGCCGCAGTCACATCGCCGGGATCCCAGGGCGTCTCCGGTCAGGCATTCGGAGTGCAGTCGGACGACCGGAGGCTCCGCCTGCGGCTCGTCGAAGGAGTCACCGCACACCAGGGCCACGTGCTCGTTGCCGATCGTGTCCCGGTAGCCGAGCATCCGGAAGGTGCCGTGACGTGTCGGCAGGACGGTCTCGACCACGCGGTCGACCATCGGGGACGACGTCATCGGGCGGACCTCGGGCAGGGAGCAGGGAACGTCGACGTGAGCATCGGACAACCCTATGCGTCGACCGGGCCCCTCGGGCCGGGGGTCAGCGGATCTGGCCCTGACCCTCCACGACCCATTTGGTGCTCGTCAGCTCGGGCAGGGCCATCGGTCCCCGCGCGTGCAACTTCTGGGTGGAAATGCCGATCTCGGCCCCGAAACCGAACTCGCCTCCGTCGGTGAAGCGGGTGGAGGCATTGACCAGCACTGCGGCGGCGTCGATCTCAGCCACCCACCGCTGGCTCGCGTCGCGGTCCTGGGTCACGATCGCCTCGGAGTGAGCGGACGAATGCAACTGCACGTGGTGCAGCGCTGCGTCGATGTCGGACACGACGCGCGCGCTGATGTCCAACGACAAGAACTCGGTGTCATCATCGTCGTCCGTAATGGGCTGGAAGGTCGTGTTCGCTGCCCTGGCGAACCTCGACATCACTTCGTCCCCGTGAACGGTGACCCCAGCAGCGGCGAACTCCTCCATGATGCGAGGCAGCACGGCGTCCGCGATATTCGCGTGGACCAGCAGGGACTCGGCCGCATTACAGACCGACGTGCGATGGGTCTTGGCGTTCACCACGATCGAGACCGCCATCTCGACATCGGCTGCAGCATCCACATACACGTGGCAGTTTCCGATGCCGGTCTCGATGACGGGCACCGTGGACTCAGCCACGACGGTGTTGATGAGGTCGGCGCCACCACGAGGAATGACCAGGTCGACCAGGCCACGAGCAGTCATCAAGGCACGACCGCTGTCCCGTCCTCCCCCGCTGAGCAGGTTGACCGCGTCGGGCGGAAGCTCCGCTGCGATCAGGGCGTCGCGCATGACGCCGACGCTGGCGGCGTTGGTGCTTGCCGCTGCAGATCCACCGCGCAGGATCACCGCGTTGCCGGACTTCAGACCCAGACCCGCCGCGTCGACCGTGACGTTGGGACGCGCCTCGTAGATCATCCCGACGACGCCCATAGGCACCCGCACCTGGCGGATCTGCAGGCCGTTGGCGAGCCGGGAGCCACGCACGATCTCCCCCACCGGATCCGGCAGGCCGGCGACGGCCCGCAGCCCTTGGGCGCTGTCCTTGACCCGTTCGGCACCGAAGGTGAGCCGATCCAGCAAGTTCTGTGGCATCCCTACGGCGCGGCCGCGGTCCAGGTCCTCACCGTTGGCCGAGGCGATGCTCTCGGCGTGGGCGTCCAGTGCATCGGCCATCGCCGAGAGCGCGTCGTCCTTCTCGGCTCGGGTCAGCAGAGCCAGGCGGCGCGCCGCCTCTCTGGCCCCTCGGGCCACCTTATGCACGCGGTCGATGACAGCTGGGTCGATGGCGAGACTGTGCTGCGGGGTCATGAAACTCCTTCGGCGGGGCGGTTCACAGAACGACCAGGTCGTCGCGACGCACGACAGTCTGGGCGGTCGTTCCAGCCCGTCGAGGACGCCCGTGGTCGTGGGCATCGGTATTCAGTCGCTGGCCGACCAGGGGAGCTAGGTCGGCGGAAGAGTAGTTGACGAGCCCCCGGGCCACGACCCGACCGTCGGGATCGCACAGGTCGACGGTGTCGCCGACCGAGAAATGGCCCTCGATCCGGGTTACTCCCACCGGCAGCAGCGACGTCTGTCGCTGCACCACTGCGGCGACGGCGCCGTGGTCCAAGACGACCCGTCCGTGCGCATTGGTGGCGTGCGCGAGCCAGCGGCGACGTGCGGACTTCTTCGGCCCGGTGGGAGCGAAGTAGGTGCCGACGTCGTCACCGGCCAGGGCTCGGCCGGCTTGCTCGGTGCTGGTCAGCAGCACCGAGATACCTTCCTGCGTGGCCATCGCGGCGGCGGCCACCTTGGAGGCCATTCCGCCGGTACCGACCGCGGACGTCATGGTGGAGATGTCGACATCGGCGATCTGGTCCGGGCCGGTAACCACGGGTATACGGCGTGCAGCAGGGTCCCGCGGATGCGCGTCGTAGAGCGCGTCCACGTCGGAGAGCAGGATCAGGGCGTCGGCGTCGACGAGGTTGGCCACCAATGCCGCCAGTCGGTCGTTGTCGCCGAACCGGATCTCGTCCGTGGCCACGGCGTCGTTCTCGTTGACCACCGGCACCACCTCCAGCTCCAAGAGACGCTCCAGGGTGCGTGAGGCGTTCACGTAGTGACTGCGGCGGTGCAGGTCATCCGCCGTGAGCAGGACCTGCCCCACGTTCATCCCGTGCAGTGAGAAGGCCTGGGTGTATGCCGCCATGAGGCTTCCCTGGCCCGCGCTGGCCGCCGCCTGTTGCGTGGCAAGGTCCTTAGGTCGCCGGGTCAGACCCAACGGCGTCATCCCCGCGGCAATGGCCCCCGACGAGACCAACAGCACCTGGGTGCCTTCTTGCCATCGCTTCGCAATCACCGTGGACAAGGCCTGCAACGGGTAGGCGTTGATGCCCCCGTGGGAGGCGGTGAGCGAGGAGGAACCGACTTTGACGACGATGCGGGGAGCATGGCGCATCACGGCCCGGACGTCGGTCACGAAAGCATAGTAATGCATGTGAGCACATAAACATGCATGCTTACTCCTTCGCCACGGACTGGACCGGGTGTCGGACCGCTCTGCTGCCCGACAACAGTCATCGCTGCAACGGACAGCGACTGTCGTGCGTCATTCGCCCTCGGGACCCTGTCCGCCGCGTTCGGCCCGCATCTCCGCCCGCGCGGCCTCGGCCCTATCCATCTTGTCGTGGAACGCCCCGCGCTTCTCTTCCCGAGTCGGCCGCTCGTTCTCCTCGAGCCGCACGTCACTTCCCCGCGAGCCGAGCAGCTCGGCGCCACTGGACATGGTGGGCTCCCAGTCGAAGACCACCGCATTGTCTGCCGGTCCAATCAACACCGTCGAACCCGCCACGGCACCCGCTTTGAAGAGTGCATCCTCGACACCCAGGCGATTCAGTCGATCTGCGAGGTACCCAACGGCCTCGTCGTTGGTGAAGTCGGTCTGGCGTACCCAGCGGGTCGGTCGCTCCCCCACGACGCGGAAGGTCTCCTCCTCACCACCGCCGTCTCGCTCGATCGTGAAGCCACTGTCATCCTTGGCGACCGGTCGCAAAACCACGCGCGCCTTCTCCACCGGGGGCATCTCGGCGCGGGCGCGAGCGACGTGTCCGGCAAGAGCGAAGGTGAGCTCCTTGAGTCCGATGTGGGCCACCGCAGAGACGATGTATACGTGGAGACCGCGAGCCTCGAGCTCAGGCTTCACCAGCTCTGCCAGCTCTCGCGCCTCGGGAACGTCGGCCTTGTTGAGCACGACGATCCGGATGCGGTCGGCCAACGGGAGGCCTCCCAAGGAGGCGTCCGGGACGTACTCGGCGAGCTCCTGCTCAATGACGTCGAGGTCGGTCAGCGGGTCGCGCCCAGGCTCCAAAGTCGCGCAGTCAATCACATGTACGAGCACGTGACAGCGCTCCACGTGTCTCAGGAAGTGCAGGCCCAGACCTTTGCCCTGGCTGGCTCCGGGGATCAGCCCGGGGACGTCGGCGATAGTGAAGCGGGCACCACCCGCGGTGACGACCCCCAGGTTGGGCACCAAAGTGGTGAAGGGGTAGTCGGCGATCTTCGGCTTGGCGGCGCTGACCACCGAGACCAGCGACGACTTCCCCGCGGAAGGAAACCCGATCAACGCGACGTCTGCCAACGTCTTGAGCTCCAGGACGACATCGCATTCCTCCCCAGGCTCCCCGAGCAACGCGAACCCCGGGGCCTTGCGTCGTGGTGAGGCGAGAGCGTTGTTGCCCAGTCCCCCACGCCCCCCTTGGGCCACCACGTACTCCGTGCCGTCTCCCACCAGGTCAGCCAGCATGCGTCCGTCGCGGCTACTGATCACCGTTCCCTCGGGCACCGGGAGCACGAGATCCTCACCCGAGGCGCCATGGCGCTCATGGCCCGCGCCCGGCTTGCCATTCGGAGCGTGCTGGTGGGGGCCGCGGTGATACTCCAGGAGGGTGGTGACCGAGGAGTCCACTCGCACGATGACGTTGCCGCCATGCCCACCAGTGCCCCCATCGGGGCCACCGAGGGGTTTGAACTTTTCCCGGTGCACGGACGCCACGCCGTTCCCCCCGTTGCCAGCACGCACGTGAAGCACGACGCGGTCAACAAACGTGGCCATAGCTCTTCCTTTCAGACATGCAGCCCCTCAGGGCAAAAGCACAATGCCGGTGAATGCCCAAGGCATCACCGGCATTGCATGGTCCAGAGAACGATTTCCCTGGGTGAGGCAGGCTCCTAGACGGAGACTTCCTGCTCCACGATGTTGACGGTCTTGCGCCCCCGCTTGGCACCGAACTGCACGGTGCCTGCGATCAACGCGAAGAGGGTGTCATCCGAACCGCGTCCGACGCCTTCACCGGGGTGGAAGTGCGTGCCGCGCTGGCGGACGATGATCTCGCCGGCGCCGACGGCCTGTCCACCGAAGCGCTTCACGCCAAGACGTTGGGCGTTCGAGTCGCGACCGTTGCGGGTCGAAGATGCACCTTTTTTGTGTGCCATGGCTGCTGCCTACCTTTGCTCAGTGGGTCGCGCGGAGATCGCGGACGGATCCGTCGATGCTCAGACGTCGATAGCGGTGATCTTGACCTGCGTCAACGGCTGACGGTGCCCCTGGCGCTTCTTGTAGCCGGTCTTGTTCTTGAACTTCTGGATCACGATCTTGGGGCCCTTGGCGGGCTGCACAACCTCCGCTGTGACCGTGATCTTGGCCAGCGCACCGGCCTCGGAGGTCACGGTCTCGCCGTCGACCAGCAGGAGCGGACGCAGGTCCACCGAGTCACCGACCGAGGCGCTGACCTTGTCAATGATGAGGACGTCGCCGACGGAAACCTTCTCCTGGCGCGCGCCAGCGCGAACGATCGCGTACACGGGGTGCTCACTTCCTGCAGTGCTGATGGGGGACAACGTCCCAGTGGTATGTGGTGGCGTCAGCACGTGCTGTTCCCGCAAGTGCTGCAACTGGTCATGCGACCGTTCGCGGGGCTGCGCCGACCTCCAAGGTTAACGCCTCCCGTGCTGCTGGCCAAAACGGATCGCACGCCCTGCGAAGCGATCATTCCTCCTCGCCGTTCCCGGCCGCCGGGGGACCCGCGGGGGCCACCACCCTGCCGCGCTTACGGCGGGGGCGAGCCGGCGCCTGGACCTGGGGCTCCTCCGAGATGGCGGGTTGCTGCGTCGTGACCTCGGACGAAGTCTCCTGAGACGGGTCAACCCGAGTCGCCGAGACCTCAGGAACAACGGTTTCGGGAGCAACAACTTCAGGAGCGGTGACCTCAGATGAGGTGACCTCGGATGCGGTGACCTCGGATGCGGCGATCTCAGGAGCGGTGACCTCGGCCACGGCTGCTGCGGTGGCGTTGGCGGTCTCGTCCGTGGAGCCGGCCTGCAGCGCGGCGGCGTGAGCGGCCGCAGCAATCTGGGCGGGAGTCGGACCGCTGGGCGCCTTCGGGGCCGAGGATGGGCCGGCGTTCCCGTTGCCGGAGGAGCTGTCGGGGGACGAACCGCGGCCCTTGCGTGCACCACGGCCGCGGGCGCTGCTGTTGTTCGTCTCGGCGCTGGGCTTCTCGACGGGCTCACTGTGCACGACCAGGCCGCGGCCGTTGCAGTGCACACACGGCTCGGAGAAGACCTCGATCAAGCCTGATCCCACCCGCTTACGGGTCATCTGGACCAGGCCGAGCGACGTCACCTCTGCCACCTGATGTTTGGTGCGATCTCGGCCCAGACACTCCAGCAGGCGGCGCACCACGAGATCGCGGTTGCTCTCCAACACCATGTCGATGAAGTCGATCACGATGATGCCGCCGATGTCACGAACTCTGAGCTGCCGGACGATCTCTTCGGCGGCCTCGATGTTGTTTTTGGTGACGGTCTCCTCGAGGTTGCCCCCAGACCCGACGAACTTGCCGGTGTTCACGTCGACCACGGTCATCGCCTCGGTGCGGTCGATCACGAGCGACCCCCCTGAGGGCAGCCACACCTTGCGGTCCATCGCCTTCGACAGCGCCTCGGTGATCCGGTGCTCGGTGAACACGTCTGCGGTGGAGGTCCACTTCTCGACTCGGTCGCGAAGATCCGGGGCGACCCGCTCGATGTAGTCGCTGACCTCGGTCCAGGCCTGGTCGCCGGAGACGATGAGCTTATTGAAGTCCTCGTTGAAGACGTCCCGGATGACCCGCACGGTCATCTCGGGCTCGCCGTGCAGCAGCACCGGCCCGTTCGCGGACTTCGCCTTGGATGTGGCTTTCGCCTGAATGCTCTCCCACATGGCGGTGAGGCGTTCGACGTCCGCTCGCAGGTCCTCCTCACTGGCGCCTTCGGCCGCGGTGCGCACGATGACCCCCGCCTCGGCAGGTACAACCTCTTTGAGGATCTTCTTCAGGCGGGCGCGTTCGGTGTCGGGGAGCTTGCGCGAGATGCCCGTCATCGAGTTCCCGGGCACGTAGACCAGGAACCGCCCCGGAAGGGAGACCTGCGAGGTCAGCCGGGCGCCCTTGTGACCGATCGGGTCCTTCGTGACCTGCACGAGGACGCTCTCCCCCGAGGTCAGCGCGTTCTCGATCCGCTTGGCCTGGTTGACCTCCAGTCCGGCTGCGTCCCAGTTCACCTCGCCGGCATACAACACGGCGTTTCGGCCCTTGCCGATGTCGACGAAGGCCGCCTCCATGCTGGGGAGCACGTTCTGCACTCGCCCCAGATACACGTTACCCACGGTGGTGGACTGGGTCTGCTGGGAGACGTAGTGCTCCACGAGCACGCCGTCCTCGAGCACCCCGATCTGCGTCCGGTCCTCCAGGCCGCGAACCACCATCACCCGGTCGACGCTTTCGCGACGCGCGAGGAACTCGGCCTCGCTGATCACCGTGCGACGTCGTCCGGTCTCGCGACCCTCCCGGCGTCGCTGACGCTTGGCCTCCAGGCGGGTGGAACCACGCACCCCGGTGACCTCGTCGCGGGCCGTACGTTCCGGGCTGTCTCCACGACGACGCCGGCGCCGCCTCTTGCTCGACCCATCCGAGTCGTCGTCGCCTTCGTCCGCGCCGGATCCTGAACCCGACGACGGATCGATGCTGTCCTTGGTGTTCTCGTCGTTGGGGCCGGACGGCCTCCCGTCGGGACGACCCCCCGACTGCTTGGCACCGGGCGCCTTGGTGCCGGTCGACTTCGATCCCGCCGCGCGGCCGCCTCGGGACGAGCCTTTGCCTCCGGATGCCCCATCCTGCGGCGCGTCCTCGTCCCCCTTGGCGGAGGAGCCCCCCGAGCCCTCTTCGTCCTGGCCAGAGGCCGAGGACTGGTCCGAGCCGGAATCGTCGGGGCCACCATCGGCGCCCTGACCGCGACTGCGCCGTCCCTTGCCTCCCCGCTTACGTCGCCGGTTCTTCGAGGAGCCTTCCGACTCGACCTCGCCACCGGCACCCTCCGAGCCAGACGTGGCGGAGCTGGAGTCTGCGGAGTCCGCGGCGGCGTCGCTGTTCGCGCCCTGACGTGGACTCCGCTTATCGCCCGACCCATCGTTGACGGTCGGCGTGTCGGTGACCGCAGCGGACTCGTTGCCCTCCGGCGCGGTGGCCCGGCGTGGCTTGGGCTTGCGTTTCGGGACGTCGCTGAGGTCGGGAGCCTGGAAGACCAGACCGAAGCCGGCGCTAGGCGCTGCCTTCGCGGCCGGAGTCTGCGGGGCCGACGTGTCGGTGTCAGCCGACGTCGCTGCGGTGGGCGTGGTGGGTTCGTCCGTGGTGGACATGGAGTCCTCTCGTGCCCAGCAGACCGGTCCAACCCGGGCCCGTGAGGCCCACCATCCGCTGTGGCTGTAGCTTCGTCGGACCCAGCAGGGCCGGACGGAAGTTCATCCGTACACCGCATGGCTCGCGCACTTCGCGCGTCACCAGGCTGTGCCGAGGATTCCCGAGACCGGACTGCTCATCGCGTGAAGCATGATCGCGCCGCAGGCCGATGATCCTCGGGCTCGTCGGCGGGTATGGGTGCCGCAGAGCCAGTGGCAGTATCGCATAACCACAGCCGATTCAGCGCAGATCCGCCAACACCAGACCGGCGCGCGCCTTCGGCACGAACCAGGTCGATTTGCGGGGCATGGCTTCGCGGTTCACGTTCACCGCGACGAAGTCCTCGACGGTCACCGGCGCGATGAGCACCGCAACGGCCGCTCGTCCCTCGTCGACAGCAGCACACAACCACGCAGGCGAGTAGTCCCCTCCGACGTAGCTGATCCGCTCATCACTAGGCTCCCAACCCAGAATCTGTCCGACCAGCACCTGCTCGACCTGGGCGTGGTCCATGGACCCGACACCGCCCCCGCGCCGGTGCAGGTCAGCCTCGGCCCCGACGGTCGTGGCCGACGCGAAGCGGACCGCATACCCCTGCCCCGAGGTGTAGACGTGCACCACACCGCCGGTGGTCGGCGTCGTGAGCGGACCGTGCAGTGCAGTCACCTCCGCGCCTGACGCGCGTAGTGCCTCGACAACGCCGGGCTGCTCGGTCGGCCAGGAGGCCAGCAGTCGGTGGTAGGGCAGCAGGGACAAGTCATCTGCCGTGGTGATCACGGCCATGAAACGCTCCAGGCCGGCCTGCTGAGCGGCCAGACTGCGGTGGTTACCGTCGGCGACGACCAACTCCCCCGCGCCGGCCAGAGCACAGAGCCGGGAAACGGCCTTCGGATTCTCGACCACCCACACCTCGTGGAGCCGACCTGCGCCATCGTGGTCGATGACGTCGGGAGGTCCGCTCTGGGCGCAGACCTCCCCGAGCAGGTCGGACAGCTCGCCGGCGTTCTCGGTCTGCACCAACAGGACGGCCGACAGTAGATGGTCACAGGCTTCGATCAACGCCACCCGTTGACGGACTTTGGACAAGAACACGTCCTCGTTGCGGATGACCCGCCCCGGCTCGTCGGCACGCGTCGAGATCTCGCCGGTGTCCACCATGGCGAACAGACCCAGGGTGCGAGTGCCGTCCGGTGCGGTGATCCGGTAGGCCGCGACGACCTCGTCGTGGGGCTGGTAGGCGTGCTGCTCCTGGGCCAGGCGCAAGCGGTCGGCAGCACGAGGCAGGGCCTCGGTGAACGTCCCGCGGAGAGATTCGGGCGACTTATGCGGCATCTCCACCGCAAGGGCACTGAGCGGGTTCGCGGCGATGACGGCGGTGATCTCGCCGTCGTCCGCGAACTCGTCGTAGTTCTGTGCGCCGGTCCCTCCGGTGCTGATCCAGGCACGGGCGATGGGGTGAGCGGCAGTCATGAGCAGGAACCGTACCGTCCGCAGGAGGGTGAGCCGCATCACGTCGCATCTGGTCATCGGCCCAGACACTGCTTGTTACGCTGGCCATTCCGCAATCACAACCCCCAAGGTGGAAGACCGTGCGCGTTTACAACTTCGCCGCGGGGCCGGCCACGCTGCCCCTCGACGTCCTGAACCGAGCCCAGAGCGAGCTGACCGACTGGCTCGGCCTCGGCATGTCCGTCATGGAGGTCAGCCACCGCAGCAAGCACTTCGTCGCTGCGGCACAGCAGGCCGAGGCTCTGATGCGCGAGCTGATGGGCGTCCCCGATGACTACGAGGTGCTGTTCCTCCAGGGCGGCGCCACCGGGCAGTTCTCGGCGATCCCGCAGAACCTCTCCGGACCCGACGACACGGTGGAGTACATCAACACCGGCGCATGGTCCAAGAAGGCGATCGCCGAGGCCAAGAAGTACGCGCAGGTGCGGGTGGTCGCGGACGAGAAGGACTCGAGTTACAGCTCGGTCCCGGCCCTGGGGAGCGTCGAGACCAGCGCCGACGCGGCATATCTGCACTACACCCCCAACGAGACCATCGGTGGAGTCGAGTTCGGCTACGTGCCGAGTGCCTCCGCCCCGCTGGTGGCCGACATGTCGTCCACGATCATGTCCCGTCCGATCGACGTCTCGCAGTTCGGCCTGATCTACGCCGGCGCGCAGAAGAACCTCGGGCCGGCCGGACTGACCGTGGTGATCGTTCGCAAGGATCTCCTGGGACGGGCCCGGCCCGGGACTCCCTCGGTGTGGGACTACCAGCAGATGGCCAGCAACGGTTCGATGTTGAACACCCCACCCACCTTCGGGTGGTATCTGCTGGGCCTCATCCTGGAATGGATCAAGGACACCGGCGGGGTGAGCGCGATGGGTGAGCGCAACAAGGCCAAAGCGCAAGCGTTGTACGCCGCGATCGATGACTCCGACTACTACCGCAACCCGGTGGCCGCCAACGCACGCAGCTGGATGAACGTGCCCTTCCTGATTGCCGATCCCGAGCGTGAGGGCGAGTTCCTGGCCGGAGCAGCGCAGGCCGGCCTGCACAACTTGGAAGGCCACCGCTCCGTGGGCGGCATGCGAGCCAGCATTTACAACGCCATGCCGATCGAGGGCGTGCAGGCGCTGGTCGACTACATGCAGGAGTTCGAGAAGCAGCACGGCTGAGTCCTCCGGACCAGCCTTCAACGCACCGCATACCCCCCACACTCGAAGCCGAAGGCGTGCCATGACCCACCGCATCAAGACCTATAACGCGATCAGCCCGATCGGTTTGGCTGTGCTACCCAAGGACTACGAGGTCGGACCGGGGACGTCCTCACCCGAAGCCATCCTGCTGCGCTCGGCGAACCTGCACCAGGAGCCGATCGAGGACTCGGTGGTGGCGGTGGCGCGCGCGGGCGCCGGGACCAACAACGTCCCCGTCGAGGCGCTCAGCGCCCGGGGAATCATGGTCTTCAACACCCCTGGCGCCAACGCCAACGCGGTCAAGGAAC
Organism: Actinomycetales bacterium; assembly: GCA_038258285.1. GTDB lineage: Bacteria > Actinomycetota > Actinomycetes > Actinomycetales > Dermatophilaceae > Ornithinicoccus. The sequence goes on along the minus strand of JBBSQA010000002.1, from coordinate 113,459 downwards.
TGGTCATCGCAGGCATGCTGCTGGCTGCTCGCAACATCTGGCCTGCCGCCCAGTTCACGGCTGGCCTCGGCGACACCGACGGCGACCTGAACCCGACCGTGGAGAAGGCGAAGAAGCAGTACGCCGGATTCGAGCTGCCTGGGCGCACCCTCGGAGTCATCGGCCTGGGAGCGATCGGTGTGCTCGTGGCCAATGCGGCCGCGTCGCTGGGGATGAAGGTGCTCGGCTACGACCCCGCGCTCACCGTTGGGCGGGCCTGGCAGTTGAGCTCCGCCGTGGAGCAAGCCACCTCGCTGGACGAGCTGTTCAGCCGTTCCGACCTCGTCACGGCGCACGTCCCGCTCATCGAAGCCACCACCGGTCTGATTGGCGCCCCCCAGATCGCCCGGATGAAGCCCGGTGCCACCGTGCTCAACTTCGCTCGGGGCGGCATCGTGGACGACGACGCGGTGATCTCCGCGCTCGACGACGGTCGCCTGCATGCCTACATCTGCGACTTCCCCAGCGCTGCTCTCGTCGCTCACCCCAAGGTCGTAGCGCTGCCCCACCTGGGCGCCTCGACCGCCGAGGCGGAGGAGAACTGCGCAGTCATGGCGGCCGAGCAGGTGCGCGACTACCTCGTGGACGGCAACGTCCGCAACAGCGTGAACATCGGCGAAGCCGTGTTGCCGCGGACGCCTGGAGCCACGCGCCTGGCGATCTTCAACCAGAACGTGCCCAACATGGTCGGTCAGATCTCTGCTGTGCTCGCCGAAGCCGGACTGAACATCGCTGATCTCATCAACAAGTCCCGGGGTGACTACGCGTACACCCTGGTCGACGTCGAGGGGGACGTGGACAGCGCTGTGGTGGACAAGATCACCGGCATCGAAGGCATCTTGCGGGTCCGTCTGATCTAGGAGCCCCTCCTCCCGAGGCAGAAGCAAGGGCGTGGATTGACCACGGACCCTGGTTGTACTGCTGGTTGTGGCACCGACCGATATGCGTCAGGATCGGCCCCACACCCAGGAGGTCCGATGAGCAAAGATGCTCCCCTGCCCGAAGGCGCCGACGACGCGCGAAGCGAGGCCAAGAAGCAGCATCCGAAGCACTACACGAAGTCCGGTCGGCTCAGGAAGGACCTCTACGAGGCCGAGATGGAGCGCCTGCAGGAACAGCTGGTCCTGTTGCAGTACTGGATCCAGAGCCAGGGCCTGAAGGTCCTGGTGATCTTCGAGGGGCGTGGGTCGGCGGGTAAGGGTGGCGTGATCAAGCGCATCGCGGAGCGGACCAGCCCTCGCACGGTGAAGGTGATGGCCCTGCCCAAGCCCACGGAACGCCAGCAGACACAGTGGTACTTCCAGCGGTACGTCGAGAATCTCCCGGCGGCCGGCGAGATGGTCATGTTCGACCGCTCCTGGTACAACCGCAGCAACGTGGAGTGGGTGATGGGCTACTGCTCGGAGGACGAGCATGCCGAGTTCCTGAGAAGTTGCCCCGAGTTCGAGCGGATGTTGGTGCGCTCGGGCATCATCGTGATCAAGTACTGGTTCTCGGTTTCCTACCAGGAGCAGCGCAAACGCTTCGAAGCGCGCAACGCCGAGCCACTCAAGCGGTGGAAGCTCTCCGATATGGACCTGGCCGAGCACGAGCTGTACGTGCGCTACTCGATGGCCAAGGACACCACCTTCCAGTACACGGACATCAAGCAGGCTCCCTGGTACGTCGTGCCCTCGGACGACAAGCGCACAGCCCGGGTGAACTGCATCGGACATCTCCTCGATCAGTTCGACTACGAGAACGTGGCCCCGGAGCCGGTGGAGTTACCGGTGATGAAGGAGGTCCCCTACGTGCGTCCGCCGATGCACGAGCAGACCTTCGTCAAGCAGAGGTTCTAGTCCTCCATCGTCATCGCTGGCTCATGCCCTGCGCTGCTGCCCTACCGGGTGCGACGTGGGGCGTGCTGCGTGCTGGCCAGTAGGCCCACGGCCAGCCAGCAGGCCAGCATCGATGATCCCCCGTAGGACAGGAACGGAAGGGGTAGGCCCGTAACGGGCATGAGGCCCAGGTTCATCCCGATGTTCTGGAAGGTCTGGAAGGTGAACCAGCACGCCACCGCCACCGCCACGTTGCGCCCGAACGGGTCGTCGGTCACCAGCGCGACCCATAGGGAGCGCACGATCACGAACCCCAACAACACCATCACCCCGGCCGCACCCCACAATCCCCACTCCTCACCGACCACCGAGAAGATGAAGTCCGTCTCCTGGAACGGTACGTAGCCGCCTTGGGTCTGTGGGCCCTGCCCGAGTCCCGATCCGTTCAGGCCCCCGGAGCCGATCGCCACGCGCACTTGCGCGCTCTGGTAGCCGATGCCAGTCGGGTCGAGGGTGGGGTCGACGAAGGCCAGCAGCCGGTCCACCTGGTACTGGTCCAGCAACGGGACGCGCAGTGCCGCTACCACCGCTACCGTGCTGGCGACCACGGCGGCCGCCGTCCACCACCAGCGGGCCCCGGACACCGCCACCACACCGATGGTCATCGCTCCCAGCACCAGGGCGCTGCCCAGGTCCGGCTGAGCCAGAATCAACAACGCGGGGACACCGCCCAGCACCCAGGCGGGGAAGACCTCCCGCCCGGTCGGCGCGGCCGCCGGGTCACGGCTTGCGGACAGGGTCATGGCCAGGCCGATCGCGAGTCCGATCTTGGCCAGTTCGGCAGGCTGCAGGGAGAAGCCCCCCGGGAGAAACAGCCAGGAACGGGACCCGTTCACCACCTGTCCCACCGGCGTCAATACCAGGATGAGCCCACCCAGCCCCGCCAGGTAGATGAAGGGAGCGGCCGCCCTAAGCCAGCGAACGTCGACTCGGACCAGTGCCAGGGCACCACCCAGGCCGACCGCCGTGTTGACCAGGTGGCGAACGGTCAGGGCCCAACCGACGTCGTTGTGGGTGGTGGACCAGATCAGGACCGCCCCGATGAGCGAGAGACCGAGCGCCGCGACGAACAGCCCCCAGTCGGTCCGCAGATACCGCTGCGACACGCTCGACGGCCCAGGGCCCACGGCCATGCCGAGCGGTCGAGTCAGCCCAGCAGGACGGATCGACATACCGACACGTCTCGGGCCATCTGCCGGACCAGGTCGTCCATGGAATCGAACTTCGTGTTCCCACGTAGCCGGCTGACGAAGTCCACTCCGACCATCTCACCGTAGAGATCCAGGTCGACGCGGTCCAGGACGTAGGCCTCGACCGTGCGGACCATGACGTCGGTGAAGGTCGGGTTGGTGCCAACCGAGATGGCAGCCGGGAGGCGACGGTCCTCGTCATCGGCGGGTCGGTCGACCCGCTCCAGCCAACCGGCGTAGACGCCGTCGGCCGGCACCATTCCCACGCTGTCCGGCCCGAGGTTCGCGGTGGGATACCCCAGCTCCCGACCCCGGTGGTGACCGTGCACGACGTACCCGCTCACGCGGTGCAGGCGACCGAGCACGTCGCTGGCGCTGCTCACGTCCCCGGTGACCAGCGCCGCACGCACGCCACTGGAGGACCACGCCCGCTGCCCGTCGACCTGATCGCCGACCACGACGTGGGTGTCGACCTCGAACCCATGCCGGCGACCGAGCTCCCGCAGGGTCTGCACGTCTCCGGAGTTGCGGATCCCGAAGCGGGTGTCGGCACCCACGACCACGACGGCCGCGTTCAGCCCGTCGAGCAGCACCTGCTGCACGAAGGCCTCTGGTGTCAGCTGCGCGAACTCTCGAGTGAAGGGCAACGTTAACGTGGCGTCGAGGCCGCACTGCTCGATCAGATCGGTCCGGTAGTCCGGACCGGTGATCTGCGCTGGAGCGCGTTCGGGGTGCAGGACGGCCACAGGATGAGGGTCGAACGTGACGGCGACACTGCGCAGCTGTGCCTGACGGGCACGTTGAGCGACCGTGCGCAGGACGGCCTGATGTCCACGGTGCACGCCGTCGAAGTTGCCGAGCGTGACGACACTGGGTCGCGAACCTTCCTGAGCTTGCTCCACCTTCGTCCAGCGATCCACGGCCGCTACTCTAACCGCGAGGGAAGACGACGCGACTACGTGTCTCCTCGCCCGACTCGTCAAGTATGGCGACGAGCTCGCCGCTCGCGCCGATCCCGGCCACCGGCTCGTTCTGGCGCTCGCCTGACCGCTCGATCCGCTGCCCGTAGCGCAGCGCCAGCTCTTCCTCCTCGGTCAGCCGCCGTACGGCAAAGGCGGCTGCGGCGGCGTCGGCCATCGGGACCACTGCCGCCCCTGGATCGGCTTCCACGGCATCCAGCGTGAGCGCCATGTCGAGGTCGTACCTGCCGACCCGGGTTCGGCGCAGACTGGTCAGGTGTCCGCCTACACCGAGGGCCTGACCGAGGTCCCGGGCCAGCGCCCGCACGTAGGTCCCGGAGCTCACCTCCACCTCCACGTCGAGGTCGAGAGTCCGCGGGTGCTCGCCACCCTGGGAGGCACTGCGACTCGCGGTGAACGTGCGCACGGTGACCGGACGAGTTGGCAGCGTAACGTCCTCCCCGGACCGCACACGGGAGTAGGAGCGGACGCCGTCGACCTTGATGGCGCTGACCGAGCTGGGACGCTGCGCAATCTCGCCGGTCAGTGAAGCGACCGCTGCCGAGATATCGCCCTCGAGCAACCCCGTTGCGTCGGCCCCCGTGGCAACCTCCCCCTCGGCGTCATCGGTCACGCTCGTCTGACCCAGACGGATGGTGGCCACGTACGTCTTGTCCAGGCCCACCAGGAAGGTCAGTAACTTGGTCGCCCGGTCGACACCGAGCACGAGCACCCCGGTGGCCATCGGGTCCAGGGTGCCGGCGTGACCCACCCGTCGCGTTCCGCAGAGGCGACGCGCCCGAGCCACCACATCGTGACTGGTCCAACCCGCCGGCTTGTCGATCACCAGCAGCCCGTCCAAACTCACTCCGCTGACTCGTCGGCCTCGTCGAGGTGCGGTTTGCGGTAGGGGTCCGAATCTCCGGCAAAGGCCGCGGACTGTCGGCCTGCGGCCAACTCGGCGTCCCGCTGGTGCACCTGACGCATCACGTCGTCGAGGTGCGCGGCGTCCTCGGGAAGCGCGTCCAGTACAAACTCCAGGCTCGGTGTGAGCCGAATGCCCAGCCCCTTGCCGACGTGGGATCGAATGCGGCCGCGATAGCTGGCCAGCACCTCCGAGGCTGCCTCGCGCTCGTCGGCACCACCGAGCACCGTGTAGAAAACCGTCGCGTGTTGCAGATCGCCGGTAACCCGGACGTCGGTAATGGTGACGAATCCCAACCTCGGGTCTTTGACCAGCGTGTCCAAACCACCGGCAACCAGCACCTTGGTACGTTCGGCCACCTTGCGGGCCCGAGCCTTGTCCGCCATGTCTCCTCCAGTTGATTGACAGGTGGTGTGTTGTTCGCCGACCCGGCCGACATCACCGAAGCGACGTCGGCCGGGTGGCGGCAGCCTTCATCAGCTGCGAGGAATCTCCCGCATGGCGTAGGTCGTGATCAGGTCGTCGACTTGGATGTCGTTGAACGACCCCAGGTTGACACCACACTCGTAGCCGTCACGCACCTCGGTCACGTCGTCCTTGAAGCGCCGTAGTCCAGCGATCTCCAAACCTTCGGTGATCACTACGCCGTTCCGCGTGATGCGCGCCTTGGCGCCCCGCCGCAGTTCGCCACTACGGACCAGGGACCCGGCCACGTTGCCGAACTTGCTGGAGCGGAAGATCTCGCGGATCTCCGCCGTGCCGACCGTCTCTTCGACGTACTCCGGCTTGAGCATGCCCTTCAGCGCGTTCTCGATGTCCTCGATGGCCTGGTAGATCACCGAGTAGTAGCGAATCTCCACGCCCTCGCGCTCTGCCACCTCAGCGTTCTGCCCTTCGGCCCGGACGTTGAAGCCCAAGACGATCGCATCTGACGCCATCGCCAGGTTGATGTTGTTCAGCGTGATGGCACCCACGCCCCGGTCGATGATCCGGAGGTCGACTTCCTCGCCCACGTCGATCTGCAGCAGCGCATCTTCCAACGCTTCCACGGATCCGGACACATCACCCTTGAGGATCAGGTTGAGCGTGTCGACCTTGCCGGCCGCCAGCGCCTGGTTGAGATCCTCCAGGCTGATCCGCTTGCGCGACTTCGCCAGCGAGGCCTGACGGTCCGCCGCCTCGCGCTTTTCGGCGATCTGACGGGCGGTCCGGTCATCCGGGGCCACCAAGAACGTGTCGCCGGCCCGAGGCACCGAGGCGAGCCCCAGCACCTGGACGGGACGCGAGGGAGGCGCCTCCTTCAGGTTGTTGCCGTGCTCGTCGAGCATGGCACGCACGCGACCGTGCGCCGCTCCGCTGACGATCGCATCACCGACACGCAGGGTGCCTTGCTGCACCAACACGGTGGCGACGGCACCGCGACCGCGGTCAAGGTTGGCCTCGATCGCGACACCACGGGCGTCCTTGTCGGGGTTGGCGCGCATGTCGAGCGCCGCGTCGGCCGTCAACAGCACGGCCTCCAGCAGCGCCTCGATGTTCTCCCCGGCCTTGGCCGAGACATCGACGAACATCGTGTCTCCGCCGTACTCCTCGGCAATCAGGTTGTACTCGGTCAGCTGCTGGCGAACCTTGGCCGGGTTGGCGCCCTCGACGTCGATCTTGTTGACCGCCACCACGATCGGCACGTCGGCCGCTTGTGCGTGGTTCAACGCCTCGATCGTCTGCGGCATCACACCATCGTCGGCAGCGACCACGAGGATCGCGATGTCCGTGACCTTCGCACCACGGGCCCGCATGGCGGTGAACGCCTCGTGGCCCGGGGTGTCGATGAAGGTGACCGCGCGGTCGAGCCCCTCATGCTTGGTGTGGACCTGGTACGCACCGATGTGCTGAGTGATGCCACCGGCTTCGTCTCCGGCCACATCGGCCTGACGGATGGCGTCCAACAGTCGCGTCTTTCCGTGGTCCACGTGGCCCATCACCGTGACGACCGGCGGGCGTGGCTGCAGGTCTTCGTCGGTCTCCGCTTCGATCTCGGCTTCGAGGTCGATGTTGTAGGCACTGAAGAGCTCGCGCTCCTCCTCCTCCGGAGACACCAACCGGATGTCGTAGCCCAACTCGTTGCCGAGGATCCCGAACGTGTCCTCATCCAGCGACGCCGTTGCTGTGGCCATCTCTCCCAGGTGGAAGAGCACGGCTACCAGCGACGTGGGGTCGAGGTTGACCTTATCGGCGAAGTCCGTGAGGGAGGCTCCGCGACGCACGGTGACGGTCATCCCGTTGCCGCGAGGCACGTTGACACCACCGATGGACGGCGCCTGCATCTGCTCGAACTCTGCGCGCTTAGCCCGCTTGGACTTGCGCCCGCGAACCTTTCCTCCGCCGCGTCCGAAGGCGCCTTGCGTACCGCCCCGGCCCCGTGGGCCACCGCCGCGACCGCCTCCGCCACCACGGAAAGCGCCACCACCGGCAGGACCGCCTCCGGCACCACCAGGAGCGCCCGGGCCACCGCGTCCACGACCACCGGGGCGAGCAGGACGCTCACCCGGGCGGGGCACGGCCGCTCGGTCCGGCATCATCGCCGGGTTCGGTCGAGCACCACCACTGCGGGGGGCGCCCGGTCGGGGACCACCGGTTCCAGCCTCGGAGCCTCGGGAGCCACCCGGCCGCGGCATGCCTTGGCTGGGCGCGAACGGGTTGTTGCCTGGGCGGGCACTACCGCGGTCACTGCGTTCGCTGCGCTCGGCCGGCCGTTCTCCACGGTCGCTGGGCCGTTCACCGCGGTCGGGACGCGAGTTGCGCATGCCCTGGCTGGGTGCAAACGGGTTGTTGCCTGGGCGCGGCCCTGGCTTGCTGCCGGGACGTCCACCCTCGGATCGACCCTCGCCGCGCGACGAGCCGCGATCGCCTGCGGGGCGCCCGGGTGCTCGAGGCGCTGGTTTGGGACCACTGGGCCGTGGCGCACTGGCTGCGCTCTCCTGGCTGCTCGGCGCCGGGGCCTCGCTCGCGGCCGTGGCGTCGGAGGACGCTGCCGCGGGTCGGGGTGCTGCGTCAGGTGCTGGCGCTGACTCGGTCGCGGGGACCGCATCCGTGGAGGTGCTGGGCTCCTGTGCCTGCGCCGCCTCCGGAGTAGGCGATGACTGCGGACCGGGACGGGCGCCCGGCATCGGTGCGCTCTGCGCTGGCTTCCGCGGGCCGGGGGCCGGGGCACTGGACGTGACCCGCGCGTCGGACTTCGGTTGCGGCGACGTGCCGGGAGATGCCCCAGCGGAACTTGAGGGGGCACTCTTCGGGGCGGCCTTTTTGGCCGACGCCGGCGGGCTCTCTCGTATCTTGCGTACAACAGGGGGCTCGATGGTCGAGGATGCCGACCGAACGAATTCACCCTGTTCTTTCAGGTGGGCGAGCAACTGCTTGCTCTCAACCCCAAGCTCTTTGGCGAGCTCATAGACCCGAACCTTGGCCACGTTTCTCCTACTGGTTGTGTCGTGGCCCGTCCCGTCTTGGGTGTGCGGCCGCGACTATTTCTGGTGGGTGCTCATTGCTGAGTACTCATCGGGTGCTCATCAGCGTCTAACCCGCTTCCAATGACGGTGAGCAAGGCGGTTGCCTTGCCGGTGTTTCGGCCCCTACCGAGGGGGTCACGCATGGTTGCGCTGGATCCAGTCGATCACTGCGTCGACCTTCACCTCGCCTGACTTCCGCAGCGCCCGCCCGAAGGCTCGACGTTGCACTGCGGTCTGCCCGCACGTCACGTCGAGATGCACGTATGCACCACGACCTGGCATGCGACCGGTGGGATCGGGTTGAACGACAACCACACGCTCTCGCGAAGGCCCATCGCTGACTCCAACCACCCGGAGCAACCTACTCTGCTCGTCTCGGCGACGACATCCCACACAGGTGCGCACGACGGCACTCCTGCTTTTGTGGATCACGGCACCAGGATAGGCAGATGGCCTTAGTCTACAGGCTTCTCGGCCTCGGCCGTGTCGGAGCGGATGTCGATCCGCCACCCGGTCAGCTTGTTCGCCAGCCGCGCGTTCTGCCCCTCCCGACCGATGGCCAAGGACAACTGGTAGTCCGGCACGATCACTCGGACCTGCTTCGTGTCGACGTCCACCACCTCGGCGCTGAGCACGCGAGCAGGCGACAGCGCCGAGGCCACGAACGCGGCGGGATCCGTGGAGAAGTCGACGATGTCGATCTTCTCTCCTTGGAGCTCGGCCATGACGGCCCGGACGCGTTGGCCCATCGGGCCGATACAGGCCCCTTTCGCGTTCACCCCGGGCACGGTGGCATGCACCGCGATCTTGGTGCGGTGACCCGCTTCGCGTGCCAGCGCTGCGATCTCGACAGATCCGTCGGCGATCTCCGGGGCTTCCAGAGCAAAGAGCTTGCGCACGAGATTCGGGTGGGTGCGCGACAAGGAGATTAACGGGCCGCGTGCCCCTCGCTTAACGCTGACCACGAAACAGCGAAGCCGCTGACCATGCTGATAACTCTCACCCGGCACCTGCTCGGCGCTCGGCAGCTCCCCCTCGACGGTGCCGAAGTCCACGAGCACGTTGCGAGGATTGCTCGACTGCTGGATGAGGCCGGAGACGATCTCGCCCTCACGATCACGGAAGTCGCCGAGCACGGCATCGTCCTCCAGCTCCCGCATCCGCTGCATGATGACCTGCCGGGCGGTAGCCGCAGCCACGCGTCCGAAGCCTTCGGGGGTGTCGTCGAACTCCGGGCCGGGCTCCGGCGGCATTCCGTCGACGTCGACCGCTGTCTGTTCGCGAGCCCAGACCGTGACGTGACCACTCTTTCGGTCGAGCTCCACGCGGGCGCTGGCCGAGGCCTCGATACCCCGCACCCGCTCGTAGGCGCTGTGGGTCGCCTGCTCGATAGCGTTGACCAGGATTTCGAGCGGAATCTCGCGTTCGGACGCGATCCCCCGCAGCATTGCCATGTCGATGTCCATCAGGCTCACTCTCCTGTCGTGGGTCGGCTGAACTCGACCTGGACCACGGCCCGGTCGATGGTGTCGTACGGGATCTCGGCCTGCTCGGTCGAGCCGAGCTGGATTCCGTGCGGGCGGGCGGCGAGGAGACGCTCCTGAGTCACGGCGCCACCGCCGTGGCTCACTTCGAGGAGCCGACCGACGTTGCGTCGGAACTGGTCGGGGGTGAGGAGCGGGGAGCCCACTCCAGGAGAGCTGACCTCCAAGGTGTACGCCGAAGCGCCCATCACGTTGGAGAAGTCGAGGGCGTCGTTCACGCACCGACTAGCGTGCGCGACCTCGTCGAGGGTCAATGGCTCCACGATGCTGGTGAAATCACGGTCGGCCAGAACGGCTACGTCCCGTGCCACAGTGACGCGCACCAGGCGGCGCCTGCCGGCCGAGGTCACACTCACCGTGTCGATGACTATTTCCTCCCCGGCCACAGCACGTTCGCACGTCTCTCGGACCTGAGCACTTCCCGTCCCGCTGTCCACCCGAGCCTCCCTCTTCTGTTGTGTCGTGCCCTGTCATCCGGGCGGCAACTCTGGGCCCGCCCCGGAAAGACCACCCTAGTCGCTCTTGTTCGCCGCTCGGTCTGCGATGATCCGCGTCATGCCAGCGCGACCTGCGATGCGTCGATCGACGCCGCTGCACAGCCGAAGGGCGTTCCTTATGGCGATGTCGGCCGTGGTGGGGACAGGGCTCGCCGCGTGCTCCGAGGATGCGGGTCAGGAACCCCCCGGACCCAGCGATCGGGCATCACCTCCCGCTCCGACGCCCGACCTTGTCGTCCTCGAGGCGACCTTGACCCGGACTCGTGTGCTGATCAGCACCGGCCCCGCCATGGGCGAGGAAGAGTCGACGCGAGCGGTGAAGGCCACGCAGGCAGCGCTGGCGACGCAGGAACGCGTGCTGGCGCAGATGGTGCGGGCCGGGAGTGGGCACGACGCCAACGATGGATCGACCAAGACCTCCCCTCCCCCCTCCGACGACGCGGCCACAACGTCCGGAACCGGCCCGAGCATCGCCCCGGCAGCTTGGGCCGACGACCTGGATCGCTCGTCGCGGGGGGAGGCGATACGCGCCGAGCTGTCGGGCGTCACCGGGACCAACCTGCCGACCCTCATGGCGCTGCACGGTCAACGGCTGGCATCCGCCCGTCTGCTCGGAGTCGGCACGTCGCCGGGGGTGGTGCGCGGACCCACAGGCGCCGGGGCCATCACGATGCTTGCGGGTCTACGCCAGGCTAACTACGGCCTGGCGGTGTTGGCGGCCCGCTCCTCGGCGCAGGAGCGGCAGACGTATCGAGATGCCCTGACGGCTTTGCGCGGACCGACGCGCCGGCTGACCGAACTGGCCGGCGTCTCGGCGCCGGCGCCTCCATTGGGCTATGGCCTGCCGGAGGTGCTTTCGACCCGACGGGATCGACGCGATGCGGCCCGGCTGATGTGCCTGGCCCTCTCGCAGTCCGTGATCGCCGGATCGAGCGCGCGGGCCTCCGACACGGACGCCATTGCCGGCACCGTCGCGCTGATGGCTCTGTCGGTCCAGGTCGGCTTCACCTTCGCCCTGCCGATGGCCGGTTTTCCGGGCCTGGTCGTTCCGGAAGAGCCGTGACGGCTTGGTGACCCAGCCTTGCCCGAGCTAAAGACGCTGCGGCATACCGAAGGTGGTGCGCACCCCCCGCGAGAACATGACGTGATCGGGCGGGCGAAGGCTCGGCAGGTCCGGCAGCCCGGCGGCGGCCACCAGTTGGTCCTCGAGGTACAACACCTGGGCGTGTCGCAACGGCCACGGTTGGTGGGTGTTGGGCACCCACAGTCCCCGCCCGGCGATCGCAGTATGCAACCCGAAGCGAGCGCTCAGGAAGAGCTCGGTCTCGCCCGGCTCGGGAATGGGGTCGAGCGCGCGTACCTCGATCACCGAGGAGGGAAGGTCGCCGGTGCGTGCCCGCCTATCCGGACGTCGACGTCGACTGGCGTATCGGATCACCGGGTCGTCGTGGTCACCCTTCGTCCTCCGCCCGGACATCGAAGCCCAGAAGTACGGGACGTTGAAGACGACCCGCGCCCCGGCAACGACGGCGAGGTGTTGCGCCTCCAGTGACAGGAACACCACCCCCGGTCGGCCCTGGTCGTCCGTGCTGTAGACCCGTACGTTGGTCTCCCAGAAGGTCCCCCAGTGCGGAACGGCGGGCCCGGCACCGACACCAGCGCGCTGCATCTGGAAAGGCAGCAGGCCCACCCACGCCGAACCGTCATGCACATCCGGGCGGGCACCCGGCGGCATGAACGGCTCCAGGACCTCCGGGCGTACGCGCCAGTGCAGAAACGATATGTCCGCCCAGAACTGACTCATGATCGGTCGACTCGTCAGTGCGGGCCCCTGCCCGGGCGCCACGGTCGGCGGCATGTCGATCAGGCGTCAGCCTCGGGCGCACCCTTCGCCTGAAGTCGCTCGATGTGCTCCGACGCTTCGGCCTTGGTGAGGTCGCCCGAGATCTCCTCGCCCGCTTGGCTGGCCAGGGTGTCGAGGTAGCTCCGCTGCGACGGGGTCATCGGCTCATCGCCGGTCACCCAGTCCGAGGGGTCCTTGTCGAGCTGGTCGCTCGTCTGTGGGGTCGTCGAGCCCAGGGTTTGCGACTCCTGGCTGTGGTCCGTGGATTCCGTCATTCCTGAAGCGTAGACAGAGCCTCCGACAAGCCATCACCCGGCTCATGCTGCGCCGGGTGGAACGGGTGGGCTCACCGTGGTGACGCGGTCACGACGTAGGCTGCGCCGCCAGACACCTCGACGTGCTGAACCCCTCGGCGAGGATCCGGTCCAGACACCACCGCACCTCAGGAGGCTTGGGTGAGCAACCACTTGGCGAGCTCGACGTCCCCGTACCTACTCCAGCACGCTGCCAACCCGGTGCACTGGTGGCCGTGGGCTCCACCGGCGTTCGAGGAGGCCCGGCAGCGGAACGTGCCGATCCTGCTCTCGATCGGGTATGCCGCATGCCACTGGTGCCACGTGATGGCCCACGAGTCCTTCGAGGACGAGCAGATCGCCGACCAGCTGAACGCGGGCTTCGTGGCGATCAAGGTGGACCGCGAGGAGCGGCCGGACGTCGACGCCGTCTACATGCAGGCGACGACGGCGATGACCGGCCACGGTGGCTGGCCGATGACGTGCCTGCTCACGCCGTACGGTGAACCGTTCTGGTGTGGGACCTACCTACCGAAGGCCCAGTTCGCCCACCTGCTGACGTCGGCCGAGCAGACGTGGAGCGAACGCGAGGACGAGGTCCGCGCGGGCAGTGCCCACATCGTCCGGTCCCTCAGTGAAGCCGCGGCGGCAGCCGAGTCGAGCCGGCCCATCGATGCGGACGTGCTCGCGGCAGCCGTCGCGGGGCTGGCTCGCGACTTCGACCCGGTCCACGGTGGCTTCGGGACCGCGCCGAAGTTCCCGCCTTCCATGGTGCTCTCCTTCCTTTTGCGCCATAGCGCCCGGACCGGCAGCGCGCAGGCCGACGCCATGGCGCGGGAGACGGCGCGCGCCATGGCGCGTAGTGGTACCTACGACCAGATTGGTGGTGGTTTCGCCCGGTATGCGGTCGACGCCGCATGGGTGGTGCCGCACTTCGAGAAGATGCTCTACGACAACGCTCTGCTGCTCCGGGTCTACACCGACCTGGCCCGGGTCAGCTCCTCGGAAGGCACTGCCAGCGACCGAGCTTTGGCCGAACGGATCGTCCGCGAGTGCGTGGACTGGCTCGTGCGCGAAATGTGGACCGAGCAAGCCGGCTTTGCTGCCTCTCTGGACGCCGATACCGGAGGGGTAGAAGGGGCTACCTACGTCTGGACGCCCCAGCAGCTCATCCAGGTACTGGGCGAGGAGGATGGTCGCCGCGCCGCCGAGTTCTTCGTCGTGACCGAGCAGGGCACCTTCGAGCACGGCACGTCTACCCTGCAACGACCCCATGAGCCGGAGGACGAGCAGTGGTATGCCGGTGTGCGTGAGCGCCTGGACCTGCACCGCACCCTTCGGGACCAGCCAGGGCGGGACGACAAGGTCGTGACGGCCTGGAACGGTTGGCTCGTGGCCGCCTTGGCCGAGGCCGGATGGTTCTTCGACGAGCCCGACTGGATTGATCTCGCGAGCCGAGCGGCCGACTTGTTGCTCCACCTCCATGTGGTGGGCGGACGCCTGCGGCGTAGCTCCCGAGACGGGGTCGTCGGTGAGGCAGCCGGAGTAGCGGAAGACTACGGCGCCCTGGCAGAGGGGCTGCTGGCGTTGCACGCGGCCACCGCAGACCCCCGTTGGCTGGCCTCAGCGCGGTGGGTCCTCGACGTCGCCCGTGAGGCCTTCGAGGCCGACCACACCGGCACCGAGGGAGGTCAGGGCACCGAAGGCGCCGGGCGGTTCCACGACAGCGCCAGCGATGTGGCCGACCTCGTGATGCGTCCCGCCTCACGAGGGGACAACGCGGAACCCTGCGGGCAGTCCGCGCTCGCTGGGGCGTTCCTCCGCTACGGGGTGATGGCGGGATCGGCGGCAGACCTGGAGCTGGGACGCTTCGCGCTGGAGCCCATGGGCGCTATCGCGGACCAGGCACCACGCTTCGCTGGATGGGCTCTGACTGCAGCTGAGGATGACCAGAAGGGACCGAGTGTCCTGGCGATCGCTCACGGCGATGGAGCCTTGACCGAGGCGGCACGTCAGGCCCCACCCGGAGTCATGGTCTTGATGGGTCAACCCACCGAGGGGTCGGTGTCGGCCTCCAGGGCCGCCCCCTATCCGGCACCCCTGCTCCTGGACCGTCCCGCGCTCGAGGGGCGCGACACCGCCTACCTGTGTCGGGGAACCGTCTGCCAGCAACCCATGGTCGACCCAGGTGAACTGAGGCGTCACCTGCGCGAGCGCGGCTAGCCTCGGCCCATGGCGGCTAGCCTCGGCCCATGAAGGTGCCGCAGCCTCTCGGTCGGGGGGTTGCCTCTGGCTCCTGTGTGCTCATGCTTATCGTTACCGGGTGCCAACGCGGTGAGCAGGGCACGACGGCAGCGCAGGAGGCAGCTCCGACCCGCAGTGACGCTGCGCAATCCACGGACGACGCACCGGAATCGGCTGCGGCGACCGAACCGCCAGAGTCAGGCCCCACGGCACCCGGGCTCGCGGCGGAGCGGACCATCACCATCGCCGCTTCGGGCGATGAGCTCGCACACGCCTCCGTGCTGGACAGTGCTGCGGCCTACGCCGCCACCAGCGACGGGGTCGACTACGACTTCGCTCCGATGTTCGCCGAGATCGGGCCGGTAGTGTCAGCGGCCGACCTGGCGCTGTGTCACCTGGAGACCCCCTTGTCGGCCCGCAACGTCAACCTGACCCAGCAAGGAGTGCTGTCCTTCAACACTCCTCACGAGCTGGCGGAAGACCTGGCCGAGGCAGGTTATGACGGTTGTGACTTCGCGTCGAACCACACCATGGACCGCGGAGTCCCCGGCCTGGCAGAGACTCAGGCCGTGCTGAAGGCGGCGGGACTGGGGCACACCGGCCCCACCGCTGAGGAGGCCGAATCAGGTCGACCGGGGCTGTACGAGGTCGGGAGACTCACCGTGGCGCACCTCGCCTACACCTATACCTTGCCGAACTCCGGTGAGCCGACCACGACCGTTCCGGTAGAGGCACCGTGGCTGGCCGACTCGCTGTGGCCGGTGGTCGGATCACCGGGGATGACCGACGACGCCGAGGCGGCACGGGACGAGGGTGCCGACGTGGTGGTGGTGAGCCTGCATTGGGGGCAGGAGTATCGGACCGAACCGACCTCGGACCAGACGCAGATCGCCCGGGCCTTGCTGGAGTCCGGGGCCGTGGACCTCATCCTCGGCACCCACGTGCACGTGCCGCAGCCCTGCGAGAAGATCAACGGACGGTACGTGCTGTACGGAATGGGCAACAGCTTGTCGAACCAGTCCCCCGACACCGACTCCCGGCTTCGGCCGGAGACCCAAGACGGCATGGTGGCTCAGATCAGCCTCACGGTGACCGCAGACGGGACCGTGGACTCGGCGCTAGCGGTCCAACCCACCAGGGTGAATCTCGAGGGCCACGTCATCGAGCGCGTCGGTCCGAAGCACGAACCGGAGAGTGCCGCCCGAACGATGAGCACCCTCAGGTCCCTCGACTCCTGCGACCCGCAGGCGCTGACCCCCTAGATGAACTGCATGACGGTGTCGTACCCGATCTTGAGGATGAAGGCACCCACGACGACCACGAACACGACGCGTACGAACCCGCTGCCCCGGGCCACGGCTGTCCGCGCACCCAAATAGCCTCCAGCGACGTTGCATACCCCCATCAGCAGTCCGATCTCCCACATCACGGCGCCCTGCGGGATGAACACGACCAGTGCAGCGAGGTTCGTCGCGAAGTTGGCGATCTTGGCTTTGGCACTGGCCTGGAGGAAGCCGTACCCCAACACCCCCACCAGCGCGAAGACCAGGAACGATCCGGTGCCCGGGCCGAGTGCGCCGTCGTAGGCACCGATCCCGAAGCCCAGTGCTCCGGCTACCGCAAGGTGCTGTCGACCGGAGAAGCGCAAAGCGGAGACGGACCCCACGCTCGGTTTGACGAGCGTGTAAGCACCTACGGCGATCAGGACCCCGAGAATGATGGGGTTGAAGGCCGACTTGGGGATCTGCGAGGCGATGAGGGCCCCGCAGACGCTGCCGGCGAACGCGAATCCTGCGAGGGGGAGCGCCGTGCGCAGATCGGGTCGCACCCGACGCAGGTAGGTGATCGAGCTGGTGGTCGTGCCGAAGATCCCGCCGAGCTTGTTGGTGGCCAGGATCTGCACCGGGGTGGCCCCCGGAAATCCGATCAGCAGCGCAGGCAGCTGGATCAGACCTCCGCCACCGACTACGGCGTCGATCCAACCGGCCATGAAGCCGGCCACGGCCAGGAACACCAGCAGCGACACCGAGAGTTCCTCGATCACCTCGGTGCGGCGCTCTGGTCGATCCGCCAGCCCGCCACGATGCCTGCCACCTCGGCGAGCGAGTAGGCCGTGGCGTCGGGGGTTGCGTCGACCTGCACCACCTGCTCGTCAGGGAAGGTGCTGTGCGGGATATGGATGGCTCTCATCCCGATCTGCTGGGGACCCCAGACGTCTTCATACATTCGATCTCCGACGTAGACGCACTCCGTCGGGTCGACGGCCAACGCCTGCGCAGCCACACGGAAGGCGTCTGCGTGGGGTTTCACCACCTCGATCTCACTGGTGTAGACGTCGGCATCGAGGAGATGCAGCACGCCGTCGCGAGCGAACACGCCGCGGTGGTAGTCACGACTCCAGATCGTGTTCGACAGCACCCCGACCGCAATGCCCTGTGAACGCAGCCACGTCCACAAGGGCGCGACGTCGGGGTCGGTGAAGGTGTGTGGCTCCCACTCGCTCTCGTACGCCGCATGGCCCGATGCCGTGGACAGGTGCTCGACGGGCAGGTGCAGCCGTTGCGCGGTGCCTGCGAGCACATCGCTCAACCGGGCGCTTCGATGCTCGGTCCGGCCCGAAGCCCACAACTCGGCGTCCACCTCGGTCAGCGTCTGGGCCAATGCGGCGGCAGCGTCAGGATCGCCAGGGTAGGCACTCTCCGCGAAGGTACG
The DNA here is from genome assembly GCA_038258285.1 of Actinomycetales bacterium. Classification (GTDB taxonomy): domain Bacteria; phylum Actinomycetota; class Actinomycetes; order Actinomycetales; family Dermatophilaceae; genus Ornithinicoccus. The sequence continues at coordinate 95,830 of JBBSQA010000002.1, read as the reverse complement.
CCGCCAGATCCGTGCTACGTCGACGGTGTGCCACGGCGTCAGCGTGCCGCCCCAGTCGAAGATCACGGCCCGAATCTGCGGCCCGAAACCGCCCGGCATTACCGCGCGGGACCGCTGAGCTCGGCCTGCACCTCGGCTGCCGCCTGCCCCACGGCCACCTCCCGGCGCTCTCCGGTGGCCCGGTCCTTGATCTCGACCTTGCCGTCGGCCAGACCTCGTCCGACGACCACGATCGTGGGCACTCCGAGCAGCTCGGCATCCTTGAACTTCACGCCCGGGGAGACCTTGGGCCGATCGTCGTAGACCACTTGGACGCCAGCGGCCTCGAGCTCGGTGACCAGGGTCTCAGCGGCCTCGAAAACAGCCGAGTCCTTGCCGGTCGCGACGATGTGCACGTCTGCGGGCGCCAACTCACGCGGCCAGACCAGCCCGATGTCATCGCACGTGGCTTCGGCGATGGCCGCGACCGCACGGGTGACCCCTACCCCGTACGAGCCCATCGTGACCGTCACCAGCTTTCCGTGCTCGTCGAGCACCTTCAACCCGAGTGCCTCGGCATACTTGCGGCCCAGCTGGAAGATGTGGCCCATCTCGATGCCCCGGGCCAACGTCAACGCGCCGCCACCGTCGGGGCTGGCGTCGCCTTCCTTGATCTCGCCCGCCTGGATGGTGCCGTCGGCCTCGAAGTCCCGCCCGTACACCAGGTCGAAGACGTGCTTTCCGGCCTCGTCAGCCCCGGTGACCCACGCAGATCCGCGCGCGATCGATGGGTCCAGCAGATAACGAATACCCGACGCCTTCTCAGCACCCAGGACCCCTGGCCCGATGTAGCCCTTGGTCAGGCTCGGGTGCTGTGCAAAGTCCTTGGCCTCGAAGGCCTCGACCTCGGCGGGCGCTACCGAGGCGGTCAGTCGTTTGGTGTCCACATCGCGATCACCAGGGACTCCGATCGCCAGCGGCTCACGCGTGCCGTCGGGGTGAGCCAGCATGACGATGACGTTCTTCAGTGTGTCGCCCGCAGTCCACTGCCGTCCATCGCTGCGCGGCCGACCGGCGTTGGCGGCCGCCACGAGGGTGTCGATCGTCGGCGTGTCCGGGGTGTCATGGACCTGCGCGGCGGGCACAGCCGCGTGATCGACGTCAGGGGCCTGCGGCACCAGAACAGCCTCGACGTTGGCCGCATACCCACTGGCTTCGCAGCGCACGAACGTGTCTTCACCGTGCTCGCTGATGGCCAGGAACTCCTCGCTCGCCGACCCTCCCATGGCGCCGGAGTCTGCGTGGACGATCACGTAGTCGAAGCCGAGCCGGTCGAACAGCGAGATGTAGGCGGCACGGTGCCGTTGGTATGCAGCGTCCAAGCCGGCGTCGTCGACGTCGAAGGAGTAGGAGTCCTTCATCGTGAACTCCCGCCCGCGCAGCAGACCGGCGCGTGGACGGGCTTCGTCGCGGTACTTGATCTGGATCTGGTAGAGCGTGAGGGGCAGCTCCTTGTAGGAGGAGAACATGTCCTTCACTGCGAGAGTGAACATCTCCTCGTGTGTGGGGCCGAGCAGCATGTCGACCCCCTTGCGGTCTGTGAGCCGGAACAGGTTGTCGCCGTACTCCGTCCATCGACCCGAGGCCTCGTAGGGCTCGCGGGGTAGCAGCGCCGGGAAACGGACTTCCTGACCGCCGATCGCGTCCATCTCTTCGCGCACGACCTTCTCCACGTTGCGCAGCACTCGCAACCCCAGCGGCAGCCAGCTGTAGACCCCGGGTGCGGCACGACGGACATACCCCGCGCGGACCAAGAGCTTGTGCCCGGGAAGCTCGGCGTCAGCAGGGTCCTCGCGCAGCGTACGGAGGAAGAGGGTGGACAGGCGCAGGGCCACGTCGGCGCTCCTAGGTGGTGGGGACATCGTGGTGTTGCCCGCTCGATAACGCGGACGCCAGCGCCACGATAACCCGGCGGCGCACTCGCTCCTCCCGATTCATCCCACAAGCTCAGCAGCGCTGTGCACCCCGGCCACGAGTCGGTCGACGTCCTCCGTGGTGGTGTACGCCGCGATCCCCGCCCGAATCGCCCCCTCGTCTCCTAACCCGAGACGTCTGGAAGCCTCGATGGCGTAGAAGTTGCTGCAGGGCGCGTTCACGCCCGCCTCGGCGCAGCGCCTGCTGACCTCGATGCCGTCGACACCGGCGACCCGGAGAAAAGCAGTGGGTGTGCGGTGGCGGGCGCGCGAGTAGCGCCTGACCGTGGGCAGTTGGTCCAGACCCTCTTCCAGCCGCGCCTGCAGTCCGCGCTCGTGAGCCCCGACCTCGGCGTAGGAGAGGACCAGGCGCTCGCGCCGCGTTCCGGCGGGCTCGCCGCTCAGGTCGGCGATGAAGTCCACGGCTGCGCTGACTCCGGCCAAGGCCTCGTAGGGAAGGGTGCCCACCTCGAAGCGCTCGGGGATCCGTGCCGGCGAAGGCAGCAGCTTGGCGGGCTGGAGTGATTCCAGCGTCTCCGGGACGCCGGCCAGAACGCCCAGATGCGGGCCGAAGAACTTGTAGGGCGAGCAGGCCACGAAGTCCACGTCCAGCTCGGCCATGTCGATACTGACGTGCGGCGCCAGGTGCACCGCGTCGAGAAAGACATACGCCCCCTGCTGGTGCGCCGCCGTCGCCACTGCGGTGACATCGGGCCGGGTCCCCAGGACGTTCGAGGCTCCGGTCAATGCGACCACGCGGGTGCGGGGGCTCAGCACGGCGGTCACCGCTTCCAGGGGGAGCTCCGCGGTGTCGGGATCGAAGTGCGCCCAACGCACCTGGGCACCCACCGCCTGAGCCGCCTGGACCCACGGACGCACGTTCGCGTCGTGGTCCAGGGAGGTCACCACGATCTCGTCCTGCGGGCCCCAGTCGGCGGAGAGCGTGCGTGCCAGGTCGTAGGTCAGGGAGGTCATGCTGCGTCCGAAGACGACCCCTGCCGCGTCGGCGCCCAGGAGGTCGGCCATCGCTTCGCGCGCCGAGGTCACGATGTCGTCCGCGCGGCGTCCCGTGGGGGTGAGGCGGTCACGGTTGGACAGTCCCGCCAGCATGGCTTCGGACATGGCCCTGGCGACCGGGGTCGGGGTCTGGGTGCCCCCCGGACCGTCGAAGAAAGCGATGCCGGAATCCAGGGCCGGGAAATGGGCGCGTACCGCAGTGACGTCATACATGATCCTCACGGTATCGGCCTAGAGGAGCACGGTGCTGAACGATCCTGTCTGGGTCATCCCGACGCGACGGTAGGTGGCCAGCGCGGCGGCGTTGTAGTCGTTGACGTACAGGGTGGCGGTGGGAGCGACATACCGCAGGGTGTGTTCGATGACCGACGCCATCGCCGGAGGTGCCAGGCCGCGACCTCGATAGTCGGGGTGCACCCAAACCCCCTGGATCTGAGCGACCCCCAACGCCACGGAGCCTAGATCGGCCTTGAACACGACGACACCTCCCTCGGTGCGGATCAGTGTGCGCCTGGCGCGCAGCAGTCCGGCCACCGCATTGCGGTATGCCGACCCCGAGCCTCGGTAGGGCGGGTAGCCGATCTCCTCGGTGAACATCGCCTCGGCGGCGGGTGTCACGGCGTCCAGCTCCTCCAACCGGGCCACCCGTACGAGCGGATCCAGAGGTACGCCGATATGGGAAGGCAAGGTCGTCGTGGTCATGACGGGTTGGTCCTCGCGAACCTCGCGGGGTGGCCCCCACTGCCCCGAGAGCAGCGACCACATCTGCTGCACCTGCTCGGCGGGACCGAACAGGGAGGAGGCGAGCTTGCGGCGACCTCGGACCCGCTCCACCAGCGCGGCAATCGCGCGGGGGTCGCCGCCGACGGGCACCACGTTGGCCGAGGACCAGCACAGAGCGGACGCTCCAGCGCGGTCGTAGGCGTACATCGTCGCTCGCCCGTCGCCCAGACCCCCCTCGAGGATTCGAGCCGCTACGAAGACATGAAGCACGGGATCCTGGGCACAGACGGACAAGGCCCAGTCCCGGTCCGCGATGCCGAGGGACTTGGCCGCTCCGGCGCTGCGCAACATACGGCCAGCCTGCCCCATGCCCCGATGCCTGTCGATCCTCGGTCCTCTCCCGAGCCCTCCACTACGCACGATAGGTTGGTCACAGGACGCAGGTTGACCCTTGCGCTGATCGCCCCGAACCAGCAGGATCGTCTCTAGGAGGACTTCCGTGAAGGCAACGCCGCTCACCGCAGAAACGCGCCAAAAGACCCTTGACCGCCTCGCCGATAGTGGTGAAGACGGACCCGAGCTCGACGTTCTCGTGATCGGGGGCGGAGTCACCGGGGCGGGTGTCGCACTGGACGCCGCCACCCGCGGACTCACCACTGCGGTGGTTGAAGGTCAGGACTGGGCTTCCGGCACATCGCAGTGGTCCACGAAGCTGGTGCATGGGGGCTTGCGCTACCTGCAGATGCTGGACTTCAAGCTCGTGCACGAAGCGCTCACCGAGCGCGGTCTCCTGCTGACCAAACTGGCCCCGCACCTGGTCAAGGCCATGCCCTTCCTCATCCCGCTGGAGCATCGCGTCTGGCAACGGGCTTACTACGGCGCCGGTGTGACCCTGTATGACGCTCTGGCCAACGTCATGCCCGGCAAGCGGGCACTCCCGATTCACCAGCACCGCTCCCGCAAGGGCCTGCACAAGAAGTTCCCCGACTTCAAGCCCGACCAGGCCATCGGCGCGGTGGAGTACTACGACGCCACAGTGGACGACGCTCGCCTGGTGTTGACGCTGGTCCGCACGGCGGTCTCCTACGGGGCGGACGCGGCCAGCCGGACGCAGGTCGTGGAGATCACCAAGGATGAGACCGGTCGAGCGAACGGTGCCGTGCTCCTCGATCTCGAGACCGGTCACCAGATCACCTGTCGTGCCAAGTACGTCATCAACTGCACCGGAGTGTGGACCGATGAGGTAGGCGAGCTGGCGGACACCGAGGGTGGGCTGAACGTCCTCGCCTCCAAGGGCATCCACATCGTGATCCCACGAGACCGGCTCAGGGGCACGTCCGGAGTGCTGATCCAGACCGAGAAGTCGGTGCTGTTCTTCGTCCCCTGGTCTCGCTACTGGATCGTCGGCACCACCGACACCCCCTGGGAAGAGGACCGGCTGCACCCCGTGGCCACCTCGGCCGACATCGACTACGTGTTGGAGCACGCCAACGACGTGTTGACCACCACGCTGACCCGCGACGACATCATCGGGTGGTACGCCGGACTTCGGCCGCTGCTCCAGCCCGGCACCAAGAAGGGCACCGGCTCGTCCAAGGTCAGCCGCGAGCACACCGTGGCCAGCCCGATGCCCGGTCTCACGGTCATCGGAGGTGGCAAGCTCACGACCTACCGCGTGATGGCCAAGGACGCCGTGGACTTCGCCCTCGGCGACCGCGCGATGGACCTCGTCTGCATCACCGACGAGATCCCGCTGATGGGGGCCGTGGGCGAAGCGGCGACTCGCCGGTCCATGCCGGCGCTGCAGAAGCAGTACGGGTGGAGCGACATGATCGTGGACCACCTGCTGCACCGTTACGGCTCGATGATGTACGAGCTCCTGGAGCTCATCGAGGCGGACCCATCTCTGGCGGAGCCCCTCACCGAGGCACCCGCCTACCTGCGAGCCGAGATCGCCTACGCGTGCAGCCACGAGGGTGTGCTGCACATGGAGGACCTGATGATGCGTCGTACGCGCCTCATCTACGAGACCAAGCACAAGGGCGTCGGCGCGTTGCCGGAGATCGCGGCCATCGCGGCGGACGTCCTGGGCTGGGACAGCGCCAAGGAAGAAGCAGAGATCACCAACTACCGCGAGCAGGCCAAAGCCGAGGAGCTGGCTGCAGAGCAGCCCGACGACGCGGCAGCCGCCGAGGTCCGTGGAGTCGTCGGGGACCCGACCACCTTGCAGCCCGTCGGCTGATCCTGAGCAACACCCTTACGAAGCGGTGGCATCCGGCCCCGCTTCAAAGACCACAAGAACGGAGATAGGTACATGGGAGAAGTGTTCTTACTCGAGGTGATGGGCACAGCGATGCTGCTGTTGTTCGGTTGTGGCGTCGTAGCCAACGCCATCTTGCCCAAGACCAAGGGATTCAACGGTGGTTGGCTGATGATCAACTTCGGCTGGGGCCTCGGTGTGTTTGCGGGTGTCTTCGTAGCGTTCAAGTCCGGTGCGCACATCAACCCGGCGGTGACGTTTGGTCTGATCGCCAACGGAGCGGACAACTTCGGTGGCGAGGCGGCCCTGGAGATCAACTTCACCAACACGCTGGTGTACCTGGCTGCGCAGATGTTGGGTGCCTTTATCGGTGCCGTGCTGGCCTGGGCTGCATACAAGGAGCACTTCGACCAAGATGCGGACCCGGCCGTCAAGCTGGGCGTGTTCTCCACCGGTCCCGAGCTCCGGAACTACGGCTGGAACTTCGTCACCGAGGTCATCGGAACCTTCGTCCTGGTCTTCGTCATCCTGTCGTTCGGCAACTACCCAGGGGATCTTGGCCCGTTGGCCGTGGCGCTCTTGGTCGTCGGCATCGGTGCCAGCCTCGGTGGTCCCACCGGCTACGCGATCAACCCGGCTCGCGATCTCGGTCCCCGTATCGCCCATTTCGTGTTGCCGATCAAGGGCAAGGGCTCGAGCGACTGGAGCTACTCCTGGGTGCCCGTCGTGGGGCCGATCGTCGGTGGCAGTCTCGGCGGTCTCCTGGCCGCCGCCGTCTTCTAGCAGACGCACCCCGACGGTTGCCTCGAGGTCGCCGTCGACTGTTCGACCGAGCCGAGATCGCACCGTGGGATCGGGCTGGGAGCCATAGAAACCGCACAATGACGTGGAGGAGAAACACCCATGGCCGACTATGTAATGTCGATCGACCAAGGCACCACCAGTAGCCGCGCAATCGTCTTCACCCATGCCGGCAAGATCCACTCGACGGGCCAGAAGGAACACGAGCAGATCTTCCCCAAGGCCGGGTGGGTCGAGCACGACGCCGCCGAGATCTGGAAGAACGTCCGTGAGGTCGTCGCACTGGCGCTCTCGAGCGGGAACATCACCCACAACGACCTCGCGGCCGTGGGCATCACCAACCAGCGTGAGACGGCGGTCGTCTGGGACAAGAACACTGGTGACCCGGTCTACAACGCCATCGTCTGGCAGGACACCCGCACCGACAAGATCGCCGCTCAGCTCTGCGGCGACGAAGGGGCCGACAAGTACAAGGCGATCTGCGGCTTGCCGCTGGCGACGTACTTCGCCGGCCCAAAGGTGAAGTGGATCCTCGACAACGTCGACGGCGCCCGCGAGAAGGCCGAGAACGGCGACCTGATGTTCGGCACCACCGACACCTGGGTGCTGTGGAACATGACTGGTGGTCCCGAGGGCGGCCAGCACGTGACCGACGTGACCAACGCCTCGCGCACCATGCTGATGGACCTGAAGACGCTCGACTGGGACGAAGGCACGGCCTCCGACTTCGGCATACCGATGTCGATGTTGCCGACGATCAAGTCCTCTTCCGAGGTCTACGGTGAGGGACGCAAGGGTGGTCTGGTGCCCGGGGTGCCGATCGCCGGCATCCTCGGTGACCAGCAGGCGGCCACCTTCGGCCAGGCGTGCTTCGAGAAGGGTATGTCGAAGAACACGTACGGCACGGGTAACTTCATGTTGCTCAACACCGGCACCGAGATCGTGCCCAGCGAGAACGGCCTGTTGACCACCGTCTGCTACAAGATCGGTGACCAGGACGCGGTCTACGCTCTCGAGGGCTCGATCGCGGTCAGTGGCTCGCTGATCCAGTGGCTGCGCGACAACATCGGCCTGATCAAGGACGCCCCGGAGATCGAGGAGCTCGCCAAGAGTGTCGACGACAACGGCGGCGCCTACTTCGTGCCCGCATTCTCCGGTCTCTTCGCTCCGCACTGGCGTGACGACGCACGGGGCGCCATCGTCGGCTTGACCCGGTTCGTCAACAAGGGCCACATCGCCCGCGCCGCCCTGGAGGCCACGGCCTACCAGACGCGTGAGGTGCTGGAGGCCATGAACGCCGACTCCGGAGTGGACCTGACCGAGCTGCGGGTCGATGGCGGCATGATCGCCAATGAGACGCTGATGCAGTTCCAGGCCGACATCCTCGGGGTCGACGTGGTCCGTCCCGAGATCGCCGAGACGACGGCGTTGGGCGCGGCCTACGCCGCCGGCATCGCCGTGGGCTTCTGGTCCGGCGAGCAGGATGTCATCGACAACTGGAACGAAGGCAAGCGTTGGACGCCGAACATGGACGAGGGCGAGCGTGACCGCCTGTTCCGCCAGTGGAACAAGGCCGTCACCAAGACCCTCGACTGGGTCGACGACGACGTCGAAGCGCACGTCTAACCCTGTCGCTGCCTAACCACTAGGCCAGCCGGACACGAAAGCCCGAGACCGCGTGGTCTCGGGCTTTCGTGCGCTCCCCTCCCCCTCTTCCCGCCACCCCCAGCCACTTAGCGGGACCTCCAGCGTCGTGTATGCCGCGGAAGTCGACGTTCCTGGCTGAGGGTGGCGGGAGTTAGGGTCCGACTTCGGCGCCCCAGTCGAGCAGCGGCTGGGTCAATGTGCTGTTGTCGAGCACCCACGTCGCCTGCTGTGATGGCGCCTGCTCGAGATACCACCGCTGAGCCTGCACGTAGCGCGCGTGGGAAGGGTCCTCGGGATCATCCGATGCACTCGCAGCAGCCTGCCGAGCCACTAGCCGGGCGTTGCCCCTGGGGACACTGATCTCGAAAGGAGCATGCACGAAGAGCGAGGCATCCCACAGCGCAGTGAGCTCTGGTCGATGAAGGAAGACTCCGTCGATCAGGAGCACCGCGTCGTCGGCCGCCTCGATGGCATCAGGGAGGATGGCTTCGTCGGTGGCCACGTCATGGATGGCCGGCACGACCTCGCGGCCAGCGCGAAAGGGAGTCAGGACGTGCCGCCGGAACGCTTCGTAGTCGAACGCGTCTCGATAGTAGGTCTCTGCAGTGCGCCCACGCGCGTAGCGAACCTCGCGTGGATGGTGGAACCCGTCCATACTTACGCTGAGCAGCTCCCGGCCCGCCAGTCGTTCAGCCAACGCCAGGAGCTCGGCCGCAAGATACGACTTCCCGACTCCATCGACGCCGTCGATTCCGACCACCGCCCGCTCCCCCGGACGGGTAGCCATGATGAGTCCCAGGAGGTCGACCAACACCAACTGACGCACGGGCACAAAGCCGGCATACCCCACCGGAAGCGTCCTAGCCCACGGTGACGCTGGGAGCGCCTTGCGCTGCCTGATCTTCGGCTTCGGCCTCCATACCTTCAGCGATCCGCATGGCTTCTTCGATCAGTGTCTCCACGATCTGTGACTCCGGCACCGTCTTGATGACCTCGCCCTTGACGAAGATCTGCCCCTTGCCGTTACCGCTGGCCACGCCCAGGTCGGCCTCGCGCGCCTCCCCTGGGCCGTTGACGACACATCCCATGACGGCGACGCGGAGCGGAACCTCCATGCCTTCCAGTCCAGCGGTGACCTCTTCGGCCAACGTGTAGACGTCCACCTGGGCCCGACCACAGGAAGGACAGGAGACGATCTCCAACTTGCGCGGACGCAGGTTCAGGCTCTGCAGGATCTGGTTTCCCACCTTCACCTCTTCAACCGGGGGCGCAGAGAGGGAGACTCGGATGGTGTCGCCGATGCCCTGCGAGAGGAGGGCACCAAAGGCCACCGAGGACTTGATGGTGCCCTGGAAGGCGGGTCCGGCCTCGGTCACGCCCAGGTGCAGCGGCCAGTCCCCCGCCTGTGAGAGCAGCTCGTAGGCCCGCACCATCACGACGGGGTCGTTGTGCTTGACCGAGATCTTGAAGTCGTGGAAGTCGTGCTCCTCGAAGAGCGAGGCCTCCCAGACGGCCGACTCCACCAGGGCTTCGGCGGTGGCCTTGCCGTGTTTGTCCATGATGCGCTTGTCCAATGAGCCGGCGTTGACACCGATCCGGATGGAGACTCCGGCGTCCTTGGCGGCCGCCGCGATCTGTTTTACCTGGTCATCGAACTTGCGGATGTTGCCGGGATTGACACGCACCGCCGCGCAGCCCGCGTCGATCGCCGCGAAGACGTACTTCGGCTGGAAGTGGATGTCGGCGATCACCGGGATCTGTGACTTCTTGGCGATCGCCGACAGGGCCTCGGCATCGTCCTGGGTGGGGCAGGCCACCCGCACGATGTCGCACCCCGTGGCCGTGAGCTCAGCGATCTGCTGCAGCGTGGCGTTGATGTCGGTGGTGGGTGTCGTGGTCATCGACTGGACCGACACAGGCGCATCGCCGCCGACCTCGACCTTGCCCACCTTGATCTTCCGCGTCTTGCGCCGAGGGTTCAACACGGGCGGCGGAGCAGCGGGCATACCAAGGGAGATGGGGGTTCCGGCAGTCATGCATGCAGTATCTCTCACGTGGCTGTCTGCTCGCTGACCGCCCGGCACGTCGACCGCGGTGAGCGCTCAGCCGCCGAGTCGGATGGGGTTGACCACGTCGGCGTACACCAGGAGCAGGGTCATGGCGATCAGTCCGATCGCCACGGAGTAGGCCACCGGCAAGGCCTTGGCGATGTCGACCGGTCCAGGGTCAGGCAGGCCCCGCAGGCGGGCGTAGGTCTTCTTGACCCCTTCCCACAGAGCACCGGCCACGTGACCGCCGTCCAACGGCAGCAACGGGATCATGTTGAACACGAACAGGGCGATGTTGAGGGAAGCCAGCAAGGACAGCAGGAGTACCAGCCTGGATCCGAAGGACTCGGTTAATCCGCCCAGGTCCCCGGAGGTCACCTCACCCGCGACCCGACCGACGCCGACCACGGACATGGGACCTTGCTGGTCGCGGTCCTCACCGGCGAACGCCGCCTGGAACACGCCGACCAGCTTTTCCGGCAGTTTGAGGAAGATGCCAGCGGTATCGGCCAGAGCACCCCCCACGAAGGCCGGCGCTTCGACCAGCGGCGCCCGCACGTACTCCACGGAGCCACTGGCCCCCAGGAAGCTGACGTCGCCCACGACGGGGTCACCGGCCGCGTCGACCCGCACCGTCCCGTCCGGGTTCAACAAGGCTCGCTCGCGGGTCACCAGATTCGCATCCAAGGTCTGCTCGACGCCGTCCCGCTCGACCTGCAGTCGAGCCTGGCTGCCGGCGTTCTGCAGCTCGTAGGACGTGACGAACCAGTCGTCGACCGCAGTGCCGTTGACCGCCACGATCGTGTCGCCAGGCTCCAGGCCTGCCTGGGCGGCGGGTGCCTCCGGCTGACCCTCGCAGTCGGTCACCGCTGGGTTCTGCGGCGCACACGCAGAGACGGCTCCCACGGTGGTGGTGAGCTGCGGTAGTCCGTACAGGGTCATGATGCCGGTGAGCAGCACTGTGGCGATGACCAGGTTCATAAAAGGTCCACCCAGCATGATGACGACCCTCTGCCAGACCGGCAGCTTGTAGAAGACCCGGTTCTCGTCTCCTGGGCCCACCTCCTCCAGGGACTCGGCTCGGACCTGTTCGGTCATCTGTCCCCAGCGCCCCGTGGTCGAAGTCCGCAGCATGCCGTGGTCCTTGGGCCGGGGCGGGAACATCCCGATCATCCGGATATAGCCACCGAGCGGGATCGCCTTGACGCCGTACTCGGTCTCGCCGCGCTGGCGCGACCACAGCGTGGGTCCGAAGCCCACCATGTACTGGGTGACCTTCACCCCGAACTTCTTGGCCGGCACCAGGTGACCAATCTCGTGCAACCCGATGGAGGCGGCTATGCCCACTACCATCAGGAGCACCCCGACGAGATACAACATCAACGACGTCCGTCCGTTCGCAACATCATGCTTGAGCGTCCATCATCGCCGACTCGGCCTCGGTGCGGGCCCACGCGTCTGCCGCGAGCACCTGATCAACGCTGTCCACAGAGTCAACCATCGACGAGCCCTCGGAGTTCCCCACCGACCCGCCCCTCGTGTGAGTCTCCAGGACCTGTGTGACCGTCCGCACGATCCCGGGGAACGAGAGGGTGCCGGCGTGGAAGGCGGCGACACAGACTTCGTTGGCCGCGTTGTAGACGGCCGGACACGTCCCCCCTGAGCGCCCCGCGTCACGAGCCAGTGACACGGCGGGGAACGCTGTGTCGTCCAGTGGCGCGAAGTCCCAGGACATCGGCACAGACCAGTCACAAGGCACATCGACGTCGTCCAGACGGTCGGGCCACGACAGGCCCAGACCGATCGGGACCAGCATGCGCGGGGGTCCCATCTGGGCGATCGTCGATCCGTCCCTGAACTCGACCATCGAATGGATCTGCTGCTGCGGGTGGACGACAACATCGATCTGGTCGTAGCTCACCCCGAAGAGGTGATGCGCCTCGATGACCTCGAGCCCCTTGTTGACCAAGGTCGCGGAGTTGGTCGTGATCACCATGCCCATCGAGAAGTTCGGGTGTTTCAACGCCTGCTCGGGGGTCACGTCCTCCAGTTGTTGCGCGCGCCAGCCCCGAAAAGGTCCCCCACTGGCGGTCAGGACGAGTCGTCGCACCTCCTCCCGCCGTCCCGAGCGCAGACACTGGGCGATGGCGCTGTGCTCGGAGTCCACCGGCACGATCTGATCGCCCGTAGCTGCCCCCATCACCAGCGCACCGCCGACGATCAGTGACTCCTTGTTGGCCAGCGCCAGGGTGCTGCCCGCCGCGAGGGCAGCCAGGGTGGGACGCAGGCCGATGGCTCCCGTCATGCCGTTCAGCACCACATCGGCGCCCATGGCGGCGACCTCGGCTGCGGCCTCCTCGCCGCCGAGAATCTGCGGAGCCGGACCACGAAAGCCCTTCTGCGAGGCACGGTGGTCGATGGCCTCCTTCAACTCCGCCACAGCCTCGGCGCGGGCTACGCCCACCACCTCCACACCGAGCTCGACCGCCTGCTCGGCCAGCAGCGCCACGTCGGATCCGTGGGCACAGATCCCTCGGACCCTGAACCGGTCGGGATGGGCACGCACGACGTCGATGGCCTGGGTGCCGATGGAGCCGGTCGATCCCAACAGGGCTAGCGTTCGTTGCGTGGTCACCCCGCCATTGTCCCCGCTGCACCCAGCGGGGGTGTCCCCCAGCGGGCCAACGACAGTGGAGCCTTCACAGGCAGGGATCCTTGACCGGGCTGGGGGCGACCTAGAACCCAGCGACCCGACGGTTGCTCATGAGCTAACCGAAGGTCAGGTCGGGGTGGGAGATGGGCCGATACTTCATCCGCAACAGGGCGATGACGTAGTGCTCACTCATCTGCCACGCTCGCCGATCACCCTGGCTCGGGAGGACCGATCGACTTCGCAGCACGTATGAGGAGCTGTACCGGAAGAGCGGCGTCTTCGTCCATTCCTTCGCCTCGGCAGGCAGCGTGGGCGTCACACTGCGATACCCGCGGCTGCGTAAGTGCTCCAGCACCCGGCAGACGTAGATCGCGGCGAGGTCACTGGTCAGCGTCCACGACGTGGCGGTAGCACCCACGGTGAAGGCGAAGTTCGGCACCCCGGAGAGCATGACCCCGCGAAACGTGATGGCCTCACCCACGTCGATGGTGCCACCATCGACGCGCAGGGTCATGCCACCGAGCATCAGGATCTCGAGACCGGTCGCGGTGATGAGGACGTCGGCGTCGACGATCTGTCCGTCGGCCAGTTGCAGTCCCCGCGGAAGGACCCGCTCGATGGTGGACGTGACGATCCTGGCCTGACCCGTGGAGATGCTCTGGAACAAGTCGCCGTCGGGGGTGACACACAGACGCTGCTCCCACGGGTTGTAGTTGGGCTGGAACGAGGCGGCAACGTCATACCCCGTCGGCAGTTGGCGTTGTGCCCCGCGTCGCAGCGTTCTCTTGAGCCGTTCGGGCCAGAGCCGGCTGGCAACGGCGATGAACTGAGCCCTGGCGATGTACTTGGCCCGCATCACCCGCGACCTCCAGCGCAGGGACACACGCCCGTCCAGCCAGGAAGCGTTGGCGTCGACCGAGTCCAGAGCCGCGACGTAGGTGGGGGTGCGCTGCACCTGTGTGAGGCTGGCGGCGTGGCGGGCCAACTCGGGCACGAGGGTCACGGTGGTGGCGCCGCTACCGATGATGGCAACGTGCGAACCGGTGACGTCGAAGCCTTCGGGCCAGTGCTGGGGATGGATGACCGTGCCGGCGAAGTCCTTCAGACCGGCCAGGTCAGGGGAATGGCCGCGGTCGAAACGGTAGTAACCGGTATTGCAGTACAAGAAGGCGCACGTCATCTGGATCGAGCAGGGGCTAATGTCGTCGGCGCCGTCGACCCTTCTGACTTCGATGTCGAGAGTCCACCGGGCCTCGGCCGTCGACCACTGCGCGGCCACGACACGGTGGCGGTAACGGATCCGCTCGATCACCCCATACTCGCGCGCACTGTCGCGCAGATACCGCAAGATCGTACTTCCGTCGGCGAGAGACCGGGGGCCGCTCCACGGTCGAAACCCGTAGCTGTAGGTGTACATGTCGGAGTCGCTGCGGATGCCGGGATAGCGAAAAAGGTCCCAGGTGCCGCCGAGATCGGACCGGGCCTCCAGCACGAGATATGACGCCTCCGGGGCGCGTCGCCTGAGATGACAGGCCGCCCCGATACCGGACAACCCAGCACCAACGATGAGCACATCCACGTCGACGTCCGGGCGGGTGGGTTGCGGCAGGTTGTCATCCTGTCAGGCGAGCTGAAGACGCTGAGCATGCCTGGGCACACGTCCTGATGAAGCGTCGTACGGGGATCCGCTCGCGGTCCGCGGGGGCGGAGGGTGCTGCGAAGATGATGTGAGCCCAGCACCCCCCTCGGTGTGACTGTGCTCGGACAAGCCGACCAACTCGTAGAGGTCGAAGCGCGAGCTGCCATCCACTTCTGAGGAAATAGACCGCCAAGGGATCGCTGACCGGCCGCGGTTCCTCTCTCAGGGCGACTGTGTGCCGGCGGTCGGTGGACGGCTGTGATGAGGGACAAGCCGGCCCCGCAGAACGATGCGCTTAGAGTCTGATCCCGTGCCTCGACTTGCCGTCACCGATCCCGCCGCCCCCGAACCCGTCGGACCGTATTCGCACGCTGTATCCACTGCAGGCCGACTGCTGTACCTGTCCGGTCAGACACCCATTGATCCCGCGACCGGAACGCTGATCGAGGGAGGGATCGAGGCGCAGACCGAGCAAGTCTTCACCAACCTCATCTCGGTGCTCAAGGCTGCAGACCGGGGCCTCGACGACATCGTCAAGGTGAACGTCTACCTGATCGACATGGCCGACTTCGCGGCAATGAACAGCGTCTACGCGACGGTGTTCTCCTCGCCTTACCCAGCACGGACCACCGTTGCCGTCGCCGGACTCCCACTCGGGGCACGAGTCGAGATCGAGGCCATCGCTAGCGCCCAGGTATCTGAGTAGCGCTCGGCAACTCGGCGCGTCGAGATCATCACCGCCCGTGGGGGCAGCCACCCGGCTTGAGGCCCGCTGGTCAGTCTCACCTACGGTGCCTTGCGAGGAGCGCAGGTCGGGGGCCGGACCCCCGTAGGTGAGGTGTGGGTATCGTCAAGGCCCTCCGTTGCGGAGACAATCGGGCATGCTCACCCTCGAGGAGATCTTTCCGCCGTTCGCGTTGCTGATCAGCAGCGGCCCGGTGGAGCTGCGAGCGTTGCGCGACGATGACCTCCCCGAGCTTGTGGAGCTGGTCAGGAGAGGTATCCACACCCCGGATCAGCCCATGCCCTTCGTACGTGATTGGCACGAGAAGCCTTTCGCGCCGGGATCCCCTGGCGGCTTCCCAGCCACCTCACTGGCGTGGTGGTGGACACAGCGGGCCACATTTCAGCCCGAGGAGTGGCGGTTGGCGCTGACCGTACGCCGCGACGGCGAGCTCGTCGGCGCGCAGGATCTGCATGCACGAGACTTCGCAGAGACTCGCCACATCGAGACCGGCTCCTGGCTGGGTTTGGCCCATCACGGACGAGGCACCGGCACCCTGATGCGACAGCTCGTGGTGGGGTTCGCGTTCGATGAGCTTGGCGCCCTGGAGTGCGGGTCGGCGTACGTCGTCGGCAACCACGCCTCGGCAGCGGTGAGCCGCAAGACCGGTTACGTCGAGAACGGTCGATGCCGATCCATCCAGCACACGAGTCATGGCACGGTCGGGGTCACCGAGCAACGGGTCCTTGTCACCCCGGCGAGCTACGTGAGACCGGACGGGGAGGTCTTGGTCACGGGTGCCGCTGCACTGCGCATGTTCCTGGCGATCGAGCATCTTCGCACCACTGCGTCCGACAGCGGTAGCGGTGGCGAGCCCGGTGCGCGAGACTTCCCGGATGGCTGCGGAGTTCACCGACACTGAACAGTTCCGCGGTGCCCGTATCCACCTATGCGACCTCGGCCACACCGAGATCCGTGACTGCGAGGTCAGCGGCCTCAAGATCGTCGACTGCTACGGGAGTCAGGTCTACATCGGGGGCAGCTTTGGGCGAGTCGTCGTCAACGACGTGGACGTGACCTCCTATGTCGACGCCGAGCTCGACCGGCAGCACCCCACGCGAGTCCTGGCACGGGAGGCCACCACCCTTGCTGACTATCGCGCGACGTTGGATCATCTCCAGACAGTGTGGGAAGGAACGCTCGCCCGGGCCAAGCTCCTACCCGAGGCCAGCCTTCAGGAGCGCGTCGATGACGAGTGGTCGTTCGTCGAGACCCAGCGACACCTTCTGTTCGCCAGCGATGCCTGGATCGGCAACGCCGTGCTCGAAGAAGACTCGCCCTACCACCCGCTCGGCCTCCCGGCCGGCGGGACGACGACCGAGACGACCGCGCCGTTAGGGCTCACGATCACGGCCTCCCCCACCCTCACTGAGGTGCTCGCCGCCCGCCGTCACCGCAGCGCCTCGGTGCGAGCCTTCCTTGCTCGCGTGAGCGAGGCCGAGCTCGACCGGATCTGCGCTCGCAAACCGGGCAGCTCGTACCCCGACCAGGAGTACGTCGTGCGTCGATGCCTCACGGTAGTGCTGCGGGAAGAGGCCGAACACCATCGATACGCCTCCCGAGATCTCGACGCCCTTGAGGAGTCGCCTCACTGACGCCCGGGGGTCGCTCTACACCCCGGACGAGCTGTACGACGGTATGGACGACGGGGGGTACACGCAGACCGTCGATGCCCGCGCCTACGCCTGGTCCCAGGACGCCGCGATCCGCTACGACGCCTACGTCAGTGTGCTGCGTGCGATGCATGACGAAGCGATGAGCGACGCGCTCCACGCTCCGCTGAGTGATCGTCCGGCGGTGGGTGTCATGGGTGTTCACGCTGTTGCGCGAGGGACCGAGGAATTTGCGAGCGTCGCGCACCTGGGACACCGGCTGTCCGAGAAGGGATACCTCGTTGTCACCGGCGCGGCCCCGGGGCCATGGAAGCCGCGAACCTTGGCGCCTGGGCACCGGACGGCGCAACGCTCCAGCAAGCCCACGCTGATCTGACATCGGTGCCCTGCTATGCGCAGCGTCTGGAGGGATGGAGTTCCTGCGCGTTCACGGCGCGTGGCACGCCACGTGCCGGTGAGGACGAGCAGGTCCGCAGGATCGGCATACCACCTGGCACTTCGGCCATGAGCCGCCCAACGTCTTCGCCCAGCGGATCGCCAAGTCCTTCTCCAACGCGGTGCGCGAGGACATCGTGCTGGGGTCCAGCACCAGCGGGCTCGTGGTCCTTCCGGGGGCCGCCGGCACGGTGCAAGAAATCTTCCAGATGGTGACCAGGCTCTACTACGAGACGGTGGAGCTACCGCGGCCGCTCATCCTGCTGGGTGCTCGACACTGGACCCACGACCTCCCGGTCTGGCCGCTGTTGAGCCAGCTCGGTCACGACCGCGAGAGCCTCCACCTCCTCGACAGCATCGATGAGGTCATGACGGTCCTCTCAGGACCCCGCCCAAGTCCTTGAGGACGCCGGGGTCCTCAATCGTGCTCGGCACCATCGCCTCGTGACCGTCGGCCATCTGTCGCATCGTCTTGCGAAGGATCTTCCCTGATCGCGTTTTCGGCAGTGCTGCAACCACATCAACCTGGCGCAGCGAGGCCACCGCCCCCACCTCGTCGCGCACTCGCTTGACCAGCTCGGCCTGCAGTGCTGCGAGCGCTTCAGGCTCACCGACGTCGACCCCGGCCTTGAGGACGACCAGCGCCCGCGGCACCTGTCCCTTGAGGTCGTCGCTGACGCCGATCACCGCGCATTCGGCCACCGCGGGATGACCAGACAGCGCCTCTTCCAACGACCCGGTCGACAACCGATGCCCGGCGACGTTGAGCACGTCGTCGGTGCGACCCATCACGAAGAGGTAGCCGTCTGCGTCCACATAGCCGCCGTCACCGGAGAGGTAGTAACCGTCGAACGTGGACAGGTAGGAGTCGATGTAGCGCTGGTCGTCTCCCCACAGGGTGGGCAGGGTGCCGGGCGGCAAGGGCAGACGTATGCAGATAGCCCCCTCGACACCGGCGTCCACCTCGGAGCCGCGCTCGTCCAGCACCCGCACGTCGTATCCCACGGTGGCGGGGCCAGGTGAACCAGGCTTGATGTCCAACCCGTGCGGACCCGGCGGGGTGATGGCGATCGGCCAGCCGGTCTCGGTCTGCCACCAGTTGTCGATGACCGGCACGTCCAGCGCCTCGGTCGCCCACTGCCACGTGTCGGGGTCCAGCCGCTCCCCGGCGAGGAAGAGCGATCGCAGACTGCTGAGGTCGTGGTGCGTCACGAGCTCGGCACTCGGGTCCATCTTCTTGATCGCCCGGATCGCCGTCGGTGCCGTGAAGGCCGCGACGACACCGTGCTGCGCGATGAGACGCCAGTATGCCGAGGCGTCCGGCGTTCCGACGGGTTTGCCCTCGAAGAGCACCGTCGTGGCCCCGGTCAACAACGGGCCGTAGACGATGTAGGAGTGGCCGACCACCCACCCGACGTCGGAGCCACAGAACCAGGTCTCGCCCGGCTCCAGACCGTAGAGATGCTCCATCGACCAGCGCAGGGCCACCGCATACCCACCGGTGTCCCGGACGATGCCTTTGGGCCGACCCGTGGTGCCCGAGGTGTACAGCACGTAGAGCGGGTCGGTCGCGAGCATCGGCACGCATCCGGCCGGAGGGACGGTGCCCGGGCGCATCACCTCCGCCCAGTCGAAGTCGCGCTCTCCCAGCTCGCAGGGGTGCTGCTCGCGCTGCAGGATGACGCAGTGCCGGGGCTGGTGGGCCGAGCGCGCCAACGCTTCGTCGAGCATCGGTTTGTAGGGCACCACGCGGCTGGGCTCGACCCCACACGAAGCGGAGACGATCACGACGGGTTCTGCGTCCTCGATCCGAGCCGCGAGCTCGGCGGGGGCAAAGCCGCCGAAGACCACCGAATGCACGGCACCGATCCGAGCACAGGCCAGCATCGCGATCACGGCCTCTGGAACCATCGGCAGGTAGATCACCACCCGGTCGCCTTTGGTGACCCCGAGGTCGCGCAGCACTCCCGCGAACCGAGCCACGAGATCGAGCAACTGCGCGTAACTGTAGGAGCGCTGGGTGCCGGTGACGGGGCTGTCGTAGATGAGGGCCGTCTGGTCGGCACGGCCGTGCACCACGTGCCGGTCCAAGGCGTTGAAGCACATGTTGAGCCGGCCCTCGGGGAACCAGCGATACAGCGGCGCGTGCTCGTCGTCGAGCGCGAGCGCTGGCTTGTTGATCCAGCTGATCCCGGAGGCCGCCTCCCCCCAGAAGCCCTCGGGGTCGACCAGGGATCGCTGCACCACACTGCGGTATTCGCTCATCTGCCCATCGTGCTGCCTGGGCGTGCCCAGCGCTAGTGGCGGCTCCTCGCGTTCAGACCGTGGCGGCCAGCTGCCCGCACGCGCCGTCGATATCCGAGCCCCGGGTGTCCCGGACGGTGGTCGGAATGCCGTGAGCCAGCAGGCGCTCCACGAACTGCTGCTCGACACCCGGTCGCGACGCGGTCCACTTCGATCCCGGTGTCGGGTTCAACGGTATGGGGTTGACGTGCACCCATCCCTTCCCACGAGCACGCAGCTTCTCCCCCAGCAGGTCCGCGCGCCATGCCTGGTCGTTGATGTCGCGGATCAAGGCGTACTCGATACTCACGCGCCGCCCGGTCTTCTCGTAGTAGCGGTACGCCGCGTCGAGCGCCTCGTCCACCTTCCAGCGGGTGTTGATCGGCACCAGCTCGTTGCGCAGCTCGTCGTCGGCGGCGTGCAACGACAGGGCGAGGGTCACCGGGATGCCCTCGTCGGCCAGCTTGTCGATCGCCGGGACCAACCCCACGGTGGACATGGTGACGCCTCGGGCCGACATCCCCAGGCCCGACGGCGCCGGCTCGACCAACCGGCGCATTGCCCCGATGGAGGCCTTGTAGTTCGCCAGGGCCTCACCCATCCCCATGAACACGACGTTGCTGACCCGCAAGACCTGCTGGGTCGCCTCGTCCGCCGTCTCCCCCGACTCCTCGTGGCGCAGGGTTCGGGCCGCGGCCACCACCTGCTCCACAATCTCGGCAGTCGAGAGGTTGCGGGTCAGACCGGCCTGCCCCGTGGCACAGAAGGGGCAGTTCATCCCACACCCCGCCTGGCTGGAGATGCACATCGTGACCCGTCCCGGATAGCGCATCAGCACCGACTCCACCATCGCACCGTCGTGGAGCCGGTGAACCTGCTTCAACGTTGCTCCGTCGTCAGCGCTCAGGGTGCGCACCGGGTGCAGCAGCTCTGGGAGGACGGCGTGGACCAAGTCGTCGCGGGCCCCCGAAGGCAGGTCGGTCATCTGGTCGGGATCGACGACCAAGCGCTCGAAGTAATGACGGGAGAGCTGGTCGGCCCGGAACGGCTTGTGCCCGAGCTCGGACATCCAGGCTCGGCGTCCAGCCTGGTCCAGGTCGGCCAGGTGTCTGGGTGCCTTACCTCGCTTGGGAGCAGTGAAGGTCAAAGCCCCCGGCTTGGGTGGGCTGGCGGTCGGAGTGGGGAGATCGGTGCTCATCGCCCACCATTCTCGCAGGTCTACCGGCGACTCAGACCGGCACGAAAATCGTCAGCACCGCAAAGGTGACCGGGATCGTCATCACCAAGGAGTCCAGGCGGTCCATCAACCCGCCGTGGCCCGGCAGCATCGTGCCCATGTCCTTGATCCCGAGGTCACGCTTGAGGGTGGACTCCGCCAGGTCGCCCATGGTGGCGAAGCACGCGACGGCGACCCCGAGCAGCAAGCCGGCCCACCAGGAGCCGTCGAGCATCGTCATGACCGAGATCACGGCGACGACCACACAGCTCAGCATGGACCCGGCAAACCCTTCCCAGGACTTCTTCGGGCTGAGCGCCGGGGCCATCGGGTGCTTCCCGAACGTGGCGCCGACGGCATACCCCCCGATGTCGCTACTGATCGTCACCAGGATGAAGACGATGATCCGAGACACCCCGTCCGGCTCCGCCACCAGCAGGATGGCCAGTCCCGCCATCAACGGGACGTAGGCGGTGATGAACACTCCCCCCGAGATGTCGCGGATCGCCCCCTGCGCCCCGCCTGCCGTCCGCCACAGCAGGATGGCCAGGCAGCTCACCGCAAACCCGACCGACAGCCCTTCGGCGCCGAAGAAGTAGGTCACGGGCACCAACGTGCCCGCCGCGGCCATGGTCGGGATCGTCGGCGCCAGGATCCGACCTGAGCGAAGCGCCTCGATCAGCTCCCACACCCCTAGGGCGATCCCCACGGTCACCACCACGACGAACGCCGGCTTCCAGAGCACGAGGGAGGCGAGCACGATGGCACCCAACCCGACGCCGACCCCGATAGCGGCCCGCAGGTCACGTCCGGCGGTGCGACGTTTCGCGGGGGCGGCCTCGCTGGAGCCGGCCCGATCCGATGCTCGGTAGGCCCGCCGCGATGAGGGCGTGTCGGACATTACTCAGACCTCGAGGAGCTCGGCCTCCTTGTGCTTCAGCACGTCGTCGATGGAGTCGACGTACTTCTTGGTCAAGGCCTCCAGTTCCTTCTCCGTCCGGCTTCCTTCGTCCTCACCGATGTCGCCGTCCTTGACCGAGCTCTCGATCGTGTCCTTGGCCTGGCGCCGAATATTGCGCACCGAGATCTTGGCGTCCTCACCTTTGGTGCGGGCCACCTTGATGTAGTCCCGGCGACGCTCCTGCGTCAACTGCGGCATGATCACGCGGATCTGGTTGCCGTCGTTGCTCGGGTTGACGCTGTTGTCGGAGTCCCGGAGGGCCTTCTCGACCGCGTTCAACGAAGACTTGTCGTAGGGCTGGATGAGGATGGTCCTGGCGTCGGGCACCTGGAACGACGCCAGCTGCTGCATCGGGGTGGGCGAGCCGTAGTAGTCCACGGTGACCTTGCTGAACATCCCCGGGTGGGCCCGGCCCGTGCGTATGGACGACATGTCTTCGCGTGCGACCTCGAGAGCTTTGGCCATCTTTTCCTCAGCCTCAAGCATGGCCATCTCGGTTGTATCGGACACGATGTGCTCCTAGCAGATTGATCGGTTGACTAGCGGTGATCGGACGCGCTCATTGCGCGGTGACGAGTGTGCCGATCTTCTCACCCAGGATGGCTGAGTAGATGCTGTCCGCGCCGTCCATCCCGAACACGAGCATCGGTAGGTCGTTGTCCATGCACAGACTGAAGGCGGCTGCGTCGACGACCCGGAGGTTCTGCGTCAATGCCTCGTCGAACGTCAAGGTGTCGAGCTTGATGGCCGAAGGATCGGTGCGTGGGTCCGAGGTGTAGACACCGTCAACGCCGTGTTTACTCATCAGGACAGCGTCGCACTTGATCTCCAGGGCACGCTGGGCGGAGACGGTGTCGGTGGAGAAGTACGGCATACCAGCTCCGGCTCCGAAGATCACCACCCGACCCTTCTCGAGATGCCGGATCGCTCGACGCGGAATGTAGGGCTCGGCGACCTGCCCCATGGTGATCGCGGTCTGCACCCGGGTGGCGATGCCCTCCTTCTCCAGGAAGTCCTGCAGGGCCAGGCAGTTCATCACCGTGCCCAGCATGCCCATGTAGTCCGCTCGGGCACGCTCCATACCCCGCTGCTGCAGCTGCGCTCCGCGGAAGAAGTTCCCGCCTCCGATCACGACGGCAACCTGGACCCCCTGGCTGGCCGCGCTGGCGATCTGCTCCGCGATGCCACGGACCACGTCCGGGTCCACCCCGATTTTTCCTCCACCGAAGGCTTCCCCAGAGAGCTTGAGCAGCACCCTGCGCACCGGTGCGTGAGGGGCTAGATCCTGGTCGACATGCGTCATCGGAGCCTTCCGGGCAGAAAGAATTGTCAGCGCCCCTGATCCTGCCATATCGACCCTCAGGCCAGCCATCGCCGACGAGGCACCCCGAGCAGGCATGATGTCCGCATGCCCGAGCACGCCGAGCCGCCGCGATCGTCGGGGTCCCAACGGGTCAGCACCGAGCTCGTGGCCGTCATCGTGTCGTTGGCGGGTGATGGACCGGTCGTGCTGACCTCGCCCGACGGGGCACGCTTGCCCTCGGGTCCGCTGCGGAGCGACCACCGGTCCCTACAGACCGGTCTGCGGGCGTGGGTGGAGCAGCAGACGGCGTTGCGACTGGGGTATGTGGAGCAGCTGTACACGTTCGCCGATCCAGACCGCACCGGCGGAACGGACACCACCATCTCCGTCTCCTACCTGGGTCTGACCAGGGCCACATCCAGCGCCTCCGCCTCAGCCTGGCGCGGCTTCTACGAGTTCTTCCCGTGGGAGGACCACCGGCTGGGGGTCCCGGCGGGCAACGCGGCGATCGCGGAACGGTTGACGCAGTGGGCGGCATCGGAGGCATCCGCCTCGGCTCGACGTCAACGCGAGGTGCGGTGTGCGGTCAGCTTCGGCCTGGGTGGGCGGCCATGGCGCCCCGAGCTGACCCTGCAGCGATACGAGCTCCTGCACGAGGCGGGCCTGATCCCCGAGTCCGTGACACCCAGCAGGGAGCAGGTCCCGGGGATGGCCATGGAACTGGACCATCGACGCATCTTGGCCACCGGCATCGCCCGGCTGCGGGCGAAGATCCAGTACCGGCCGGTGGTCTTCGAGCTGATGCCGGACCAGTTCACGTTGGGCAACCTGCAGTCGGTGGTCGAGGCGTTGGCCGGCCAGGCGCTGCACAAGCAGAACTTCCGCCGGTTGATCACGCAGCAGGAACTGGTCGAGGAGACGGGTAAGACGGACCAGGCCACCGGAGGCCGACCGGCCAAGCTCTACGCGTTCCGTCGGGAGATCCTGGACGAGCGCAGCGCTGCGGGCACGAAGCTTCCGGTCACTCGAATGCGCTGACGACCCCTCAATACCTTCGAGGATTTGTAATGCTCATAGTCAGCATATAAAGTCAGCCCCACTGCATATGCTCATTCGCAGCATAAGACCCTAGGTTCCGGTCGGAGGCAACACCGTGTCCCAGCCCCAGTCCCCAGTTCTGATCCCCACCGACTCGCTCTACGAGTCGGTGCGTCACGTCATACCCGAGGTGGAGTGGGCGGTTTTCGCGCCCGAGATCGAAGCCATCGAGAGGCTGAAGAAGGAGCGCAACGCGGTCATCCTGGCGCACAACTACCAGACACCGGAGATCTTCCACGGCGTCGCCGACATCGTCGGGGACTCCCTGGCCCTGGCTCGCGAAGCGCAGACCGTGGACGCCGATGTGATCGTCCTGGCCGGCGTCCACTTCATGGCCGAGACCGCCAAGCTGCTCAACCCCGACAAGACCGTGCTCATCCCCGACCTGCGTTCCGGCTGCTCGCTAGCCGAGTCGATCACCGGCGCCGACGTCCGAGCGTTGCGAGCGGCCAACCCCGGCCTGCCCGTCGTGACCTACGTCAACACCTCCGCCGAGGTGAAGGCCGAGAGTGACATCTGCTGCACCTCCGGAAACGCCGTGAAGGTCATCGAGTCCCTGAACGTCCCCAAGGTCATCATGATCCCGGACGAGTTCCTGGCCCAGAACATCGCCCGCCAGACCGGCGTGGAGGTGGTGACGTGGGCGGGGCACTGCGAGGTGCACGAGCGCTTCACCGCCGCAGACATGAAGCAGCTTCGGGTCGACCACCCGGAGGCCGTGATCATCGCCCACCCCGAGTGCCCACCCGAGGTCATCGACGAGGCCGACATGTCAGGGTCTACGGCCCAGATGCTGGACTTCGTGGTGACCCGCTCGCCGGCCCAGGTGGCCATGATCACCGAGTGCTCGATGAGCGACAACATCGCGGCCGAGCACCCGGAGATCGAGTTCGTACGGGCCTGCAACATGTGCCCTCACATGAAGCGCAACAGCCTGTCCACCATTCGTCGCAGCCTGGAGACGATGACCAACGAGGTCACCATCGACCCGGCGATGGCCGAGCGTGCCCGGATGGCCGTGACCAGGATGCTCGAAGTATGAAGGACGACCAGCAGTCCGGCCCCCCAGCGCCGGTCATCGTCGGGGCCGGTCTCGCGGGGCTGATGACCGCAATCGACCTCGCTCCGCAGCCCTGTGTGGTCCTGACCACCGGCACGCTCGGCACGGAAGCCGCGACCGGGTGGGCCCAAGGGGGCATTGCCGCCGCCCTCGGCCCCAAGGACTCTCCCGCCCTGCACGCGGCCGACACCATGGCTTCGGGAGCCGGACTGTGCGACGCGGAGGTCGTCGAGGCCATCACGGCCTCCGCTCCCGCGGCCGTTGAGCGGCTGGCCGCTCTCGGCGCAGACTTCGACCGGCTGGCCGACGGGAGCCTGCGCCTGGGCCTGGAAGGAGCGCACTGTCGCAACCGCATCGTCCACGCGGGCGGGGACGGCAGCGGAGCCGAGATCCTGCGCGCCGTCATCGAGGTCGTCCGCGACACCCCGTCGGTGACCGTCCTTGAGCACACGCGCGCGCTGCGGGTGCTGGTGGATCCCCAAGCGCACCACGTCGTGGGTCTGGAGGTTGAGTCCGATGCCGGCACGCAGATCATGAGTACGCCCGCGGTGGTCCTGGCCACCGGTGGCTACGGCGCCTTGTGGCGGCATACCTCCAACCCACTCGGTGCCCGCGGTCAAGGTCTGGCGATGGCCGTGCGTGCGGGAGCGCAGCTGCGCGACCTGGAGATGGCGCAGTTCCACCCCACGTCGCTCGATGCGAGGCTGGACCCCATGCCCTTGGTCAGTGAAGCCGTCCGCGGTGAAGGGGCCATCCTGATCGACGCCCAGGGAGAGCCGCTTCCGTGTGACAACCTCGCCTCCCGTGACATCGTCTCTCGGGCTGTCTGGGCCGAGCTCACCGCCGGTGGGCAGGTGTTCCTCGACGCCCGGGACGCTCTGGGCGAGCGCTTCGCCACGGTCTTTCCCGGCATCGACCAAGCCTGCAAGTCCGCGGGGATCGATCCGGCGACCGAACCGATTCCGGTGCACCCGGCCGCGCACTACCAGTGTGGCGGGGTCACCGTGGACCGTCACGGGCGCACGACCGTGCCCGGGCTGTGGGCTGTCGGTGAGGTCGCGAGCACGGGACTGCACGGAGCGAACAGGCTGGCCAGCAACTCGTTGCTCGAAGCCGTGGTCTGTGCCGGCTGGGTGGCTGAGGATCTGCGCGCCACGCCGTTGAGCCCCCCTTCCGGACCTCCAGAGGCCGGCGCAGAGCACCCGCAGGAGAGCGATGAGTCGCGGATGGCACTGCGGACGCTGCTGACGACGGCAGCGGGGGTGGTGCGATCCTCCGATCCCTTGGAGGAAGCGATCCGCTCGTTGACCGACCGCGTGCACATCGTGGGCGCGGGCGGTCTGAGCGACCACGAGTTGATGGCCCTGTTGATCTGTCGCAGCGCGATCGCGCGTGAGGAGAGTCGGGGTGGTCATCTGCGATCCGACTTCCCGGACACCGACGCCCGTGGCCAGCACAGCACGGCGCAGATCAGCGACCTGAGCCACCCTGTGGGAGCGCTGGCATGACCCTGAACCCGTTACCCACCGTCATGTTGGAGCCCCTGGTGCGGGCCGCGTTGCTGGAGGACCTCGGCCGTGCGGGTGACGTGACCTCGGATGCCCTCATCCCGATCACGGAGCAAGCGATATTCGCGCTCACCGCGCGCGATACCGGCGTGATCGCCGGGCTCGACCTCGTCCGGCTCGCGTTCCAGCTGGCCGACAGCGCCGGCACCCTGCAGTTCAGCGCGCAGCGAAACGACGGCGACCGAGTCGCTCCCGGTGACGTGCTCGGCACCGTATCCGGCAGTGCGCGGACGATCCTGACCGGCGAGCGGGTGGCACTCAACTTCCTCGGACATCTCAGCGGTGTGGCCACGGCCACCGCCACCATCGCCGACGCCATCGCTCACACCGCGGCGTCGGTGTGCTGCACCCGCAAGACCACCCCCGGACTGCGCGCGGTGGAGAAGTATGCGGTGCGCGCCGGAGGTGGGGCCAACCATCGATTCGGCCTCGACGACGCGATCCTGGTCAAGGACAACCACATCGCGACCGCCGGAAGCATCGGCAAGGCCGTTGCGCGCGCGAAGGCAGCAGCCGGGCACCTGATGGCCATCGAGGTGGAGGTGGACAGCCTGGATCAGCTCGCGGAGCTGCTGCAAGACCCGGTGACCGCGGTGCTGATCGACAACTTCTCTCCCGAGATGGCGGCAGAGGCAGTGCGGATGGTGGATGGCGTGATGGTCGTCGAGGCTTCGGGGCGGGTGAACGCCCAGACCGCTCCGGCCCTCGCCGAAGCGGGGGTCGACATCATCTCCGCCGGGTGGATCACCCACAGCGCGGCCGTCCTCGACATCGGGCTCGACGACGCCTGACTCTGAGCCACGGCATAGACGAAGGCCAGGTCCATTGCGGACCTGGCCTTCGTCGTTGACGTTGGGGCTAACTCAGACGCCGACCTTGAAGCGCACGAACGAGGTAACCTCGACGCCGCCTTCCTTGGCGACCTGAGCGACGGACTTCTTGGAGTCCTTGGCGAAGGACTGGTCGAGCAGCACGTTCTCCTTGAAGAACCCGTTCACCCGGCCCTCGATGATCTTGGGCATGGCCTGTTCGGGCTTGCCCTCCTCACGAGCGGTCTCCTCGGCGATGCGGCGCTCCTGCGCCACGGTGTCGGCGTCGATCTCGTCACGGCTCAACACGGTGGGACTGAAGGCGGCGACGTGCATCGCGATGTCGCGAGCCAGACCGTCCTTGCCTCCCTGCGATGCCACGAGCACGCCGATCTGCGCGGGCAGGTCGGGGCTGGTCTTGTGCAGGTAGGACACAACCGAGCCTCCGTCGGGTGCACCGACGCGCGCCACACGGCGCACCTCGATCTTCTCGCCGATGGTGGCGTTGGCCTCGTCAAGCACGGCTTGGACGCTGCGACCACCCATATCGGAGGCCAACAGTTCCTCAGCGTTCGAGGCCTCGGTAGCCACGGCCTGCGTCAGCACCTGGTCGGCCAAAGCGCTGAACTTCTCACCCTTGGCGACGAAGTCGGTCTCACAGTTGACCTCGACCAGGGTGCCGACGCCGTTGCTGACGTCGACGCGGACGAGCCCGTTGGACGCCGAGCGCCCTTCGCGCTTGGTCACACCCTTCAGACCCTTGACCCGAAGGATGTCCGTGGCTTTGGCGTTATCGCCATCAGCCTCATCCAGAGCCTTCTTGACGTCCATCATGCCGGCGCCAGTCTGCTCGCGCAGCGCCTTGATGTCTGCGGCGGTGTAGTTCGCCATCGTTGAGCGTGTCTCCTTTAACGGTCCAGGAATGGTTCAGGAAGTGGGTGCTTCGGCGGCAGCGTCGACGGGCGCGCTGTCAGCGCTCTCCTCGACGGAGGCGTCATCGGCTACGGGCGCCTCGGCTGCCGCGACCTCTTCGACGACCTCCGCCTCGGCGGAGGCTTCGATGGGCTCGGTGGTCGCCGCCTCGGTGACCTCGGTAGCGGGTGCATCGGCAGCCGGTGCATCGGCAGAAGTAGCGTCGGTCGAAGCCGCCTCGGCCTCGCTGCCAGCCAGCAGTTCGCGCTCCCACTCAGCCATCGGCTCGTTGGCTTCGGCGCCTTCGTCGGACCCTCCACCGGACCGGGCCAGCAGCCCAGCCGCGACGGCTTCGGCCACGACCTTGGTCAACAGGGTGACCGAGCGGATCGCGTCGTCGTTGCCCGGGATCTTGTAGTCGACCTCGTCCGGGTCGCAGTTGGTGTCCAGGATCGCAATGACCGGAACGCCCAACTTGCGAGCCTCCGTCACGGCGAGGTGCTCCTTCTTGGTGTCGACGACCCACACCGCGGAGGGGACCTTGCCCATGTCGCGGATGCCGCCCAGGGTGCGCTCCAGCTTGTCCTTCTCGCGACGCATCATCAGCAGCTCCTTCTTCGTGCGGCCCGAGGCGGCCACATCGTCGAAGTTGATCTCTTCCAACTCCTTCAAGCGGGTCAGCCGCTTGGAGATGGTCTGGAAGTTCGTGAGCATGCCGCCGAGCCAGCGGTAGTTGACGTACGGCATACCGACGCGCGTCGCCTGGTCCGCAATGGACTCCTGCGCCTGCTTCTTGGTGCCGACGAACAGGATCGTCCCGCCGTGCGCGACGGTTTCCTTGACGAAGTCATAGGCCTCGTTGAGGTACGTCAGCGACTGCTGCAGGTCGATGATGTAGATCCCATTGCGCTCAGTCATGATGAAGCGCTTCATTTTGGGGTTCCAGCGACGGGTCTGGTGCCCGAAGTGGACGCCGCTCTCGAGGAGCTGGCGCATAGTGACGACGGCCATGCCGAGGTCTCGCTTTCTGTTGTGTGCAGTTGGTCCTGGCACGAACGGCCGCCTCCGCCCATTCCTGAGATCAGGAATGGGACCGCAAAAGCGTGCCCCGGCAGCACAGTGCCGGTGTGTCCGTGCGCGAATTCGTCTGACACAGGGGACAGACGTGGCCTTATCGTACTGCCGCGGGGCCTACCTCCGAAATCACCGCTCGAGGTCGGTCTACGGTGGTGACCATGACATCGCCGATCGTGACCCGGATGCGTGGTTTCGGCACCTCGATCTTCACCGAGATGAGCGCCCTGGCCCTAGCCCATGATGCGGTCAACCTCGGTCAAGGGTTCCCAGACACCGACACCCCCGATGAGGTCAAGGCGATCGCCATCAAGGCCATCCAGGACGGGGTGAACCACTACCCACCCGCACGCGGCATGCCGGTCCTCCGCCATGGCATCGCCGCCCATCAGCAACGCTTCTACGCGCTGACGGTGGACCCCGAGGAAGAGGTCCTCGTCACCGTCGGGGCTACCGAGGCCCTAGCCGCCTGCGTCCTGGCGTTGGTCGAGCCCGGCGACGAGGTGCTGACCTTCGACCCGACATACGACGCCTATCCCGCGGCCATCGCGTTGGCCGGCGCGACCCACCGGGTCGTCTCCCTGAGCCTGCATGACCACACCTTCGATCCCACTGATCTGGCCAGGGCAGTGGGGCCACGGACTCGCATGATCATCCTCAACAACCCGCACAACCCCAGCGGCAAGGTCTTCACCGCTACCGAGCTCGAGGAGATCGCGGAGCTGGCTCGCGACCGAGACCTCGTGGTGGTCTGCGACGAGGTCTACGAGCACCTGGTGTTCGACGGAGCACAACACATCCCTTTGGCCTCCCTGCCCGATATGGCGCAGCGCACGTTGACCATCTCCTCGGGTGGCAAGACGTTCTCGGCCACCGGATGGAAGGTCGGCTGGGTGCACGGCCCGGCGCGACTCGTGGCAGCCGTCGCAGCGGTCAAGCAGTTCGTGACCTTCACCGGCGCTGCAGCATTCCAGCCGGCGATCGCCCACGGTCTGTCCCTGCCCGACGACTTCTTCCGCGAGCTCGCAGTGGGTATGCAGCATCGCCGAGACCTGCTCGTGGCGGCTCTGCTGGACATCGGCATCGAAGTCTCCCCGACTCAAGGCAGCTACTTCGTGGTCGGGGACGTCTCGGCCTTGACCACCGACGATGCAACCACCTGGTGCCGGGCACTGCCCGAGGCGGTCGGAGTCGCTGCCATTCCCGTGGCCGCTTTCTGCCAGGACCCTCGCGACGCGCGGAACGCCGTGCGGTTTGCTTTCTGCAAGGAAGAAGCGACGCTGCGTGAAGGCATTGCACGACTACGAGCCGGCGTCTGTCGATGAGCGGTGCGGGACCTTCTGGCCTGGTAGCCATCCCGGCCGAGGTGAAAGCGGCCTTCGAGGTCTATCTGCGGGTGGAGCGAGGGCGGTCCGTTCACACCGTCCGCGGATACCTGGGAGACCTGGCTGCTTTGGACGACACCCTGGGCGACTCCGGCGTCACCGCTTTGGCCGAGATCGACCTGTCCCACCTGCGAGCCTTCCTCGCGGCGCAGTCGCATGCGGGTCTGGCGCGTTCATCGATCTCACGACGAGCGGCCTCGGTGAAGACCTTCTTCGGTTGGGCCCAGCGCACCGGCTGGATCGACGTCGACCCATCAGCGCGACTGAAGGCTCCCGGCAGGGACCAGCATCTCCCCGACGTGCTCGCCGTCGACCAGGCCGCGTCCCTGATGGACCTTGCCGCGGTGGCCAGCGATGACGATGATCCGGTCCGGATTCGCAATCGCGCCATGGTCGAGCTTCTCTACGCCACCGGTATGCGGGTGGGCGAGCTGTGCGGCCTGGACGTCGACGACGTCGAGGTGCCCGACCTGCAGGCACGGGTGCTGGGTAAGGGAGGCAAGGAGCGCATGGTCGTCTTCGGTGATCCCGCAGGCCGAGTGCTGGAGACCTACGTCCGAGAAGCTCGTCCGAGGCTCAGGCAGGAACTGAGCGGCGCCGCACTGTTCTTGGGGCGGCGCGGGCGGCGCGTGGACCAACGACAGGTGCGCGCCGTGGTGCACGACCTGCTGGCTCACCTCCCGGACGCTCCCGACCTGGGTCCTCACGGCTTGCGTCACAGCGCCGCGACGCATCTGCTGGATGGCGGCGCCGACATCCGCACGGTGCAGGAGGTCCTGGGGCACGCAAGTCTGGCCACCACACAGATCTACACTCATGTCTCGACCGCGCGTTTGCGCTCGGCCTACCAACAGGCGCATCCCCGGGCCTGAGGGCCCTAGCCCCTCGGGAGCAAGGACACCTCCCAAGGGCGCAGCAGGAGCATAGGGTCGATGTAGTCGCGGCCGACCCGGGCGCCCAGGTGAAGACAGGTGACGGGCCAACAATGACTGTCCTGGTCGTCCAGTGACCCGAGCCGCTGGCCCCTGCTGACCGAGCTCCCCCGAGGCAGGCGATCCAGGACGGGTTGGTAGGTGCTCAAGATGCCGCCGGGGTGGAGCACCGAGATGATGCCGACGCCATCGATCTCCCCCGAGTACGACACCACCCCGACCTCCACGGAGCGCACCGTCGACCCTTGCCAACCAGCGAGATCGACCCCGCGGTGCCCTGGAAGCCAACGTTTGCTCGGACCGTCGAAGGGGCGAAGAAGCACCTGGGGACCTGCCACAGGCCACGTCCACGAAGTGGGGTCCGGAGCCGTGGCCCTCTGAACTCGTAGCTCGTCGAAGCCTTCCGCCAGGCTTCCGACGGTTTCTGCGGTCGTCAACAGCAGACGAACGAGGTCGTCCGGACCGGGTTCGGGGGCTGTGCGGACCTGTCCGTGGGCGCGGGTCCCATCGCCTGTGAGCAGCAGGCACAGTGCCACGACCAGGACGAGTACGACACGCGTTGCGAGACCGATCACGGAGCGCACCGAGACCACCCCCGAGATGTCCGCTGGGCCATCCGCGCCGCTTCGAGCTGTCCCAGGGCGCTCATCACCTCAGCCACCCCGAGGCCCGCCGAAGCGGTGAGCGACTCCACGCTGACGGCCCTTCGGGTAGGGATGCTCTGCCACACCCGGAAGGCGTCCGGCTCGAGGTCGTCACTGAGCCGCGCTTCCCCCCGCTTGGGGTCGGCGAGATCCTCGCCGATGCGGCCGAAGAGCTCGGCCACCTCGGCGGCGTCGGTCACCAGCACCGCTCGGCCGGTCCGGATCTCCTCGTGGCATCCCGCGGAGACCATGGAGGTCACCGGTCCGGGCACGGCGGCCACCGGACGCTTCACCGCCGCCGCAGCACTGACAGTGCTGCGCGCGCCCGAGCGCAGACCTGCCTCGACGAGGACCGTGCCTTGGGACAGCGCGGCGATGAGCCGGTTGCGGGCCAAGAACCGACTCCGTGTCGGGGCAGAGCCCGGAGGCACCTCGCTGACCACGGCCCCGACCTCGGCAATACGCGCAATGAGCGCCGCGTGTGCGGCGGGGTAGGGACGTTCGACCCCGCCAGCCAGCACGGCCACGGTCATCCCGTCGGCGGCCAAGGCTCCACGGTGTGCCGCCGCGTCCACGCCGAACGCGGCCCCAGAGACCACCGTGAAGTCTCTGGTCACGAGGCCGGCGGCCAACTCTGCGGCCACGTGCTCACCGTAGGAGGTGCTCGCCCGAGCACCGACAATCGCGGCACTGCGCTCGACCATCGTCGCTAGCGGCACACTGCATCCCCGTACCCATAGGCACCAGGGTGGATAGTCCAGCTCGTCGACTCCGGTCGGCCAATTCGGGTCGTCCGGGAAGATCAGGACCGCCCCCACCCTGGACGTGATCTCGAGATCCCGCTCCGTACTCAGGTCTTGAAGTCGTGCCGCGAACCGGTCCAACCTCGCTCGTCCCCCACCCGCGCCCTTCTTGGCCCGATCCAGGGCCTCGACCAGCCCAACGTCGGCAATCAACCCCCGAGCAGTCCTGTCGTCGGGTTCAGCGATCCGGGACCATGCCATGCGGGCATGCTGCTCCGGAGTCAGGACCCGCGACGCGCTCATGCCGCCATCCCCACAGGCGCACGCAGCGTCAGCGCGAACGCGGCGTCAGCACGGCTTGGCTGGTCGCGGCCGGCAAGGTCGGCCACGGTCCAGGCCACCCGCTGGAATGCTAGATTGCATATGTGAGAGCACACACTTACCTACGTATCTCCGAGGACCGCACTGGCCTCGCTGCAGGAGTCGCTCGACAGCGGAAGGACTGCGAACGTCGGGCCCGCGAGCGTGACTGGACCATCACCGCCACGCACACCGACAACGACCAGTCAGCCACCACAGGACGCCGCCGGCCCGGCTACGAGGCCATGCTGAGCGCGATCGACGCCGGCACCGTTGACGTGGTGATCGCATGGTCCCTCGACCGCCTACAACGCAACCGCCGCGACGAAATGCGGCTCTATGAGGCGTGCCGCGACAAAGGCGTGACGCTCTCCCTGGTCAACGGGACAGACCTAGACTTCGCCACCGCTGCTGGCCGCTTCGTCGCTGACTCCCTGGGGTCCGTAGCGCGCCTAGAGGTCGAAATGAAGTCCGACCGTCAACGCCGCGCCGCCGAGCAGGCGGCCGCCGCCGGGAGGCGTCTCGGCGGCCGCCGCCCGTTCGGGTACGAGCAAGACGGGGTAACAGTCCGTGAGAATGAGGCTCAAGCCATCCGCGATGGCTACACCGCGTTCCTAGCAGGGGTCCCTATCGCTGGCATCGTGAGGGACTGGAACGGCCGAGGCTTACTCACCGGGCAAGGCGGCACATGGAAGCACGACACCGTGCGCGCTTCGCTGCTCAACCCCCGCTACATGGGCAAGCGTTCCTATCTGGGTCAGATCGTCGCTGAGGCCGAGTGGGCCGCGCTGGTGCCCGAGGACACCTGGCAAGCCGTCCATGCTGTGCTCATGGACCCCTCCCGCCGATCCGCACCCAAGGGCGGCCGCTACCTCTTGACCACCATCGCGCTATGCGGGGTGTGCGACGCTCCTATCCACGCTGGCGGCAACGCCCGCAAAGGTCACCGAGGCTACCGATGCTCTGGCTCGATGGGGCACTTCGCACGGCTCGCTGAGCCCGTCGAGGAATACGTCTGTGACGTAGTGGTGGCTCGACTCTCCCGACCCGACGCAGCAGCACTCCTAGCCGATCAAGAACGCCCCGACCTCGACGCCCTCCGGGCCGAAGCGATGGCGCTACGTGGCAGGCTCGACGGAGTGGCAGCCGAGTTCGCCGACGGGGTGCTAACCGCCTCACAGTTACGAACCATCACGACACGTCTGCGCGACCGCCTGAGCGACGTTGAGGCCACGATGGCAGACGCGGGCCGAGTAGACGTCCTGGGGCCGCTGGTGGCCGCTGGTGACGTGCAAGCCGTATGGGACAGCCTGAGCATCGAACGACAGCGAGCAATCATCGATCTACTCATGGTCGTCAGGGTGATGCCCCCTGGCCGAGGCACTCGCAATTTCAAGCCTGAAACCGTAGTCATCAACTGGAGGTCACAATGAGTTCGATCAAGATCGTATGCAGGAAACACAACGGCAAGGGCGAGACGGTGAGCGTCTTCCACCTTCACCCCATCTACCCCAGCGCTGACGGCAGGCCGGGGCGACTCGATTGGCAAGAGGACTTCGCCTATGAGACGGGCGAGCTACTCGCAGAGAACGACCTGCCGGCAGAGGGCATCCCCGAGGAAGGCGAATCCTGGGGTCGATCGCGGTACACGTTCCGCTGTCCGAAGAGGTGCAACAACCCTGTAACAGCCAGGCAAGAGACGTTGAATCGAGTCCTCAATCATCAACTGACACACGGCGTGTCGTCGATTACGCTCGAAGGTTTACAGGCTGCTATATTAGGCAAGTAGCAAGGCGGGCTGACACAAGCCGCACCCGATAAGGGCCTCCCAGCAGGGGCGAGATTCCTGCCTGAGAGGCCCTTGCTCATGTCCTGGACCACTGAACGCGGCCGAGTAGCCGCGCTGTCCCGTTCCCGCCCTGTCGATGACCCCGACCTCATCAACGCTCGCCGCGCCCTCCGCGCCGAGCGACTGGCCGACCGCATCGAGCAAGTCGTAGCCGAAGCTCCCCCGCTGACCCCGGAGCAACTGGACCGGCTCGCAGCCCTGCTGCGGCCCGCCGCCCGCCTGACGGACGCATGACGTGGCCGGGACCATCCGCAAGCGCCGGGGCTTCACAGCCCTCCCAAATGCGACGGTTCACGATAAGGCGCTCTCCTACCGGGCTCTAGGGCTGCTGCTGTCGCTACACAGCCGCCCTGACGGTGCGAGCTTCGATCTGCGCCGCTTCGTCCGCGATGGCCACGAGCAGCGGACTGCCTTGCTGTCCGCTCGCAAAGAACTCGTGACCGCTGGCTACATCGGGCACCGACGAGTGAAGCGCAAGGGCGGGATCTTCAACACGCTGACGATCATCGACACCGAACCAATGAGCGCCGAAACCATCGAGCAAGAGCTGGATGCAATGGTCCGGGATGAGGTCGTCCCCAGGTCTGTCCACAGGTCACCGGGGTCAGGTTGTCCGACCCCGGCTCATCCGACCCCGGATAGCCCGACCGTCCTCCCTACGGGAGGTCACCCTTCTTCTTCTACTCCCTCCGGTCGTGAAGAAGAAGAAGAAGTTAACGCGCGAGAGTGCCCACACGGTGAGCCCCGAGGCCCGCGTGCCTGCCCGCTGTGCCGTCAGGCCGGGAGACGCCCATGAGTCGCCACGACGGCCTGACACGGACACGTGACGGTGACCTGGTGCAGATGCCCAGCGATCGCACACCCGCCTGTCATTGCCGGGGTGGCTGGCTTGGCCCCGAGTCGCTGCCCTCCCCTTGTCCGAACTGCCGTCCAGAGACGGTCAAACGCCTACGCGCCCAGCAAGCACGCTCTGACGCCCGCAACCGCTACGGAGAGACCCGATGAGTAACCACCCTGTGACCCTGACCCTCCCAAGCGACGAGGACGCATCCCTCATCGTCAACGCGCTACGCGCTCGCGCTACCGATGTGCGCTCCGCCTCCCAGGGAGCCGCCGACAACCTCGCCTCAATCGCCCGAGGTCGTCCGTCGGTAGGTCGCTTAATCGAGATGGGACTGCAAGCGATCAGCGACGAGGCCCACGACCTCGACTACCTCGCCGAAACCATCGAGCAGCAGTCCACACCGCAAGGCCAAGACGAGGCCACGGGGAGACGCCAGTGAGCATCATCGACTCCCCGGACGTCCTCGCAGCCGGCCTGTGCGTCGAGCACCACCGCCCCGACTTCTGGCACCCCGAGCCCAGCGACGACGCGACCGCCCAGACAGCCATTGAGGTCTGTGCAGAGTGCCCCGTAAGAGACGCCTGCCTAGCGTTTGCCATGCGATCCGAGGGCACCAAGCAGACGTCAGCGCGCCACGGCATCTACGGAGGCATGACCCCCGAGCAGCGGCGCAGCCTCTACCGAGCCGAGGACAAGGCGAGACGAGCACGCGGCGAGAGCCCAGCACCGAAGCAGCCCAAGCCCTACGGCGCGGTCGAGAAGGCCAAGGCACGCCAGCGCTACCTCAACGACAAGGCACGACGATGAGCATGCGCCCGTGCCTCGACTGTGGTCTGCCGTCGCATGAGTCCCGGTGCCCCGAGCACACACGCGAGGAAGCGCGCGAGCAGCAAGCGCGGCGTGACGCCCGCCGTGATCGCAGCCACGTCCACACCAACAACGCCAGATGGAAGAACCTGAGCAAGCGACTTCGCAGGCTTTCCCCCTTCTGCGCACTGTGCAGCGCAATCGACCAACTCCAGGTCGACCACATCGTCCGCGTCGTCGACCGCCCGGAATGGGCGTACGAGGAAGCGAACCTCCGCGTCCTGTGCCGACGGTGCAACAGCTCGCTCTCGCTCGTGCCCGCCTCTCCCGAGGTCGAAGCCGCCATCGCCGACGAGATCCGTCGTCGGAAAGAGCGTCGATGCGCCGCCGAACCCAGGGGGGGTACCCCCCGTCGGCGGTCTGCTCCGCCCGCCCTACAGCCGGTAACTCAGTTACACACCCCCTGGGGGTATACGAAATGAGCACGCCCATGGAGACTCTGGACCTGCCTGGGTTGGCCGTAGTTACACCCACTCGGACGGGCATGCGAGCCGGTCCGAAGGGCTCGGTCGATGACACCCCGCTTCCGTTCGCTACCGACCTCGCCGGCTCCGCCCGCTTCGCAGCCTTCTGTCAGCGATACATCTTGACTCCGAAGGGCACCGGCTCCCGAGAGCCGATGCGGATTCGGGAATGGCAGCGCGAACTCGTGGGCTCGGTCCTGGATGCCGAGATCCAGCCGCGCACGGCCGGCTGGATGCTTCCTCGTGGCCAAGGCAAGTCCACGCTCGTGGCCGCGCTGGGACTGTACGACTTGATGCTTGGCGAGGAGGGCGCGAGCGTTGTCGTGGCCGCCACTGATGAGCGTCAGGCGCGCATCGTGTTCAACACCGCGGCCCGGATGGTCGAGCTTCACCCCGAGGTTGCCGGCCGAGTCCAGGTGTTCCAGGACATGCTCAAGGTTCCGGCGCGCGGGGCCACGTTCAGCGCCTTGCCGGCTATCCCCAAGCGCCTGGAAGGGCTCGACTTCACCACCTGCATTCTCGACGAAGCCGGGGTCGCGAGCCGAGACGTTTACGAGGTTCTGACGCTGGCTCAGGGTAAGCGGGAGCGATCGACCTTGATCGCGATCGGCACGCCGGGCCCCGACCCGTTCGATAGCGTGCTCGGCGATCTGCGCGACTACGCCCGCGCCCACCCCGACGACGCCACGCTGGTGTGGCGCGAGCATTCCGCGGCCGCGTTCACTCATCACCCGGCATCGTGTGAGCACTGCTGGGAGCTGGCGAATCCCGCTCTCGACGACTTCCTGTATCGAGACGCGCTGACCGCTCTCCTGCCGCCCAAGACGCGCGAGAGCACTTTCCGCCGCGCGCGTCTCTGCCAGCTTGTGACCACTCTCGAGGGCGGCCTGCTGGGTGAGGGCATGTGGGCCAAGCTCGGCACCGGCCAACCGATCGCCCCCGGATCTCGTGTCGTCTTGGCTCTCGATGGGTCGTTCAACTCCGACGCCACGGGGCTACTGATGGCCACCGTGGCAGCTCGCCCGCACTTCGACGTCGCCGGCCTATGGGAACCGCCCGCCGGGGATCCCGACTACCGGGTGCCCGTCGCTGACGTCGAGGAAACGATCCGACAGATAGCCCGCGAATACGACGTGCTCGAAATCGTCGCCGACCCCTTCCGGTGGACCCGCACCCTGCAAGCCCTCGAATCCGAAGGGCTCCCCATCGTCGAGTTTCCCCACTCGGTCAGCCGGCTCACCGCTGCAACCGGCGACCTCTACAAATCTGCCCTAGCCGGCGAACTGTCCCACTCCGGGAACGCCGACCTTGCCCGCCACATCGCTAACGCCGTCGTCGTCGATGACTCCCGCGGCCTGCGCCTGGACAAGGGCAAACGCTCACAAACCCGCCGCATCGACCTCGCAGCCTGCGCGGTCATGGCCCACTCGCGAGCCACCTGGCGCGCGACCCGACCCACGAAGCGACGCCGTGTCGCTTCGTTCGCCTCATGAACAGGAGCACCATGAACGACCAACTCATCACCACCCTGCTGGGCAAGCTCGACGAACGAGCCTTGACCCACGACGGATATTCGGCCCGGTACGCCGGCACCGGTCCACTGACCTACCTCTCACCCGAGGCACGCAAGCAGCTCGGCGGCCGCCTCGATCGGGTATCGGTCAACCTGGCCCGCGTCGTCGTGGACACCCTCGCCGAACGGCTCCGGGTGACAGGCTTCACCGGCACCGGTCACGACGACGTGCTCTGGAAGCACTGGCTAGCCCAGGACATGGATCAGGAATCGCGCGTGTTGCACCGCGAGGCACTGATCCTTGGTGCTGGCTACGTCATCGTCTGGGCCAACCCGGACGGCACCCCCTCAGTCTCGGTCGAGTCGGCAACACAAGTCGCCGTGATCCGTGACCCCGGCACCCGACGTGTCACCGCCGCCATCAAGCGGTGGAACACCCCCACCGGCACCGAAGCGACCATCTTCGAGCCGCACCAGATCACCCGTCTACACAGCGACGCACCAGGGGCTACGACGACGGGGTTCCGGGTCGTCAGCGTGTTGACCAACCCTCTCGGATGGGTCCCGGTCGTTCGCTTCGCAAACACCGTACGACTGGCCGATGACGGCGTCTCGGAAATGAACGACGTCGCCCCACTGGCTGACGCCCTGACGAAACTCACCACCGACATGCTCACCGCCTCCGAGTTCGCTGCACGCCCCCGCCGGTGGGCCACCGGCCTAGAACTCGCCGAACGCGACATCTTGGACGAGAACGGCAACCCAACCGGTGACGTCGAAACCGTGTCACCGATCGGTGAAGGCGACCGGCTGATGGTTAACGAACAGGCCGAGGGCAAATTCGGTCAGCTCCCCGGCTCCGACCTCGGCGGGTATGACGCCGCGATCAAAGTCCTCACCCGGCAGATCGCGGCCGTGACTGGTCTGCCAGACCACCTGCTCGGCATCGGCGGAGACAACCCCGCCAGCGCCGACGCCATCCGCGCATCCGAAGCGGCGTTGACCGCTCGCGCAGAAGCCCGGCAAGGGATCTTCGGCCGTCAGTGGGAGCACGTCGCCCGCTTGATGGTCGCTGTCGCCCACGGTGCAGATCCCGACCGGGTGCCGGCCGCGATCCAGTGGGCCGACCCCACGACGCGCTCAGTCGCACAAGAAGCCGATGCCGTGGTCAAACTTCACGCCGCCGGGATCTTGCCCACCCGATATGCGCTCACCCGCCTCGGATACACCACCGCCGAACTCGCCGAAATCGAGCAAGCACGGCAGGACGAGCGCATCGCCAACGCGACCGCCGACGTCACCGCCCGCGCCGAGCTCGCCACCAAACTGCAAGCCGATCAGGGCTTGTCAACGACCGCGGCCCTCGCCGCGGCCGGACTGTTCGCAGCCGCGAACGAAAACCGCACCGACGAAACCGGAAGGAACGCATCATGACCAACCAGAACCCACCCCAGGACGACGCCCAGGAGCCACAGGAGGACGTCGAAGCACCGGAAGGCACCGAGCAGCCGGAAGGTGCCCAAGATGGCCAGGAGACGCCCCCGGACGATGCGGAGGCTGACCCGGAGACGTTCCCGAAGGAATACGTCCAGAAGCTCCGGGACGAGGCCGCAGCCTCCCGCGTGCGGGCCCGCCAAGCCGACGAGCTCTCTGAACGTTTGCACGTCGAGCTAGTCCGGGCCACCGGGCGACTTGCCGACCCCACAGACCTGGCCTATGTCGCCGGCCACCTCGAGGACGTCGACGTCCTCGAGGCCGCGATCGACGACCTACTAGCGCGCCGCCCGCATCTCGCCTCGCGCAGGTTGACCGGCGACGTCGGTCAGGGTGCCACGGGAGGCGAGGTTAGCGTCGACCTCGCCGGCCTGCTGAGGTCGGGAGCGTGAACGTATGCCGTGCCGCGGATTGTGAATCAGGGACCGTGGCACGTGGGTGGTGCGGGAAGCACTATCAGCGGTGGGCCAAACATGGCAACCCTGAAACCGTGCTGCCCAAGGCGACGCATCAACTCCTAAAGGGCCAGCCCCGTGGATCTGAGCACTGGAACTGGAAGGGCGAAGAGCGCACTCTCGCGTATCGCAGCGCGCATGAGCGTGTGAACATCGCCAAAGGCGGCAAAGCCAGTCAGTTTCCTTGCTCCGGGTGCGGCAAGAAGGCCGACGAGTGGGCGTACGACCACGCCGCAACTGATGAGGAGAGCGACGAGAGAGGGAGAGCCTTCAGCGCCGACACTGAGCACTACCTGCCGATGTGTCGGAGTTGTCACCGGACCGCTGATTGGAACAGGACGAGGGTCGCCTGACGGCGCGTCTCGGCGAGGTCTGTCAGTCTGGCCCGTTACGATGAGCGACACAGCCCAGGTGGCTGCCCTCTCGTAGCGGGCCAGGCGTCCGACGTGAACCCCCGGTAATACCGAATCCGGTAATACCTCTCCCTCACGTCAGGAGCCCACCGTGGCCGCTTCAACCGTAAACGCATCAGAACTCACACGCGAGCAGGTCCAGGCCGTCCTGGTCCAGCCGCTCACGGCACAGTCCGTGTTCCTCTCATCCGCCCCTCGCATCTTCGACACCGACGGCAGCCAGGTCCGTATCCCCAAGATGGGCGCCCCGATCGCCGATCCCGGCTGGACCGGCGAGAACGAGCAAATCCCCGAGCGTGACGCCGCCTTCGGCGAGGTCGTGCTGCTGCCCTCGACGATGCAGTCCGTCAAGGTCATCACGCGCTACTCCAACGAACTGGCCCGCCAGTCCGTCGTCGCCCTCGACGCCGCGCTGCGCGACCGCCTGGTCGCTGACGTAGCCGCCAAGGTCGACACGCAACTGCTCTCTGCCAGCGGAGACGGCATCACCACCCCCAAGGGACTGTTCGCCTACTCCGGCATCCAGAACCTCGACGTAGCCGGCGCGCTGACCCTCGACTCCCTGCTGACCGCGTGGGGCATGGCCCTGAGCGCCAACGTCAACATGGCCGGCCTTCGCTGGGTACTGACCCCCGGTGACTTCGTCGGGCTGCGCGGGATCAAAGACGCAGACGGTCGCTACATCCTCAACGCTGACCCCAGCGCGGATGCCGTGTTCCGCCTGTTCGGTGCCCCGGTGACCGTCTCGGCCCGCGTGCCCGACACCACCGGCGGCACCCCCACGGGCCGCGCCGCCCTGGTCGACTTCTCCCAGATCGCGGTCGCCCGCGATATGGCCCCGTCGGTCAAGGTGCTCACCGAGCGTTACGCCGACTACGACCAGCAAGCGATCCGCGTCGTGGCCCGCTACGACGCTGCGCCGCTGAACCCGCAGGCGGTCGTCGCGCTGACCGGCATCGCCCGCGCCTGATGGTTGTCGGCCAAGATGTGGCCGAGTTTCTTGGCCAGGGTGACGACACTGAGCTCGTCGCCCTGGCCGGGCAGCACGTCATCATCGTCACCGCTATGGCACGGTCCTACACCCGGGAGCGTGGGTTCCTTGGTGTTGAGCCTGCCGAGGACGTGGCTGCGGTCATCACCACGGCTACAGCGCGGATGCTAGGAAATCCCGACCAAACGGACCTCCGGGCCGGCGAGGTCAGCGTTCGCGGTGGCTTCGTGGGCTGGACGTTGGCGGAGTTGTTCGTGTTGAACCGCTACCGCAAGCGGGCGTCGTGATCCTTAACGACCGGGTGACTATCCGCACGGGAGGCGGCCGCGACAGGTTCGGAGATCCGCTTCCCTACGTGGACTCTGGCCCGTTCCCCGCCGTGGTGAGCCCGATCCGGTCCAGTGAAGCTGTCCAACGCGGCACGCCCCCCCTGACGGCTTTCTACCGGCTCATCATCGGCTCCACCGGCGGCAACACGCTCACTTCCACCGGCCGAGTCAAGTGGCGAGGCCGCGAATTCGCAATCCAAGGAGACGTCGAACCGTGGGTGGTGAACGGCCGGATACATCACTACGAGGCCACCATGAAGGGCAACTAAAGACCCCGGCGTCAACGTCACCCCGACCTCTTTGGCCATGGTGCCTCTTCCAGGTCGATCAGGGAACGATGGACGAGCACCAATCGAGAGGCCATATACCCCTCGCTCGATCAGCGCCGAGACAGAACCCCCGACCAGTCAGCCGGTCGGGGGTTCTGCACGTCTGCTATCCGCATTGCCACGTCACCCGCAGGCAACGGTCATACCCACGCAACGTCAACGCGCCGGTATCCATGGCCCGGTCCAGATCGCGAGTGACCGTCCGGGGAAGTCTCAGCGGTCCGTCTCGTAGGTGGGCCCCGGAGACTTGGGCGTTCACTTGCCACGGAGTGTCGACGAGTCGGTCGCGCTGACGCAGCCGGGCATGGACCACCCGCGCGGCCACCGCAGCACTACCCTCGGCGATCTGTCGGCCCAGGTCTCCACGACTGATCGGCAACATGAACAGGCGCAGGTCGATGCGGTCCAAGAGGGGGCCTGAGATCTTCCCGAAGTAGCTCCGGCGAGCGGCAGGCGTACACCGGCACGACAGGCCTTTCCCGAACCCCTGGCCGCACGGGCATGGGTTGGCCGCCATCACCAGCTGGAACCGCGCCGGCAGCCGCACGTGTCGATCTGCTCGGGCGATGACGACCTCCCCGGATTCCAAGGGTTGGCGCAGACCGTCCAGGACGTCTCGCCGAAACTCGGGCGACTCGTCCAGGAAGAGCACTCCCCGATGGGCTCGGGATACGGCTCCGGGGCGCACACGACCACTGCCTCCACCGATGACCGATGCCATGGACGCACCATGG
Source organism: Actinomycetales bacterium (assembly GCA_038258285.1). Lineage (GTDB taxonomy): Bacteria > Actinomycetota > Actinomycetes > Actinomycetales > Dermatophilaceae > Ornithinicoccus. The sequence continues at coordinate 51,628 of JBBSQA010000002.1, read as the reverse complement.
TGCGGACCGACGAAGGGGGCGGCGGTGATCAGCGAGCCGTCCGAGGGCAGCTCCCCCAGGACGGAGTGGATGCCCGTGACCTCAAGCGCCTCGGCGGGTTGCAGCGACGGGAGCACCGACGGCAACCTCTCCGCAAGCATGGTCTTGCCTGCCCCCGGCGGCCCCAGCAATAGCATGTGATGACGACCTGCGGCGGCGATCTCGAGGGCCAGCCGGGCCTCAGCCTGCCCGACCAGCTCATCCAGGTCAGGAAGGAGCGTCGGCGTGGACCGCCCGTCCCGGGGCACGAGGTCCGGCGGGGTCCGGCCCGCGGCCAGCGCACGGTACAGACGGGCGACATCCGCCAGGTCCCGCACAGCGTGCACCCGCACCCCCGGCACGAGATCGGCCTCCCGGGAGCTCGCTTGGGGCACCACGACATCGCGAATCCCGGCTGCGCCGGCCGCCATAGTCATCGGCAGGACTCCGGGCACCGGCCGGATCGAGCCATCCAGTCCCAGCTCCCCGATGTGGGCGATGGGTGAGACCAGTGAGATCGGCAGGCTTCCGTCGGCGGCCAGCAACGCCACGGTGATCGCCAGATCGAAGCCACTACCCGCCTTGGGCAGGGTGGCCGGAGAGAGGTTGATCGTCCACCGCCGCATCGACAGACTGACCCCCGCGTTGCTGGTCGCCGCTCGGATACGGTCCGGCGCCTGGGCGCAGGCAGCGTCGGGTAGCCCGCTGATCACAAAGGCGGGCAACCCCTGGTTGCCGTGTGCTTCGACCCCGACGACGTGCCCATGGACCCCGCTCAGCGCGACCCCCAGGGTGGCCGCGAAGCCCATCAGGACACTCCTCGCACGTGCTCGATGTCGACGCCACGCCCACTCAGCGTCAGCCCGAGGACGTCGACGCGGATGCTGGAGGCACTGTGGGAGTGCTCGCTCATCCAGCGCCCGGCCAGCCGGCGGAGACGTTGCACCTTGGTCGGTGACACCGCCTGCACCGGCGTCCCGAAACGTGTGGATCTGCGGGTCTTCACCTCATAGAAAACCAGCGCGTCGCCATCGACCCCCACGATGTCGATCTCTCCCAGATCGCAACGCCAGTTGCGTTCTACGATCTGGACTCCGTGTGCTCTTAGGTGATCCACAGCGAGTTGCTCGCCGCGGTCGCCGATCGCACGCGCCGTTGCGTGCGGCACTCCTCGCTGGGCCATGGTGACCACCTCCACGACTCACCCTGAAACCGAAGCGACAACCGCACGGTGCCGCATGAGTCATCTGTGGATGATGGGGTCGGTGAACAGGGATGTGGACGGGCGTCTTCTCAGCGTTTAGCGCCAGCGGTCAGTCGTTGAACCCCGACTTGGGAATCTCGAGATCGGCTTGGGCCAACTCTTCGACGTTGACGTCCTTGAACGTGATGACCCGCACCTTCTTGACGAACCTCGCAGGCCGGTAGACATCCCACACCCACGCGTCGGCCATGGTCACCTCGAACCACGTCTCGCCATGGCCGGTCTTGACCTGGACATCGACCTGGTTCGCCAGATAGAAGCGTCGTTCGGTCTCCACGACGTGGGTGAACAGCCCCACGACGTCGCGGTACTCCCGGTAGAGAGACAGCTCCATGTCCGTCTCGTACCGTTCCAGGTCCTCCGCGCTCATGTAGGGCCTACCTCCTGGGTCGCCTGCATCAGATTCCAACTCCGACGATGATGGTCACAGGTGCCGTGCTCGCGCAACGCCGCGCGGTGCTCCGGTGCTGCATACCCCTTGTTGAGGTTCCACCCGTAGCAGGGATGCCTGTCGTGCAGATCAATCATCATCGAGTCGCGAGCCACCTTGGCTACCACGCTAGCCGCAGCCACCGACGAGCACCGCATGTCCGCCTTGACCAGGGTATGCACCGGAGCGTGCTCGGGGACCGGTGACGCGTGTGCCTCATGGGAGTCGGCGAAGGCCAGTAGCCCGACCCGCTCGGGCCGGGTCAGCCAGTTGTGGTTCCCGTCCAGAAGGATGAGGTCGGGCACCACCGCGCACTGAGCCAGCGCTCGCTCGCCAGCCAGCCGCAGGCCCGTCATGATGCCCCACCGGTCGATCTCCTCGGGACTCGCGTGGCCGACTCCCCAGCTCAGGGCCCATTTCTTGATCTTCGGCACCATCTGCCGGCGTGCGGAGCTGGTGAGCAACTTGGAGTCCTTCACACCGGGCGGCGCCGCACGTGAGGCAGGGTCGATGGCCACAACTCCCACGCTGACCGGACCAGCCAGAGCGCCGCGACCCACTTCGTCCATCCCGATCAGGACCGGGTAGCCGGCCCGCTGCAACTGGCGTTCCGTTCTCAGCGATGGCCGTCGCGGAGAAGAGGTCACGCGCGGACGGGTCGTCATCGACTCATCGGGGTTCCTGCCCGAGCGCCGACGGCACGTCGCTGAGGGTCTGCGGATTCTGGAACCAGTCCAGGCGGTTGAGCGGCCACACCAACGCCATGGCCTGCCCCACGACGCGGTCCGTCGGGACGGAACCGGTGGCGCCGGTGCCGTCATCGTGCACACGCGAGTCACCCGAGATGGCGCGGTGGTCCCCCATCAGCCACAACCGATCGGCAGGAACCGTGATGTCGAACGGTTGCATGCTGGGCTCGTCGTCAGGGAAGAGGTATTCCTCGTCCAACGGCTGGTCGTTGACCATGATCCGCCCTTGGTCGTCGCAACAGACCACGTGATCACCGGCTACGCCGATCACCCGCTTGATGAGGTGGTTTCCCTCACCCGTCGGTGCGAGCCCTACGAACTCGAGACCTCGGACCGCCCCGTTGAGCACCGGGCCCCGGTCCGCTCGGACTATCGGCGGCAACCAGTTGTCCGGGTCCTCGAACACCACGATGTCACCGCGGTCGATGGCCATGGGACCGGCTTGGATCTTGCTGACCAGGACCCGGTCGCCCACGATGAGCGTGTTCTCCATCGACCCGGACGGAATCCAGAAGGCCTGGACCAGGAACGTCTTGATCAGGAAAGAGATCACCAAAGCGATGGCGGCAACCGTCAGGATTTCTTTGCAGAAGGCCCACAGCGCGCTGCGGGCTCCAGAAGGTTGCTCGTCGACCGTGACCGCGCCGGCCGGGCCCTCATCCGAGGGTCCGGGCTCAGCAGCTCGGGGCTGATCTTCGCTCACACGGGTGGCCCCTTCGACAACAGGTAGCGGCTAGCGCTTCTCGCGGATCCGCGCGGCCTTGCCTCGCAGGTTACGCAGGTAGTACAGCTTGGCGCGGCGGACGTCGCCGCGGCTCACGAGCTCGACCTTCTCGATGTTGGGCGAGTGGACGGGGAACGTACGCTCCACGCCGACGCCGAAACTCACCTTGCGCACGGTGTAGGTCTCGCCGATGCCTCCACCGTGACGGCGGATAACGATGCCCTGGAAGATCTGCACACGCGAGCGGGTGCCTTCAATGACCTTCACGTGAACCTTCACGGTGTCGCCGCCGCGGAAGTCAGGGATGTCGTCACGGAGGCTGGCTGCGTCTACGTTGTCGAGCTGATGCATGTTCGATTCGCTTCCTCGTCGGTGCCACAGGTCACCCACGGATATATGTCCACCCGGTATGTCGGCTGGCTGCGTGTCGTTGGTGGGTGTCGCGTCGGTATGCCGCGCTCTCCCCCTGTGGCAGGGGCACGACCGATGGCCGACGAGGACACCGTCGATGATTCTCGCACACCCCTCGACGGGAGCCGAATGCTCCGAGCCGCGTCGGTCAGGAGCGCGACTTGTGGAGCTCCACGGTGGGTACACCCTGGTAGGTGGAACGACCCCGCGTCCGGTATCCGGCTCGACGGTACATCCGTAGGTTCGCTACCGAGTTCCCGCCGGTGAACATGCTGAACCCGCTGACGCTATCGGGGGCTGCCTTCTCGGCAAACGCCAGCAGAGCCCGGCCCAAGCCACGACCCTGGAGATCCGGAGCCACCATCAGGCGGCCGATGTCCCATAGGGCGCCGACCTGCCGAGCACGCACCGAACCCACGAGGCGACCGTGCGACCGCACGACCCACGTCTGCCACTCGCTCAGCCACGCGGTCACGTCGTCCAGGCTCTCGGTGAGCGCTGGGATAGCGAAGCTGTTGTGGTCGCGGGCCTCCGAGAGCCAGCACGCCCGCGCCAGCGTCAAGATCTCTCCCGCGTCAGCAGGCACGGCGCCGACGACATAAAGGTCGGCAGCGTTGAGCCCCGACCCGTCGAGCATCACCAGCGCGCTGGGCGCCAACAGGTCCGGACGCCGCTCCACCGTCCGCTGCCTGCGCTGACGGTCCCGCCACGCCGTGACGCCCCGATGGTCCCCGGACAGCAGCACTGCGGGCACCTCCCGTCCGCGCCACTGCTGCGGCTTGGTGTAGACCGGATACTCCAGCAGCCCTCCGGTGTGCGACTCCTCGGTCAGCGACTCGGCGTTGCCGATCACCCCCGGCACCAGCCGTCCGATGGCCTCGACCATGGCCAAGGCTGCCACCTCGCCACCGTTGAGCACGTAGTCGCCCAGGGACACGACCGAGACTGGCATGACCGTCTGAGCGTGCTCGACCACGCGTTCGTCGATGCCCTCGTACCGGCCACAGGCGAAGGCCAACCAGGGTTCTTCGGCCAGCTTCGCGGCCATCTCCTGGGTGAAAACCGTGCCAGCCGGGCCAGGGACGATGAGGTGGGGGTTCTGTGGCCCCTCACCCTCAGCGGAGCCGGTCAGCCAGTCCAGCGCCTCTCCCCAGGGCTCGGGGCGCATCACCATGCCTGCGCCACCGCCATATGGCGTGTCATCCACCGTGCGGTGGCGGTCGTGCGCCCAGTCCCGCAGATCGTGCACCCTCACGTCCAGGAGGCCGTCCTTGCGGGCCTTGCCGATCAGGGACTGGTCCAGCGGATCCAGGTAGGCGGGGAAGATGCTGAAGACGTCGATCCGCACGTCAGTCGCCCGACCCCAGCAATCCGGATGGCGGGTCGATGACGACCACCCCGGAAGCGACGTCGACGGTCGGCACCAGCTGTTCCACAAAGGGCACCAAGGCGGTGCCACCGTCGTGAAGCAGGACCTCCAGCAGATCTTGGGCGGGACGAGTATGTAGGGCGCTCACTTGCCCGACATCCTCACCCGAGACGAGACGAACGCTCAGCCCCACCAACTCGTCTTCGTAGAACTCCTCCGCGGGTGGTGCAGGTGAGGGATCCGCGGACAGGTCATCAACTTTCTGTCCCCCAGGGCGGTCCAACGGAACGAACAACCGCGTGCCGCGGAGGAGCTCCGCGCCCTCGCGACTCCCGACACCATCGAAGCCCAGCAGATAGCGGCCTTGATGGACTCGGACGGAGACGAGGTCCAGCGGACCTCGCTCCGGCGGGTCGACGGCAAACACCGCACCGACGCTGAACCGCTCGTCGGGAGAGTCGGTGTGCACCTGCACACTGACCTCGCCGCGGAGGCCGTGCGGCTTCCCGATACGGGCGACCAGCACCAGGTCGCGCTGCCCGTTCATCAGGTGACGGAGCGGATCAGCGCTGCCGGTCGGTGTCGACGATGTCGACACGCACCTTGGGCCCGTCGCTCAACGCGGTCATGACAGTACGCAGAGCACTCGCCGTGCGTCCGCGACGGCCGATCACCCGCCCCAGGTCCTCGGGATGCACGCGCACCTCGAGGACATCTCCGTGACGACCACCCTTGTGCCGGACCACGACATCGCCGTCATGGTCGACGATGCCCTTGACCAAGTGCTCGAGCGCCTCTTCAAGCATGCTCAGGCCTCGACCGGCTTGGCCTCGTCTGCCTCGGCCGGCTTCTCGGCGTCGGCCGGCTTCTCGGCGTCGGCTGCAGACGCGTCAGCCGCCGGGGTGGCAGCCGTCGCGGTGTCGTCGGCGTCGGACTTCTTGGCCTTGCGCGTGGGACCACTGGACTTGGCGTCGGCTCCGTCGGCGGCAGCGAGCGCCGCTTCGTACAGAGCCTTCTTGTCCGGGCGCGCCGGGGCAGAGCGGAGTGTGCCCGCCGTGTCACCCTCCCCGGTGAACTTGGCCCAGTCGCCGGTGACCTTGAGCAGAGCCTGGACCTGCTCGGTCGGCTGAGCCCCAACCGACAGCCAGTGCTGTGCGCGCTCGGAGTCGATGTCGATCAACGACGGCTCCTCTGTCGGGTGGTACTTGCCGATCTCCTCGATCGCACGGCCGTCACGCTTGGCGCGGGCGTCCATCACGACGACACGGTAAAAGGGCGCACGGATCTTGCCCATGCGCTTCAGGCGAATCTTGACAGCCACGTGTGGGTGTCTCCTCATTCTTGTCTGGGTGAGCGGCGCACACCACGTGGGGAAACACGCGCGGATGCGGACGCTGCGAAGTGGACACGTCAGGCAGCGGAGAGAGGGCCACGCCTGATGAGTACGCCGACATCATGCCAGATCCGCACCGTGGAGCCGAACCGGGCCTTTAGCCTGACGTCCATGACCTTCATGGATCCCGTGACTCTCGTCGGTGCCACCGTGATGCTGGAGCCACTTCGTGAGGATCACCATGACGAGCTCGTGAGGGCCGCGTCCGACGGTGAGCTCTGGAACCTCTGGTACACCTCCATACCTCGTGCCGAGGAGATGCGGAGCGAGATCGAACGGCGACTCAGGCTCCAGAGGGAACGCAGCATGACGCCTTTCACCACCCGGCGCATGGACACGGGGACGATCATCGGCATGACCACGTTCATGAGTGCCGACCATGCCAACCTCCGCGTCGAGATCGGCCACACCTGGAACGCAGCCTCCGCTCAGGGCACCGGCACCAACGCGGACAGTAAATTGCTGATGCTGACGCATGCGTTCGAGACGTGGGGCTGCATCGCCGTGGAGTTCCGGACGGCCTGGATGAATCTGCAGTCCCGCACCGCGATTGCTCGCCTCGGGGCCAAACAGGACGGCGTGCTGCGTAGCCATCAACGGTTGGCGGACGGCAGTCTGCGGGACACCGTGGTGTTTTCGATCACCGCCTCCGAGTGGCCGGCGGTGCGCAACGAACTGCAACGCAGGGTTGACAACACGGCTGCGCGAGCTACCTCGACGACGACTCAGGCATGAGGCGTCCGCCCAAGATGACGTGCGCAGGATCACCGAGGGCGCGCACGTCCAAGCGGGGATCCTGGCGGTAGACGACGAGGTCAGCCGGTTCGCCTTCGGCGATTCCGGGTCTGCCCAGCCATCGTCGCGCCCCCCAGGTCGCAGCATCGATCGCTTCCACGGCGGTGAACCCCGCTGTGGTCAGGGCCTCGACCTCCTGTGCCGCCAGCCCGTGCGGCAGCTGACCGCCGGCATCGGTGCCCACGAAGATGGGTACGCCGGCGTCCCTGGCCCGCCCGACGGTCTCGAACCGGCGCTCGTGCAGGTCACGCATGTGCGCGGCATACGCCGGGAACTTGGCCTCACCCGCCTGCGCGAAGGCCGGGAAGTTGGCGGTGTTGACCAGGGTCGGCACGATGGCGATCTGCTCCTCGGCGAAGGTCGCGATCGTGCCGTCGGTGAGCCCGGTCGCGTGCTCGATGCAGTCGGTGCCGGCCTCCGCGAAGTCGCGGAGGACCTGTTCACCGAAGCAGTGGGCGGTCACTCGTGCGCCCTCCTCGTGGGCGACCGCTATCGCTTGGCGGAGCACCTCGACGGGCCAGCACGGAGTGAGGTCCCCGGCGTCTCGGTCGATCCAGTCTCCGACCAGCTTGACCCACCCGTCGCCGTTGCGGGCTTCCTGCCGGACGTAGTCCACGAGGGCATCGGGTTCGATCTCATGGGCGTAGTTGCGCAGGTACCGTTTGGTGCGAGCGATGTGCCGACCGGCACGGATCAGCGCAGGCAGGTCCTCGCGACTCTGCATCCACCGGGTGTCGGCCGGGCTGCCGGCGTCGCGGAGCAGGAGCACCCCCGCGTCTCGCTCGGTCAGCGCGTGGGCCAGGGCCCGCTCGTCGCTGACGGCACCGTGGGACTCCAGCCCAACGTGACAGTGGGCATCCACGAGCCCCGGCAACACCCAGCCGGTCACGGAGTCGACCGCTCCGGACGTCGGTGCGGTGAAGCTCACTCGACCGTCGATCACCCACAGCTCGGCGCAGCCCTCCTCCGGCCCGACCAAGATCTCTCCCGCGACGTGCAGCGCCGATATCCTCACTGAAACCTCCTCGAGTGCTGTGTCCGCAGGATAACCACGGCGCTACGGTGACTGGATGCGCTACGACTCGGTGGTTATCGGTGCCGGACACAACGGGCTGACCTGTGCGGCCTATCTTGCCCGAGCGGGTCGTTCGGTGCTGGTGCTCGAGCGCGCCGAGGTGATCGGCGGAGCGGCCCGTTCGGCCCAGGTCTTCCCGGGATTCGGAGCCAGGTTGTCGGCATACTCCTATCTCGTGTCGCTGATGCCACGCCAGATCATCGACGAACTGGGACTGAACCTCCAACTGCATCGCCGACGGATCTCCTCCTACACGCCGTTGGGCGACAGCGGGATCCTGGTGGACAACGAAGATCCTGGGCGCACCGCGGCTGACCTCGGCGCGGACGCACCGGCGTGGGAGGACTTCTACACGATGACCGGCGAGGTCGGGCAGCGCCTGTTTCCGACCATGCTCGAGCCCTTGCGATCGGCGGCCGACGTTCGAGACCTCGTCGGCCCCAGGGCCTGGGACGACCTCTTCGCACGACCGATCGGCCAGACCCTCGAGGACCGGTTCCGCAGCGACACGGTCCGAGGCATCGCGCTGACCGACGGCTTGATCGGCACCTTCGCGGGCGCGAACGACCCCGACCTGCTGGCCAACCGATGCCTGCTCTACCACGTCATCGGCGGAGGAACCGGGGACTGGGATGTCCCCGTAGGGGGGATGGGCCGGGTCACCGACGCCCTGCACTTCGCGGCCGTCCAAGCGGGTGCCCAGGTGCGCCTCTCCTCCGAGGTCACCGCCCTGGAGACAGACGGTGAGCTCGCCCGGGTCCGGCTGGCCGACGGGCAGGTCGTCGAGTGCGACTCCGTGTTCGTCAACGCTGCCCCCTCGGTGCTTCACAGGCTGCGCGGGTCATCAACACGCCCTCCTGAGCCGGAAGGAGCCCAGCTCAAGATCAACGTGCTGCTCTCCCGGCTCCCGCGGCTCAAGGATCCCAGCCTCACGCCCGAGCAGGCATTCGCTGGCACCTTCCACATCAACGAGGGGTATGCCGACCTGCAAGCCGCCTTCGAGCAGGCCTCACGGGGTCAGATGCCGACCGTGCCGCCGTGTGAGGTCTACTGCCATTCGCTGTCCGACTCCTCGATCCTTGACGACGACCTCGTCGCCTCTGGAGCGCAGACCCTGACCCTCTTCGGGCTGCACATGCCGGCCCGACTCTTTCGGGACGACCCCGATGGCGCGCGCGAAAGAGCCAAGGAAGCCACGTTGGCCTCGATCAACAGCGTCCTCGCTGAGCCTCTGGAGGACTGCCTGCTGGACGCGAGCACGATCGACGTGCGGACCCCGCTCGACGTGGAGGCATCGGTGGGGATGCCTGGAGGACACATCTTCCATGGCGACTTGCAGTGGCCATGGGCCGAAGCCCGCGACGAGGTCGGGACCTGGGGTGTCGAAACCGCAGATCCGAACGTCTACCTCTGTGGATCAGGGGCCCGTCGCGGCGGTGGGGTCAGCGGGATCCCCGGACGCAACGCGGTCTCGGCCTACCTCGGCGAGGACGCCGTGACGAGCTGACCGGCCTACCCCTGGTCGGGCACCGGACACCTCGGGCGTGGCAAGCGGCTACTTGCCACCCTGGTTGAGGAACTTCTCGAACCCCTTCGGCAGCTCGAGGTTGGACAGGTCCTGCTCCTCGCCACCGGCTCCACCCATCCCGAAGGCGGACCCCGCAGAGTTCTCCCGGGCTGCGCTCTGCTTGCTCGCCGCCGCACGGTCCTCGGCCGCCCGCTTGGCCGGGTTGCCACTCTTGGACTTCTTGCGCTGCGGCTGCTGCTTGCCCTTGCCTTTGCCGCCGCCCAGACCGGGCATCCCGGGCATCCCCGGGACTCCCCCTCCCTTGCGCATCTGGCGCATCATCTTCTGAGCCTGACCGAAGCGCTCGATGAGCTGGTTGACCTCGGAGACGCTGACGCCCGATCCTTTGGCGATCCTGGCCCGCCGAGAGCCGTTGATGATCTTGGGGTGATCCCGCTCGGTCGGTGTCATCGACCGGACCATGGCCTCGACCCGGTCGAACTCGCGCTCGTCGAGGGAGTCAAGCTGCTGACGCATCTGCGCCATCCCCGGCATCATGCCGAGCATCTGCTTCAGCGACCCCATCTTCTTGATGGCTGTCATCTGCTCCAGGAAGTCACCGAAGGTGAAGTCCTCGTCCGCCATGAACTTGCGGGTCATCTCGCGCGCCTGGGCGGCGTCGAAGGCCTTCTCGGCCTGCTCGATCAGGGTCAGCACATCACCCATGTCCAGGATGCGGCTCGCCATCCGGTCCGGGTGGAACAGCTCGAACTCCGTCGTGTTCTCTCCGGTGGATGCGAACAAGATGGGTTGTCCGGTCACCGTGGCCACCGACAGTGCGGCGCCACCGCGCGCATCGCCGTCGAGCTTGGTCAGTACCGAGCCCGTGATACCGACCCCGTCGGAGAAGGCTTTGGCCGTCTCGACGGCGGCTTGTCCGATCATCGCGTCGATGACGAACAGGACCTCGTCGGCCGCGGTCTCGACGCGGATGTCGTGGGCCTGACGCATCAGGTCCACGTCGACTGCAAGACGCCCGGCGGTGTCGATGATGACGATGTCGTGGCCCTTGGTCTTGGCCTCCGCCACTCCGTCGACGGCGACGTCCACCGGGTCACCAAAGGACCGTGTGCCTTCACCGGACTCCAGCGCCGCGTCGTGGCCGAAGACATTGCCTCGCTCGGGGGCGAACACCGCCAGCCCGGCCCGCTCGCCCACGATCTGCAGCTGGTTCACCGCATTCGGTCGCTGCAGGTCTGCGGCGACCAACATCGGGGTGTGCCCCTGCTCCTTGAGCCAGTGCCCCAGCTTGCCGGCCAGCGTCGTCTTACCGGATCCCTGGAGTCCGGCGAGCATGATCACCGTGGGCGGGTTCTTGGCCAGGTTCAGCCGCCGGGTCTCCCCGCCGAGGATGCTGACCAGCTCCTCGTTAACGATCTTGACGACCTGCTGCGCAGGGTTGAGGGCTTTCGACACCTCGGCACCCAGGGCACGTTCGCGGATAGCACCAGTGAACTGCTTGACGACGGGCAGCGCCACGTCGGCGTCGAGGAGGGCCATCCGGATGTCCCGCACGGTGGCGTTGACGTCGGACTCCGACAGCGACCCCTTCCGCTTGAGGTTGCGGAAGGTCAGCGTCAGACGGTCAGAAAGGCTATTGAACACGGACCCAGGCTAACGGCTGGCTCAGCCGACGATGGCCTCGACGAACGCCTCGGCGTCGAAGGGCGCCAGATCATCTGGCCCTTCCCCCAGCCCGATCAGCTTCACGGGCACCCCGAGCTTGCGCTGCACGTTGACGACGATGCCGCCCTTAGCCGTGCCGTCGAGCTTGGTGAGCACCACGCCGGTGACGTTGACGGCCTCGGCGAAGACCTCCGCCTGACGTAGACCGTTCTGGCCCGTCGTGGCGTCGAGCACCAGCAGGACTTCGTCGATGGGGCTCTGCTTCTCGATGACGCGCTTGACCTTGCTCAGCTCGTCCATCAGACCGACCTTGTTATGCAACCGCCCAGCCGTGTCGATCAACACCACGTCGGCCTCGTACTCAGCCGCTGACTTCACCGCGTCGAACGCCACCGAGGCAGGGTCTGCTCCCTCTCGATCGGATCGAACCGTCGGCACCCCCACCCGCTCACCCCAGGTCTGCAGCTGGTCGGCCGCCGCGGCGCGGAAGGTGTCCGCAGCGCCCAGCACGACGTCCTTGTTCTCGGCCACCAGCACCCGGGCCAGTTTGCCGACCGTCGTCGTCTTACCGGTCCCGTTCACACCGACGACCAGCACGACGGCAGGCCGGTCACCCACGCGCGAACCCGTGATCCGACGGTCCATCGACGGGTCGACCAAGGCCAGGAGATCCGCCCGCAGCCACCCGCGCACCGTCTCGGCGTCGCTCTCCCCTTCGACCTTGACCCGCGTGCGCAGGGCCGACACGAGCTCCTCGGTCGCTTCCACGCCCAGATCCGCCTGCAGCAGAGTGTCTTCGACGTCTTCCCATGCCTGTTCGTCGAGTCCACCCCGGGAGAGCAACGCCAGGAGGGCGTTGCCGATGGCCGAGTTCGACCGAGCCAGACGAGCTCGCAGCCGAGCCAACCGCCCCCGGGCCGAGTCCGGCCGCTCGACAACAAGCTCGAGATCCTCCTCGGGTTCCTGGGCAACGTCGACCCCACCGCCGACGTTGTCGAGATCTTCCACGGTCGTAGCCGCAGCTCGCTGGTCATCGTGCGGATCGCGGTCCTGATCCGGTGGGGCCGCCGATTCCTCGGCCGAAGGCAAGGTTGGGCTGGAGGAGCGGCGTCCTCGGGTCAGACCGACGAGGACGGCCAGCGCGAGGAGAGCCACCACGGTGGCTACGGCAAGGTATTCCCAGAGATCATTCATGACCCGACCATTCTCACAGACTCGGGGCGTCGTTCAGAAAGGGCGGCTCAACCTTTGCGTCGAGGTGCAGCCGCTCCGACGCGATGCCGCAGTAGGTCACCCCGATGGAGCAGATCATCCCCACGGCGGCGGGCGTCAGCAATGAACTGCTCCCCCTCCGGCGTCCAGAACTCACGCGAGTCTCGACGTGCTTCGCGTGCGACATACCCCAGCACGACTCCCCCTGTGGCCACGCATACCAGCATGCCCAGAACTAAAACAACCATGCGTTCAAGCATGCATCGTCCGTGGCCCTGAAAACGACTCATGCCACGGCGTGTCGCGATTGACACGCCGTGGCGTGAGTGAGGTCACACGTCCAGGTGTCTCAGGCCGAGGGCCCCGTCAGACCGTTGATCAGACCGTTATCGAGGGGTTCGCGCAGGGAGCGCTTCAGCTCGGCGAACCCGGTGAAGGTCGCCATGGTGCTCACCGCATCCCACAGCTTGACGGCGTCCTCGTCGCTGGGCGTGGAGGAGATGACCGGACCGAAGAAGGCGGGACCGTCTCCATCGCCCCAAGCCAGGATGGGGGTGCCGACGTTGCCGCCGGTGCGCTCCATCGCCTCGTCGGTGGACGCCTGCAGGTCGGCGTCGAAGGAGGTGTCCTCGGCCGCGTCCAACAGGTCCGCAGGGAGGCCGACGGCGGCCAGGATCTCCGGCATGTCGGCGAACACGGACTGGTGGTGCTCGCTGATGGCGCCCCACAGGGCGTCGCCTTCGACCGGGCCGTCCACCTGCGGCGCGTTCTCCCACATACGGTTGCCCATCTCCTCGTACAAGGCTCCTAGCACCTCTTCCCCGTGCGCAGCCTTGGCAGCCGCAGCCACCCGCAACATCTTGTGGCCCACGGCGTGACCTTTGGCGCTGTCCAGGTCCTTCATCTCATCGTTCAGCATGGCCAGCGAGATGAACCGCCACACCGGCTGGATCTCGACCTGGCGCGCTACCTGGCGGAACCATTTCGACGTCTGCCAGCAGAAGGGGCAGGCGGGGTCGAAGAAGAACTCGACGCGACGGGCTTCAGAGGAAAGTGTCATAGGGCTGGTAACCGAGGAGCGGTCGTTTGTGTTCCGAGCGGCTTCCACCGTTCAGGCTGAGACGGGGCCTGCGCCTCGCGTAGCCGCTGCGAGATCACCGTGGTGACGCCGTCGCCTTGCATCGACACGCCGTACAGCGCGTCGGCGACTTCCATCGTGCGTTTCTGGTGGGTGATGACGATCAGCTGGCTGGAATCCCGTAACTCCTCGAAGAGCGTGATCAACCGGCCGAGGTTGGTGTCGTCGAGCGCCGCTTCGACCTCGTCCATGATGTAGAACGGGCTGGGGCGGGCCTTGAAGATCGCGACCAGGAGCGCCACGGCGGTCAACGAACGTTCACCGCCGGAGAGCAACGACAGGCGCTTGATGCGCTTGCCTGGGGGCCGGGCCTCGACCTCGACTCCCGTGGTCAGCATGTTGTCGGGGTCGGTCAGGAAAAGCCTGCCCTCACCTCCGGGAAACAGCCGCTCGAAGACGCCCTCGAACTGGGCCGCGGTGTCATGGAAGGCCTCGGCGAAGACCTGCTCCACCCGATCATCGACCTCCTTGACGATCGACATCAGGTCCGCGCTGGAGCGTCGCAGGTCATCCACCTGACCCACGAGATACGTATGGCGCTCCTCCAGGGCGGCGAACTCCTCCAGCGCCAAGGGGTTGACCCGCCCGAGGGACGCCAGCTTGCGCTCGGCGGAACGCAGACGCTTCTCTTGCTCCTCGCGCTGGAACGGAACTGCAGCAGTCTGCTCCGGCGCGGGCTGGTCGGAGTCCGCGTCGTCCACCGCGTCCGGGCTCGCCGGTATACCGGTGGTCGAGTCGATCTGCGGGACCGGTTGATCCGGTCCGTACTCGCGCACCAGGCTCTGCGGGTCCACGCCGAGCTCCTCGACGGCCCGGGTGTGGAGGGTTTCGATCCGCAGCCGTTGCTCGGCTCGGGCGATCTCGTCGCGATGCACCGAGGTGGTCAGGTCCTTCACCTCCTGGGCGAGCTCTCGCGCCCGTGCTCGTGCGGCGGCAAGGTGCTGCTCTCGCTCGGTTTGCTCGGCGGCCATGGCGACGCGGCGTTGATCCGCTCGCCGGACCATGGCCTTGGTCTGCACCACCAGGTATGTCGCCGCGGCGGCCACCGCCTCGGCTTGCCTCGACTCGCGCTCCCGTTGCTCGCGACGGGCCAAGGCCTTCCGTCGAGCGTCAACCTCGTCCCGGGCAGCGGCCTCCAACCCTTGAGCCCGACCCGCCAGCGCGGCGACCCGTTCCTCGGCTGTGCGCAAGGCCAATCGGGCTTCGGTCTCCACGCTGCGGGCCCGAGCCGCCGCGCGAGCCAGCTCGTCCCTCAGGTCGGTGCCCACCGCACTCGGCTCGGCGCCGGGCGTCGCGTCGCCGGGGGCGCTCATGCCCTCCGGCTGACCAGCTCGCTCGGCTTGCGCCAGCCGTTCTTCCAGTCCGAGCACGTCGTGCTTCGCGGTTTCGAGGGACGCCAAAGCCTGGGCGATGGCCGCTTGGGTCCGGTCCCGTTCAGCGCGGGCGTCACGGATGGTCGACCCCAGCTGTCCCAGCTGCTCCGCGACCGCCGCCATGTCTGCGTCGTTGTGATGCAGGTCCGCCAACGCGGCGTCGGCAGCTGCTGAAGCCTGGGCCAACGTGTCGACGTGCCGTTGCATCTCGAACGTGGCCCGCTCAGCCTCGGCCCCCGCGCTCGCCGCGTCCGCACGGGCCTGGTCCAGGGCCGAGGCGACCTCGATCGCACTCGGTCCGGCCGAGCTACCTCCACGCATCCAACCCGGGCCGTAGACGTCGCCCTCACGGGTGACGGCCGTGACGTCGCCGTGGGCCTGCTCACCGACCAGTGCGAGCGCCTGCTCGGCCGTGCCGACCAGCGCGACCCCTCGGAGCTGCTGTCGCAGGGAGCGAGCCAGATCGGGTGATGAGGCATCGATGACCTCGTGGGCCCAGAGGGCCCCGTCGGCGCGGGCATCAGGATGGAGATCGGGCAACACGTCCGTCGCGGGGCGCTCGGCCGTAACCGCGGTGGGGACGATGATGGAGCCTTGTCCGTGCTCGTGCTCGCGAAGCCACCGGAGTCCCTCGCGACCCTCGCGCATGGACCTCATCACGAGCGCGTCACCCACCCACCCGAGCGCCGACGCGATCTGGGCCTCGTGTCCGGGTCGGATGGTGATCAGGGACGACAGCGTGCCTTCGACGCCGGCCTCTTCCGGTCGTTCCAACAGGGCAGCGGCACCGTCCTTGCGCTGCAGGCTCATCTCCAGCGCTTCGCACCGCGCGGTCAGGGAAGACACGCGGGTCTGGGCCGAGCGCAACGATTCCTGCCACTGCGTCACCAGCCCTTGAGCCGCCTCCGCACGCTCCTGAGCCTTCTCGTGGGCATCGTCCAGCCCCTCCTCGCCGTGCTCGACATCGGTGATGGTCACCTCGAGCGCCGCGAACTCCTGCTCAGCGGTGTGCGCCCGAGACACGGCGGACGCTTCGACATCGCGGAGCCGGCCCACCTCGGCCTCGGCCGCTTCGATGCGGCTGCGTTGTGCAGCCACCTGACCTGCGAGGCGGGCCAGACCCTCGCGACGATCCGCCGCGGCCTGAAGCAACCGCGCGATCCGGGCCTGCTCTGCTGCGTGGCCGCCCTCGGCTTCGCTGCGGGCCGCTTCAGCCTGCACCAGCAGCGCGCGGGCATCGTCGACCCGCTGCGCGAGCACTGCCTCCTCATCGCGGACGGCTGCGGCCTGCTGCAGCAACCGCTCCGGATCACGCCCGCCCCGTCCGGTCTGGGTCCGTTGCCCCTCTCCCGCCTCGGCAACCATCAGACGCACCCGTTCGGCGGCGAGGTCATGCGTCGACTGCAGACGTTCTGCCAGTGCGGATGCGGCGTAGAACAGGTCTTGGGCCCGTGACAGCGCCGGCGCCGTCTCGGCACTGGCCCGCTCAGCCTGGTCCACCGTCGCCGTGACCACAGCCAGCGCCTCCTCCGCCCGCCGGCGACGTTCCACCAGGAGGGCTTCGGCTTTGATCTCGTCGTCCAGAGCCGTAGTGGCTCCAACGATGTCGTCGGCCAGCAGCCGCAAACGGGCGTCACGGACCTCGGCCTGGATCCCGGCCGCCCGCCGAGCGGTCTGGGCTTGGCGGCCCAACGGACCGAGCTGTCGACGGATCTCGCTGGTCAGGTCCCCCAGCCGGGTGAGGTTGCCCTCCATCGTCTCCAGCTTGCGCAAGGCACGCTCCTTGCGCTTGCGGTGCTTGAGCACCCCAGCGGCCTCCTCGATGAAGCCTCGACGCTCCTCCGGGGTCGCGCGAAGCACCTGGTCGAGCTGACCCTGGCCGACGATGACGTGCATCTCACGGCCGATGCCGGAGTCGGACAACAGCTCCTGGATATCGAGCAGTCGACACGATGTGCCGTTGATCGCGTAGTCGGACCCACCGTTGCGGAACATGGTGCGGGTGATCGTGACCTCGGTGTAGTCGATCGGCAGCGCACCATCGGTGTTGTCGATGGTCATCGACACCTCGGCACGTCCCAGTGGCGGACGCCGTGAGGTGCCGGCGAAGACGACGTCCTCCATCTTGCCGCCTCGTAGGCTCTTGGCCCCCTGCTCGCCCATCACCCACGCAAGCGCGTCGACGACGTTGGACTTCCCCGAGCCGTTCGGCCCGACGATGCAGGTGATGCCGGGCTCGAGGCGCAGGGTCGTGGCCGAGGCGAAAGACTTGAAACCGCGCAGGATCACACTCTTGACGTACACGTGCGGCGGCTCTCCTTCCCGGGCCTGAGGTCGTCGACCCCGAATGGGAGGTGACCCTCGGACGTCGTGGTCACACTGCCGGTCACCCTACCCAGCCCCCGACTCGATCAGTGGTACATCCTGTGCCTAGCGCTCCACGAAATCGCCCACGCCGTCCCGAGGCGGATGCCACTGCACCGTTGCGCCCCGCACGGAGCCGGGACGGCCCGTCGGGTGAGCATCCGGCACCAGGATCTCGATCAGGCTCTCGATGTCGTGGCGAGGGCCTTGCGCGACGACCTCCACCCTGCCGTCGGGCATGTTCCGAGCGTGCCCCACCAGGCCCAGCTCCAGCGCCCGGGCCCGCGTCCACCACCGAAAACCAACCTGTTGCACGCCCCCTCGCACGAAGATCACCGCACGGACCACCTCACTCTGCTGGTTCATCCGCTGAGGCTAGCGTTGGGGAACCGTTGACCTGCGCCGAGTGGTGGGGCGGGTGTCGACACAGGTCAGTGGGCACCCCCACTCGCGCCAGGGACTCGTTTGTCCGGACGTTGAGGGTCAGCGTCAACACCAGCCCGCCAAGGAGGTCGACCGCCGCCGCTGCGGCCCACCACGAGGCAGAGCTTCGCACCTCACGACTCCAGCCCAGCGGACGTTTCGGGACGACGATGGCATTGCGACTTCTGATTTCGGGACGGCACCAGGATCGGTCCGATCCTCGAGTCGTATCTCGCGGACCTTCAGATACGGACCCTGCTCGGTGCGGATCCGCCGAGTCCGAGGGAGATCGAGCGACGCGCACGCGAGGGCGTTACTGCTGCTCAGCGAATGGCCTGGACCCGAGGCTGCGACTGACAGCGAGGGCAGAAGTGAGAGGAGCGGTTCATGAACTCCTCACGCCGAATGGCCGTGCCACAGCGCCCACAGGGACGGCCCGTCTGACCGTAGGCGTCCAACGAACGGTCGAAGTATCCACTGGCCCCGTTGACGTTGACGTAGAGAGCGTCGAAGCTGGTCCCTCCCACCCTCAGCGCCTCAACCATCACCGCGCGGGCGTGATCCAACACTCGGGCCAGAGCGGGTTTGGTCAGCAGGTCACACTCGCGGCGGCCATGGATGCCGGCCCGCCACAGGGCCTCATCGGCGTAGATGTTGCCGATGCCGCTGACCAGGCTTTGGTCCAGCAGCGCGCGCTTGATGGCGGTACGCCGACCCTTCAGCCGACGCACCACGGCACGTTGGTCGTAGGCGGCTTCCAGGGGGTCGGGGGCGATATGGGCCACAGAAGCCGGCACACCGAAGGGGTGACCCGAAGCCCCCGGCGTGTCGCTTTCATAGTGCAGGGTCACCGCGGAGGGTGTGGGCGCACGAGCACCATAGGGGTCGGCCACCAGCGGCAGCAGGGACAGGCCGCCGAAGGTCCGCTGGTCCACGAAGCGCAGGACGGGCCCTCCGTCCTCGAAGGCGAAGGTGGCGTGGGTATGTCGCGGGGGTTCGGTGTCCACAGAGTGCACCAACAGCTGACCGCTCATACCCAGATGGATGACCAGGGACCGCGGCTCATCCCCCGCCCCCGCCAGGACCAGCCAGAGGTACTTGCCTCGACGGTCCGCCGCCATGACGGTGGTATCGACCACCCGAGCGGAGAGCTCCGCCGGTCCTGCCGCGTGGCGACGGGCCACGCGGTGGCCGGTCAGGCTCGCGGTGCGGATGGTGCGACCGACGACGTGCTCGGCCACCCCACGCCGGACCACCTCGACCTCGGGCAGCTCAGGCACGCCTCACTCCGCTCGCGCCACGGCGCGCTGATGTCTCGGGCTCACGCCTCGCGCGGCACGTCGGAAGTGCTGGTCTGCAGGATCGCCGCGGCGCGCTCGGTCAAGACGTTCCAAGCCTGCTCGGCGGCCACCTGCTCGGCGGCCTTCTTCGAGCTGCCTTCTCCGGACCCGACAACCTCATCGCCCACCACGGCCTGGGCCTTGAAGGTCTTGTCGTGATCGGGTCCCTCGTTGTCGACGAGGTACTCCGGACCCGACAACTCTGCGGCGGAAGCAAGCTCCTGCAGGCTCGTCTTCCAGTCCAGCGCCGCGCCCCATTGAGCACTTTCGGCCATGAGCGGATCGAGTAGATGATGGACGAGCACGAAGGCGGACTCCATCCCGTGCGTGACGTAGACGCATCCGATCAGAGCTTCCGTGGTGTCCGCCAGGATGCTCGCCTTGTCTCGTCCTCCGGTCGCTTCCTCCCCGCGGCCCAGCAGGACGTAGGACCCGAGACCCTGGCTGCGGGCGACATCGGCCAAGGCACGGGTGTTGACGACCGCCGCGCGCAACTTGGCCAGCTGGCCCTCCGGCAGATCCGGGTTGTCACGATAAAGCGAGTCGGTGACCGCCACACCCAGCACGGCGTCGCCCAGGAACTCCAGGCGCTCGTTGTGCGGTGCGTTGTCGTGCTCGTAGGCGTACGAACGATGGGTCATGGCTCGGCGCAGCAGAGCTTGCTCACACGGTTCACCGACGACGCTCGTCAGCAGCTCTTGAAGATCTGCCAACGGGCGAGGGGCGCCCGGTGGGTCGTCGGCGGCCACCGGGATGCTCTCGAGCGTCAAGTCGTCGGGCTGTCTCAGCCCTGGTGCTCGGTGCGCTCGGCTGCGTCGTAGTGACGTCCGCCGTAGTTGCCACAGGAGGGGCAGGCCCGGTGGGGCTGGGTCTGCGCCTTGCACTGGGGACACATGGTCAGCGCCACGGCACTGGCTTTCCAGTTCGAACGGCGGTGTCGGGTGTTCGATCGCGACATCTTGCGCTTCGGGACGGCCACGTCAGGTCCTCTTCTCGTAGTCAGTACTGCTGGTGAGGTCGGCTAGTGCCGCCCACCGTGGGTCGATCAGGTCGTGCTGGTGGTCCGGGTCGTCCGCGAAACGTGCGCCACACTCGGCACACAGTCCGGGGCAGTCATCCCGACACACGGGTTGGAAAGGCAACGCCGTGACGACTGCGTCGCGCACCACGGGCTCCAGGTCCATCAGGTCCTCGTCGAGCTCGTGACGCTCTTCGTCGCTCTCAGTGTCCCCCACCTCTTGGTGGTGGGCCGCACGGTCGGAATAGGCGAACAGCTCCTGGACGGTCACGTCTATATCGGCGACTACCTCGTCCAAGCACCTCACGCACTCCCCGGTGGCGGCCGAGCGCACCTGCCCGGTGGCCAGCACGCCTTCAACGACGGACTCCATCCGTACCTGTAGGTCGACCTCGGCGCCGGGAGCAATAGCGATCACGTCCGTGCCGATGGACGTTGGAGCCTTGATCGTGCGTGACACCTCGCGCATGGTGCCCGGACGTCGGACCAACTCACGGGTGTTGAACACCCAGAGTCCGTCTTCGTCACGATGTGCCATGGAAGGTGCCTTGTCCGTCGAGTGGTGCCGTGCCTGATGAGCACGCGCTGATGTGCTTGGGGGATTATCGAGGTCCCTTCACTCAAGAACAGACCGACAGGATAGGCTACTCCAGGCAGCCTCGCAGACCAATTTCCCCTGAGCGTGCGTTGCGCGTGGACTGGTCAGCGGGTCTGCAGCGCGGTCGCGACCACCGGCGGCACCCATTGCGTGACGTCGGCTCCGTGGGCCGCGATCTCGCGCACCAACGAGCTCGACACGTGTTCCAGGCGTGGGTCGGCCGGGAGGAAGACCGTCTCCACCCCGGCCATGTGCCGGTTCATCCGAGCCATCGGGATCTCGTAGGAGTAGTCCGTGGGGCCGCGCAGTCCCTTCACGATCGTTTGGGCGTGGGACTGTCGAGCGACGTCCACCAGCAGCTCGTCCGAGAACGCCTGCACCCGCACCGTCGAGGTCTGGGCCACGAACTGGGACAGCGACTGCTCGATGAAGTCGATCCGCCTCGCGACGTCGAAGGTCCCAGACTTGGCGGGATTGTGCATGACCGCCACGATCACCTCGTCAAACATCTCTGCGGCGCGCGCGATGATATCCAAGTGCCCGTTGGTGACGGGGTCGAAGGATCCCGGGCATACGCAGCGTCTGCTCACGGGTTCAACCTACTGGTGACCACCAGCGCCTCACTCCTCCAGCTTCCCCTCGCGCGTGGCCTGGGCCACGATCTTCGCCACGTTGTCGACGGAGCCCGACCCCGCATCCAGGTGAGCGCTGCGGGCAGCGATGAACGCCAAACCGAGCTTCTCCCGGACTGCCTCGGACACCTGCGACCGCGCCGGGTTCAGGATGGTTTGCTCTTCTTCGTTGAGGTGGTGTTGGAGCACCTCGTTCATCTCCTCGACGGCATCGTCGAACTTCTGCGTGTCCGTGGCGGCACACCGCAACAAAGCGAGCAGGGCTTCGTTGATCTCGGCGTGCTCGTGCTCACCGTGCTCGGCATCTTCGGCGTCGATCGCATCTTTGCTCGTGAGGTTGGGATAGACCTTCTCCTCCTCGGCCTCACCGTGCGCGATCAACACCTGGGCGAAGGCCTCCCGAGCCGCCGCGCGGTCTGCGGTGGAGTCGCGCATGTCCCGCATCAAGGACTCGAAGAGGCGGTGGTCGGTGAGGATCAGGTCGACGACATCGCCGGAGGTGGGACGGGGAATCGTGTAGGAGGACATAGCGCCCAGCCTGCCACTCCCCTCCGCGGCGCGCACCCCTGGGACCCTCCGTGCTGTCCGCAGTGATCAGGCCTGGTGCCGCACGGCATCGTGGACGGTGGTCTCGCCGTATCCCTTGCTGCGCCGGGGCTCCAGTCCTCCGGGCCATCCCGGAACGGGGCTGCGGGAGGACCGCTCGAGCATCACCACGGCATCGGGCCGCAGCCACTCCCGACTCACCAGGAGCGACAGCATGGACGAAACGGCGTCCTCGTCGAGCGGATACGGAGGATCGGCCAGGACGAGGTCGTAGGCCGCAGCGCCCGGGCCTTGCCGCAAGACGCGCTCCACGGGTTCACTCCGCACCGCCACGGCCCCCAGGTCCAGGCCCACCGCATTGCGCTGGATCAGGCGCGCCGTGGGTTTGTCCGATTCCACGCACAGGACCTCTGGGGCGCCCCGCGAGGCTGCTTCCAGCCCTAAGGCACCGGACCCGGCGTAGAGATCCAACACGCGCGACTGCGTGAAGTCGACCAACGAGTCGAGCCGGGAGAACATCGCCTCCCGGACGCGATCCGTGGTGGGCCGGGTCGCGGATCCTTTCGGGGTGCTCAACGAACGACCGCCCGCACGGCCTGCGATGATCCTGGTCATCCTCGCTCCAGGAACGCTGCTCGCTCGGCGTCCAGCTGGCCGATGGCTGCGCGAAGCGCAGGGTGTGCCGCCAGATCCGGATCGGCCGTGACCCGGGCCCAGGCGTCTTCATGAGCGCTCACGATGAGATCCTCATCGCGCGTCAACCGCAGGAAGCGCAGCCCGCTTCGCCCTCCGCTCTGCACAGCCCCGAGCACGTCACCCTCACGCCGGTTCTCCAGGTCGAGGTGAGCCAGCTCGAAACCATCGGTGGTGGACGCCACCGCGTCCAACCGGTCCTGGGCGGGTCCTTCGACGCCCTGGGTCACCAGCAGACACAGGCCAGGTTTGTCGCCTCGCCCGATGCGACCCCGCAGCTGGTGCAGCTGCGAGATCCCGAACCGGTCGGCGTCGATGACCACCATCACGGTGGCTTGCGCGACGTCCACCCCGACCTCGATCACCGTGGTGGCCACCAGCACGTCGAGATCCCCCGCCGCAAAAGACGTCATCACGCCCTCCTTGTCCTCCGCAGCCATCTTTCCGTGCAGCAGACCGATACGCAGGGATCCGGTGTCGGCGCTGGAGACCAGGGCGCGATGCACCTGGAGGACGCCGTGCAGAACAGGCCCCTCGGCGCCTGCACCGGCGAGGATCGGCGCACCAGGACCGGGATAGGGCTCCGTCAAAGGCCCTGCGCCGTCGGGAGGGCCCTGATCGCCCAGGTCGGGATCCTCCGGCGATCCGATCCGGGGGCAGACCACATACACCTGGTGTCCCAGGGCTGCCTCCTCACAGACGCGCTTCCACATCCGCTGCACCCATCCCGGCTTGTCGCCGGTCACCACGTGGGTGCTGATCGGCTGGCGACCGGCGGGCAGCTCTCGGAGCGTGGAGATCTCCATGTCCCCGAACACCGTCATCGCTACCGTGCGCGGGATCGGGGTCGCGGTCATCACGAGGACGTGCGGCGCTGCGCTGGCCTTGGCCCGGAGGGCGTCACGCTGCTCGACGCCGAATCGATGTTGCTCGTCCACGACCACCAGACCCAACTCGGCAAACTGCACGTGCTCCTGGATGAGGGCGTGGGTGCCGATGACGATGCCGGCCTCACCGCTGGCCGCGAGCAGCAGGTTGGCTCGTCGTTGGGCAGCGGTCTGGCTTCCGGTCAGGAGGGCCACCCTCGTGGACGAGTCCTCCCCCGAGAGCATCCTGCCGTGACCCAGGCGTCCCAACATGGCGCTGATGGATCGGTGGTGCTGTTGGGCGAGGACCTCGGTCGGGGCGAGGAGCGCGGCCTGACCACCGGCGTCGATGACGGCCAACATGCCCAGTAGGGCCACGATCGTCTTGCCCGATCCGACCTCGCCCTGCAGCAACCGATGCATCGGCACGGTCCGAGCCAGGTCCCGACGCAGATCGTTGAGCACGGCCTGCTGACCTTCAGTCAGTGTGAAGGGCAGTCCCGTGCTGAAGGCGTCCACCAGGCCGCCCTCCACCGCGGGACGCGGCGTGGCCGGGACCGCGTCGTGGGCCTGTCGACGCTGCGCCAGCGCAGCCTGGATGACGAACGCCTCCTGGAACTTCATCCGCCACCGTCCCCGGCGGGCGTCCTTGTCACTGCGGGGTTGGTGCACGTTTCGGTAGGCGGCGAGTAGGGCGGGCAGCCCCCGGGCCCGACGGACCTCCTCGGGAATGGGGTCCGGCGCCTCGGTCACCGCGTGTAGCACCAGGTCGACCGCCGCTCTCACCTTCATCGGACTCATCCGCGGCACGCTCGGATAGACCGGTATGAGTCCGGCAGCGAGCACGCTGCCCGCGGCCTCGGTGCTCGCGGAGTCCCCGGTCCTCGAAGACGTCCCGGTGGCGTCACCATCGGTCGTCGGAGGCAACACCTGGTACTCCGGATGGGTCAGCTGGCGAGCGTTGCGAAAGGAGCTCACGGTGCCCGAGCAGATGATCCGGGCCCCAGGGAGCAACGCCTGTTCGTGCCCGTAGGCCCGAAAGAACGTGAGCCCTAGCTCGTGACCAGCCTGATCGACCACGGTGGCGATCAGCATGTTTCCTTTGCGGTTCTTCATCGAGCGGGTCGTCGCGGAGGACACGGTCCCGAGGAGCACCACCTCGTCACCCTCGGTGAGCGTGCTGAAGTCCGTCGGCCGGGCCGGATCGAGATATCGGCGGGGAAAGAAGTCCAGCAGGTCGCCCACCGTCCGCAGCGATCTGCCCTTGTCCAGGGCGCCCGCCGAGGTGCCGATGACCGTGCGCAGCGACGTGTCCAACGTGACCGCGCTCATTCCATACCCAGCAACCAGCGGTAGGTGCGCTGTCCCCCTGCGATCCGACGCACCTCCGGCGCGTGGCCAGAGTCTGTGCCGTTCGGTCCCTGGCGCAGCAGCACATCGATGTCGTCGCCCTCCCGGCCATCTCCACCGCTTCGGGAGCCCTCGATGACCGTCACCATCTCCGCCTCCTGCCCGAGGCCGGCGGCCATCTCGGTCAGGACGCACCGGGCTGCCGCGGTGAGGTCGTCCTCGACCGCCACGATCTCGCTGGTCACGAAGCCGAGCCACTGCCCGGGATGACACGCTCCCACCGGGGTGGCTCCTTGCGATGCTGCCCGCGTGAGGGCGCCATAGCGCACGTCACGGGCAGCCTCCCGCATGGCTGAGAGCGAAGCGTCGACATCGTCGGTGTCCGGATCCCAGACCGAGACGGCAGCGAGCCCTTGGACCGCGGCCAACGTCGGCACGACCCTGATCGTCAAACCTTCCTCGGCTCCGGCTTGAGCAGCCGCTTCCGCGGCCAGCACCGTGTCCGGGTCGTTGGGCAGGAGGATGACCGCCCGGGCGGAGGTCTCCTGCGCCGCTGAGAGCAGCTGGCCGGTGGAGGCGCGGTTCCCCGCGCTGGAGTGGACGACACGGGCGCCGGCCTCGGCGAACACCTGCGCCAGACCGTCACCCGGAGCACAGCACAGCAGGGCCACCGCAGGTCCGTCCGTGGCCCCACCCGTCGGTACACCGACGGACCGGTTCATCGCCGTGATGCTCACCTGCTCGACACGGCCCGCGCGGGAGCCGGCGTCGATGGCGTCCGAGGCATGGTCCAGATGGACATGGACGCGCCAGAGGTCGGGCCCACCGACCACGAGCACGGAGGCTCCCGAGACCAACAGATCTTGCTTCAGCTGAGCGGCCGCGACCTCCGTCGAGTCGTTCAGCACGAACATCACTTCGTAGGCGCCTTCGTCATCCATACAGTCCAGGTGGGTTAAGCCGGCATCCGGGAGGAATCGCCAGGACACCGCCGTGGAGACCGCGCCCTCGTGCGGTCGGTCGGCCAGGACAGTCTCCAGGGCCTCCAAGACCACGACGAACCCGGCACCACCGGCGTCGACAACCCCCGCGCGCGCCAGACTCGGCAGCTGCTCGGTGGTCTGGGCCAGCGCGACCTTGGCCGCCTCCAACGCCGACAGAGCCACGCTGTAGGTGCTGAGCCCGCGCTCCGCGGAAGCCCCATCGGGTGCCGAGCCGATCGCCTCAGCCGCTCCTCGGGCAGCGGCTCGGGCGACACTGAGAATGGTGCCTTCGACCGGCGACGAGACGGCGGACCAGGCCAGGTCGGCAGCACGCTCCAACGCTTCACCCAAGATCTGAGGGGACATCTCGTCCGTGCCCGGGCCTGCCCGTTCGACCGCCTGAGACATCCCCAGAGCGAGCTGGCTCAAGATGACGCCGGAGTTGCCCCGCGCCGACAACAACATGCCCCGGGCCAGGCGCGATAGACCCTCACCCAACGTGATTGGGCCGTCTCCAGCGTCGTCGGCGTGTCGCAGGAACCCCAGTGCCCCGTCCACGGTCAGGAACATGTTGGTCCCGGTGTCCCCGTCGGGGACGGGGAAGACGTTGAGTTGGTCGATGCGCGCTCGGAAGTCACTCAGCAAGGCCCGCGAAGTCACCGCCCACCGGCGGGCCGCAGCCAGGTCGAGCACGGTCTCAGTCACGGTGGGCAGGTTATCCGGCGTCGGTGAGGAGGGAGAGCATCACAGAACGGTCCGGGTTGTCGAGGTTGAGGTCGACCAGGCAGATGCTCTGCCAGGTCCCCAGCGCCAGCCGACCCGACAGCACCGGGATGGTCGCGTAAGGGGGAATCAAGGCGGGCATCACGTGCGAGCGCCCGTGCCCAGCGCTGCCATGACGGTGTCTCCATCGGTCATCGGCGGGCAAGAGATCTCTCAGCGCCGACAATAGGTCATCGTCGCTGCCGGCACCGGTCTCCAGGATCGCGATGCCGGCTGTGGCGTGCGGCACGAAGACGTGCAGCAGACCATCGGTCCCGATCCCGGACGTCCACTCGGCGCATCGGCTCGTGATGTCCAGGACCGTCTCGGACGTGCCGGTGGCCAGGCGTAGCGTCGTGGTCAACATGCCATCATGGTGCCAGCACCGACCGTAAGACGTTGCGCTCCGCGCCGTGACTTGGGCTGGGACCGCTCCTGGAGTAGGCTGACCCGGTTCGCCGAGGGCTCGCCCAGGATCTGCTTCTCGCAGCGGCGACCACACCAAGAACTGATCAACTGCACGATCATTCGATCCATCAACCTGTAGGAGAACACCGTGGCTGCCACTTGCGATGTCTGCGGCAAGGGACCGAGCTTCGGTCACGCCATCTCGCACTCTCACCGTCGCACCAAGCGCCGTTGGAACCCGAACATCCAGCGCGTGCGCGCCCTGGTCGGGCCGGGGAATGTCACCCCCAAGCGTCTGAACGTGTGCACCTCGTGCCTCAAGGCCGGCAAGGTCACGCGCTAGTTCCCTTCGTACTGCCCGACGGTCAGCTTCGGTCCTCACGGGCCGGACGCTGACCGTCGTTGTTTCTCCCTTCCGTTCCTGTCTGTGGAACGTCCGCACCGGCGCGTGGGCGCACTAGCCTCCGAAGTGGTCCCACCCGCCGACGGGGACGGGCTCACCCCCGAGGAAGACCCCGGCGTGGGGCTGTGGTGTTCGGACCACTCCGATGACCGTCCATGTCGACGGGACATCCTGCGCGGAAAAACTGCCCACGAGCACGTGCTCCTCACCGCCGTGCAGGACGCAGTTCCGCGCCGTCGCACCTCCCAGAACCGGCTCCAGGTCCAGCATCAAGGCGGCGATCCCGGACTCATCCAGGTCGATCCGCACATCGCTGGCCGAGGCGATCCGACCGGCGTCGCGCACCAGCCCGTCCGAGACGTCGACCAGGGAGGACGCACCCGCGAGGGCCCCTGAGATCCCGGCGGCGAGGTCCGGTGTCGGGCGACAGTGGTATCCCACCCAGCTCGCGCACCTATCGACATACTCCGGCGGCGGGAACCGGCCCTCGTCAGCCGCTCGGAGCAGCTCCAAACCCGCTGCTGAGCGTCCCAGCGGCCCGGAGACTGCGAGGACCTGACCGTTTCTGGCGCCCGAGCGCAACACGGGCCGAGCCACACCAGGCCCCAAAGCCCCCAGAGCGGTGACCGAGAGCGTGACTTCGCCCTCCGAGGACGACAGGTCGCCGCCGGCAACGCTCACGCCGAGCTGGTAGGCCGTCTGCGCCAGCGCACCCAGGCACTCCAGTGCCCACACGGTGGGCATCGAGCCAGGCGCCACGAGCGTGACCAACAGCGCCGTCCCCACGCCACCCATCGACGCGATGTCGGCAAGGTTCTGGGTCACCACCTTGGCCCCCACGTCGGCCGCGGTCGACCACTCGTCGCGCCAGTCCCGACCCCGCACCATGGTGTCGGTCGTGGCCAGGACGGCAGGACCAGGGACAGAGATGTATGCCGTGTCGTCGCCTGGGCCGACGATCAACGGGGAGGGAGCGGGCCGACCTTGCCCGAGCCGCTCGAACACCAAAGCGAGCAGACCGGCCTCTCCCAGCTCGCCGATGGTCTCCGGGACTTCGAACTCAGCCACGGTGCGACACGGTAGCGTCAGCGGCAGATCTCGGCGCCCTGCCGGTCTGCCCACTGCTCAGGAGGTCTTCGTGGTCCACGCCTACATCCTCGTCCAGACCGAGGTCGGCAAGTCATCGGTGGTCGCGTCGGCCATTGCCGAGCTTCCCGGGGTGTCCGAAGCCGAGGACGTCACCGGCCCGTACGACGTGATCGCCCGAGTCGAAGCGGACAGCGTCAACGACCTCGGCCGGCTCGTCATCGCCAAGATCCAGGAGGTGCCGCACATCACGCGCACCACGACATGCACCGTCGTCCACTTCGCTCGCTGATCGGCGTCCTGGTCGTCTCCGCGCTGGCCTGCACGGCATGCTCCTCGGCCATCAAGGTCGTTCCCTTCGACGGCGCCGACGCTGATGAGACGTGCCTGCGGTTGGCGGACCAGTGGCCGACCACGGTGGGCGGACAGTCGGCACGCGTGACCGCCGTCGACAGCACCACCGTGGCGGCCTGGGGCGATCCGGCCATTATCGCCCGGTGCGGGGCGCCCATCCTCGGGCCGACGACCGACCCGTGTCTGGACATCGCCGGCATCGACTGGGTGGCCGTGCCGCTCGACGACGGGGTCCGGTTCACCACCTTCGGCCGGGATCCGGCTTTGGAAGTGCTGGTGCCGGATGCGTACAGCCCTGAACCCTTGCTCATGCCCGCATTCTCGTCGGTGGCACAGACCGTGGAGCAGACGCTCGGTCAGTGCAGCTCCTGAGGTCAGCGCAGACCCAGCCGGCGCGCCAACGCGAGCTCGATCAGCTCGTGGACCAGCTCGGAGTAGGACCACCCGCTGGCTGCCCACACCTGGGGATACATCGACCACGGAGTGAAGCCGGGCATCGTATTGATCTCGTTGATCAGCACCTGACCGTCCCGGGTGTAGAAACAGTCCACACGGGCCAACCCTTCGCACCCGGCCACTTCGAAAGCCGTGGCGGCGATAGTGCGGACCTTTTCGCGCACTTGGTCGGGCACTTCGGCCGGGCACCGCAGGTTGACGTGGTCCTCGTCCAGATACTTCGCTTCGAAGTCGTAGAACGCGTGGTCACCACTGACCATGATCTCCCCGACCTCGCTGACCCGGGGAGCGTCGGCGTCGCGACCCTGCAACACCCCGCATTCCACCTCACGCCCGTCGATGCCTGCCTCGACGATCACCTTGGGGTCGTGCTGGCGCGCCCGCTCGATGGCGTCGGAAAGGCCGTCCAGTGAGTCGACTTTGCTGATGCCCACCGATGATCCGGCGCGAGTGGGCTTGACGAAGACCGGGAACTGGAGCGCGGCGCAGCGCTCGACCGCCGCCGAGGAGTCGCGACGCCAGTCCAGATCGGTGATGACGACGTAGTCCCCCATCGGCAGGCCGACCGAGGCGAACAGCACCTTCATGACGTGTTTGTCCATCATGGCGGCAGAGGACAGGACGCCACATCCGACGTACCGCACGTCGGCCAGCTCCAGGAAGCCCTGGATGGTGCCGTCCTCGCCGAACGGGCCGTGCAGCACGGGGAAGACCACGTCGACCTCGCCCAACGACGCCGGCACCTGACCCGGTCGTTGGACCGTCATTGCCCGTTCCTCACCGCCCAAGGGCATGACC
Source organism: Actinomycetales bacterium (assembly GCA_038258285.1). Taxonomy (GTDB): domain Bacteria; phylum Actinomycetota; class Actinomycetes; order Actinomycetales; family Dermatophilaceae; genus Ornithinicoccus. The sequence goes on along the minus strand of JBBSQA010000002.1, from coordinate 21,404 downwards.
ACGTGCCCACCGGACACGGGGACGGACGGCAGGTGGCCATCGGTGATCCGCAGGGCAGCAGGGTCATCGGCGACCTGTACCCACTGGCCGCTCTTGGTGATCCCGATCGGGATCACGTCGTAGGTCTCCCGATCGATAGCCGAGAGCACGCTGGCTGCGGTTGCACACGAGATCGCGTGTTCGGCGGAGCGTCCACCGAAGACGACCGCCACTCGGGGTCGCGGCACGGACGGGGTGGTGACAGCAGACGACATACGCAGGGAGCCTAGTGCCGCTCGTGCTTCCGGGCCCGCGACATCAGCGCGTCGGCCAGGAGCTGTGGGGCCATCCCGTCTTCGACCACCGCGAGGACGCCTTCACAGATCGGCACGTCGACACCGTGCAGGTGCGCCAGATCCACCACCGAACGCGCCGACTTCAGCCCCTCCGCCGTCTGGTGCTTGATCGCAACGACCTCGGCCACGCTGAGACCTTGGCCCAGGGAGACGCCGACGGAGTGGTTGCGAGACAAGGGCGACATGCAGGTGGCGATGAGGTCTCCCACCCCGGCCAGTCCCATGAGGGTCGCCGGATCGGCCCCGAGCGCTGCGCCGAGGCGCGCCGTCTCCGCCAGGCCGCGGGTGATGATGCTGGACTTCGTGTTGTCGCCGTAGCCCAGGCCCTCGGCCATGCCGACCGCGAGGGCCACGACGTTCTTCACCGCGCCGCCGATCTCGGTGCCGACGACGTCGGTCTGGGTGTACGGGCGGAAGTACGGCGCAGCGCTGATCTCAGCGACCCGTTCAGCCGCGCGGTGGTCCACTCCCGCCATCACGCTGGCGGCTGGTTGTTTAGCTGCGATCTCGCGGGACAGGTTGGGGCCGGACACCACGACGATGCGTCCGGGGTCGACCCCCCCGACCTCCTCGATCACCTGACTCATCCTGAGTCCGGTTCCGACCTCGATGCCCTTCATCAGCGAGACCACGAGCGCGTCCTGCGGCAGCAGCTCCCGCCACTGAAGGAGGTTGGCTCGCAACGTCTGCGAGGGGACCGCCAGGATGACGATCTCGACGTCGTCCACGGCCAGCGCCGGGTCCACCGTTGCCGTCACAGCCTCTGGCAGGTGCAGCTCCTGCAGATAGTCGGGGTTGCGACGCTCGCTATTGATCCCGTCGGCGATTTCAGCGCGACGGGCGTGAATCCGCACCTGTCCTCCCGCGTCGGCCACGATGGCCGCGTAGGCGGTGCCCCACGACCCGGCCCCGAGCACCGCGGCCCGCGTCACTCGCCCTCCCCTTCCCGCTTCCGGGCCTCGGCACGGTCGAAGAGGTGTTCCGGCCGGGACTCCCCACGCAGGAATGCCACCTGGTCCGTGACGGCCCACATCACCCGAGTACTGGCCTCGGCCATCGCGGCCGCCTCGCCGGCCCGTGAGTACAGGTCCGACAACTCGACCGCCGGTCCGGCCTTGACCCTCATCGTGGGTCGCTTCAGCAGGTTGCCAGGACGCCGCGCATACGGCGCGAGGAGTTCCTGCGGTCCCCACGGGCCGATCGGGATCACCGGCGCCCGGGTAGCCAGCGCGAGTCGGCCTACCCCGGTGTGTCCCTTCATCGGCCACAACGACGGCTCTCGAGTGAGCGTGCCTTCCGGCATGATGACCACGCATTGCCCGCCGAGGACGGCCTGCTCTGCCGCGGCCAGGGCGTCGCCGGCTCGTCGACTTCCTCGGTAGACCGGGACCTGCCCCAGCTTGGGCAGGGCTCGTCCGAAGACCGGGATCTCGAACAGCGAGGACTTGGCCAAGAACATCGGCGGGCACCCGTGGTCCACCAGGAAATGGGCGACCGTGAAGGGGTCGATCTCGGACAGATGGTTGACCGCGACGATGAACCCGCCGCGCGCGGGCAGATGGTCGCCGCCGTGCCAGTCCTGCCTCGTCAGCATGGCCAGCGGAGTGCGGATGGCCGCCACAGCCAGACGATACGTCGCCGGGGCGGGGGTCCGTTGCGGCAGGCGTTTCACGCTCGTCATCCTGTCACTACCCAGCCACCCGATGGGCAAGGATGGTGCGATGTCCGCAGATTTCCCCTGGCAGGTCATCGTGCCGGTCAAGCGGACCGAGCACGCCAAGACCCGCCTCGACCCGCCGCCGGGGCTGTCTCGGCAGGTCCTCGCCCGAGCGATGGCCCTCGACACGCTGTTGGCGGCCGCCGAAGCCGTCGGCGCCGAGCACGTCCTGGTCGTCTCGTCCGATCCCGCGGTGCTGGAGGGCGCCCACTCGCTGGGTGTGTCGTCCCTGCCCGACCCCGGTCGTGGCCTCAACGAAGCGATCAACGCCGGCCTCCGGTCTCACCCGGCGCAGCGGCAAGCCGTCTTGCTGGGCGACCTGCCCGCCCTCCGTCCCGCCGAGCTGACCGGCGCCCTCGATGCCTGTGCACGGCACCCGGTCTCGATCGTGCCCGATCACAGCGGGACTGGCACCTCGTTGCTCGCCGGCTCGGGCACTCCTCTACGGCCGTCTTTCGGGCACAACTCGGCGCGCCGACATCACGAGACCCTGGGCGCCGTGGTGCTGCACCCACCAGCACCCGGACTGCTCAGGGACGTGGACGACGCACAAGACCTGCGTGCGGTGCTTGCGCTCGGGGTCGGCCCGCACACCCTTGCCGCGTTGAGCATCCCTCTAGGCTGAAGGTATGCAGGCCACAGTGCACCGATTCGACCCCGACACCAGCACCGGAGAGGTGCTGCTGGACACCGGCGTCATCTTTCCCTTCACGGCCGAGGTCTTCTCCTCCAGTGGTTTGCTCCAACTGCGCTTGGGTCAGCGCCTGAGTATTGCTCTGGAGTCGGCCACAGGAAAGGGTGAGACCCGCTCCGAGCACCAAAGAATCGCGCGACTGTGGATTGTCGGCATCGGCGACGGCGAAGTCATCCGCTAAAACGCTCCCCCCTTCTCGAGCGCTACAACGACCTTGCCTTTTAAATGCGAACCCGTTCTTGACCGAACCTTTACTTCGCGTTGACGAAAGTCCACTGAGAAGGCGCACTCGCGATGACTTTGCGCGGCTTATGCCGAGATTCTTGCGCCGTTGGCTTCGACCTCGACCGAGTCGGCTCCGTTTCCCACTCGCACTCCGGCCAGGCCTTGCGCCGGCAGCACGCTCGGGTCAGTGACCACGCGCTTGAAGTACGTCCCTGGGCGGAAACGGGGGGCACTGGTCGCGTCGATCGGCACAGCAGCGCCTGTGCGCGGGTTGCGGCCTGTCCGCGGGGCCCGGTCGATCCGCTCAAAGGTGCCGAAGCCGGTAATCCCGACACTCCCTCCCGATGCAACCTCGCGCAGAATGGCGTCGACAATGACTTCAATGGCCACTGTCGCCTCCTGCCGCCCACCCAACTCACGAGAGATTCTCTCGATGAGGTCTGCTTTGTTCATGTTGGCTTCTCCTTTGCGGACATGGCGCGCCTCACCGTATGGCTAGCGTCAAATGGATTGTCCACAAAGAATTCTAGGCATCGATTCTTGACACGTCTACCTACAAAAGGTTCAGATCATTACCAGGACAAGCAAAAAGGGCCTCCGATCTCGGCAAGATCGGAGGCCCTTTGCCTCTGTAGCCCCGACGGGATTCGAACCCGCGCTACCGCCTTGAGAGGGCGGCGTGCTAGGCCGCTACACAACGGGGCCTTGAGTGCTGGTCAGCTTCGACCATCGTGCTCGTTGACAGGACGAACCTACCAACGTGCGCTGGGGTACCAGGACTCGAACCTAGACTAACTGAACCAGAATCAGTCGTGCTGCCAATTACACCATACCCCATGGGGGTTTAGCCGATCATGTCTGACCGGGTGGACCGAGGAGGAACGATACCGGTCCACCAACCGCCGCCCAAATCGTCGCGGTCGCCTGCTCACGAACCACGGACTCAGGCCAGCTCGGTCAGCAGTCTGCGCAGCCGCGCCATCGTCGAGTGTTTGCCGAGAATCTCCATCGACTCGAACAGGGGCGGCGACACGCGCTGCCCCGAGACGGCCGTCCGTAACGGCCCGAAAGCGAGCCGTGGCTTGATACCGAGCCGTTCGACGATGGCCTCCCGCAGGGCCAGCTCGATTGCGGGCGCCCTCCACGGCGTTCCTGGCTCCAACGGCTGCCCTGACGCTGCGGGCAGGGGCTCCAACGCGTCCAGAGCGGCCTGCAGCACCTCTGGGGCCGAGTCCTTGAGCTGTGCTCGGGCGTCATCGGCGATGGGGAGGGCGTCGTCCTCGGTGAAGAACGGCGACACCATCGGGCCGGCCTCGGCCAGGACCTGGACTCGCGTCTGCAGCAGTGGGGCGATCTCCACCAGGCGAGCGGCCTGCGCGGCCGTGCTCGGCATGGGCATGGAGCCGGTGTCCTGCATCACCGGCAGCAGTCGCGCCACGAAGTCCGCCGGCTCCAGGGAGCGGACGTGCTCGGCGTTGATGGCCTCCGCCTTCTGCTGGTCCCAGCGGGCGGGGTTGGGGTTGACCTGCTCGATGTCGAAGGCTTCGACCAGCTCGGTGGGGGTGAAGACGTCACGGTCCCCGCTGATGGCCCATCCCAGCAGGGCCAGGTAGTTGATCATTCCCTCGGGCAGGAACCCGCGTTGTCGGTGCAGGAAGAGGTTGGACGCCGGATCGCGCTTGCTCAGCTTGCGGTTGCCTTCGCCCAAGACCAGGGGAAGGTGACCGAAGGTCGGCACGCGCTCGGCTTCACCGATGGCGATCAACGCTCGGTAAAGGGCGATCTGACGGGGTGTCGAGGACAGCAGGTCCTCCCCTCGGATGACGTGCGTGATGCCCATCGCCGCGTCGTCCACGGGGTTGACCAGGGTGTAGAGGGGGTGGCCACCAGTGCGCATGATGACGAAGTCCGGCACCACCCCGGCAGCGAAGGTCACCTCGCCGCGGACGAGATCGGTGAAGGTGATGTCCTCATCCGGCATGCGCAGTCGCAGCACGGGTTCGCGGCCCTGATCCCGGTATGCCGCCTTCTGCTCCGACGTCAGGTCCCGGTCGTAGTTGTCGTAGCCCAGCTTCGGGTCACGCCCGGCTGCCCGGTGGCGCTCCTCGACCTCTTCGGGCGTGGCGAAGGACTCGTAGGCGTAACCGGCGTCGAGCAGAGCGGCGGCCACTCGGCGGTGGTTCTCTGCCCGTTCACTCTGCCTATAGGGACCGAACGGCCCGCCGACTCCGGGGCCCTCGTCGTAGTCCAGACCCAACCAAGCCAGCGCGTCCAGCAGCTCGTCGAAAGACTGTTGGGAGTCACGGCTGGCGTCGGTGTCCTCGATCCGGAAGACGAACGTGCCGCCGTGGTGCCGCGCGAAGGCCCAGTTGAACAGGGCCGTCCGGGCCATCCCCACGTGGGGGGTGCCGGTGGGCGAGGGGGCGAAGCGGACGCGGACGTCGGCACCGGTGATCTGGCCGGACTCGGTGTCGCTATGGGGTGCGGAGTGGCTCGTCATGATGCCGCTCAGACTAGAGGATCACTCCCCCAGAAGAGACAACGCGATGCTCTCCTGCAGCCATGACAGGAAGTCGTAGTAGGCCATCTGCTGCATCCTCGCCTGCTCCTCGGCTGAGCGCGGCTCGCTCGCCTCCTCGCCCGAGGTGTGCAGGGCCTCGAACATCTCCTCGTGCAGGGCCGTCGAGTCCTCGTCCGTGCGAATTCCCAGACGCTCCCCGAGGATCAGACGCACGTCGGTGATCGCCACCATCACGGACTGCGCCTGAGCGTCGTCCCAGGAGATCGAAGGGGGGTTCGACTCGGCCAAGGCCTCGATGGCCGCGGTGAGAGTGCGGGTCTTGCGTTGTCGCAACGAATGCTCGGTCAGTGCTCGAAACTCTGCCGCCTGGGCATCGTCGGTCCGGTGGGCCGGGGGGAGGAGACGCAGCAGAGCGGGATCACGAGGCTCCTCGGGCTGCGCATCGGACTCGCCCAGACCCGCGATCAGATCCATCAGCGGGTCACCGGTGTCCTCGTGCTCGGGGGCCACGAAATCCTTGGTCAGGCGCAGCAACTGCAGGACCACGGCAATCTCCTCGGAGTCCAACCGTCCGACGATGCGGCCCTTCTTGCGGGCGAAGGCCTTTGCCACTCAGTCGTCCTTCTGGTAAGTCGCCCATAGGCCGTAGCCGTGCATGGCTTCAGTGTCCGCTTCCATCTTCTCGCGGCTGCCGTTGGAGACCACCGCACGCCCCACCTGGTGCACATCGAGCATGAGCTTCTCGGCCTTGCTGCGCGAGTAGCCGAAGTGCGTCTGAAGGACCCAGGTGACGTAGGACATCAGGTTCACCGGATCGTTCCAGACCAGCGTGATCCAAGGCGTGTCCGCTTCGGGCCGGTCCATGAGGGCCAGGTCCGAGTCACGGGTGGGGTCACCGTCGGGAGTCAACGAAGACTCTGGGGACGACCATGAAGCGTGGGGCACGGCGCCCACTCTAAAGTGCCTGCATGACTGCACCCAGTACGGCGTTGCTCACCGACCATTACGAGCTGACGATGCTGCAGGCCGCTTTGTCCAACGGTCACGCCCATCGTCGCTGCGTGTTCGAGGCGTTTGCGCGCGGGCTACCCCAAGGTCGGCGGTACGGCGTACTCGCCGGCACCGGCCGTTTCCTGGACGCCCTCGCCGAATTCCGCTTCGGTTCGACCGAGCTCGAATACCTCGCCGAGGCGTCCGTGGTCGACCAGCCGACGCTGGACTACCTGTCGACCTATCGCTTCACCGGAAACATCTGGGGGTATGCCGAAGGGGAGGTCTACTTCCCGGGGTCGCCGCTGATGGTGGTCGAGTCGACGTTCGCCGAGGGGGTCATCCTGGAGACCCTGATCCTGTCGATGCTCAACCACGACTCCGCAGTGGCTTCGGCCGCATCCCGGATGACTGCCGCGGCCGGAAGCCGGCCCTGCATCGAGATGGGCTCGCGACGTACCCACGAAGGGTCGGCGGTGTCCGCTGCGAGGGCGGCCTACATCGCCGGTTTCAGCGGCACGTCCAACCTGGAGGCCGGCCGTCGACACGGCATACCGACGCTGGGCACCGCCGCGCACTCCTTCACTTTGCTGCACGACGACGAGCGGGCTGCGTTCGCCTCGCAGCTGGCCAGTCTGGGCGTGGACACCACCCTGCTGGTGGACACCTACGACATCCCCCAGGGCGTGGCGCTGGCAGTCGAGCTGGCCGGTCCTCGCCTCGGCGGAGTCCGGCTGGACTCCGGTGACCTGATCTCCGGTGCGCAAGAAGTGCGTCGACAACTCGACGACCTGGGCGCCGTTGACACTCGCATCGTCGTGACCTCGGACCTGGACGAGTTCGCCATCTCTGCCCTGGCGTCCGCGCCCGTCGACTCCTACGGAGTGGGCACCCAGGTCGTGACCGGCTCCGGCGCGCCTGCCGCCGGCATGGTCTACAAGCTGGTCAGCCGGGAGAACGACGCGGGAGTCTTGGAAGGGGTGGCCAAGGTCAGCCGGGACAAGGCCTCCGTGGGGGGCCGCAAGTTCGCCCTCCGCCGACGCAACAGCACCGGGGTAGCCCAGGAGGAGGTCGTCGGAGTCGACCAGCCGCCGGTCGACGACGGGGACGACCGCAACCTGCTGATCGAGCTGGTGCGCGATGGTTCCGTCGTTGCGGACACCGATGCCCACACCGCCCGCGAGCGACACACAGCCTCGCGCGCCGAGCTGCCCACCAGAGCGCTGCGGATGTCCAACGGTGAACCCGCCATCCCCACCACCTACTTCGAAGGGGCCTGACCTCTTCGTTAGTGTGAAGTACATGACCCGAGGCCTGCTGATCGTGGACGTCCAGCACGACTTCTGTGAAGGAGGATCGATGCCTGTAGAGGGCGGGATCGACGTCGCGTCGCGGATCAGCGACTACGTCGTGGCCCACGCCGAGTCGTATGCGGCCATCGCCGCCACTGCGGACTGGCATATCGACCCGGGCCCGCATTGGTCCACCGAGCCTGACTTCCAGGAGTCCTGGCCCGTCCACTGCGAGGTCGGAACGGTCGGGTCCCAGTTCCGTCCCGAGCTCGACCCGGCCTTGGCCCACGTCCAGGCGGTGTTCCGCAAGGGCGAGCACGTCGCGGCCTACAGCGGGTTCGAGGGCAGTGTGGAGATCGCCGGCGACGTCGTCCAGCTCGCCGCCTGGCTGCACGAGCACGACGTGGACGACGTCGATGTGGTGGGCATCGCGACCGACCACTGCGTGCGGGCCACCGCGCTGGACGCGGTGACCGAGGGGTTCCGCACCCACCTACTGCTGGACCTGACGGTGGGGGTCAGCCCGGAGACCACCGATCGGGCCATCGCGCGGATGCGTGACGAAGGCGTCCTGATCGAGACGTCGGGCGGACCCGCCGACGACTGACCGACAGCATCGGCGTCAGCCAGAAGCGATCAGGAACCCCACCCCTCAGCGGCGGACGACGTTGGTCTTCGCGCCCTTGTCGTTGAGGGACTGCTTCTTCTGGTCCCACAACGGCCACAGGCCGTTGACCAGCGGGAACAGGTTTGCAATGGCACCCAGGAACGGCACTACGCCGAGAAACTGGGGTCCATGCCAGATCAGCGCCCGGATCATGCTCGTGCTCCACGCCAACGGGCCGCTCTCATCACGCAGTCGGACGCGCAGTCCGAGGACCAGCTTGCCGGGTGTCCCACTGAGGAACTTCAGGAACAGTGCTTCGTAGACGATGCTGAGGACGGCGCTGGCCAGTCCGAACCGTCCGGCCTCGGCGACGAAGTCGTTGGTGGCCTGGGTGATCTGGTCCGTGGTGCTGCCCGTGGCAGTCGCCAGGTCGATCACCTGACGGAAGCTGTCGACGAGGTCCGGCGCCACCAACGGGATCAGCACCAGCGACAGGATGCTCACCAGGATGTAGTCCAGGAACCGAGCGAAGAACCGTCGCCACCAGCCCGATATCGGTTGACCATCGGGAGTCCGCATGGCGCCATCGGACGCGTCAAAGCCCCCACCGGGCATCGGCTGGTAGCCGCTCTGCGCGCCGTAGCCAGAGCCTTGAGCGTTGTATCCCTGACCGCCGTATCCTTGGCCGCCCTGACCCTGACCGCCGTCTCCCGATCCGTGGGCCCCGCCGGCGTCCGAGAGGTTCTGGGCCGTCCGGTCCAGGTTCGGCCGCTGCCGGGGGCTGGTGTGGTTCGTCCACTGGACACCGTCCCAGTACCGCAGAAGATCGGACTCGCGCGGGTCGTCATACCACCCAGGTTGCTGGCTCATGGGCGCAACTGTGTCACATCGCGATGCCGATGTATTTCGTCTCCAAGTACTCCTCGATACCCAGCGACCCACCCTCACGGCCCAAGCCGGACTCCTTCACTCCACCGAAGGGCGCGTAGGGGTTGGAGACGACACCTTGGTTCAGTCCCACCATGCCGGCATCGATGCCTTCGGCCACGCGCAAAGCCCGGCGGAGGTCGTTGGTGAAGACGTAGGCGACGAGGCCGTACTCGGTGTCGTTCGCCTGAGCGATGGCCTCCTCTTCGGTCTCGAAGGACATCAGCCCCGCGACTGGGCCGAAGATCTCCTCCCGGGCCATCCGGGCCGAGGGCGAGACCCCTGTCAGGACCGTCGGCGGGTAGTAGTACCCCGGCCCGTCGGGGCGTTCACCCCCTGTGCACACCGTGGCACCCCCGTCGACGGCGTCACGCACCAGAGAGTCCACGGTGTCCTGCGCCTTGCGGTCGATCAGCGGCCCGACCTGGCTGCTGTCTGCCGTGCCGTCGCCCACCTCGAGAGCGGACATCTTCTCCGTCAGCTTGCCGGCGAAGGCGTCGAGCACGCTGGCCTGCACGTAGATCCGGTTGGCGGCCGTGCAGGCTTCGCCCATGTTGCGCATCTTGGCCTGCATGCACCCGGCGACGGCCTCGTCCAGGTCCGCGTCCTCGAAGACCACGAACGGCGCGTTGCCGCCGAGCTCCATGGAGGTGCGCAGGACCTTCTCCGCGCTCTGCTTCAGCAGCACCTTGCCGACTCCGGTCGAGCCGGTGAAGGAAAGCTTGCGGGCGATGCCGGACGTGATGAGGGGCTCCATGACTCCGCCGGAGTCGGTCGTGGGCACGATGTTGACCACGCCGTCAGGCACTCCTGCTTCGCGCAGGATGCCCGCGAGCGCCAACATCGACAGGGGTGTCTGCTGCGCAGGCTTGAGCACTGTCGTGCAGCCTGCCGCCAACGCCGGGCCGATCTTGCGGGTGCCCATCGCCATCGGGAAGTTCCACGGAGTGATCAGCAGGCACGGTCCGACCGGTTGCTTGGTGACCATGAACCGAGCCCCACCCTGAGGTGAGGGCTGATAGCTCCCGGCGCCGCGCAGGGCCTCGGCCGCGAAGTGACGGAAGAACTCGGCGGCGTAGGCGATCTCACCGGCGGACTCAGCGAGCGGCTTGCCCATCTCCAGGGTCATCAGCAGCGCCAGGTCGTCCTTGCGCTCCATCATGAGCTCGAAGGCGCGCAGCAGGATGCCGTGGCGTTGCAGACCCGTCGTGGCCGCGTAGTCGGCTTGTGCTGCTGCCGCCGACTCCAGCGCCCGCATGCCGTCCGCGGGACTGCCGTCCGCGACCTGGCACAGCACCTCTTCGGTGGCCGGGTTCACGACATCGAACGTCGCGCCACCGTCGGCGTCGACGAACTCACCGTTGACGAACAGCTGGGTCTCGGCGTCGGCCAAGGTCTGCGTCGTCCGCTGCGCACTCACGCTCATACATCCTCCTTGGTGTCGGTTCGGCTCAACCTACGCCTGTGCCGACCGGGACGACGACCGCTAGGCGTGGGCCGGGGAGTCCCGCTCCTCCTGCTCCAGCCGGATGACGTGCTGCACCGCATTGATCAGCGCCAGGTGGGTGAACGCCTGCGGGAAGTTGCCCAGGTGTGCACCACTCTCGGCGTCGATCTCCTCCGCATAGAGCTCCAGCGGACCGCTCAACGACAGGAGCTTGGCACAGAGCCGGCGGGCTCGCTCCAGCTCACCGATCTCACACAGGGCGGAGACCAACCAGAAGGAGCAGATCGTGAAGGTGCCCTCCTCGCCTTCGAACCCGTCGTCGGTCTCCTCGACCTTGTATCGCAGCACCAGACCGCCGACCGTGAGCTCATCGGCAATGGCCAGCACCGTAGCCCGAATCCGCTCGTCATCGGCCGGGAGGAAGCGGAGCAGGACCGCCAGGAGGAGAGAGGCATCCAGCGCGTCGGTGCCGTAGTACTGCGTGAAGACACCACGCTTGTCGACGCCGTGCTCGAGGATGTCGGCCTTCATCTCCTCGGCGGCAGCAGCCCACTCCTCAGCCCGCTTGTGCTCCCCGTAGAGCCGGGCCAGGTGGGTGCCTCGGTCGGCGGCCACCCAGCACATGATCTTGGAGGAGGTGAAGTGCTGCAGATCACCGCGGACCTCCCAGATCCCGGCGTCGGGGTCCCTCCAGTGCTTCAGTGCCTGGTCCACCTGCTTCTCCAGGATCGGCCAGACCCGAGCGTCCAGGTGGTCGGCAGACTTGATGTGCAGGTAGACCGAGTCCAGGAGGGCGCCCCACACGTCGTGCTGTTTCTGGGCGTAGGCCGCGTTGCCGATCCGCACCGGTCGCGAGTCGGCATACCCCGGGAGGTGGTCGAGCTCGTGCTCGGTGAGCTCTCGCTCACCGCCGATGCCGTACATGATCTGCAGGTCCTCGTCGCGGCTGGCCACGTCGGCGATGAAGGCGAAGAAGTCGAGCGCCTCCCAGTCGAAGCCGAGGGAGTACAGACCCCAGAGCGCAAAGGTGGCGTCCCGGATCCAGGTGAACCGATAGTCGTAGTTGCGTCCACCGCCGAGGGTCTCGGGCAGCGAGGTGCTACCCGCGGCGGCGATGGCACCCGTGGGCGCGTACGTCAGGCCCTTCAGGGTCAGTGCACTGCGCTGCAGGTAGGTCCTCCACGGATGGTCCGGGAAGTTGCCACGGGCCAGCCAGTGCTGCCAGTGGTGGGCGGTGTAGACCTGTCGCTTGTAGGCGTCCTCGAAGTCCATCGGTGGCGGCGCACCGTTCCAGGACAGCGCGACGTATCGCACATCTCCTGCCTTCAGCAGGGTGCGGCTCTGCGCCTGGCCCCCCTCGAAGCCCAGCCGCATGTCCGAGGTCAGGGTGAGCTCCAGGTCGACCCCGTCCTTGCCCTCGACCTTGGCGACTCCCTGCATGTAGGAGTCCTCGCTGTAGGTCCAGGTGACGTGGGCACGGCCGTAGTCCAGCACCGGCTCACAGTCCATCGTGGTCTGCACCTCGCCCGAGACGCATCGGATCGTGCGGAGCAGGATGTGCTCGGCCTCGTAGTCGGTCGGCGTCCTGCGGTAGGTGTTCGACCGGTCCTCACTGTGGTGCCAGGGACCGATGAGCAACGCGTCCCGCACGATCATCCAGCCGGTGTCGGTGCCCCAGCTGGTCTCCAGGACCATCGTGCCGGGCAGGTAGCGCCGCGCGGCGGGCACGCGTGCGTCGGTCGGGGCGATGCCGAAGGATCCGGCGTGGCGACCCAACACCCGACCGAACGTGCTGGGGGCGTCGAACCGGGGCACGCACATCCAGTCGATCGACCCTCCTGGGGACACCAAAGCCGAGACTTCGCCGTCACTGAGGAATCCGTAGTCGCCGATCGGCACGTCGCCGTGTCCGTCGTAGGTGCCGGGGCTGGGTGCGTGACTCATGACCGAACTATCGCGGCGGACGGGCGTCCTGGCAACCTTTCTGGCCCCACCGACCACTCCTGGTGTGATCTGTCCCACTAACATGGCCGGGGCCAACGGAGGCATCACGACTCGGAGAGGACTGTTGTATGCGGATCGGCGTACTGACCGGCGGGGGCGACGTCCCAGGGCTCAACCCGTGCATCAAGGCGGTGGTCAACCGGGTGCACGAGGCGGGCCACGAGGTCGTCGGCATCCGACGAGGATGGGGCGGCTTGGCCACCACCAACCTCGACGATCCCGCCACGGTCGAGGCCAACTTCCTCACCCTCGACCCCACGGTGGTGCGCACGGTGGACCGCAGTGGGGGAACGTTCCTGCACTCCTCACGGACCAACCCGGGCAAGATGTCGACCCGTGACGTCCCAGACTTCCTCGCTGACCAGGCGATCGGGGAGGGTCCCCACGACTTCACCCAGCACGCCCTGAAGGTGTTGGACCACGTCGGCATGGACGTGCTCATCCCGATTGGCGGCGACGACACTCTGTCCTACGGTCTGCGGATGCACCAGGAGGGTGTGCCGACCATCGGCATCCCGAAGACGATGGACAACGACGTCCACGGTACCGACTACTGCATCGGCTTCTCGACGGCCATCACCCGTGGCGTGCAGTTCATCCACAACCTGCGCACGTCGACCGGGTCACACGAACGGATCGCGGTAGTCGAGCTGTTCGGCCGTTACAGCGGCGAGACCTCGTTGATCACCGCCTACCTCGCCGGGGTGGACCGGGCGCTGATCTCGGAGGTGCCGTTCGACATCGACCGACTGTGCGATCTGCTCGTCGCTGACAAGGGGCGCAACCCGAGTCGGTATGCGATGGCCACGATCTCCGAGGGCGCCACCATCGCCGGGGGCGAGATGATGCTCAGCGGGGAGGCCGACGCCTACGGACACCGCAAGCTCGGTGGCATCGGCCAGGTCACCGGTGAGCTCATCAAGGAGCGCACTGGCCAGGACATCGTGTACCAGCAGGTCGGCTACCTGATGCGCTCGGGCAGCCCCGACTCACTGGACCTCATGGTGGCCACGAACTACGCGGTGATGGCCGCCGACCTCGCGCTCGACGGGTCGACCGGTCGGATGGTCGCCTTGCGTAACGGCACATACTCCTCCGTTCCGATCTCGGTCACCGGCGAGGGCGTGAAGCGCGTCGACATCGACGAGCTCTACGACCAGGAGAGCTACCGGCCGAAAGTCCGTCACGTGAGAGGAAAGCCGATGTTCCTGTACTGACCGACCGGCACCTTCCGCCTCCGTCGCTCGCTCCGACAAGCCACGCCGAAGGCACACGCTGAACCGGTGGGCAGACTCGCTCCCCGGGCGAGCGAACCCACCCGAGTCCGAGTGGCGCTGTTGGGTGCCTCCAGCGTTGCGCTGGTCGCGTTCTGGCTCTCGCTCACCCCATCTCTCATCCCTCGACCGGGCGAGTTCTCCGCTTCGTCGCCGCGTTGGCGGTGCTCTTGGGGTATGCCTTCGGTTGGATCGTCGTGGCCGGATACCGGTTCTTCTTCCCCCACCGAGGACCTCGAAACCTTCGGCACGCGGCGTCCGATCCTGGACCCGGAGCACCGGTAGCTCCCGCACCCGTCGGGCTTCGAGACAGGGCCTAGCGGCGGCCGACGAACCAGCGGCGCAGAGTCTCGATGCGCTCCTGCACCTGGTCACCGTGGGCCGTAGCCAGCTCGGGACCACCGCAGGTGCGCCGAAGCTCGGCGTGCACGATCGCGTGGGACTGTCCCGACTTGCGGGCGTAGGCCGAGACGAGCTTGTTGAGCTCCTTGCGGTGCTCGGCCACGGCGCGGTGGGCCGCGACCTTGGCGGCCGCTTCCCGGCCGCCGTCCCCGCGGACCTGTTTGCTCTGTCGCTCCCGCAGCACGTGCGCGACTTGATCAGGCTCCAACAGCCCCGGAAGGCCGAGATAGTCGTTCTCGTCGTCACTGCCGGGCAACGCCCCCAGCCCGAACTGCTCGGCGTCGAACAGCACGTGGTCGAACTGCGCGTCGGACTCCAGGGCCTCGAACTTCCCCGTCGAGTCCAGCGCCTGCTCTCCTTGGGCCGCGGCACGCAGCAGCCCTTCTTCGGCGGACCACAGATCGTCCTCTTTGCCCGGGCGACCCCTGCGGTCCAGGGCGTGGTCGCGCTCCAGCTCCAGGTTGCCGGCGTGGGTCAGGATGATCGGCACGCTGGGGAGGAAGACCGATGCAGTCTCACCGCGGCGACGCGCCCGGACCAGGCGCCCCACCGCCTGCGCGAAGAACAGGGGTGTCGACGTCGACGTGGCGTAGACCCCGACGCACAGCCGTGGCACGTCGACTCCCTCGGAGACCATGCGCACCGCCACCATCCAGCGCGAGTCGGCAGCGCCGAACTCCTCGATCCGCTTGGACGCGCCTGCGTCGTCGGACAGCACCACCGTGACGGGCTCGCCACAGATGGCCTCAAGCTGCCGGGCGTAGGCGCGCGCGTTCGCCTGGTCTGTCGCGATGACCAGGCCGCCAGCATCGGGAACGTGCCGTCGCACCTCGGACAGGCGGGTGTTGGCGGCGGCTAGAACGGCCGGGATCCACTCCCCCGTCGGCTCCAGCGCGGTCCTCCACGCCTGTGCCGTGACGTCCTTGGTGACTGCTTCCCCCAGCCGCGCGTGGACTTCGTCACCTGCTTTGGTGCGCCACCGCATACCCCCGCCGTAGGCCAGGAACAGCACCGGTCGCACGACCCCGTCCCGCAGGCCTTCGCCGTAGCCGTAGGTGTAGTCGGCTCGCGAGCGCAGGACTCCGTGCTCGTCCATCTCGTAGCGCACGAACGGGATGGCTGCCGTGTCGGACCGGAAGGGCGTGCCTGTCAGGGCCAACCGCCGGGCCGCCGGCTCGAAGGCTTCCCGGATCGCGTCACCCCACGACAGCGCGTCGCCGCCGTGGTGGACCTCGTCCAGGATCACCAGAGTGCGCGCCGCCTCCGTGCGCGCCCGGTGCAGGAGCGGCTTGCTGGCCACCCCGGCGTAGGTCACAGCCACCCCTTGGAACTGCGCTCCGTGCCGGCCCTGGCTGTTGCTGAAGTGGGGGTCGATGTCGATGCCCACCTTGGCGGCGGCGTCGGCCCACTGCGTGCGAAGGTGCTCGGTGGGAGCCACCACGGTCACCCGTTCGATCTCACCGCGGTCCAGCAGTTCGGTGGCGATCCGGAGCGCGAAGGTGGTCTTGCCCGCCCCGGGCGTGGCCACAGCCAGGAAGTCGCGGGGACGCTGGTCCAGGTAGATCTGCAAGGCATCGGCCTGCCAGGCGCGCAACTTCTCGGCGGTCCCCCAAGCAGCCCGCTCCGGATACGAAGGCGAGAGGTGGGAGGCGGCTGAGGTGCTCATCGCCGTTGAATATAAGCAATTTTCTCGACCGACATGCCCGGAAGGCCGTGGTATGCCGTGGGTATCCCGAGCGTGTTAGCGCGTGTCGTCGGGAACGGAGACGGAAGCGGCTACTCCCCGCCGTCCTGCGGTGCGCGAAGACCGTCGTAGATCTCCTTGCAGGTGGGACAAACCGGGAACTTCTTCGGATCGCGCCCCGGGATCCAGATCTTGCCGCACAGCGCGGTCACCGGTTCCCCGGACATGGCGCTCTCCATGATCTTCTCTTTACGCACGTAGTGCGCGAGTCGCTCGTGGTCGCCGGGCTCACTCAGCTCCGGCGTGACCCGCGTGTCCTCGCGCTCCAGGAGCGCGGTGCGGGTGTCGGGGCCGGTCGGGGCCTCGGGCGAATCGAGCGGTTGACTCATCAGGTGGATGGCTGGGTCCATCCGCTGAGTCTACGGTGCGGGCCCCGAGCCGAAACTCAGTTGTGTTCGGGATTCTCGGTGTAGGTGGCCAGCCAGGAAGTCTTGTTGCGCTGGCGCATCAGGACCTCACGCCACAGGGTCTCGGCGTCGGGGCGGAAAGCATCCTGCGGGTCGGCGTCGACCACGTGCCAGGCGCCGTCCTCGATCTCGTCCCGCAGCTGCCCGGGCGTCCAGCCGGCATACCCCACGTAGACGCGCAGCGAACGGACCTGGGGGATCACCACTTCGGCCGGGGCGTCCAGATCGACCAGCCCGACGCCTCCCCCCAGCACGTTCACCCCCACCACGGCGGTCTGAGGGTCGGTCGTCGACATCTGCACCAGGCCGAGGGCGCTGTCCATCCCGACCGGACCTCCCTGGAACAGGCGCGCAGGCTCGGTGACGTGCGGGTGCCACTGCGGCAGCACCGCGTCCACTTGTGCGTCTAGCGGCTTGTTGAGCACCAAGCCCTGGGTGCCGTCGTCGTCATGCTGCAGGATCAGGACGACAGCGCGGTCGAAGAAGTCCGACAGCGAGGGGGTAGCGACGAGCAACCGACCGGCATACCGGGATGCGTCTGCCACTAGCGCTCTCCTGGGCTCTCGAGGCGGGGCCGATCGGACCGCCACTGACGCACCGCTGCCACCCCGACCACGATACCGACGAGGTCGGCCACTCCGTCCCACACATCCTCGCTGCGGTGGGTCGTCACGGCCGCTTGGAGGGGCTCACTGACGATCGCGTGCAGCACCAGGGCCCCGATGAACCAGCGCATCCGCAGCGCGGCAGCGACCGCGGCAGGAGTCGCGAACATGGCCATGTGCACGAACTTATCCACATAAGGGATCTGCTGCTCGGCGGTGGGCACGGCGAGATAGAGCGCGTAGATCTGGAATCCGACCAGCGCGGTCAGCGCGGCCCACCCCAGGATGCGGCCTCGGGCGACCCCGGCTGAGCGATCCGTCATGTCCGGTCTATGCAGGATCGTCGGCCGTCTCCGGGAGGGCCCGGGCCTTCGACCGTCTCCGGGCCGCGGCCTCCACGGCTTCGGCCACGGCCTTGGTCGCCTTGGGGTTGAAGACGCTGGGGATGATGTAGGTCGGGTTGCGCTCGTCCTCACCGACGACGTTGGACAGAGCGACCGCCGCTGCCAGGAGCATGTCGTCGGTGACCTCGTCGG
The DNA here is from genome assembly GCA_038258285.1 of Actinomycetales bacterium. GTDB lineage: Bacteria > Actinomycetota > Actinomycetes > Actinomycetales > Dermatophilaceae > Ornithinicoccus. The sequence continues at coordinate 3,677 of JBBSQA010000002.1, read as the reverse complement.
TGGCGGCGTCGATCAGGCCGCGGAACACTCCGGGGAAGACGAGCACGTTGTTGATCTGGTTGGCGAAGTCGCTGCGCCCGGTGGCCACCACGGTGGCGTGCTTACCGGCCTCGGCGGGATCGACCTCGGGGATCGGGTTGGCCATCGCGAAGACGATCGCGTCCTTGCCCATGGTGGCGATGTCGTCACCGGTCAGGATCCCTCCGGCGGAGACACCGATGAAGACGTCGGCGCCCGCCAGGGCCTCCCGCAGGGTTCCGGTCATCCGGGTAGAGTTGGTGTGGTCCGCGATCCACTGCAGGTTCTCGTCGTCGCCGTCGCAGATGTCGGGACGCTCAGGATGCACCAGCCCGTTGACGTCCGCGACCACGACGTTGCCTGCACCCGCTTTGATCAGCAGCCGAATGATCGCGGTGCCCGCGGCCCCCGCACCCGACATCACCACACGGACGTTCTCGATCTCCTTGTTCACCACCCGCAGGGCGTTGTTCAGCGCGGCGAGGGCCACGATGGCGGTGCCGTGCTGGTCGTCGTGGAAGACCGGGATGTCCAGCTCGGCTCGGAGCCGACGCTCGATCTCGAAGCAACGGGGAGCGGAGATGTCCTCCAGGTTGATCCCGGCGAACCCCGGTGAGATCGCCTTGACGACGGTGATGATCTCTTCGGTGTCCGTGGTGTCCAGGCAGATCGGGAAGGCGTCGATGTTGCCGAACTTCTTGAACAGCGCTGCCTTGCCCTCCATGACGGGCATCGCGGCCAGCGGGCCGATGTTGCCCAGCCCCAGGACCGCCGTGCCGTCGGTCACCACGGCCACCGTGTTGCGCTTGATGGTCAACCGGCGAGCGTCCTCGGGGTTCTCGTAGATCGCCTGGCAGATCTTGGCCACCCCGGGGGTGTAGACCAAGGAGAGGTCGTCCCGGTTACGGATCGGCAACTTGGACTCCACGCTCAGCTTGCCGCCCAGGTGGACGAGGAAGACACGGTCGCTGACCGTGCCGATCTCCACGCCCTCGACCTTGCGCATCGCCGCTACGACCTCGTCGGCGTGGTCGCTGCCGCGGGTGGCGATCGTCAGGTCGGCGCGCAACCTTTGGGTGCCGGACTCGGCGATGTCGACCGCCGTGACCATGCCCCCCTCGCGCTCGACCGCACCGGTGATCTCGCTGACGGCAGTGACCCGCGCAGGGAGCTCCAACCGCACGGTGATCGAGTTGGAGACGGACGGTACGGGACTCATGGCGTCATTGTGGCGCATCCCATCGTCGGTATGCGGCATCTGCGGGAATCGTGCGGACGCTTGGCGGGTTCACGCCACCATGAGCACTATCGAACTGACCGAACAGACCTTCGAGAGCACCTTGGACACCAACGACATCGTGTTGGTCGACTGGTGGGCCGAGTGGTGTGGGCCGTGCAAGCAGTTCGGGCCGATCTTCGAGGAAGCTTCGGAGCGGCATACCGATGTGACGTTCGGCAAGATCGACACCGAGACGGAGAAGGTGCTGGCGCAGAACGCCTCCATCACCTCCATCCCCACGATCATGGCCTTCCGTCAGGGCATCCTGGTCTTCGCTCAGCCCGGCGCCCTGCCTGCCCCCGCGCTGGAGTCGCTGCTGACGCAGGGCAAGGACCTCGACATGGACGACGTGCGGGCCAAGCTGGCCGAGCAGGAGCAGTCCGAAGCCGCGACGGATGGCGATCGCAGCACTGTATGACGCGTGACCGCACCTGGGTGATCGCGATCGCGGCCACCTTTTGGGGCGCCTCCGGCATCTTCCGCGAGCCACTGGCGCAGGCCGTCGACGCCTCGACCATTGTGTTCTACGAGCACCTGGTCACCGTGCTGTTGCTGACCCCCTGGGTGGTGCCCGCGCTGCGTCACTGGGCTCAGGCACCCCCTCGGGTGCGGGTCGGCTCGATCATCATCGGCGCGGGATCTTCTGCCTTGGCGACCACCTTGTTCACGGCGGCGTTCGCCTACGGCGACCCCATCACCCCTCAGGTACTGCAGAAGCTCCAGCCGTTGGTCGCCATCATCCTCGGCGTGGTGCTGCTGGGTGAGCGACTGCGCCCCCGCTTTTCCTTGTTCGCCGTGCCCGCTTTGATCGGGGCATGGTTGCTGACCTTCGCCGACCCGTTCTCTATTGCCATTGCCGACGCTCAGGCGGCGGCGTTGGCGCTCGGAGCGGCCGTGCTGTGGGCCGCAGGGACCGTGCTGGGCCGATTGGTGGGCTGTGACCTGGGAGCCCGCGACACCCTGGTGCTGCGGTTCGCCTTCGGGTTGCCCGCCGCCGCGGTGATCGTGTCCGTGCTGGGAGCCCAGTGGACCATGCCCGTCGTTCAGGCCCCGTCGCTGATCGCCCTGGCGCTCATCCCTGGACTGCTCGCCCTGGCGCTCTACTACGTCGGCCTGCAGCGGACGGCGGCCTCGAGAGCCACGTTGGCCGAGCTGATGTTTCCGGTCACCGCAGCCATCGTCGGAGTGACGCTGCTGGACGCCACCCTCACGCCCAGCCGTTGGCTGGGTCTGGCCATCGTCGTGCTGAGCATCACAGCGCTGGCGTGGAACGAGCATCGACCAGGAGCCCGATCCGTCATCGTGGATCCACGCGTCACGCCCGAGCGCATCGAGGCCTAGTCGCGGGCTCACCACCCCCAGGACATGTAAAGGCCCGGCGCCGCATCGCGGTGCCGGGCTTTTCTTCGCTCTCGCCTCGATGCTGCTCAGTGTGATGTGGCCAAGGGTGGAGGTGGCGGGAATCTCCGCGCAAAGCGCCTGACCTGCATAGACACCGTTTCCGGTTCCGCCGTGTCAGTAGCGTGACAGTTGCGGACACCCGTCTACTCGCGCCTGGGAACCCCTGGCGGCTCTGGTGGCGTCGTGAGTCATCGACATGGTCCCCACCTCAGTCAGCAATAATGTCCGCGCCCAGGCCCGTCGGGCTATACCCAAGTCGCCGACAAGTATCCTGCCGTTTGCGCAATCGGCTTGGCTGTTCTGACACTCCGCCAGCAAACCGTGGGCTTAAGGAGATGTGGAGCAAACCCAGCCAACACAGCTCAGTGCTCGGCGGCAGTTCGAGTCCCTGTCGCAGGCCGCCGAGCGGACCGGTCTCAGTACGCGGACGTTGCGTCGACGTATCGCGGTCGGCGATCTCACCGCGTACCGGTCTGGGCCAAGAATCATACGAGTCGACCCTGGGGACGTTGACGATCTCTTGGTGCCACTTCGCACAGTGCAGACGTACCCGATTTAAAGCTCGCCAGAGCACGGGCGCGGACTTGCCTTCAGGTGATCTCACTGATGCACTGCGAGCGAGACGTCCCAGAATAACGCTCATGCCTGTGATCCGCTCAGAGTCGTGACCCGAGTACCCACCTGCTGACAATGGCGCATATCTCCGCCCGCTCGTCACGTGCCCCATTTCGCCCAGAAAGACGCAGCGGCGTAGCCGGTGAATTAGCGGCGCCCAGCCTTGGTGGCGGTTCGGAGTGGAACTCCAGAGTTTGCTCTCTGCTCGACATCACGGGACAAATCGGTAGGTGTCTTGCTCTACGGCGAATGAGTTCTACTGTGACTGTGTGAACAGGTACGAGAGGCGAGCGAGGGCCCGGCTAGCGAGTATGTGGAGTTTCGAGATCGCCCTTCGCCAGCTTGAAGGGGACCCCGAGCAACG
>JBBSQA010000001.1:0-197305 GCA_038258285.1 Actinomycetales bacterium | reverse complement strand
CACGACGAACAGCAGCATGACGGGCCACTTGGCGAAGGTCCACACCGTCAGGACCGTCGAGCTGAGCCCGATGGCGCTGCCCACTTCTTGGGCCACCGGCCCGGAGAGCACGAGCATGAGCGCGACGAACACGACCAGCAGCACCATCACCAACGTGATGGCCAGCATGACGGGGCGCAACTTCCACACCGGGCGGCCTTCACCGATCTCGTACACCCGGTTCATCGCCCGACTGAACGCCGTGACGTAGCCCGAAGCGGACCACAGGGCTGTGGCCAAACCAATGATGAGTGCCAGACCAGCACCGGGGGAGGTCGCCAGCGAGGTCACGACCGGCTCCAGCGTCGAGGCCCCGGCATCGCCCAGGACACTGCTGAGGACCGGCATCACCGTATCGACGACCTTCTGGCTCTGACCGACCACACCCAGCAACGAGAAGATCGCGATCAGGGCCGGGAAGATGGCCAACACGGCGTAGTACGTCAACGCCGCCGCGAGGTCCGTGCACTCATCATCCAGGAACTCCCGGAAAGCTTTCCTGCCGGTGTACGCCCACCCCGGTCCCGTCATAGCCGCCGGGGAGTCCGGTTTATCCTCACTCTCAGGGTGCGGTGCTTCGGTGCGTTCAGAGCCCCGGGTGGGTGCCTCGCGGCTCACCGGCGCAGCCTGCGGGCCAGCCCGAGCACCAGCGCGACCCCAGCGATGACCCCCAGGACAGAGGCAGCCAGGGCCGCCACCTCTTGGGGTTCAGCGTTCTGAGTCCGGGTCTTGACCGCGTCAACCCGTTCGGTGGCTTCCGCCTTGACGGAGGCCACCTTGCGCTGCGTCTGCTTCTTCACGTCCACCCGGTCGCCCAACTCATCGACCGTACGGGCCAGCTCCTCACGGTGCTGGGCGATCTCGGCCTCAATCTGCTTCGGGTCCTTCGACGCCCCACCGCTGGAGGATTCGGGGTCGGTTCCCGTGTTCTCTTGGGTGTTTGTCATGACGTGGCGTGCTCCTTGACCTCGGCGACATCGCGTTTCACGTTCTTCATGGCCCGTTCAGGCTTGAGCGGGGTGGCCTGCGCCACCTGCTTCTTGCCCAGCAACGCGACCACCGCAGCGGCGATGAACAACACCACCGTCACAATGCCTGCGGCCGCCCACGCCGGCAGCACCAAAGCCAGGGCCAGGATGGCCGTCGTCACCAGTGCAGCAATCCCGAAGAACGCCAGAAGTCCACCGGCGCCGAACATACCGACCCCAGTTCCGGCCTTTTTCGCTTTCACGCTCAACTCGGCCTGCGCCAAGCGCATCTCGTCCCGGATCAGCGTGCTGGTCTGCTCGCTCATCCGAGCGATCAACTCCCCCGTCGAGGCATCACCGGGCTCGGGAACCATCCGCTCAGCCACGGAAATCCTCCTGCGGCGGCTGGTACTCACCGACAGCGTTGTCACCGTCGAGGCCGAAGGGCGTCTCAGCGGTGTACCCATCCACACCGCTGTCAGCATCCACACTCTTCGTCTTCGAGCCTCCGGGCACACGTTTTTTGGCTTGTTCCTGCACCTTGCCCGCCTGCTCCTGCACCTTCGGGTTGCTCCAGAGCTCTTTGGCCTTGGCGCTCAGCTCCTCGTAGCGCTGCCTTCCTGCCTTGGCGCCTACGACGTACCCCGCCCCGAACGCTGCTGCCATCGTGATCTTGCTCATTCTGTGCTCCTTCGTGGTTGGTGGCAGGTCGACCTGTGTGGTGAGGATCAGCGATGTTGACAACTGCTCGTACCACGCCAGAGCCACCCTGACCTTACGGTGTAAACCGTAAGGGCATGTAACTCCCGGCGCAACACGTGCGACACCACAAGCCACCCAGGAAGCTTGGGAGTGATCAGTCTCACCCGGCCGGGTGGTGTGCCGCTGAACGGCGATTCTTTACGCTTGAGTACGTGCAAGGTGTGGGGGGTGGTGGCGGCCTGAAGGTCATGCGCACGCAACGATCGGATAACGGTCGAGTGGGTTGCGGCGGTGTTGCGGACCTGGCTGCGGATGCCTTTTCAGGCTCGCGGCGCTGTCGCCTTCTCTGGCGGTCCTCATGATCGGTTTTCCCGTGCATCCCGTCACCGGGTTCGTCGCCGTTACTGTCGTTGCCCTCGGAGCTTGCCTGCTGGTGGTGTGCGTGTGTTGGCTGCGTCACCGAGCTCGTAAGAACGTCGCGTATGCCATGTCATACGCCGCGGTTCCTGCGCTGGTCGTTGGGGAGGTTGTGTTCGTGGCGACGTCCCATATCATGCTCGGTATCGTCACGTTCTTGATCGTGTGGAGTGTGACAGATCGGAACACGCTGCCCAGCCCGAAGACGTCGAACACTGCGCACCGTTGAGCAGGGTCACCGGTGCGCAGTGTCGCGTCCGCGGCCGAATGAGGCCCGTCATCTAGCCCAGTTTGGGACCTTCACAGGTCTTATCGCTGTTGCCCCTGAATAGTGGGCCGTGATGGCGGGGTCCTCGTGCGATCGGGTGATTCGGTTGCTTCTGTTGTTAGGAAGCGACGGATTTCGGTAGGTGGCCTGTTGACTTCTTGAAGGCGTGCGTGGACTGGCGGTTCACCAGCACGCGGGTCAACTGGACGATTGCTCCAGAGACGAGCGCGAACACGATAGCTTCGCCCCAGTCGGTATCAGGGTCTTCGGGGTTCGCTGGTGAGTCGTTGCCGGTGATGAATTTCCATCCGCCCTCGGTCACTTTCTTGGCGAGGATCCCACCCCCGATTGCCGCTGCTGTGGTGGCTAGGCTCCAGAATTTCTCTCCCATGGCTTCCCTTTCATTCAATGCACTGGTTGTTGGTCACACCGTGTTCTTGGTGCGGTGCCCGGTAGGGGCTTTGGGACCAGCCCGACACTGCGCTCTGTCGAGTGGTGGGTTTACCGGCCGAGGCCGGTCTGGTCGACCTTGCGGTGGAACCGCATTCCGGCCAGGCCACCGAGGATGGCGGCGAGCAGGGTGATCAGCGCGATGGCGGCCGCGACGATGATGCCGGCCATGGTGAGGTTGCCTTCGGCGATGGGGATCCGGGGGAAGGTGTTGAGTTGGGCCAGGATGTTGTACTGGTCGCCGAGCACGACGCCGACTACGGCGAGGACGATCGCAATGACCAAGGCCCATAGCCATACCGCGAGGCCTTGTTTGGCGCCGTTGAATCGGGCCATCCGGCCGGCGACGTAACCACCGCAGTAGTAGGCCAGGAACAAGATGGCCGCCAAGATGGCACCGCCGACCCAGCTCACGGTGGTGGGATCGGAAGTCGCGGTGGTCGTGGCTTGGTCGAGGGTGGTGTCCGTGCCGAGGCCGACGGCGGTCCCGGCCGCGGTCAAGAGCGTTGTGAGGAGAACGGCCATTCCGGTGGCGGTGAGCCACCCGAAGAACGCACAGCCAGCCTTGATCCCGCCGTGCTCGTCTTTCTCGCGTTCGACGACGGAGGTGCGGTCCTCGGTGACCTCTGGGCGGTCATCGCGTGAGGTTGCGTGGCCGTGTTCGGTGCTGCGCCGCTCGGTGTCGTGGCCCACGGTGGAGTGATTGTTGGTGCGGTCTTTGGGGTTGAGGTTGTGCGATCCGGCGCTGGTGCTCATGGTTCTCTTTCGTGGGGGAGGAGTGGTGCTTACGCGGCCCGGGAGCAGGGGATGACCGGGCCGCGTAAGAACAGATCGGGGAAGGTCAGCGCCGGTCGGCCTGGTCGTTGGGGTCATCGGGCAGGTCGGTGTCGATCTGCTCCTTGCGGACCTCTTCGGTGACCTGCTGCTCTTCGGTCACGGTGTCGGTGTCGAGCCGGACCCGTTCGACCGGGACCGTTTCCTTATCGACGACGACCCGCTCCTCGGACAGGACGACTTCGTGCTCTTCGTCGGTCAGGTCACCCCCGGTCATGGCCTGGTCACGGTTCTCCTCGGTGATGGGTTCGCGTTCCAGCTGGACGACCTCACGCTCTACGGGCACGGTGGTCGTGACGTTCTCGGTCACAACGTACTTACGCAGCCGCGCTTTGCCCGTTTCGACCTTCTCCGTTCCGACCCGAAGCTGTTCCTCGGAACGGGTCATCGACCCATCGGTGTCAGGCCCGGATGTGTCGCGGCCGTCGTCGCCGAACTCGTTCTCCGTACGGTCACGATTGCCCCGATCGCCAGTGGGGCGGTCCTCGTCCCCGAACTCGTTCTCAGCGCGACCCCGCTCACCCTGACCGTGGGTGTGACCGGTCACCCCGTGCTCGCCAGCCTGGTGCTCGTCGTTGTTGCCTAGCCCGTAGTAGGCGTACAGCTCCTGCTCCTGCTCGGGGGACAGGTGGCCCTCGGCGTCGTCCATGCGGGGTGCGTCTTTGATCTTGTCCTTGCTGTAGGAAACACGCACTTCGTTCCCGCTCGCGCTGGCGTCCCGGATCGGGATGAACGTCTCTGACCCACCGAACAGCCCGGTCTTGGCCGTGACCCATTCCGGGTTCCCGCTCTCATCATCGAGATACACCTGCCCGATCTTGCCGACCTTGTCCCCGGACTCATCGACGACGACCCCGTCACTCAGTAACCCTTGAAGGTCTTCAGCGTTGATCATGTCTTCCTCTTTCTCACGGTGATCCTGAGCACTTCGATCGGCCCAGTCAGCGCCACCTTACGTTGTAAGGTGGGTTCGCGCGAGAGGAGACTGCTCTGACTTACGGTGTTACTGCGACAGTTCCATGTCCAGGCGTTTCAGAAGGGTTTCCAGGCCGGTCTCGAACTCTTCGGCGCTGTGGTCCTCACTGAGCTTGGGTTGTAGCCGGCGGACCAAGGGTGCCTCGGTCAGGTCGACGTCGCCGTCGCGGTGGGGGATGGGGGCGTCACCTTCATCCAGGGGCTCTTCCACAGGTCCGGTGTCCGCGCCCCGGGTGGCGGATTCCAACAACAGTTGCCCTAGCAGGAAACTGCTGAATGCTCGGTAGGTCGCGACCATCTTGGTGTCATCGAAACCGTGGGCCCACAGATGGCCGAGGAGATCTTCCACGATGGACACACTGCGCAACGGTGGGCGCAGCCACGGGGTGGCCGGGTGACGGGTGGCGACCAAGGAGAAGGCCTGGGGGTGATCCACCGCTATTGCCCTGACCTGGTGAGCCAAGGCCTGTAGGTACCCCTTCCATGTCTCTGCCGGTTCCTTGTTCAGGTTGCGGATCAGGTGGTCCAGCAAGCGCGCCACCACTCCTTCGAGCACGTCCTCACGACCGGTGACGTAGGTGTACAACGACATGGCTCGAACCTCTAACCGCTCAGCCAATCTGCGCATCGACAACCCCTGCGGCCCGGACTCATCGATCATGGACAACGCCTCATCGATGACCACCGCCCGACTCAACGGTTCCCTGAGCAACTCCCTCGCGGCACGAGAACCATTACGGGTCATCAGCAACTCACTTCCAAAAGGCACTCGACAAACCGGGGACGCAACGTTCTTACAGTGTAAACTCAGGCTCCCTCTTGCGTCGCGCCGACGCGAACCGGATGCCCCGTGCCTCCACGACACCTAAGGCATCACCGCACACGCCGCATCGTTTGACCAGCGCAGCACCTAACCCACGGGTTGCGCACAGCAACAGACCCCGCCTCCAATACCGGCTGAAAGCGGGGTCTGTCGTTCATGTTGACTCCTCCACCAGGCTACTTCGTGGCGTCCTTCCAGGCATCCTTGACCTTTTCACCGCCCTGCTTGGCGTTGGCCTTGCCCTGGTCGGTCTTGCCCTCAGCCTGCATCTGCTCGTTGTCCGTCGCGTCACCGGCAGCTTCCTTGCCCTTGCCCGAAAACTCCTCGGTCGCGTTGCTGATCTTGTCGCCAATACCCATGTGCTTCTCTCCTTCGTCAGTGATGAGTCCATCCCGTACCGCGAGCACGACCGCGCCCCTCGTTTGAACCGCCGGCGCACTGCGCCACCGGGTGGAACGAGAGACACAACATGTGCGCGCCCGTGGCCTCAATACCTGCTGCAACAACAGACATCGCGACCACACCACGATGACCTTACACTGTAAGCATCCTTTCGTCGTGGCCTTCACGGCCACCCCCCGACCCCCAAGTTGGCCCGTGACAACCCATCGCCACCTCCCGCCACCCCTATGGAGCCACTACGTGTGGCAGGTGGCTGGGGCCTGTCGAGACCATGACACAACGCGTTCCTCCTAGAATCAGAATGCTGCCAAGCCCGCGAGATCAAAGTCGCCGAGGCCAAAACCATGTGCGCATACTGCCCCGTCTTCCGAGCATGCCGTGACTACGGCCTCAACGCCCCAGAGCCCTAAGGGGATCTGGGGAGGGCTGACCGCTCAGGAACGCGAACGACGGTGCGAAACCCCCAGTACCGGTGCCTGTGAGCACTGAACGCTGACCCCCTGCCTCGGAGTAGGTAAGGATTGTCTTACGCTGTAAACGTCAAGGGGTGCGTGCGGTCAACGTGCAGCTCCACAACTCCCTGCGTGTACTTGAACGTGATCACATCGAATCTAAGGAGCACCATGTCCGAACGAAACACCCTTGCCCGCACTGCGCACGATCTTGGACTCGCTGCATGGTTTGGAGGTGCCTTGATGGGTGCGGTAGGCCTGAACGGTGCCGCTGCCACGGCGCAAGGCTCTCGGGAGACGCTTCGCCTGTCCTCTATCGGGTGGGGGTTGTGGGCCCCGGTCAGCGCAAGTGCGATCGTGGTCCACGCTTTGGGCGGCGCCGGGCTCATCGCCGGCAACGCCAAGCGAATCGAGCGACAAGACGAGGCTAAGGGCAATACCGTCATCAAGACGGTGGTGACCGTAGCCGCGGTCGGGGTCACCGCGTACAGCGGTGCTTTGGGCAAGAAGGTCTATGAGCACCAGGACAACCCCACCGAAAGTGCGACAGAGCCAGCCAGTGGGACCGACCCGGAACTCGCGAAAGCGCAGAAGCAGTTGAAGTACTGCCAGTGGGCGGTCCCGGCCTTGACTGGTGTGCTGATCTACCTCGGCGCCCAGCAAGGCGAGCAGCAACGGCCCAGCCAGCAGACCCAAGGTCGCTTCCGCAGCGCACTACCCATCACGTAGGACCTCCAGCGCCCGAGGGACGCCTGTCCTGGTGTCGCCGATGAGGCGGCCCACCCAAACGGTGCGCGCCGGCTAGGAAGTACCGGAAGAGCAGGTGCCCTCAGCGGCAGGGCGGGCACAATCAAAGACCGCGCTGCTTTTCGCGACGCGAGTGGTCGGTGGAGTACCAGCGGTTTAGAAGAAGACGGGGGGGGGCAGTGAGCGTCTTCTCTGTTGCGCTCCTTCAGGAAGCGTTCAGAAGGATGCCCGAACGCCGCCTGGTGACGCATCACCCGTAGGCGCCCGGGCACCGGTAGGGCACTGCAGATTTGTAGCAACAACACTGCGGTGCCCTGCGTTCATTCAACGGAGGATGGACGCATTGTGCAACCCACTCGGAGGTTCTTGATGGCGGTGGGGACCGGGGGCGCGATCTCACCGATGGTGCGCAGCCGCATTCGAATGGCGTTGGACAAAAGGCTTCTTCTCGCGATGGGTTTGACCGTGCCCCGAATCCGGTGGGCGTGGACCACCCCCATTGGGGGGTTATGAACCCAGACCCGCCACGACACGATGTCAATGTGTCCGAGCACCTGAATAGAGCGCGAGTCAAAGGCGATGTCCTATGGGCCTATCTGACGACTCATGAAAAACTCAGCGCCGCAGCATTGCGGCGAGTCCAGCGGATGCTCGACTCCTGCGAGGGATCCACAGCGGCCGTGCTGCGACACTTTCGCAGTGACGTCGAAGCGGAGTTGGTCTGGCTGAGGACTGTGCAGTTACCCACCGAGACTGTCTGGGAGGCGAACACACTCACCACCGACACGATCCGCACCCTCATGCTGACAAGACGTCAGCTGGCCAGGCCCGAACTCTCACCTGTCCACGACGTCGAAACTCTGACTTGTTCCGTGACCGCGAAACTGCTGTTGTGGCGGACGTTGAGCGACCTCGCCGATCTGCTTGCAGTGGATCGTGAGCACCTGGTCGTGTTGCACCAGAACGCGCACCGACAATTGAAGGATTTAGACAGCGTCCATGAGGCCTTGTGGCCCATGGGGGGTGTTGCCTGACCGGGTCGTGAACGTTCTATTCCGCGTTGCGCCGGGGTATGACGCGAACCTGGTTAGGGGCCATGCCGTGGCCCATGCCCCACAGCACTGCTTGTGTGCGGGTCTGGACCCCGATTTTGCTGTAGGCGTTGCGAATGTAGGTTTTTACGGTGTTCATCGTCAGGTAGCAGCGGGCCGTGATCTGCTTGTTGGATAGTCCCTGGGTGATCAGCGCGATCATCTCGGCCTCGCGTGGGGAGAGCCCTTCTTCCCGACCCGGCCATGTCTGTCGCGCTCCTGGCCCGTTGATGTCAACGTTGGGGTCGTTGCTGTGCTCGGGGTCGCGTGACCGGTCTGCGGTGATGACCACTTCTTCTCCGGCGTGGATACGTTCCAGTGCCTCGACCAGGTCACCTGCAGCCAAGGTCTTGGGCAGATAGCCCGCTATGCCTTTGGCCAACCCGGCACGCACCAAGTCCGGTTGAGTGGTCCAGCTGTACACCACCACTCGGCCCGAGGCAGGATAAGCGATCAGCGCTTCTATGTAGTCGCTGTCGACCTGTAACACCGGGAACGTGTCATACAGCATGATGTCAACCGGCTGGGTTGGGGTGTGATGCACGTCGAGCTCGGCAATACGGATCCGGTCCCCATAGGGCCCCAGCATCTGGGCTAACCCCCGCACCACGACCTCGTAGTCGTTCATCAACGCCACCGAAAGAGCCGTCGAACCTGGAACGTGCATGCATCGTTCTTCGGTAACAGTCATGAGGTCATGACAGTACGCCCCCAGGTCAAGACCAGATGAGGAACAGCCCAGCGCGCGGTCACGGCGACATAACTGAGCCGGACGACCCTGGTCTCCCCAGTCGTGCGCGGCGCCCCCTCTTCGGGGTCACCCGCGGACTGGGTGAGAAGGAACTGTTCCGACTTCCGCTGAGTGCTCGCCTGCTTGGCTTGCCTGGAGGAGAGCGCGTGTGGCTGGGTGCGTGGTGCGGTCGAGGTCAGCGGTGTCTAGTTGGTCGCGGATCTGGCCCTGGTCCAGGACGAGGAACCTGTTGCTGACCTGCCGAGCGACTCGTAGGTCGTGGGTGACGAGGACGACTGCCATGCCTTGTTCGGCTGCTGCTTGGTCGAGTAGTTGGATGAGTTGGTTCTGGGCTAAGACGTCTAGACCGCTGGTCGGTTCGTCGGCGAGCAGAATGGTGGGTTCCGGGGCTAGCGCGCGAGCCAGTGCGACACGTTGTCGCTGGCCTCCGGACAGGGTGATGGGGTATCGATCGAGCAGGTTCGGGTCGAGCCCGACTTTGGTGAGTAGTTCGGCCTCGGTGGTGCGGTTGTCGGGTCGGCGGCCCTCGGCTACGACTTGGCGGACGGTGTAGCGCGGGTCGAACGATGTCAAAGCGTCTTGGAACAAGAGGCCGACGGTGCGTCGGATGTCCCGTATTTGTGCGGCCGGTTGGTTCCATACGTCTTGGCCGTGAATTTTGAGTTCACCGGTATCCGGGTGGTCTAGCGCTGCGAGGACACCGACGAGGGTGGACTTGCCTGACCCGCTTCGTCCGACGACCGCTACGGTCTCTCCTTGGCGCACGTGGAGGTCGACTCCCTCCAGAGCGAGCGTGTGTCGTCCCCGTCCATGCAGGGTCATCCCTACGTTGGTGCATTCCAAGACGATCGGCCCTGCCGAGTGTGGCGTGGTCTTTTGGGCGGGGCGGTCGGGTGTCGACAGTGCGCGCGACCAGGACCGGGTGAGCTCGGTGGTGGGAGTGTGGAGTATTTCCTGGCTGGGTCCGCTTTCTAGGACTGTGCCGGCCTCGATGGTGACGATCTCGTCGGCCCAACGGGCGGCTGCGGCGAGGTCGTGAGTGATGAGTAGTACTGCTGCTCCCGAGGCGGCGTGATTGCTGAGGAGTTGCAGCACTTCGGTCTGGCTGACTGGGTCGAGCTCGGCCGTGATTTCGTCGGCGAGCAGGACTGTGGGTTGCCAGAGCGTGGCGAGGGCGATCGCTACGCGTTGAGCTTGCCCTCCGGACAGTTCGAAGGGGTAGGCGTCCCAGATGTGGTGCGGGGTCTCCAGGCCAACCCCTGCCAGCGCGGCCAGTCCCTGGTCTCGTTCGCTGGATCGTGCCCGGGAATCGTTTTCGTGGGCGCGGAGGGTTTCGTGGAAATGTCTGCTCACCGGGACAGTCGGGTTCAGACTGGCCGTCGCGTCTTGACCGATCCAGCCCAGACTCCTTCCCCGCACTCGGCGCAGGCGTCGTGCAGGGGTCGTGAGTAGGTCAACGTTGCCCAGTTGGACCTGCCCGGAGGCTCGCAGCCCGGGGGGGAGTAGGGCGGCGAGGGCACGGAGCGTGAGGCTTTTGCCCGCGCCGCTGGGCCCGACCAGGGCTGTTGTCCGCCCGGCGTGCAGGTCGAGATCAACGCCGTCGACGAGGAGTTCTCCTGCTGCCGTGCTCACACGGAGTCCGGTCGCGCGCAGTGCAGGAGCGTTCACCAGGCCCGTCCTCGCACTGGTGCCAGGGCCGAGGCGACGACATTGACGGCGATGATGGTGGTGACGATCGCTGCGGCCGGCAGGGCCACGGTGAACCACTGTCCGGTGAGGAGATGCGACTGGGCGTTCTCCAGCAGGGTGCCCCAGGCGGGCCGGTCTGGGGGTACGCCCAGACCGAGGAAGCTCAACGTCGATTCGGTGAGGATGGCGTGTCCGACTTCGAAGGCGGCGATGGAGGCTACGGGAGGTAAGGATCCGGGCAGCGAATGGCGCACCAGAACTTGCAGTGGGGACAGGCCCAGGGAGCGGGCGGCACGAACGTAGCGGCGCTGTTGCTGAGAGCGCAGCTCGGCTCGCGCGATGAGGGCCACGGGCATCCACGATGTCACCGCGATCGCGAGGATCACCACGGATAGAGAGCCACCCAGGACCGCGGATAGGGCTAAGACGACGATGAGCAGGGGAAGGGCCAGCATCGTGTCGGCCACGCGGGTGATGAGCGCATCCACCCACCGTGGTCCCTGCGCGGCGAGGACACCCAGTGCTATCCCGATCAGTACGGTCGCTGCTGCTGCGCTGAGCCCGACGAGTAGGGAGGTTCGGCCACCGTAGAGCAGGCGGGTCAGCAAGTCGTGGCCGAGGGTGTCGGTGCCCAGCAGGTGTCCGGGTGTGCCTGGTGGCAGGTTCCGGGAAGTGGTGTCGGTCGCGAGGGGATCCAGTGTGGTCAGTAGTGGGGCTGCTGCGCACGCGGCGGCCAGTAACCCGAGCACGGTGAGCGCGATCCACAGGGCGGGTTTACCTGCTCGGGGGACCCGGACGGCGCGCAGGCCGGGCACTTTTTGGTGGCGCGTAGGGGGAGTCTGCGCAGCAGCGACTATCTCTTTAGTGAACATGCGACACACCGTTCGTTGACCCGGTCAGTTGCACCCTGGGGTCCAGGCGCACGGCGAGCAGTTCACCGAGGAGGTTCGCGGCCAGGACACATGCTGCGGTCACAAGCACCGCGGCGGTCAGGACGGGGTAGTCCTGCGCGCGGGCGGCTTCGATCGCCATTCGCCCCAGGCCGGGCCAGGAGTAGACCACCTCGATGGCGTAAGCGCCGGCCAGCAACCCGCCGGTGCCTACGCCGAGGCGGGTGACGAAGGGCACCAACCCGGGGCGCAGGAGGTGGCGTCGGGTGAGGGTCCAGGTGCGGACACCGCGTGCACGGGCACTGTCGGTATGCGGTGCGGAGACCATCTGTGTCACTCCACCCTGGACGAGTCGCACGTACACCCCGAAGTGGTGACCGAACGCCAAAGCGGCAGCGGGCAGGGCCACGTGGGCGGCCAAGGTAGGAAGGGTGATGGGTTCACCGGGGCGGCCGAGGCCCCCTGAGGGCAAGAGTTGCAGCTGCGCCGAGAAGACGTAGAGCAGGAGTAGCGCGGTGACGAAGCCCGGCATGCCGCCGAGGGCGAACATGAGACCTTCGATGCCCCTTCTCAGCCACGATGAGCGGGTAGTTGCTGCGAGCAATCCGACGGCTAGAGCACCGATGACGCTCAGAACGGTGGCTACAGCGGCCAGCACGAGGGTCCAGGTCAGTGCGCCTCCGAGCTCGCTGGTCACGGCTCGACCGGTCATATAGGAGGTTCCCAGGTCTCCACGGACGGCGGAACTGGCCCAGGATAGGTAGCGCTCCAGCACCGGCTCATCAAGGCCCATCGCGGTCCGCTGGGCCGAGATAGCTACCTCAGAGACGGGACGGCCGCCGTTGCGGGCCTCCAGGACCGAGCGTGCGGGGTCCCCGGGGGCCATTTCCAGCAGACCGAAGCACAGCGCCGAGACCGAGACGAGGACGACCAGTGAGGAGACGCCGCGACGCAGCAGATAGTCGGCCAGACTCACGTCCAGTGCCAGGTCTCAACATCCCAGAACAGGCCGAACCCGTGATGCTCCAAGGTCCGCTCGGTAGGACCCGAGAAGTCTGCGGGAAAGGCGTTGAGCGCCTCCAGGTAGACCAACCAGACGTAGGGCGGGTCCTGCGCGATCGCCTTCTGGAAGTCGACGTAGGCATCGGTGTCACCGCGCCGCCCTGCCATGAGGGCGTCGTCGACGTCGGTGTTGCGGTAGCTGCCGAGGTTCTCCCCACCCTCGGCCAGGGCCTGGGAGGAGTGGAAGGGAGCAAAGAGCGAGGTGTCGGGGTGGTACGGCGTTCCCCAGCCGATCACGAACGCGTCGAGGTCCTCCCACTTCACCGCGTCCCGCGGCAACGGCTCAGCGGTCACGTCGAAGCCCTGCTCCTTGAGCTGGGTGGTCACCACCTCCAGCAGACCCACCCGTACCGAGTCCTCGGCAAACGTGGCGATCGTGAAAGACACCGGTTCGCCTTGCTTGGTCCACGGGCCCTGCCCTGAACGCGTGTAGCCCGCAGAGGTCATCAGCTCGCGGACCCGGTCCGGATCGAAAGTGTAGGGCGCCAGGTCCGGTTGCTCCAGGTCGCTCATGCCCAGCGGGCTGGTGGCCGGTTTCCCGTAACCCAGGAGCACAGCCTCAACCAGGGCCTCCCGGTCCACGGCGTAGTTCAGTGCTTCACGCAACTCCGGGTCGGAGAAGACAGGTTGCTCCATGTTCAGCAGCAACCCCCGGTAGTCAGCCGTGGGGAAGATGTCCAGGCTCAACGCGTCGTCTTCCTGCACGGTTTGGGCCTGCTGAGGGTCGATGTATGCCGCATCCACCTCGCCGTTGGCCAGTTGCACGGCTCGAGCGGTGGAGTCTGGGACGTAGGTGATGGTCACCTGGTCCAGGCCTGGGGCCCCTGCGTAATAGTCATCGAACGCCTCGAGTTGGGCGTACTGATCGTTCTTGAAATCCACCAGCCGGAAGGGGCCAGTCCCTACGGGTGCAATGCCGAAGTCTGGGTCGGTGACCGAGGAATTCCCGAGGAGGTGTTCGGGCAAGATGCCCATGGACAAGGCGTCCAACAGTGCTGCTGATGGCTCGGACAGTTCGATACGCACATGCGTGTCGTCAGCGGCTGTGATCTCGGTGAGTGCGTCGAAGTTGGCGGCGACGGCCGCTTCCGAAGCCGGGTCGCGCACCTCATCGAGGGTGAAGACGACATCGTCGGCAGTGAAGGTTTCGCCATCGTGCCAGGTGACGTCATCACGCAAGGTGAACTCGTAGGTCAACTCGTCGTCAGACACGGTCCACTCGGTGGCTAGCGCGGGGACGATCTGGTTGTCCGCGTCGTGGCTGACCAAGCCCCGAAAGACCATCTCGGTCACCGGGTTGGTGTGTTCGACCAACATGGCCGGGTTGAACGTATCTGGGGCTTGATCACTGGCGTAGGTGAGACTGCCCCGCTCCTGCCCCTCGGCTTCGGTGTCCTCGGCCGCTCCGTTACTGCAGGAGGCCAGCAACAGTGTCGTCGCGACGGTAAAGATCAGTGCTCGTGAGCGCAAAGCGTTGGACACGTAGAACTCCTTCGGTGGGGTCGAGCTAGTAAGGCCGGATCGCAGGTCAGCTCAGTGGGCGGTGCTCCAGGGGGTAGCACCAGAAGGAGGCGCTACCCGCACAGAGATCAAGCGCGCCCGCACCCACGGCGAACTGTGACCAACGGCGGCGGCCAGCCGACGGACCGACCAGCCGTCCCGGGTGCGTGCGGCCAACCAGGTGCTGATGTCATCGGTGCCTACCCGACGCGCTGCAGCGGCGTCGTGCTTCAGGGCCCGGGAACGTCTCGCGTCCGCGGAGTTCCTGCCCACAGCCCGGGTCTGGATACCCGCGGCCGTCATCTCCTGATGTAGCCGAGCCCGCCCCAGCCCCGTTTGGCGCCCAAGATCATCCAAGCTCGCCCCGTCGGAGTAAGCGCATCGCAGGAAGTCGTGCAGAGTGTCATGTCCCCACTGCTCCAAACGGCGAGTCAGCTCCTGGTCGCGGCGGACTGTCTTGGTGCGGCGACCAGCGGCCAAAGCCGCACCCCGACGGCGCTGTCGTTGCATGGGCTCCCCTTCGGATGTTCGGGCTGTCGACGTCGGTGCACGACGGAGGGACTGACGACCCGCGTCCAGCCGGTCACGCACTTCCTGGTCGCGGCGGTAACCCTCGGTTTGGCGACGCGCAATAGTGGCTGAGAGGGGGCTCGACGTCAGCGGGAGAGTCGCGCACAAGCCCATCGCCCGCCGGTAGGCCTCGGCGGTGTAGCCATGCGCCCTCACATGGGCGCCTAGTGAGACGAACCAACGGCCACACACATGGCAGCACAACCGTAGGGTGCCGTCCTCGATAGCCAACTCGCCCAGCGGTGCATGCAGCCCCGTACCGTCGGGTAACGACCACAGGTGAAGGTGCGGAAGAGAAGACGCGGAAACTGGCGTCTGCACCGTTGACTCCCATCGTGAAACCTGTGTGTCTTATTGCAACTAGTTTGCAATAAGACGCAGGTTAACGCAACAGCCCTGCGCACGGTTCGGCTCCACGTGCCCTCCAGGTTCGCGGCTCACAGCGCCGCGCCGAGGGGAGTGACTACCCCTGGACGAAGGCATCGGCGCTGGCCATTTCGTCACAAAATTCTATTTGATGATCAAACTATCAAACTATACGCCACGGCGCGGCGTCTCAATAGGCACCCCCGGCGGCCACTATTCGTAGACCGAACTGTACCTTTAGGGAGTCGCTATGCACGGTGGCTCCGTCTAGGCCAACCGGCAGCGATCACAGGCACTGTCGTCGTGACCTAACCGTCCCGGAGAGGACTGCACATGGGTGATCTTCCAGAACTTTCAAGCACCACTTTTTTCGTGATCGAGGGTGCCTTTTCCTTGGCTTTCGCTACTTTCGCTGGTGCTGCCATATTTTTTCTGGCGTGCCGACGAGACGTTGCACTGGCCTACCGAGCCTCCGTGACCGTGTGTGCGGTGGTCGTGGCCATCGCCGCATATCACTACTTCCGGCTCTTCGAGTCCTTTGCGTCGGCCTACCAAGCCGACGGGGACGTTGCCACCACCACGGGC
Source organism: Actinomycetales bacterium (assembly GCA_038258285.1). GTDB lineage: Bacteria > Actinomycetota > Actinomycetes > Actinomycetales > Dermatophilaceae > Ornithinicoccus. The sequence goes on along the minus strand of JBBSQA010000001.1, from coordinate 181,724 downwards.
ACGGTCTTCAACGAGGCGTACCGCTACATGGACTGGTTGATCACCGTGCCCCTGCTGGTGGTCGAGCTCGTCCTCGTCATGGGCTTGCTCGGTGAGCGTCGGCGGAGCCTGCTCATCAGGCTGGTTCCCGCGTCCTTCGCCATGATCGCCCTGGGGTACCCCGGGGAGCTGTCCAGCAACACCGGCACCCAATGGCTGTGGTGGGGCCTGGCTATGGTGCCGTTCGTCTACATCCTTTTTGTCCTGTTCAGCGAGGTGAGCAGCGTCATCACCGATCAGCCCACAGAGGTTCAGCCGCTGTTTCAGATGGTCCGTCTCGCGCTGGTGGCGAGCTGGCTGTTCTACCCCATCGCCTACCTGTTCCCGATCCTGTTGGGCAACACCGGCGCGGCCCTGGCGCTGGAGAACGTCGGCTATGCAGTGGCCGACCTGACGGCCAAAGTTGGCTACGGGTTGATCATCTTCCTCATCGCCAAGAAGAAGTCCGAGCTCGAGCGCACAACGTCGGACGAGTCGAACGGTCTTGCCTCCACTGCAGCGCACTGATCCGATCGGCATAGCCCACGTCGCTGCGTAGGTCTGTCCTCCACGGGCCTACGCAGCGACGGACGATCTGTGGACGCCTGGTGTGTTATCGAAGGCTTGAGAACTCCGAGTCCTAGCATTTCTGCCGAAAGTGTTGAGTCACTATGTCAGTGTCAGAAAGCACGCCCATCGCCACACCATCAACACTCCGAGAAGAAACGCCCCGAATCGTCCGGGAATCTACGGTCTTGTCGTTGGTGCGTCGTCGGCTCCTGACTCCTATAACTGTTCTTTTTCTCTTGTTGGCGGCGATCTTTGCCACCAACCCTTCTTTCCCGGCGTGGTTGATCTTCACCCCATTGGCTGCCAGTGTGCTCGTCTTCGGACTTCCCCACGGGGCTTTGGACCACCTGGTGCCAACCCGCCTTGCGGGCCGGCGCGCGACCGTGACGTCGATCGGCATCGTCGCCGGGCTCTACGTCGTGCTGGGGGCGGGGGTGCTGGTGGTGTGGTACGCCGCTCCACTGGTAGCGTTCGCTGCCTTCATCATCCTGACCTGGTTTCACTGGGGTCAGGGCGACCTGTGGGTCGACCTTGCTGCCCAGCATGTCGGGAGGTTGAGCCCATGGAGGCTTCGGGCCGGCACCGTAGCCGTTCGCGGTGGCATCCCCCTGCTTCTGCCGTTGGTTTTCCATCCAGACGTCTACGAGAAGGTGCGGCTGGGCACCATCGACCTTTTTAGCGGACCAGCCACGTCTCAAGGCTCATGGTCCTTGGGGCCGAGCGGTCGCGTCAGCATCGGACTGGCGTTCCTGCTGCTGGTGCTGGTGATGGCGCTGGCGACGTGGCGATCAGCGCGGACCAGAGCCGAACGCAGCGCTTGGACGCAAGACCAAACCGAGATTGTCGTGCTGAGTCTCTTCTTCGCGCTAGGCCCACCCGTCCTGACCATCGGGCTCTACTTCTGCTTATGGCACGCGCTCAGACACATCGTCCGTCTCGAGCTCTTGGATCCGGGCGGGGCGCTACTCTTGAGTCGGGGCCAGTTCGCCGGCGCGGCGCGACGCTTCGCCATAGAGGCTGCGCCCATCACGGCCATCGCGCTGGTGGTCCTCGCGGTTTTGTACTCCATGCTCCCGACCGCCACCGGTCCACCCGAGAGCCAGCTCGGGCCCTACCTGGTCCTCATCTCGGCACTGACGGTGCCGCATATCGCGATTGTCACGTTCATGGATCGTCGGCAGCGGTCGGCGACATCACGCCCGATCACCTAGACGATCGAGGTCCTTATCCAGCGCACGATCAGGCCTGCAGGAGACGATGCATACGGTCAGATCAGTTCCATCCCAGCCGAAAGGACTTCGATGCTGCTCTCGAGCCGCTGTGTCGCATTGGTCCTGGCAGCGTCGGTTGGCCTGTCCGGCTGCGCTAGCGAGGCGTGGAAGGATGTCGAGCCTGACCCCGTTTCGGCTGCCGTGGTGGCCGGTTCCAAGCTAGGGGCGAGCTCAGGTGACCTCGTCGAGCACCGAGTGGGCGTGTTGCTCAGTGAAGCCCGTGACGAGTTGGGGGAGCCCTACCAGTGGGGCGCGGACGGCCTGAGCGCGTGGGACTGCTCCAGTTTCGTTCGACATGCGTACTCCGAGGTCGGCATCCGCATGCCCCGCACCGCCCGGGCCCAACGGGACTGGATGGAGGACGGCAACGGGGTGCGGGTGGAACCGGGGGAGGAGCAGCCCGGGGACCTCGTCTTTTGGGACGACTACCGCGGACCCGACGAGATCGGGCATGTGGCCATGGTGTGGGACCCTGCTGAATCGAGCACGATCGAGGCCCGACCGCCACAGACGGGTCACTACGCCTACCGCAACGAGGGACATTCACGGTTCGAGATCTGGCGGGCCGCGGACCTGGCTGGACCTTTGTTGCCCGCCTGAGCGCTCGACTGCGACGTCGCGGCGGACGACCTACTCCACGGTCATCTCGCCCATCTCGCCCCAGCCGTCTCCGTCGACCTGATGGCTCACGATCTTGGGGGTGGAGGCCAGGGCCGGGGGGATGTCCTGCATCGCTTGCTTGAAGTGGTCGCTGTTGACGTGCGGTCCGGCGCCGTCATCGGTGAAGGCCTCGATCAGGACGAACTGTTGGGGGTCCTCGACGCTGCGGGACCACTCGAACCAGAGGTTGCCCGCCTCGGCGCGGGTGTTGGTGGTGAAGTCGGCGACCAGGTCCAAGAACCGATCGGTCCACTCCGGCTTGGTCTGGAATTTTACGTTGATCAGGATCATCGGAGCTCCTTGCGCAGGTGAGTGATAGGTCCTGAGCCTGCCATAGACAGATCCGTCGTCTGCGTGGATAGTGAAACCGGCGGCCCTGAGCGATGCTGGGCGCCGCCCCAGGCAACGACGCCGAGCAGGAGAGATCATGACTGAGCCCGCTGCACCTGTTCCCTCCCCGCAAGAACCGGTGGATCTGCAGGTAGAGAGCCAAGCGCCGACCGGTGGCGGGCCAGCGCATACCGAGCAGCTGGATCCCGATCAGGCACTGAATCTGCTGACTCGGCTCCTGCGGGCCACCTATCCGCACCCGACGTTTCCGGACGGCCCCTACGAGCGCACGGCCGGTGCGGTGATGACCGCGGCCGAGGCCGACCAAGGCGACTACCGGTCGTTGCTTCTGGGCCTGCGCGGACTGGACGTCGCTGCCGGGGGCGACTTTGCGGGGACCGACGACGACGCCGCCGAGGCGTTGCTGCGCAACGTCGGCGACGACTCTTTCTTCGTGCGGATCCGCAGCACGGCGATCGTGGCCCTGTATGACGACGCCGAGGTCTGGGACCTGCTCGGCTACGAGGGGCCCTCGTTCGACCAAGGCGGCTACGTCGACCGAGGCTTCAACGACCTGGACTGGCTCCCGCCGGCTCGGATCGAGGAGTTCGCCGATGAGCCCAGAGTCCAGCACGTGAGCGAGAACGGACACCCCTTATGAGCACCGACACCACGTCGACCCAGACGTATGGCGTCAGCATCGGTCACGACGACCCGGTGGTCGTGATCGTCGGATCGGGAGCGGGCGGGGGCACCATGGCCCACGAGCTCACCGCGAAAGGCATCGCATGCGTGGTCCTGGAAGCGGGCCCTTACCTCACGCGCGAGGACTACGTCAACAACGAATGGGAAGCCTTCGGGCAGATGGCGTGGCTTGACATGCGTACGACGTCGGGCGGGTGGCGGATCCCGCAGGACTTCCCGAACCTGCCGACCTGGATCGTCAAGGCAGTGGGCGGGACGACGACGCACTGGGCCGGTGCGACACCGAGATTCTTGAAGCATGAGTTCCGCGCCGCCTCGACGTACGGCAACGTCCAAGGGGCCAACCTCCTCGACTGGCCGATCGGCTTGGCGGACCTCGCTCCGTACTACGACCGAGCCGAGCAGGCGATGGGATCGACACACCGTCACGGACGCCCACCCCTGCCGGCCAACAACAACTACACCGTCCTCGCCAACGGTGCCGAGCGAGCAGGCTACCGCCACTACGCCACGGGCCCCTACGCCACGAACGCCGAGCCCTACGACGGCCGCCCCGCCAGCATCCAGGACGGGTTCAACTTCCAGGGGGACAAGCAAGGGTCCAAGTGGTCGACCCTCGTCCGCGAGCTGCCGCGAGCGCTGGAAACCGGCCGTCTCGACCTGCGGCCGAACTGCCAGGCCGTGAAGATCACCCACAACTCTGCCGGTGCGGTCGACTCCGTGGAGTACCTCGACGGTCAAGGTGCCCTCCATCGTCAGGCCGCCCGGGTGGTGTGCGTGGCCGGCAACTCGATCGAGACCCCGCGGCTGCTGTTGATGAGCGCTTCGGGAGATCATCCGCATGGTCTGGCCAACTCCTCGGACCAGGTGGGGCGCAACTACATGCGGCACCTGACCGGGACGGCCTATGCACGCTTCGACCAACCGGTGCGAATGTACCGCGGCGAGACGATGGCGGGACTGGTGGCCGACGAGGCCAAGCACGATCCCTCGCGTGGCTTCGTCGGCGGCTTCTACCTCGAGACCTTGTCGTTGGGCCCAGCGTTCTTGGCCAGCTTCCTGGAGCCAGGGTCCTGGGGTCGGGAGTTCACCTCGTGGATGGACGCCTACGCCAACATCGCGGGCAGCTGGATCGTCGGTGAGGACATGCCTCAGGCCTCCAACCGCGTCACTCTCAACCACGATGTCCGCGACCAGCACGGCCTGCCGGTGCCGAACGTGAACTACACCGACCACGCCAACGACGTGGCTATGCGCACCTACGCCTACGGTGCCGCAGACCGGATCTATACCAGCGTCGGTGCCGAAGCAGTGCACCACACCCCGCCCTATCCCTCCACGCACAACCTGGGGACGACCCGGATGAGCGCGGATCCCGCGGACGGCGTGCTGAACGAGTACGGCCGAGCCCACGATGTGCCCAACCTCTTCGTCAGCGACGGGTCGGTGATGACCACGGGGGCTGCCGCCAACCCGACCTTGACCATCGTCGCTCTGGCGATGCGGCAGGCCGATCACATCCACGACCAGCTCACAGCGGGCAACCTGTAGTCACTGGAGCAACAGCAGGACTCCCAGGGCCAATAGGTAGGAGTCGATGCGGTCCAGCAGGCCGCCGGCCCCGGCGAGCCAGCGGCCAGAGTCCTTGGACTGCATACCTCGTTTGATCATCGACTCGAGCAGGTCCCCAGCCGGCGCCCCGATCGCCACGGCGAAGACCATCGGCCAACTCAAGGCACCGAGGAGGGCCGCGACTGCGATGCCCGCCGACGCGCCGGCGACGGTCCCGCTCCACCGTTTGCCCGGCGACAGCGGCGATAGGCGTGGCCCGCCCAGGCGCGGACCAGTGAAGAAAGCCACCACGTCACCCAGCGACACGGCGGCGAACAACGCCAAAGCCACGTCCCCGAGCGGCACCATCGCCGCGAGCAGGCTGAGCCACACCACGCCGAGGATCCCGCTGCACAGGCGATGCAGTCCGTATGGGGCGTCCCCGGCAACGACCGGGACTGCCGTCACGGCAAGCGTCGCGGTACCCGCGACCTGCCATACGAACTCCGGTGCCAGCCACGCCGTCAGCACCACCGCGGCGACGCCAGCGGCCAAGACGACGCGGTCGAGCGCGGGCACGCCCATCAGGGCTCCAAATTCGATAGCCCCGATGACTCCTGCCGTCATCGCCAGAATCGTGATGCCCGGGGGACCCCACCAGAACAGACCCACGACGGCGGGCACCGCGACCGCCCAGACGCACCACCGGATCAGCAGAATGCGCCGTCGCGTCAGGGCCACCCCGACACCGGCCAGCACGACCGCACCCAGGAGCAGCGGCCACATGGACTCGACGGTGACCACGGGTGTGCTTACGCCGAAACGGACAACGCAGACAGCGCCGATCGGCACGCCGTGAGAATGCGGGCATTGGCCTCGGTGCCCTGGACCGCGATCCGCACGGTGCGGCCTCGGAACTGTGGCGACAGCGCGGAGAGGTCCCGCAGGAACACGTCCTGGCTGCGGCAGTGCGCCACGAATTGCGGGGCGCTCGGCCCTTCGGGCGGCAGAGTCATGGTGAGGAAGTTTGCCGCTCCGTCCTGCACGGTGACGCCGTCGGCCAGCGTGGCGAGCTCTGCGGCTAACTCGCGTCGCAACTCGTTCGTCTGCGACCAACGTGCTTCGTAGTAGTTCGGATCGCGTAAGGCGGTCACGGCCGCAATCTGCGCGGGGAGGCTGATCGCCCACGGTGGCGTCCAACGGCGGATGTCGGCGGCCGCTTCTGGGGTGGTGACCAGGAAGGCGGCGCGCATGCCCGAGAGGGCATACATCTTCGACAACGTGGTGCACACGGCGACGGCGGGGTTGCTGGTGGCCAGATCGGCCAGTGACTCGGCGAAGTCCACATAGCCCAGGTAGGCCTCATCGATCCACCAGCGCGTCGCCGCAGGAGCGGCCTCGATGACCGCGCGCAACGACGCTGCCGGGGTGTGCCGTCCGGTGGGGTTGTTCGGGTTGACCACCACCACGAGGTCGTACTCGCCGGCGTCCACAGCCGCAGACAGCGCGTCGAGGTCGAGGTGCCAGCCCTGCTCGGGGCTGACGCGGAACCGGTCCACGTGGGCACCGATGACTCGTTCGGTGACGTGGACGTATTCGCCATAGCTCGGGTCGACCAGCAGCACTCGACTCGCTGGCGTGAGCCAACGGCTCAAGACCCGAAAGATCAGATCTGAGGAGCCGGCCCCGACGCAGAGGCATTCAACGGGCAGCCCACGGGAGACGGCAATCTCGGCCAGCAAGCCGACAGCATCGGTCGGCGGAGACGTCTTGGACACCCAAGCTGGGTCCAGGGTCAGCGCTTCGACGACGGCCGGGGCGGGCGGAAACCACGCGTCCAGCACGTCGGCGGCCACCACCTCACACCGCCGATCCAGACTCTTGAAGTCGGTGCCAATGGCGGTGAAGGAGGCACCACCGTGCTCGCAGCCGTCTGGTCGGGGCCAAGCGGCGACGTCTAACTGCCAATCCACGGCGTCGAGCAGAGCCTCGAAAGTGGAGCGAAAGGGGCCAAGTGCCTCTTGGTTGAGCCCGGCGACGCTTGCCGTCATCACTTCGAAACGCACGTCACCGCTGATCACGGTGCGACCTGTTGGCTCCAGGCCGACGGTGCGATACATCGCCAGCACGTCGGCCCGCCCCATCGCCACGATGCTCTGCCCGCCCCGCGATGCTGCCCAGCGCAATGCGGCATACATCAAGAGCATGGCGATGCCACGGTCTCGGTAGGCCGGCTCGACCGTCAAGATCCGCACCTCGAAGGCGTCGCCGGAGTCCAGCAGCGGCATCTCCTCGCGGCTCAGATACTTGTCCAGGCTGTAGCGACCGACCCACGGGGGAGTCAGGCTCACGAAGCCGATCGGTGTGTCCGCTTCGGCGGCTACCACGTAGATATTCTCGCCGTCGAGGTCGTCACGCAGCGTGCCGCTCGGCTGCGCCTGATGCTGCCCCAGCTCCTCGGCATACACCCGGTGACGCAATCCGTAGATCCAGCTCAGATCCTCAGGCGTGGCGCAGCGAATCTGCAGGGTGGCGGGCATGCCTCATCTTCACTCCTCAGGGGCCAACACGGGGGTATCAGCGTGCAGTGTTTCGCCGCGGAAGAACGGCTTCTGCTCATCGAGCCGCGAGACAAGGAACATCACCGGGAGCCCGAGCAGGATCGAGCCCATGCCCAGCATGAAGACGCTGCCGATTTCGATCCCGAGGCCGGGCACCGTCCAGCCACCGAGGAAGCCGTAGTCGGGTTGCCACATGTCGATAGCGCTCCAGACGAACGCGAAGGCCAACATCAGGCCGCCCGTCAGGGGCAGCACACCCTTGACCCACAGATCCTTGCCGCCGCCCATGATGTCCTTGCGGAAGTAGTAGACACAGGTCAGCGCGGTGAGCCCGTAGTAGAACGAGATCTGCAGGCCGAGGGCGAGCAGCACATCACCGTAGACGTTCTCGCCCAGGGCGCTGAGGGCCACGAAGATCACGATGCCGAGCCCGCCGATGGTCAGCGTCGAGGTCGTGGGGGTCATGAAGCGGGGATGCACCGTCGCAAAAGACTTCGGCAACGCGCGGTAGACGCCCATGGCCAAGGTTCCGCGGGCGGCGGGCAGGATCGTGGTCTGAGTCGAGGAGGCCGCGGAGACCAGGACGGCCAGCAGAACGATCCAGCTCCACTCGCCCAACACCGGCTCGCTGATGGCGCGGAAGACGTCACCGGCGTTGTCCTCGTTACCCAGCCCGATCCCGTTCTCTCCCACGCCGGCGTAGGACACCGCTGCGACCGTGGTGAGCAGGTAGGTCGCCAGCAGGATCACCGTGGCCATAAGGGCCGCTCGACCGGGGGTCTTCTCCTTGTCCTTGGTCTCCTCGTTGAGGGACAGGATGGTGTCCCATCCCCAGTAGATGAAGACCATCAGCAGCATGCCCTCGACCATCCCGGAGAACCCACCGCCCCCTTCGGCGAAGAAGTTCATCGGGTTGAACCATCCAGCCTCGACGTCGATCGCGGTATCGGGTCGTCCCGCTCCCGAGACGGCCAAGAGCGCCACCACCACCAGGATCGCCAACGCGACGTACTGGATGGCCACCAGCACGTTCTGCAACCAGGCGGCGATCTCGATGCCTCGGTAGGAGACGTAACACATCAGCGCGATGAAGGCCACGCCCAGGGTGGTCACCGCGAGGGTGCTGTCCGCCAGGTCATCCGCCCCCAGCAGCAGGAAGCTGTACTGCGCGGCGACCTGGGCCAAGTTCGCCAGCACGATGATGCCGGAGATGGTCAACACCCAGCCGCCGAACCATCCGGTCTTGGGGCCGAACGCCTTGGTCACCCAGGTGAAGGTGGTGCCGCAGTCCGGAATGACACGGTTGAGCTCGCGGTATCCGTAGGCCGTCAGGGCCATCGGGATGAAACCCAGGATGACGGCCACGGGCGCCAGCACACCGTTCTCGATGACGACGTAACCCAGCGTCGCCGCGAGGGAGTAGGCCGGGGCCACCGAGGCCAGCCCGACGACCACCGCCCCGGAGAGGCCCAATGATCCCTCGCTCAGTCCTTTGTGGTCACTGAGGTCCCGAGAGGAAGGACTTTCGTGCGTCGCGGTCATGGGGCTTCCCATCTCGGATGGCTCGTGTGGTGTCGCCGTCGGGTTTCGGTAATCTGCTGTCCGAGGTAAGAAATATCGGAGAACGGGGCCGTAGGCAAGAGGTATTGCTTCAGGGCACCGTTCGGGCCCCGGAAGGTCGTCATGTCTCACGCGCCAACACCCCCGCATCTGCGATCGCTGGCCGAAGCCGAGCCCGCCGTCTACTGGCTCGCAGACCCGTCCGCACCGGAGCGGTTGCCCACGCTGACGGGAGAGATCGAGGCCGACCTCGTCGTGATCGGCGGCGGCTACACCGGCTTGTGGACCGCACTTCAGGCCAAGGAGGACGATCCCTCGCGTGACGTGGTGCTGCTCGAGGCCCGGATGATCGGCGGCGCTGCCTCGGGGCGCAACGGTGGCTTCTGCTCGGCCAGCCTCACCCACGGGGAAGGCAACGGCATCGAGCGCTTCGGCGCCGAGTTCGCCACGCTCCAGCGGATGGGACAGGAGAACCTCGAGGGCATCGGGTCCACCCTCGAGCGCTACGGGATCGACGCCGAATGGGAGCGGACCGGAGAGCTGGATATCGCCGTGGAGCCCTGGCAGGTGGAGGGGCTGCACGAGCTCGCGGACCTGCTGTCGCGCTATGGGCCGCGACCGGAGGTCATGGACCGGGACGAGATCCAGTCGCTCGTGCACTCTCCGACGTATCTGGCGGCCGTCCATGACCCCGACGGGGTGGCCATGGTCCACCCGGCCAAGTTGGCCTGGGGTCTGCGGCGGGCTTGTCTGGACCTCGGGGTCCGCATCTTCGAACACACCGAGGTCACCGGCCTGGAAAGCGGCTCGCGGCTGCCGATGAACACCAGGACTCGGTCGACCGCGCCGCTGACCGTGCAGACGGCCTACGGCGCGGTCCGCAGCCCACAGGTGGCCCTGGCCACCAACTCCTCCACGAATCTGCTTCGACGGCTGAGGAACTACGTCGCTCCGGTCTACGACTACGTGCTGATGACCGAGCCGCTGTCGCAGGAGCAGCTGTCCTCGATCGGGTGGGAGGGCCGCCAAGGACTTGCCGATGCCGGCAACCAGTTCCACTACTACCGCCTCACGGCGGACCACCGGATCCTGTGGGGCGGGTGGGACGTGATCTACCACTTCGGTGGCAAGGTCAGCGCGGAGTACGACCACCGTGCGGCCTCCTACGAGCTGCTCGCCCAGCACTTCTTCACGACTTTCCCTCAGCTGGCGGGGCTGGCTTTCACGCATCGGTGGGGCGGCGCGATCGACACGTGCAGCAGGTTCACCACCTTCTGGGGCCAGGCCTACGGTGGACGGCTGAGCTACGCGCTGGGGTACACCGGTCTTGGCGTCGGGGCGAGCCGGTTCGGCGCCCGGGTGATGCTGGATCTGCTCAGCGGCGAGGAGACCGAACGGACCCGGCTGAAGATGGTCCGCACCAAGCCGCTGCCCTTTCCGCCGGAACCGGCCCGCTACGGAGCCATCGCGCTCACCACCTGGTCGATTGACCGGGCCGACCGCAACGGTGGCAAACGCAACGCGTGGCTGCGGACCCTGGACACCCTCGGCCTAGGCTTCGACTCATGACACGGGATGCCGACGTCGTCATCATCGGAGCAGGGCTCTCCGGGCTCATCGCCGCGCATGAGGTGCTGGCGGCCGGCTACGAGCCCTTGGTCCTCGAGGCCAACGACCGGGTCGGTGGACGCATCTTCACCCAGCATGTCGACGGAGTCCCCCTCGAGCTCGGCGCACAGTGGATCGGCGATACGCACCACCGCATGCAGGCGCTCGCGACCGAGCTCGACGTCGAGACCTACGAGCAGTTCGACGCTGGACAGAGTTCCTACGAGTTGACCGGTGAGGTGCTCCGGGAGGATGTCTTCCGTGAGCGTCACGCGGAAGAGCTCACCGGGATCGAGCGAGTCCTGAGGATGCTCGATGAGATGGCCGCGACGGTGCCGGTCGCGACACCCTGGCTCGCCCCGCAGGCCGAAGTCTGGGATCGCGTCACCGTGGGCCAGTGGTTCGACGCCCAAGGCCTGGGGCCGGTGGCTCGCGAGCTGTTGGAGATCTGCACGGTCGGGATCCTCGCCGTGCCCACGGTCGAGGTGTCGCTGCTCTGTCTGCTGCAGAACCTGCAGGTCTGCGGGGTCACCGCAGAGCTGTTGGCAGAGTCCGAGGGCGGAGCGCAGACCAAACGGTTCGTCGGCGGCACGTCGCTCATCCCGCAGCGGTTGGCCGCTGGGCTCGGCGAGCGGGTGGTGCTGGATGCTCCGGTCCTGACGGTTGACCACTCGCCGGACCAGGTCACCGTGTCCTGTCGCGGGGGGCTGGTCGCCACCGGCCAACGGCTGATCGTGGCCTTGTCTCCGACGTTGGCCGGGCGGATCATGTACGACCCTCCACTACCGGGGATCCGCGACCAGATGACCCAGCGAGTCCCGCAAGCGTCCGCCCACAAGATGTTCGCCCTCTACGACGAACCCTTCTGGCGTGCTGAGGGCCTGAACGGACAGCTCATCTCCTCTGCTGGCCCCGCCAGGATGTCCAACGACAGCTGTCTGCCCGAGGACGGCAGCCCCGGCATCATCCTGGCGTTCTTGGAGGGGGAGTCGGCCAGAGTTGCGGGCCGGTGGTCGACCGCGGATCGACACGATGCGCTCCGCGCCGAGCTGGCACGACACTTCGGTCCGCGTGCGGCCACTCCGACGTCGATCGTCGAGCGCGGCTGGGCTGATGAGCAGTGGACCCGGGGGTGCTACAACTCCAACTTCGGCCCCTGCGGGCTGCTGCACTTCGCGGACGCCTTGAGCAAGCCGATCGGGTCGATCACCTGGGCCTCGACCGAGACGGCCACCGCCTGGGCCGGGTATATGGAGGGTGCGGTGCAGGCGGGTCAGCGCGCCGCACGCGAGACCGTGGTGAGTCTCACGGCCCGATAACGAACGTCGCGGCCATCGAGAAGGCCACGAACGGCGACTCGTACACCCTCCAGCTGTTGATCTTGAAGGCTGCCTCGTGCACCGCGGTCCGTTCCTACTGAGCCCCCGCGGAACGGTGCGCCGATGTGGCTAGGGTGATCCTCATGCCCGCTAGCGACCCCACGTACAGCAAGATCCTGCTCGACGAGTCCGAGATGCCCACGCAGTGGTACAACGTGGTCGCAGATCTGCCCGAGCCCCCTCCGCCGGCGTTGCACCCGGGCACCCACGAACCTGCCGGCCCGGACGACTTCGCTCCGCTGTTTCCGATGGCTCTCATCGAGCAGGAAGTGAGCACAGAGCGGTACATCGACATCCCCGGGGGCGTTCTGGACGTCTACCGGTTGTGGAGACCCAGCCCGCTCTTTCGCGCGCGCCGGCTGGAGAAGTTGCTGGACACCCCGGCCCGGATCTACTACAAGTACGAGGGAGTCAGCCCGGCCGGTTCCCATAAGCCGAACACGGCCGTACCCCAGGCGTACTACAACCACCAAGAAGGCATCACCAAGCTGACGACCGAGACCGGTGCCGGACAGTGGGGGAGCGCGCTGGCGTTTGCGACGGCCCAGTACGGCATGGAGTGTGAGGTGTGGCAGGTCGCGGCCTCGTACCGCGCCAAACCGCATCGGCGCACCATGATGCAGATCTGGGGAGCCTCGGTGCACTCCAGCCCCTCCGAGATCACCGAGTTCGGTCGGTCCCTGCTGGCGCGGGATCCCGACCACCCAGGGTCGTTGGGCATTGCGATCTCCGAAGCGGTCGCGATGGCCGTGGCCGACCCTTCGACCCGCTATGCGCTCGGCTCGGTCCTGAACCATGTGCTGCTCCACCAGACGATCATCGGGGAGGAAGCCCTCCTGCAACTGGCCAAGGTGGGGGAGACCCCGGACCTGCTGGTCGGCTGCACCGGGGGCGGGTCGAACTTCGGTGGGCTCTCCTTCCCGTTCATGCGCGAGAAGATGGCAGGTCGGATGAACCCGACCATCCGCTGCGTCGAGCCGGCTGCCTGCCCCAGCCTGACCAAGGGTGAGTATCGGTACGACTTCGGCGACACCGCCGGCCTGACGCCGCTGATGAAGATGCACACCCTCGGCCACGACTTCATCCCCGAGCCGATCCACGCCGGCGGTCTGCGCTACCACGGCATGAGCCCGTTGGTCTCACACATCTACGAGCAGGGCCTGGTCGAAGCGATCTCGATCCCGCAGACCGAGTGCTTCTCAGCCGCTCTCCAGTTCGCCAAGTCCGAGGGCATCGTGCCCGCGCCCGAGCCGACCCATGCCCTCGCCGCCGCGATCCGCGAGGCGATGGCCTGCCGGGAGTCCGGAGAGGAGAAGGTGATCCTGACGGCGCTCTGCGGGCATGGCCACCTCGACCTGGCCTCCTACGAGCAGTACCTCAGCGGGCAGATGGTCGACTACGACCTGCCGGACGAGCAGATCACCGCCGCCATGGCGAGTGTGCCCCGCTGGTGACCGAGCAACAGCCGTACGACGTCATCGCGCAGCACGCTGCCTTCGAGCTGCGCCGTTATCCCGAGCACCTGGTGGCGAACATCCACGTGGAGGGCACGTTCGACAGCGCGGGAAGTGTCGCGTTCGGTGCACTCTTCGGCTACATCTCGGGTGAGAACGAATCGGCCGAATCGATCGCCATGACCGCTCCGGTCGTCCAGCAGCAGGGGTCTGGGCAGTCGATCTCCATGACCTCGCCCGTCACCCAGACCGAAACCGGATCGGGGCAGTTCGTCGTGGCCTTCGTGCTGCCCCACGAGATGACCATGGACAGCGCTCCGCGTCCGACCAACCCGCGGGTTCAGCTGGCAGTGGTGCCGGAGTGCCTGGTCGCTGCCATCACCTTCTCCGGGGTCGGCTCCGCGTCTACCTACGCCGAGCATCGCGAGGAGCTCATGGCAGCTATCGCCGCGGCCGGACTGACGCAGCAAGGGCCCGCGCGGTTCGCTCAGTTCGACGCACCCCGCACGCCGGGGTCCGAGCGCCGCAACGAGGTCCAGCAGACCGTGCTCGATCCGGGGAACCTCTGAGCATCGGCGGGTGGTTCACAGTCTCCGGCGCATGACCAGCTGGGCCATCGTGGTGTCCATGCGGCCTTCCGGATGGGGTGCACCAGCTCTGCTCCGTCCCCGGTCCGGGTTGATGACGTCGGCGAAGTCCTCGAAACGCTCGGGCATCACCGGATGGGTCGACGGGATCTGCTGCATCGGGACCACCTCCGGAGGATGACCAGCACGATAGTCCCGGATGACGCCCGAGGCCAGAGCGTCGGCATACACTCGCGCTTTCTCCCCACTGACCCGAGACTCCAGGTGTCCTCCCTTGTCCTTGATAACCCATCCTCGGTGGATGCTCGCTGCTGCACTCTGCTGCGCGCTCGTCCTGAGCGGAGCCACGTGGCTGGTCGTGCGCTCGCAGTCCTGCCAGCCCGCTGACCTTCCCGACGGGACCAGCTACGGGGCCAACATCAGCACCGCCGGCATTACGGCGGAAGCGTCGATGGCCCAGGTCGACGAGGCGTTCGGCCGGGTGCCGATCGTGCGGACCTTCGATCCTGGGATGCCTTTGCCGTGGGACGCGCCACGCAACCAGACGGTGACGGGTCGCGACGTGGTGACCTCATTCCGACCGATGCCCCAGGAGGTTCTGTCCGGTTCCTTCGACGAAACCTTCAGAGCCTGGTTCGAGCAGGCCCCGAGCGACCAGACGATCTACTGGTCCTACATCCACGAGCCGGAGCCCTTGCTGGATGAGGGCCGGTTCACCCAGGAGCAGTACTTCGCGGCGTGGGAGCACCTGGCCGAGATCGCCCAGTCCGCGTGCCGGACCAACCTGCACGCCACCCTGATCCTGACCGAGTTCACCGCTAGCAGTCCGGACCGCGACTACCGCGACTACGACCCCGGGCCCGAGATCATCGAGGTCATCGCGTGGGACCCCTACAACGGCGTGTTCGATCCGGATCGGACCTTCTACCAGGACCCCAAGAGCCTGCTCGGCCCCGTGGTCGACATCATGGAGGCGGACGGCCGGCCCTGGGGGATCGCCGAGGTGGGAAGTCGCCTCGTCGCCGGAGACGACGGCCAGCGCAGGGCGCAATGGCTGACCGAGCTCGGCGGGTATGCCGAGACCCACGACGCGAGATTCGTCCTGTACTTCCAGTCCACCCGAGGCGCGAACTGGCGTCTGGACGACCCCTCGTCGCGTCGGGCCTGGTCGGAGAAGGTCGCCGAGCGCCGCTAGGGGCAGACCTTGCTCGCGCTGGCGTCGTCGAGCTGCACCGGCCCGCCGAGCAGGACGTGCAGATCCGTGCCCAGGTCATCCATGGTGTTCGCGACCTCTGAGGATCGACAGGACCGTCGGCTCAACAACACGGGGCTGTCGCTCGCCGCGGCGTACTGAGTGCCGGCGATCGCGTCGATGCTGGCCGAGCCGTTGGCCAGGAAGGCCCGCGAACTTCGGTCGAAACGCTCACCGGAGACCAGAGCCGAGGTCGAGTACCGGTTCGACCCAGCGATGCGGGTCACCGTGGCACCCGGCACGTTGCGCAGCACGTCGTTCTTGGCCCGGGAGGGAATCCGGCTCGTGCCGCCGAGGAGGACGACCTCCTGCGGTTGCAGCCGCGCCAGTTCCTGCTGGGTCGTCGCCGGCATGCTGCGGGAGGTGCTCAACAGCAGGGGCGCGTCATCATGCGCCGCGGCTGCTCCACCGGACAGGGCGTCGGCGGACTCCTGGCCCGAGGCGATGTAGACCACGGGGGTCTGTGACCACCCTCGGGACAGCCCGGCTGCCAGCTCGTACTGGTCAGCCGGGGTGACCTGTCGCACCGGAGCATCGGTCGCCGCTTCGATCTGCCGGATCACCGCGGGCGAGATCCGCGATGGCTCGGCGACGACGACGACCTCCTTCGGGTTGAGCTTGCGAATCTGTGTGGCGGTGACCGGGGGCAACGAGCTCGACTTGGTCAACAGCAGCGCGTCGTCACCGTGCGCCGCAGCGGCGCCCACCGTCAGGGCCTCGATGGTGTCGACACCCCGCGTGACGTAGACGGTGTCGGCGCCGAACGGATGCGCTGCCGCGGCCAGCTCTGCCGCGGTGGCGTAGCGGTCAGGACCGGAGACGCGTTGCATGGCGACGGCCTCCCGCCCGTACGCCCGGACCTTGGAGCGGAACTCGCCCATGCGGGCGTAGAAGCGTGCGCCGGGGCAGCTGGTCTGGTTCACGTCGCGGTGCCCGTGGACGGCGGGCAACGTGCGAGTCCAACCCTCCTCCTCGTTCTCATGGTCGAAGGAGCTGCTGCGGTTGATGCCGTGCGTCAGCAGCTTCCACGCCGTGAGACGGGCGGCCGCGTCGAAAGCGGCCATGGGCACGTTCACCTTGTCGTAGTCACCGATCAAAGCAATTCCGGCAGTGGTGTAGTTCATCCCCAATGCATGTGCGGTGCGCAAAGACGTCTCGGGGCCTCCTCGGCGCCCCTCCCAGGCCCGACCGTACTTGTCCACGAAGAGGTTATATCCGACGTCTCCCCAGTCTCGGGTGACGGCGTGGTATTGGTAAATTCCACGCAGAATTGCGGGCACCTGAGAAGCAGAGTAGTTGTTCGTCCCGGCGGTGTGGTGGATCGTCACGCCTTCGGTGTCGTTGGTGTAGTTCGGGCTCCACTTGCGCAAGGACTCATCGGCCCCCCACTGCGCGCGGGTCCCGATGACCAGGCCCGGTGAGACGCCTGCAGCGGCCTCCTTGGTCGCTTCCGTCCCGCCGTACTTGCTGCTCAGGGAGCTACCATCGACGCGACGCCCGACAGCATCACCGTCGCCCTCCTCCGCGGGCATCGTCCACACGGTCAACGTCGCCTCGCTGGTCTCCGCGGTGACCTCGATCTCGATCGCGAGGGGGCCCATCACCAGGTCCCCCTCTGTCCCGGTGGACACCTCGGTGGCGCTGACCACCATGTCCTGCCAGGCAGACCACGATCCATCAGTCCCGGTCCGGAACCGTGCGGTGCCGGGCGCTTCGGCCCGCGAGGTCCAGGTGGCTCCGACGATGTTGACACCCGCCTCAGCCTCAGCCGTGCCGGTCCACGTCCCGTCGGCCTGCTCGTCGGTCAGCTCCACGGTGACCTCTCGCGCTGTGCTGTCGTCGTCCTGAGCGCCAAGCGCAGGCCGAGCGGACGGCGCGATCAGCAGGCTCGCCACGAGCGCCAACACCACCCCGAGAAGGGCAGCCACACAGCGGTAGACGGCAAAAGGCATAAGAATTCTCCAGCTCCATTACGGGCAGTCTCCGCCGACCTCTTAGGAGCACGAAGGCAGAGATATCGCTATTCGCGATTGCCCTAGTGTGCAGGAAAAATGGTGAATCTGGTATTCGGATCGACAGAATCCGAGAATCCCTACTAGTTCTTGAGATCGCGCCTGACGAATAGCCAAAGAGAGAGTATGAATAAGGTCATAGACACGCCCCACAAGACCATGAGGTAGCCATACTGCACCCCGTCGTTGAGGGGGTCGGCGGCGCTGAAGTAGTACCAGGGACTGACCCTCTCCCACCCGCTGAGAGCGTCGGAGAGAGGGAAGAAGGTCGCTACGACGAACGACGTGGCGGCTAGGGCCACACTGAGCATGGCCGTGAGCCGGGAGTGCCCCGTGGAGAGTCCGAGGGCAAGACAGACCGCTCCGAAGAACCACCCGAGAGTGATCGCATGAGCGCCGGCTCCGACGAGATTGCTTGACGGGACATCGAGGGCCCAGATGAGGTTCGCGGCCAGCAGGCCGGCGGTCAGGACCACCCCGGTCAGCAACACGTGGGCCAGCATGGCGCCGAGCTTGGCGATGGCGAACGTCGTCCGACTTACGCCGTTGCCCAAGAGCATGGACAGGGTGCCGCGATCCTCCTCCCCGACGGTGCCTCGCACCGCAGACAGGATCGCCACCACGATGAGGGCTCCGGGGGCCGTCAACGACATGACCTGCGCATTGATCCAACCCGTCGTGGTCGACATGTCACCCCCCGGGATGAGCGCTAGGACTGCCGGTGGAAGGAGCTCCCGCAGGCTGGCGAACTGGACGGACATCGGCTCCCACAGGGCTCCGGTCGCGATGCACAACAGGATCAACACCACGCTCGTCATGGACACCAGCACCAGGCGGTCGCGAAGTTCCTTACCGAAGACCAGAAGCACCGGCATGACTCAGCCCCGCAGGTCTCGGCGGGCGAACGAGATGACGCCGAGGGTGAGGGCGACTGCGCCGACCGTCCCCAGGAGGAGCACATGGCCCAGGTCGAAGCCGTGGGTCAGGGGCTCGCTCGCGTTGTAGTAGTGCCAGGGGCTCAGGCGTGCCCACTGGTCCAGGCCGGCCACGGGAAGCATCGTCGCGGCCAGGTAGGACACCGCCGTGATCGTGCCCGCCCACGCACCCGCAGTCCCTGGACGCCCGGTGGCGGCACCAGCCGCCAGCCCGATCAGGCCGAAGGCGGCCGACAGCGCGAAGAGGTGGACACAGGTGGCCGCAATGTTGGCTTGGTCCAGGCCCACCTGCTCATAGGAGGCGCTGACCGTCACCCCGACCCAGAAGAGGGCGGTGGCCAGGGCGACCATCACGATCAGGGTCGCCGCTTTGGCCGCCACCACCCCGGTGCGGCTCAGTGGATGAGCCATCAGCAGCCCGAGCGTGCCGTCCTCCTCCTCGCCGGCCAGCAGCGAGGTTCCCAGCGTGACCGCGAAGGCCACCAAGGCCAGCGGACCGAGCACGTTGAACAGCTGGCTGACCACGTACCCGCCTGGCCCGATCCCCCCGATGATTTGCAGGATCTCCTGCGGGAAGGTGGAGGCGATGGCGTTCAGCGAGTCGGCCATCGGGGCATAGATGGCGAAGGCGACCGCAGAGAACACGATGAGGATGCCCCCCACGGCCACCGCCAGGACCACCCGGTCCTTGGCGTCCTTGAGCAGCAGGTCAATCGGCACGGGGGGTGGACCCTCCGCTGCGGTAGTACGTCAGGAAGATCTCTTCCAGGTCGGACTCCCGGCTGGTCATGCTCACGATGTGCTCTTGCGTGTCCACGACCGCCCGCAGCACGGCATCTGCGTCTCCCTCGAAGGCGACCCGTGCTCGTCGGTCGTCGATGACGACCTCGTGCACGTCGTCGATCCCACGCAGCAGGTGTGCCGTGACGGGCCGGGAGAACTCGAAGTCGACGTGCCTGATCGCTTTGCGCTTGAGGGCGTCCACCCGCTCCACCACGATCAGCGAGCCGTCTTTGATGATGCCGACCCGATCGGCGACGCGCTCGACCTCGGACAACGTGTGGGAGGACAGGAAGATCGTCCGACCCTGGTCTCGCACTTCTTCCAAGAGCTGGTGGAAGACCTCCTGCAACAGCGGGTCCAGGCCCGAGTTGGGCTCGTCCAGGATCAGCAGCTCGGGCTGGTGCATGAACGCTTGGATGAGACCGATCTTCTGTCGGTTGCCGGTGGAGTACTCGCCGACCTTCTTGGACAGGTCAGCCTCGAACCGCTCGGCCAGCTCATCGATGTATGCCGAGCACACCCCGCCCCGGAGCCGAGCGAAGTAGTCGAGGGTCGCCCGTCCCGTCAACCGCGGGTACAGCGCCAGGTCTCCTGGGATGTAGCCGATCCGAGCGCGGATCGCCTTGGCGTCCCGGTGGGCGTCCAAGCCCAGCACCGTGGCATTGCCGTAGGTCGGTCGCACCTGGTCCAACAGGGCCTTGATCGCCGTCGACTTGCCCGCTCCGTTAGGTCCCAGGAACCCGAAGATCTCCCCGGTCTGGACCTGCAGGTTCAGGTCCTTCAGCGCGACGAAGTCTCCGTAGTGCTTGGACAGATCAGCGGTGCTGATCGCCGACGAAGTCATGGGGGCGAATATGTCACGCTCGGCTGCTCGCCCGGCAGGCGGCGTCGGGGAACCGCCCACACCCCGGGCCCGGTCAGGTGCACCGTGACCTCTTGGCCCACGGCGAAGGCGAGTGACCTGCCATCACCGTCGGGTCCGATCTCCGCCTCGAGGGACGTCCCGCCATCGGTATGCCGTGGGTCGGACCCCACCGTGACGGTCAGGCTCTGGCGTAGGCCGGTGGAGCGGACGCGGGTGACGACGCCGGAGAACTGCCCGCCGACATCGGCCACCGACTCGGTGGCGGGCGAGGTGGGAGGCCGGTTAACGGAGGAGGACGTCGAGGTCGCAGGCCGCACCGTCACGCTATGCCGGTGGATCAACAGGGTGGCCGGTCCGTCTGTGAAGGCCGCCGTCGGCGGGAGCTTGACTGTTCCGGCCGGGCTTCGATGCATCCCGTCCTGGACCTCACCGGGCACCTCCGCGAATCCGCCGAGCAAACGGGCGACCTGCAGGCTGGCCGGTTGCGCGTGCAGCTGGGGCACCGTGCCCTCCTGCACCACCCCTCCGTCGTCGAGCACCGCGACACGGTCGGCCAGCGAGGCCTCGGTGAGGTCGTGGGTGACCAGCACGATGGTCGGGTCCAGCATGGCGCGCACTTCTTCGAGTAGCTCGTACATCGAGGCCCGGACGGCGGTGTCTAGCGCGCCGAACGGCTCGTCGAGCAGCAGCACCGCTGGTCGCGCGGCCAAGGCGCGCGCGAGAGACACGCGCTGCTCCTGACCGCCGGAGAGCTGTCGGGAGCGCCGGTCGGCCATGTCGCCCAGGTGCACCAGGTCGAGGTATCGGGCGGCGTTGGCTCGTGCCTCCCGCCGGGAGCGACCGGCGATCCGATCCGCGAACGCCACGTTGTCGATGACCGAAAGGTGTGGGAAGAGCAGCGGCTTCTGAAACATCATGGTGACACCACGGCGCTCGGGAGCCGTCCCCGCTGCACTGGCACCATCAATGCGCACGATGCCGACGCTGGGCTGCTCGAGACCGGCAATGAGGCGCAGCACGGTGGACTTGCCGGATCCCGAGGCCCCGAGCAGCGCCACCATCTGACCAGCGGGCACGTTCAACGAGAAGTCTTCGACCGCATACTGCGTGGTGCCCGGATGAGCAAACGACAGGTTTTCCAGGGCCAGGTCAGCCGACATGCACGGGTTCCTTCTGGGGTGAGTCCATGGAGTCCGGCGATGCCGGGACAGTACGGGTCTTGCGCCGTCGCATAACCCCGGCCAACAGCAGGGCGGCCAGTGGGATGCTCAGAGACAGCAGCGACAGCACGGCCAGCGAGGGCTCGTTGCCCGTGCGTGAGGCGGCCGATCCGATGAGTAGCGGCACCGTGGTGAACTGTCCGCCGCTGATCACCACGGTCACCACGTAGTCGCTCCATCCCACCAGGAAGGCCAGGAAGGTGGCCGCCGCGATGGCCGGAGCGAGCGCGGGCACCGTGACCCGGAAGAAGGCGGCGGCAGGGCCCGCTCCGAGGAGTCGGGCCTGCTCCTCGAGTCCCCGGTCCAGCGCGGTGTAGGCGGCCCGCATGGTGTAGGTCGTGTAGGGCAGGGCGAAGACGGTCAGGAGTCCGACCAACGCCACCATCGACGGCACCTGCAGCCGTAGGAGCAGCACATCCAGACCCATGGCAAGCGCGAAGGGGGGCAGGGCGACCGGAGCCAACAGGCTCAGGGCCAGTAGTCCGTTCCAGCGGGAGCGGCCCCACGCCAGCGCGCGTCCGGCGGCGGTGCCGAGCACCACCGACAGCAGGGCGACGACGGACCCCAGCAGGATCGACCTTCCCAAGGCGCCCACCACCCCGGCTTCATCTGCTTCGCCCCACCCCCGCAGACCCCACTGCTGGGGGAGCACCGCTGGGAAGGACCACTGGTTGGCGAAGGCCCATACGACCACGGGCAGCAGGGGCACGGCAAACCACACCAGCAGGGCGATGACCACCAGTCGAACCACCAGGCGCTGGAGCGTTCGTCGCCTCATCGTGCGCTGCCGACTCGGCGCAGGACGGGCACGGTCGCGGCCGCAGCCGCCAGGGCCAGGGCGATGGTGCTCAGCGCCACCGCAGCGGCCTGAGGTCGGGCCTGCAGGTCCACGGCGGTGAACAGGCGGTACGCCGTGACCGGAAGGGGCTCCGGGAAGGCCTGGCCGAGCAACCAGACGACCTCGTAGGAACCCAGGGTGAACAGGAAGACGATGATCGAGGAACCGAGCAGAGCAGGGGTGGCCAGGGGAATGACGACCCGCCGGATCCGCGTCCACGGTCCGGCCCCGAGCAGGGCGGCTACCTCGGTGTAGCTCCGCAGAGCCGGCCCCAACGAGGCGGTGACCACCAAGGCGACGAAGGCTGACTCCTTCCAGGCGAAGGCCGCCACGGATGCCACCGGCCAGGGTCCTGCCACCAGCGCGGGCCAGGATGTGGTCTCCACCCCACTGAGCCGGTTGAACAGGCCGGCGTCGGAGAGGAGCAGCGCGAAGGAGGCCGCGCCGACGATGTGCGCGATGGGAATCGGGGATGCTGCGACCGCGGTGAGCAGTCGGGTGCCTGGAGCACTGGCGGCGACGACGACGGCAACGCTCATTCCGACCAGACCGGCGAGCACCGTGGACGTGGTCGCGATCACCAAGGACTCGCGCGTGGCCAAGAGGAGGTCAGGCGCGACGGCGCGCCAGGCCGCCAGGCTGACCGCCGGGTCGCCGACCAACGGCATCAACCCGGTCGCCGTCAACGCGAGGGTGAGCACGGCGGCTAGGACGACGGCGGCGCTGAGGATCCCGGCGGAGGCAGCGCTCACCGCCCCGAACCGGGGTCGGCGTCCCACCGAACGAATCACCGTTCGCTCACTGGTCGCCCAACACCGCGCGCCGCCACCCCTCATCCAGGGCCGGCACCCAGTCTGCGGACAGCTCCGGGTTGGCGTTGCGGGAGAGCTCTTCGTAGGGCGGGACCACGGGGGAGTCCGGCAGCTCCTCGAAGGCGTCCTGGTCCTCCTGCGGGAGCAGGCTCTGGTCCAGCACGGTGAACTGCCCCCAGACGGTCGGGTCGGCCTTCAGCGCCTGCTGCTCCGGTGACATCGCGAGGTCGGCCACCACCATGGCGCCTTCGGAGCTGCCGGAGGTGGCCGGGAGGGCCAGGAAGCTGGCGTTGCCGACAGTGCCCTCGTCCAGAGTCAGCACCTGGGTGCTGGCAGGGAATGTCCCCTGAGCCACCAGGTCGGTCAGGGTGGCCGGCCCGTAGGTCATCGTGAAGTCGACCTGCCCGTCGGCGTAGAGCTGGTCCAGCGCCGCCAGGTCCCGCGGATAGGTCTCACCCTCACGCCACAGCGACGGCTCCAGGGCCTCGAGACGGTCGAACAGTGCTGGTGACAGCTCGTCGTATGCGGTCTGCTCGAAGGCCAGCGGCACCTGCTCGTACCCGCCGGAGACGGCATACAGGGCTTGGCGAATGAAGACGGACCCGGTGAAGTCCGGGGGGGCGGGATAGGTGAAGCGCCCCGGGTGTTGCTCCGCCCAGTCCAACAGCTCCTCCATCGTCGACGGGGGGTCCTCGACCCGGTCCGCGTCGTAGACGAAGGTGAACTGCGCCTTGTGCCACGGGGCCTCGCACCCTTGCACCTCGACTCCGAAGTCGTTGGTCAGCAACGGGTCTTCCGGATCCAGGAACTGCGCGCTGGGCAGGTCGTCCACCCAGCCGCATCGCCACCCCTGCGCCTGCTGGACGGTGGCGAAGTTGTCACCGTTGACCCAGATCAGGTCGACGTCGCCGTCATCGGAGCCGGCCTGCACCTCGGTCAGCACCCGGTTGATGGCGTCCTTGGTGTCGGCCACGGGGACCCGCCGAAGCTCGACCCCCAGGTCCTCGGCGGCCGGGATCAGGTGCTCGTCGACGTAGGCGTTACCAGCGGGGTCTCCGCCGTACATCCACAGCGACACCTCCTGTCCCTGCGCGGCCTCGGTGATCTGCCCCCAGTCCCGGTCCTGAGGCACGCTGTCCGTAGTCTCGGGTGCAGCGCAGGCGGCCAGCACCACAGCGCCGACCATCACCAAGGACCCGGTGCGGACGACGGATCTCGCTGACCAAGGCTGAGGCATCACAGATCTTCTTTCGCAAAGGAAACGGCTGACTGCCTGTGGGAACACAGAGGGCACCTCACCGGCTTCCCGTGACAACCGGGTGTGCAGGGTGCCCAGGTGACAATAGGCCACATGACCCACGAAGGGGCTCACCCATGACCAAGCAGGTCACCGCCCGGCAGTGGGTGGTCCGCGCGGTGGTCGTGCTGATCCTGCTCGTGGCCGTCTGGTACGCCTACCGAGCAGGAGTCCTGGAGCCGGATGCGGTCGGCCAGCGGGTCGACCAGGCGGGAATCTGGGGTCCTGTGGTCTTCGTCGCCGTGTATGCGGTGCTCAGCCTGTTGCCCGTCCCGCTGGGCTTGTTCACGGTGCTGGCCGGGGCGGTCTTCGGTGGAGTGGGCGGCGTGGTCGTGGTGTGGATCGGCGCGATGCTCGGCTCGCTGGCCGGCTTCTTCCTGGCCCGCAGCACCATCCGTCCCGCGCTGGAGCCGCTGATCGAGACGCATCGGGGCAAGGTGTGGCAGTACCTCGAAGGCACGGGGGTCTTCCCGGTGCTGGCCATCCGGCTGATGCCCGTCGCGCCGTTCATGGCGGTCAACTACGTGGCCGGTGCCACCGGCATACCCCTGTTCTCCTATGCGCTGGGCACCGCGCTCGGCATCCTTCCGGCGGTGGCGCTCTACGTCCAGGTGGGTGCGTCTGGCCTGGATGACCCGGCCCGGTTGCTGTGGTCTCTGGCCGGGATCGTGGTGCTCATCGTTGTGGGGTATCTGCTGGTCCAACGCGGCCGGTCCCGTTCCTCCGACGATGTGAAGGCGTAGGGAAGAGATGCTGGACGGTTCGATACGCCCGCTGCTGGATCGTCCTCTCGCGGCCGTCGCGGCGAGGCTGGACCGGGCCTGGATCACTCCGAACCGGGTCAGCGTCGTGGGCCTCGGGCTGGGGTTGGCCAGCGCCGTGACCGCCGGCCTTCAGTGGTGGGCGGTCTCGCTGGTCCTGTGGCTCGCCTCACGGATCTGCGACGGCCTCGATGGCCCGTTGGCCCGACGTCGCTCGCAGAGCTCGGGTGGCAAGGGCTCCGAAGCCGGTGGATTCCTCGACATCACCGCCGACTTCCTGGTCTACGGCTCCACCGTGCTCGGGGTGGCGATCGGAGTCACCAGCGACTCGGCCTACGACGCATCGTGGATTCCGTTCGGTCTGGTGCTGGTGACCTACTACGTCAACGGCACGGCATTCCTGGCGTTCTCCTCCATCGCCGAGCGGACCGGGCACCAGTTGGACGATGGCCGCTCGTTCAGCTTCCTCGGCGGGCTCGCCGAGGGCACCGAGACCATCGCCGTGCACAGCCTGTGGTTGCTTCTGCCGTTCTACGCCGAGCAGATCGCCTGGGCCTGGGCCGTCATCGTCGGCATCAGTGCCGGGCAGCGGATGATCGGCGGCTACCGCACGCTGAGCCGGCCACCTGCACCCTGACGTGGGAGATGGCCGGATCGCGCTAGGCGTGCGGGACTGTTACTGCCTCAGGCGCACTGATGCGCGACGCGCGCAGGGTAGGAGTGTCCTAAACCCGGCATGAGTCCAGCCCAGCGGGGACCTACTGGTCCACGTCAGTGTCGAACCTCGACCCACTTCTGCCTTACGGTGCTCAGCACTCCGATCGCATTGCGGACGACCCGACCCGACAGTCGCTGGCTGACGTGCTCCAGCGCTGCCTTCCAGGGACCGTCGTTGTACGTCGGGTAGGGATGGATCACCCCGGCCAGGTCCGAGGTCTTCAGGCCCTTGGTGACGGCCAGCGTGAGCTCTCCGAGGCTTTCACCCGCCCGGGGACCCACGATCGTGGCGCCGAGGATGGTGCCGCTCTTGTCGATGACGATGGCGGTATATCCCTCGGTGCGGCCCTCGGCCACCGCCCGGTCGATGTCGGCGTGCTCGATGACGATGCGCTGCTGGCCCTTGCCCACGTCCTGCGTCGACGCGCCGACTCCGGCGACCTCGGGGTCGGTGAAGGTCACCCGGGGAACGGTCCCGGTGGCCTTGCGGCGAGTGCCTAGCACCGCGTTCGAGGCCGCGGCGCTGCCATGGCTGCCGGCCATATGGGTGAACTGCGGGTAGCCCGTGAGGTCGCCCGCGGCCCAGATCCGCGGGTTGGTCGTGCGAAGCAGCTCGTCAACGACGACCATGCCTGCGTCGGTGAGGTCGACCCCGGCCTCTTCCAGCCCGATGCCGTTGGTCCTCGGACTGCGACCGACGGCCACCAGGAGCTGGTCGAACTCCACCGTGCTGTCGTCCTCCAGCTGAAGCGTGCCGCCGCGATGGGCGCCCTGCTCGCTCTTGCTCTCGACGCCGGTGACACTGGACCCGGTGCGGACCGTGACCCCGTCGGCTTCCAGCGCGGTCCTCAGGATGGCCGCCGCCTTCTCGTCCTCGCGAGGGATCAGCCGGGACTCACCTTCCACCAGAGTGACCTGCGATCCCAAGCGGGCGAAGGCCTGGCCCAGCTCACACCCGATGTTGCCACCGCCGAGGATGGCCAGTCGCCCGGGCCGCTCACGCATCTCCCATACGGACTCACTGGTGTAGGGCTCGGCATCGGCCAGCCCCGGGATCGGCGGGATAGCCGGTCGCGCTCCCGTGGTTAGCAGGAGCTGCTCGAACTCTATGTCGTGGACGACCGGCACCGCCGAGTGCGATGTGCCGGATACCGGGTGCTGCCCACCGGCGCCCTGCTCGGTCACCCGGAGCGTCTGCGGACCCGTCAACACGGCGTACCCGATGAGGACCTCGACCCCGGCCTCGTTGAGTGCCTGTGGAGAGTCGATCGGCTCGATATGGGTGATGGCGGAGCGGACGTGCTCCATCACCGCCGCGAAGTCCACCGACGGCTCGGCGTAGGTCACTCCCAGCGCGGAGCTGGTGCGTCCTACTGCTGCCGCGTGGGCCGCCGCCAGCAGCGACTTCGACGGCACACAGCCCGTCCAGAGACAGTCCCCACCGGTGCGTTCCGACTCGATCAGCAGGACGCGAGCCCCGAAACTCGCCGCGTTCTTGGCCCCGACGATGCCTGCCGTGCCCCCTCCGAGGACCACGAGATCCCAGGGCGCCCTCACGGTGCGTCCGTCGTGCCGAGAGTGTCCACCAAGGCACTCAGCCGCTGCACCGCAACGGGATCCGGTGGACTGGCCGCCGCCCACCGACCGAAGGCCCCTTGCAGGACGCGGTACTCCTGCGCCAGAGTGGCGCACCGTGCACACTGCGCGAGATGCGCCTCGAGCCGGTCCACGTCGGCCGCGCTCAACGGGGCTGAGGGGTCGGCGTCGAGGTATCGCTGAAGCCGGTGGGCGGTCCAGCGACAGGACAGCAGGCCGGTGATCATCGACAGGCCGGACATCGAGCGGTTCATTGCAGTCTCCTAGTGCTCAGTACTTCGTGACCGAGGTGGCGGCGGACCTTGTCCCGCGCTCGGCTCAGACGTGACATGACGGTGCCGATAGGCACGTCCAGTGCGGCCGCCGCCTCGGCGTAGCTCAGCTGGTCGACATCGACCAACAGCAGGGCTTGGCGGAACCGTGGATCCAGGGCTTCGACGGCTTGGGCCAACGCAGGGTGCAAGGTCTGGTCCAGCACATGGTCCTCGGCGCTGGCCCGCGTGTCAGCACCGAACGCCGGTCGGAAGCCCTGGAGAGACTCGAAGTCGCCGACGACGTCAGGTCGTTGGCGTCGGTGCATGTTGATGTGGGTGCGTCGCAGGATGGTGAGCAACCACGCCCTCGGATAGCGCCCGTCGAAGGAGTCGATGCCACGAAACGCCCGGATCAGCGTCTCCTGAACGAGGTCCTCAGCGCCACCAGCGCGTCCTGCCAGCGAGGTGGCTACGCGCAACAGCACCTCGATCTCGGGCTGCACATACTCGCGAAAGGCGGTGAGCTGAGCTTCACGGGTCGCCTGTGCGTTGGGAGGTGGGGATGCTTCCGGCACGTTGGGGTAACCCTTTCCGGGGGTGCTGGTCTTCCTGAAGCCTAGAGGTCCTCACCGAAAGGCGAGGTACACGGTGTTGTGGGACGTGCCGCGGGTCAACGGGTTGGCGAAGGCGACCACCTCCGCATAGGCACGGCAGAACACCGTGCTCAGGTGCGCAGTGAAGGCGGGGTCCGGCGGGTTGTCCGACCAGAGCGCGAACACGCCGTTCGGCTGGACGAAGTCACGCATCGCCGACAGCCCCGACCGGGAGTAGAAGCCCTGGTGGCTCTGGTGCAGCACGAAGTCCGGCGCGTGGTCGATGTCCAGCAGCACGACGTCGTAGACCCCACCTTCTCCTGCGCGGTCCAACGGCGAGGGCTGCTCCCCAGCCACTACGGCGAAGAAGTCGGCCTGCAACACCCGAGTGCGCCGGTCGCTCATCAGCTCCTCCGAGGTGGGCAGGAGGCGGTCCCGATGCCACTGAATGACCGGTTCGAGCGCCTCGATGACGTCGACCGTCGCCACGCTCCGATGGCGCAGTGCGGCCACCGCCGTATATCCCAGGCCCAGGCCGCCGACCAGCACCGACAGCGACGTCGAAGGCGAGTGAGCACGGTGCTGCTCGATGGCAAGGTCGGCCAGGGCCACCTCGGCCACGGTGAACAAACTGGACATCAAGAACTCCTCGCCCAGCTTCACCTCGTAGACGAGCGAGTCGGTGACGGGCTCCTGTCGCCGGCGCAGGGTGAGCTCTCCGAGCCGCGTCTGCTGGTGGGACAGTTCCTCGAACCGCTTGATGGGCGCTCCCGCGTTGGTCGGTCCACGACCGAGGGCGGTCGGGGTATTCGGTGGGAGGACGCAGCCTACGCAGGTTAGTCTCGCTCGTGCTCGAACGACTGCTGCCCGCCCGGTTGGGCCGCGACTTTCGCTGGCTGTTCGCCTCCTCGACGTCCTCCAACCTGGGTGACGGAGTGCTGCTGACAGCGGGCCCGTTGTTGGTCGCCTCCGTCACCAGGGATCCGTTCGCCATCTCGATGGCGGTCTTCGCCCAACGGTTGCCGTGGCTGCTGTTCGGTCTGCTGGCCGGGGGAGTGGTCGACCGCGTCGACCGACGACGACTCGTCATGATCGCCGATGCGGTCCGCGCCGTGGTGCTGGTGGGCGTGCTCGCGCTCCTGCTCACCGACCAGGTTTCCCTACTGCTGCTCTACCTGGCCTTCTTCCTCCTGGGCACAGCCGAGACATTCGTGGACAACGCGGCCTCGACGTTGACGGTGGCGGTGGTCCCACGCGCTGATCTCGGCGTGGCTAACTCCCGGATCTTCGGCAGCGCCATGATCACCAACCAGATGGCCGGCCCACCCCTGGGGGCGGCGCTGTTCACCGTGGCCAGTGGCCTGGCTTTCGGGGTGCATGCGGTCCTGCTGTTGCTGGGAGTGGTGCTCATCTCGAGGATGCGGCTGCCGCGGCGGGTCCCGGTCGAGGAGGTGGTGCCCCTGCGCCGGCAGATCCGGGAGGGGATGACCTGGTTGTGGCGCTACCCACCGGTGCGCACCCTCGCGCTGATGATCACGATCTTCAACGTCACCTACGGTGCGGTGGTCGGGCTCTACGTCCTCTACGCCCAGGAACGTCTGGAGGTGGGCGATGTCGGCTTCGGCGTCCTGATGTCCATGATCGCGGTCGGGGCGGTGCTCGGCTCGGCGCTGTACTCCCGGTTGTCCGCACGGTTCAGCTTCGCCGTGCTCCTCCGCGCGGGATTGATCCTGGAGACGGTCAGCCACGCCGCCCTAGCCCTAACCCATTCAGCCCTTGTGGCCGGCATAATCCTGTTCCTCTTCGGCGTGCACGCCGCGATCTGGGGCACGACGTCGACCACCGTGCGGCAGCTGGCGGTGCCCGAGCAGATGTTGGGCCGGGTCAACAGCGTCTACATGCTCGGCTCCCTCGGGGGCATAGCAATCGGCACCCTGATCGGCGGGTGGCTGGCGCAGAGCTTCGGGCTGCTGAGCGCCTTCTGGTTCGCGTTCGGCGGGTCGTTGGTGGCGCTGGTCTTCCTCTGGATGCCCATGGCCTATGTCGCCCACGCCGCCGAGGAGCCGTCCGCCGCCCAGCCCTAGAGCCTCACCCCAGGTCGGTCAGCAGTGCGGTCACCCAGTCCAGTCCGCCGAGGATCGCCGCAAACCGCAGCGTCCGTCCGACCAGCACCGTGGTCGTGAACCAGACCCTGGACACCTGGAGCTGGCCGGCGATGACCGCCAGGACCAGCAAGGGGGGCAGGCCCACCGTGGCCGAGAGGAAGAGAACGCTGCTCCAAAGCCACGGCTTGGCGTCAAAACGTTCGCGCCAACGGGTCAAGGTCTCCTGGGTCTGTGGTCTGTCCAGCTTCTTCGCCACCCACGGCCACGACAAGGATCGACGGGCCGCCTCATACCAAAGGAGCTTGCCGGTGGTCTGCCCAGCGGCGGCCACACCGGACAACAGCCAGATACGTTGCGAGTCGGTGGCGAAGGACACCGCGACCAGATAGGCCTCCGCGTTGACCAGTGGAAAGACCGCCGACACCAGGCAGGTGAAGTAGGTGACCAGCAGGGTCACGGCGATCCGGCGCCCTGGTGTTGGTGGCGGAGCTCGTGGGCACAGTCGCCGGTCTGCTCGACCTCCACCTGACTCAGCAGACGAAGGCTGATGATCTTCAGGACCATCAGTGCGACGGCGATCACCCCGGCCACCACGGCCGACTCGAAGACGATCACCACCGCCATGAACAGGGCCGAGTTGATGCCTTTGGCCACGCGAGACCAGTTCAGCCGGTAGATGACCGGATCGACCAGGGCGAAGTAGTTCGGGCTGGACAAGGGAAACAGCAGGAACGACAGCGAGAGCATCAGGTCGAACACGCTGAAGCTGACCAGGTAGATCGCGATCGGAAGCCACAGCTCGGGCATCAGCCACACCAGGCCGACGTAGATGACGGCGGCACAGATCCGGTCGCAGATGATGTCGAGGACAGCGCCCGTGCGCGTCTCTTTGCGCATCATCCGTGCGAGCGCCCCGTCGGCCATATCGCCGATCCAGTAGATCGCGGTAGCGACGAGGATCAGGGTGAGGCTGCCCGTGGGCGCTGCCGCGAGGGCGAGCACCACGGCCGTCAGGGTCCGAATCAGCGTGATCCAGTTCGGCGGGGTGTTCCACCGCTCGAGGTCAGCCTGCGAGCACTCCTGGTGTCGGTGTGGACAGGTCCCCAAAGCCATGCCCGGAGTATGTCACCGAGCACCCAGCAGGTCGGCGCATTGGCGGGCGATTTCGTACTCTTCGTTGGTCGGGACCACGAACGCCGCGGGGGTGGCGCCGACCTCACTGATGCGGGACTCACCGGACGCCTCGTCATTAGCTGCGCGGTCCACGCTCAGGCCGAAGATGCTCAGCTGGTGGAGCACGTCGGCGCGCAGCCGGGCATTGTTCTCACCCACTCCCGCGGTGAACGCTATGGCGTCCAGCCGTCTCAAGGGGGCCGCCAAGGCACCGACGTGACGCACGATGCGGTGCACGACGACCTCGTATGCCGTCCGGGCGGCGGCATCCCCGGCGTCGACTTTGGCCATGACCTCCCGGAAGTCCCCGCTGCCGGTCATTCCTAGAAGGCCGCTCTGCTTGTTGATGGCTACGGTGAAGTCCTCGACGGACAGACCGGCGACCGTGGCCAGGTGACCCGCCACGACGGGGTCGAGATCTCCCGTGCGCGTGCCCATGACCAGCCCGTCCGTGGGGGACAGGCCCATCGAGGTGTCGACACTGCGACCACCGGCGACCGCACAGGCCGAGGCGCCGTTGCCGAGGTGGATGACGATCGAGTTGACCTCCTCCAACGGTCGGTCGAGCAGAGCCGCCACCCGCCGCGAGACGTAGGCGTGGGAGGTGCCGTGGAAGCCGTACTTGCGGACTCCGTACTCGGTGCGCCAGGCCCGGGGAACGGCATACTCGGTGGCCGCCGCGGGGATGGTGGAATGGAAGGCGGTGTCAAAGACGGCCACGTGGGGCAGATCGGGGAAGGTTTCACGGGCCGCTTCGATGCCTTGGACGTTGGCCGGGTTGTGCAGTGGGGCCAGAGCGGCCCCCTCGTTGATCGCGTCGATGGTCTGCTCTTCGATCAGGGTGGGGCCGGAGAACCGCTCACCGCCATGGACGACTCGGTGGCCGACGGCACCGACGCCAGCGGACGACAGCGTTGGCCCGTGGGTGGCGAACTCCTCGCGCAAGGCCACGAAGGCCGCGCAATGGTCCGGGCAGTCGAGCTTGCGGGTGCTGCGCTCGCCGCCGACGGTGTGCTGCACGTTGGAGTCCGAGTCGCCGATGCGCTCGACGATGCCCGAGGCCCGGCGCTCACCCGTTCGCGGGTCCACCAGCTGGTACTTCAGGGAGGAGGAGCCTGCGTTGATGACCAGCACGTGGTCGAGCATGCCCTCAGCCTTTCGCTTGGATCGCGGTGATAGCAATGGTGTTGATGATGTCCCGCACCGTGGATCCTCGGGAGAGGTCGTTGACCGGCTTGCGCAGACCCTGCAGGACGGGTCCGATAGCCACCGCCGAAGCGCTGCGCTGCACGGCCTTGTAGGTGTTGTTGCCCGTATTCAGGTCCGGGAAGATCAGGACGCTCGCTCGACCGGCCACCGTCGAGTCCTTCAGTTTGGTGGCGGCTACGGAGGGGTCGACCGCTGCGTCGTACTGAATCGGGCCCTCGACCTGAAGTTCAGGTGCACGCTCATGGACCAGGGCCGTGGCCGCGCGCACCTTCTCCACGTCGGCGCCCTTGCCCGAGCCACCCGTGGAGTAGGACAGCATTGCCACCAGGGGCTCTAGGCCGAAGGTCCTAGCGGTGGTGGCCGAGGAGATCGCGATGTCGGCAAGCTGCTCGGCGTCGGGCATCGGGTTGATCGCGCAGTCGCCGTAGGCCAGCACGCGGTCGGCCAGGCACATGAAGAAGACGCTGGAGACCACCGAGACACCTTCGATGGTCTTGATGATCTCCAGCGCCGGGCGAATTGTGGCCGCGGTGGTGGTGATGGAGCCGCTGACCATGCCGTCCGCCTCACCGGAATGCACCATCAGGGTCCCGAAGTAGGAGGGGTCGACCACAACGTCTCGGGCTTGGTCCTTGGTGACGCCCTTGTGGGAGCGCAGCTCGGCGTAGGTGTCGGCATACCGGTCACGACGTTCGTCGGTGGCGGGATCGATCACCTGTGCGCGACCGATGTCCAGGCCCAGCGCCGTCGCGCGGGAACGGATGTCCTCCTCGACGCCCAACAGGGTGAGGTCGGCGATGCCTCGTGCGAGCACGGTGTCGGCGGCACGCAGGATGCGATCTTCCATACCTTCGGGCAGCACGACTCGGGCGCCGGCCGTCCTGGCGCGGGCCGTCAGGCGGTGCTCGAACATCAACGGCGTCAGGACCTCGGAGCTGGTGGCGGCGGTGGGCAGGACCTGCTCGACGTCGATGTACTCACGGACGGTCGTTCGTGCTCGCTCGATCTTGCGGGGGGCATCGGCGGTGATGGTGCCCACGGCACGCTCGGCCGCACGAGCGGTCTCCATCGTCCCTCCGGGGGCACGCAGGATCGGCACCTCGACGTCCAGCCCGTTGATCAGTGTGGTCGTCTGCTCGCTCAACGCGAACCCGCCGTTAAGCACCACGGCCGCCAGCGACGGGAAGGTCACGGCCTGGTGAGCCATGACCACGGCCAGCAGGATGCCCTCACGGTCGCTCGGGACAATGACGACACCACCCTCGGTCAATCGGTCCAGCACGTGGGGCATGGTCATCGCCGCCACGATCACCCCCATCGCCTCGCGGTCGAGTAGGGCGTCGTCACCCTGGTCAAAGGTGCCGTCGCAGGACGTCATGACGTCACGCACGGTGGGTGCTGAGAGCAGGTCGTCCTCTGGCAGCGCGTAGGCGGGCACATCTCCAAGGTGCTCGCGCAGCTCGGTAGCGATGGCATCACGCTGGTCGGGGGCGCACCGGTTAGCGACCACCCCCGCGATCGTGGCGTGCCGTGACGAGGCCTCGGCCATCATCAGGTCGATGGAGGTCACCAGGTCCCTCGCGTCTCGGTCGACGCCGGGCACGATGAGCAACATCCGCGTGCCGAGGTTGGCTGCGATCATGGCGTTCACGCTGAACTCAGTGGGTGTCGGCACCCCGGTGAAGTCGGACCCGACCACGAGCACGGCATCGTGCTGCTCGGCGTAGGCGTGGTACCGCTCCACGATGCTGCCGACCGCAGCGTCGATGTCGCTGTTGACGTCTTCGTAGGTGACCCCCACGGCGGCCGCGGGATCGGTTGCTGAGGTACTCAGCGGGAGCAGCAGCTCGATCAACGGATCCTGGGCCCGGTCCCGGACGACCGGACGGAACACCCCGATGGTGCCTCCGGCTTCGCACATCTGGGCCAGCAACCCGACGGCAAGCGCTGACTTGCCCGATCGTGATTCGGCTGAGGCCAGATACAGCGAGGTCTTCACCCCCGCAGCCTAGTGACGATGCATCCGCTCTGGCAGAGTGAGCGTCATGAGCACACCCCATAGCGACGCGATCCGGGTCTGGGTCAACGGTGAACGAGTCGACGAAGGCCCGGCCATCGCGGCCCTGGACCACGGGGTCACCGTCGGTGACGGCGTCTTCGAGACGGCCAAGCTGGTCGACAGCAAAGTTTTCGCCCTCACCCGTCATCACGACCGGATGGATCGCTCGCTGCGCGGTCTGGGCCTGGATCGGCTCGACCGCGATCGGGTCGCCGAGGGCATCGAGGCTGTCATGGCCGACGGCCCTATCGATCTCGGACGTCTGCGCTACACGGTCACCGCGGGACCCGGGCCGCTCGGCTCGGACCGCCTGGGCGGACCGATGACCTACATCGTGTGGGCCGGAGCGGTGCCGAAACCACCGGTCTCGACGGCCATCGCCGTGGTGCCCTGGGTGCGGAACGAGCGCGCCGCCACGGTCGGGTTGAAGACCACGTCGTATGCCGAGAACGTCATCGCGTTGGCCGCAGCCAAGCAGCTGGGAGGAAGTGAGGCGATCTTCGCCAACACCGCCGGGGCCCTGTGTGAAGGCACCGGCTCCAACATCTTCCTGGTGGTCGACGGCGTGGTGCTGACGCCCTCGCTGCAGACTGGCCCCCTGGCGGGCATCACGCGTGCGCTGACCATCGAGTGGCTGACCGAGGAGGGGCTGCAGGTCGTCGAGGACGAGATACCGCTGTCGCTGATCGCCGAGGCCGACGAGGTATGGGTGACCTCCAGCACTCGCGACATTCAGCCGGTCAACGCCATCCGAGTCGTGCCCTCGGTCTCGACGTTGGCCGGTCAGTTGCGTGGGGCGCCGGTGGGGGAGCGCACCTTCGGCGACGCCCCGGGTCGGATCACGGCCCAGGCCCAGGCGATCTTCGCGCGGATGAGCGTCGAACGCTTCGACCCCTGAGGACCCGCCTGACACCTTGCGGTTGCGATGTGCGTCCGCAGCGCGATAGTGGGAGTCATGGCACAAGAACAGAAGAACCCACCCTCCTCCAATCCCTCCGACGCGGGGCCCATCCCCGGTGACAGTGCATCGCCCGTGCGGATGTTCGCCGCGGCACTGGTCGCTCTCGCCTGTGCGGTGGGGGCCCTCTGGGTCTCCGGCGCCGGAAACTCGAACTGGATATCAGCGGCGCTCATCGTGGTTGGCCTCCTGGCCATCCTCGACCTCGGGGTCGGGGCGCGCGAGCGGCTCGGAGACGACGACGCCTGACCCGCACTGACGTCCTGCGTCTTTCGGGGTCGGGCCCGTGAAGGTCTGACCTCGATTCGTCATGCAGGTGCTTGGCAGGCTAACCTTCGTCGTCGCACGGACGTGTAGCTCAGTTGGTTAGAGCGTTCGCTTCACACGCGAGAGGTCGGGGGTTCGAGTCCCTCCACGTCCACCCACCGTCCAGGCTTCTGACCTGCATATATGACATTTCGAAGGTTTGCGAAGCCTGCGCCGTGCGATATACGTGCGATAAGGAACGGCTTCACTGAGCACTAGGCACCGGGTGTTGGATAGATGTGCTCGACCTCGCTGACACCCCTCAGTGGTGATGCGACAGTGTTTGGATCCCCGTATCGCCCACCATCGCGAAACGGTCTCTGAACTGCGGAAACGCAAATCAGAGGCAGTTTCTCGTGCTCGTTCGTGCGGGATACGTGCAGGTAGGGGAGCGGTCGCCACACTCGAGAGAGGCGACATCCTGAGCGCAAGCACAGCCGACCCCCAGACCATCGCCTGCCCCACCTGGTGCGTCAAAAGCCACGAGGAGGAGCACTCTGTTTTCCTCAACGAGAACCCTCTGCACTCAAGCGAGAAGGTCGACATCTGGCCGGAGGAGGAGAACAGTGCGTACGGGGAAATCGACCTGCTGACACAGCGAGATGGCGAAGCGCTAGAAGGCGAGAGCATCCACGTAAGCCTCAACATCCAGGAGGCGTTCACCTCCAAAAAGTGCCGTGAACTGCCGGCGTACTTGTTGGTAATGGCCGATCGCATGGACGCCTTTGGCGTCTGACCGACCATGGCAGCGTCCCGCTAGAAGCCGACGGGGACGCTGCCATCGGCATTTCAAGCAGATGGCCTGATTACGAAAGGAGCCACGCCAACAGTTTTTGCACGAAAGTCTCTCGGTCCAGATTCTCGGGGTGGTTGGCCGGCCTTATAGCGCGTGTCGCGCCCATTCATCGCGAGCACCCAACCAGATGTGATTCGCGTGTCCTGAGTGTCGGTGGCACGGATCGTATGAACGCTCCCAAGCCGCAACGCAACTTCCTCCCGCGAGAGCGTACGCGACAACACTGCGCCATCGGCTTGGAGACTGTTCTCCCTAGTCCAGTAGGAATCTGTTGAGGTCCCGTCGATTAGTACCGCATCGCCGTGGGCGATACCCACTACTGTCCATTGCGATTCATCTTTCAGGTGGGTGAACCAGGTGAAACACCCTGTCGTCTGGTCTCCATCTGCCCGGTTCACCAATGTAGCCAGACTTGCTCGGGCGCGAAGACTCCGCCTACGAACTTCCCTAGCTCCTTATACCGCTGTTGTCCGGGATTGCTGTACGGATAGGTGACAGTGGTTAGTCACAAAGCCTGGTTGGCTGGTGTCGCTTTGCCAGGCATCAGGGCAGGCGTCGACGAAGGCCGAGGTGTCCTTGCCCCACCAGGGCTCCATCGTTTGGATGGCCGTTCCTTTGGCTATTCGGTGCGAAGTTCGCCAATGCCGGGCAGTGCCGCCGTGAGCGCAGGAGATTGCCGAGTAGTGGCAGCCACCCGAAGATGAGCAGAAGCGTCACGGTGATGCCGGCGACGAGCAGGAGGGGCCTGTTGGCAGAGATACCCCCGTTCACGGCCTCGATGATGGTCGCGTACGCGATAACCCCAATCATGTGTGAGACCGGCGTGGTTCGAGCAGTGCCCCCGGACTTACCAGTGAGGCGCTGTCGGGGGCGGTCATTCGCCCCCCTGCGTGGTCCATTGGGGTGGCGAGGAGGTGGCCCTGAGCCGGGGCATCGTTCAGAACCGTCCCAGTGGTGAATCGCCAGCCATCAGTTTCGTCCCGACGCCGATCGGGGGTTTCGTTGGCAACTATCCTCGTCCAGGTTCGAGTATCCACGCTTGCTTGCCTGATGTGTCCTTTCAACGTCTCGGGCATGATCTCGCCCCGAGTTTCGGGCTCCGAAGCATCTTCAAGGCCGTGAACCTCATGGCCTTGTAGAACCACGTCCAGGGCGGGACACTGCGTGACCTTTGAGGTCATCGCGTTGGTTAGGGCGATCTTGTGGCGGTCGCGTCTACCCCTAGCATCTCGAGAGACAGCCCAGTGAGACGTGTTGATGAAGTCGTGTCGAACGGCTTTCCGATGGCCTTCGATGATCTCCGAGGTCGAGGTGTTGCCCGACCCGTTGGTGCCGAGCAACGCGCACAGTTCCCCGCCTTCGACCTCCTCGCCGTCCTCCAGGATCCGGCGGACGTGAGCTCGCAGCTGGGACTCATGCTCCTCGTGGGCCGCGGGCCACCTAGTGCTGCGGGACACGCGCAGCGTCCGCGACTCCTCACGACGCAGCAGGCCGCGGTCCACGGACCGGTCGACACGCCACAGGTCGTTGCCGAGCCCTTCCAGCAGCGGCTGCACCCGCTGGGTCTTCTCGGCGACGCTGTCGTCGGCCCATTGCAGCAGCGGACCCTCGCCGGTCGCAGTGACCAGCGGGCCGTTTAACACCCCGGGGTCGTCGGCCTGGATCCGACCGATCAGCGCGAGCTCTGTGAGCACCGCGCTGCCCAGCGAGTAATACAAGGTGCCCGCCCCCTGCACGGAAGCGCCGTCGTCGTTCATCAGGAGCAGCATGAGGTGGTCGACGATGATCAGGTCGTCCCGTACCGACCTCGGCGTCTCGTCCATGGCGGGTCCTTCCTCGCTGGAGTCTCCCATCGGTTCAACCGAGGAAGGCGCGCAGTGCGGCGTTGACGTCGTCGGCGTGTGTCCAGAGCAGCCCGTGCGGCGCACCCTCGATCTCGACGTACTTCGCCTCGGGCAGGAGTCGGCGGAAGCGTCGGGCGGTGGCGTCGATGGGGAGGATGTTGTCGGCTGTCCCGTGCAGGATCAGGACTGGCTTGCCGCTGGCGCGCACCACCTCGATGTCGGCGCGGAAGTCCTCTAGCCACGAGGAGACGACAGCGTAGGCCGCCGCGGGAGCGCTGGAGATGGCAACGTTCCAGCTGCCGGAGACTGCCTCCTGGCTGATGCGGGCGCCGAGGTTCTCATCGAGGTTGTAGAAGTCGGAGAAGAACTGTCCGAACCAGGCGTAGCGGTCGCCCTTGGCCGCGGCCTCGATCCCGTCGAAGACTTTCTGTGGCACGCCCTCCGGGTTGTCGTCTCCTGCGAGAAGGAATGGCTCCAGCGAGGCGAGGAAAGCGAGCCTGGCGACCCGCTCGTGGCCGTACTTCGAGACGTAGCGGGCGAGTTCGCCTGTGCCCATCGAGAAGCCGACCAGGACGACGTCGCGCAGATCGAGGGTCTCCAGCACGGTGTTCAGGTCGCCAGCGAAGGTGTCGTAGTCGTAGCCGGACCCGACCTTCGATGACTGGCCGAAGCCGCGACGGTCGTAAGTAATGACGCGGTGCCCGACGGTAAGCAGTTCGCGCGTCTGGCGCTCCCAGCTGTGACCGTTCAGTGGATACCCGTGGATCAAGACCACGGGCTGGCCCGTGCCCTGGTCCTCGTAGTAGAGCTCGATCGGCGTGCTGTTCTCATTCCCTACGGTGATGAATCCCATGATCTCGTTCCTTCCTTGTTGGATCTGCTACGCCAGTCAGTGGTCGACGCAGGTCAAGCCGGTGTGGTTAGCCATGGCGAATGCCATGGGCGCGTGGTCGCCGACGGTGCTCACGTGAGCGACGTGATCGTCACGGATGCGGCTCTTCGCCGCGGACAGAAGCGCCTCTCTGAAAGTGCGCGCGTCCTGAAATCGGTCCCGCCGGGCTTTGGCTAGGGCCTTCATTACGACGGAATCAAGCGCCGGAATGGTCGTGTCGACCTGCGTGGGTTCCTCGTGGACGTGTTGGTAGGCGAGGGAGACTGGGTCATCGCCGACGAAGGGTGGCCGCCCGGTCAGGAGTTCGTAGAGCAGACAACCTGCGGAGTAGAGGTCGCTGCGGGCGTCCGTGGTCTCACCGCGCGCCTGCTCGGGAGAAAAATACGAAGGAGTTCCGAGGAACGCCTGGGCCAGGGTCATCGTCGCGTCTGGATCGCCACTGGCACGCGCGATGCCAAAGTCCACGACCTTGACGGCACCCTCGGGCGTCACCATCACATTGGCCGGTTTGATGTCGCGGTGAACGACGCCCGCTCGATGGCTCACTTCGAGCGCCGAGAGGACCCCGAGCTGATAGTGGAGCGAATCCTCGAGGGTGAGTCCGCCAATCTTGAGCATGTCCCGCAGTGATCGGCCCGCGATGTGCTCCATGACGATGAACGGGACGC
The DNA here is from genome assembly GCA_038258285.1 of Actinomycetales bacterium. GTDB lineage: Bacteria > Actinomycetota > Actinomycetes > Actinomycetales > Dermatophilaceae > Ornithinicoccus. The sequence continues at coordinate 141,525 of JBBSQA010000001.1, read as the reverse complement.
ATACCTTGTCCGCCGAGTTTCCTTCGACTTCTTCGTATCCAGTGTCGTGAAAGGAGACGATCGTGGGGTGGCGCAGACCAGCCATCGTCTGCGCTTCACGACGAAATCTGGAGTGGAACAGCGGGTCCTGAGCAAGGTTCTTGCGGAGCACCTTGATGGCAACGGTGCGGCCCGTGCGGACGTCACGACCTAGGTGAACATCGGCCATACCGCCGCGTCCGATGACATTACCTAGTTCATAGTGGCCGCAGAAAACTCGATCTGTGCTCATCGGCGCGGTTCCCAGCGGAAGAGCCTTGAGGCGAGCGCTATCGCTGCGACGACCCAGGCGAGCGTGAGCGCCAGCAGCAGCAGGGACTCGGGGAGCGGGGCGCCGCCGTTCCAGGCGTTGACGATGAGTTCGGTGGCTGAACCACCGGGCAGCGCCCGCTTGAGCAAGGTGAAGTCCTCGGTGCCGGTGATCCCCACCCAGCTCGCGACCGCGATCACCGACAGGCTGACCGGCAGCGTGGTCACCTGGGCGTGCTCGGGTGAGTTCGTGAGCCCGGCAGTGGCCAACGCCAAGGCGACCATCATGGCCAGCGTGGCCAGGATCGCTACTGCGAGTAGCGGGATCTGTGCCGGTGCGGTAGCGACCGCGCCGAGCACGACCAGGATCGCGACCACCTGGACCAGCGCGATAACGGTCACCGGCGCAACCAGCCCGGTCAGGATGTCAATATCGCCCACGGCGGTGGAGCGCAGCCGCTTCAAGAAGAGGTTCTGCCGCCGAGAGGCCAGGGTCGTCACGGCCGTCGTGTAAAGCCCGAAGGCCATCACGGTGAACACCACAATCGCCGCGATGTAGCCAAGGCTGGCCGCCTCGGCAAAGATCTCATGCCGGTAGACAAAGAATGCGCTGACGACCACCGGGATGACGAGACCGGTGACCAGGACGAGCCGGTTCCGGAAAATCTGAATGAACTCAGTGCGAGCGATCGCCAACATGGGCGTGGTTCCTTTCGTGGTGAGGTGTCGTGGGGTTTCAGTCGTGGCTGATGGCGCGAAAGACGTCGTCGAGGCGGGTGGGTCCGGCTTGTAGTTCCCGCAGCTCTACCCCTGCGTCGTTGGCCCAGTCCAGCAGCCGGTAGAGGTCGTCTTGCAGGTTGAAGGTCTCGACGTGGAAGCCCCCGTTGAGCGCACCGACGATCGGCGGCTCCGAAGCGCCGGGCGGCAGGGAAAAGTTGATCACCGACGGTAGGGTCCGAGTCAGTTCCGCGACTGTGCCTTCTTGCCGCAGCGTGCCCTCGTGCATGAGCCCGATACGGTCGGCGCGCTGTTGCGCCTCCTCCAAGTAGTGAGTGGTGAGGACGATCGTGGATCCCTCTTCACGCAGCCTGTCCACGGCGGCCCAGAGTGCATCACGGGACTGGATGTCCAGCCCGGTTGTGGGCTCGTCCAGGATGATCAGGTCGGGACCGCCGTACACGGCGGTGGCGAAGTCCAGGCGACGCTTCTCGCCCCCGGAGAGCTGGGCGACCATGGTGCCCTTTTTGTGGGTGAGGCCGGAGACGCCGAGGACCCGGTCGACATCGTCGACCCGTCCGGACAACGTTCCGATCAGACCCACCGACTCCCGCACCGTCAGATCCGGCGAGAACCCGCTTTCCTGCAGCATGATGCCCATGCGCGGTCGCACCGCGCGCCGGTCCCCGGGGTGCTCGCTGAAGATTCGCACCGTGCCGGAAGCGGCCCGGCGGTGTCCTTCGATGACCTCAAGGGTCGAGGTCTTGCCGGCCCCGTTGGTGCCGAGCAGCGCGTACAGCTCGCCGCGTTCTACCTGGAACGACAGGTCTCTCACGGCGGGAAAGTCGCCGTAGGAGACGTTCAGGTGGTCGACGTTGATGACAGGACTGGCGGACATTGCGGTTCCTTGGTGTCGAGGATCCCGGATCGGGGTGGCGGTGCGCAGTTCAGGACGTTCGCCGGCGGATGAGGTCGGGCTGACCCCGTCGTGGCCGGTCTGCTGCCCTGTCATCAGGTTCGCGCAGGTTGCGGTGCCTTCGCGTCGGTGGAAGCCCCCGATGTTCTGGCCGGTCGTCAGCCCCCGCACTGAGAACCAGGTCTGGCGGATGTCATTCGCGTCGGCGATAATTACCTAGTCCGTTGTGGACGTGGACGGGAGCGGAACTGGTGGACCTCGTGGGTCGGCGCGCTGAGTGCAAGGCGGTTGAGCGCTTGCTGGCTGGGGCGTGGGCCGGGCGTAGTGGCGTGGTCGTGGTGCGTGGTGAGGCGGGAATCGGGAAGACGGCGCTGTTTGAGTACGCCCGCCAGAGCGCAGTCGCGACGGATTTTCGGGTCGAGGGCTCAGTGGGGGTGGAGTCGGAGACTCAGTTCGCGTACGGGGGTTTGCACCAGTTGTGTGCGCCGTTGCTCAAGCACGTCGAGGCTCTGCCCGAGCCGCAGCAGGCCGCGTTGGGAGTGGCCTTTGGGCAGCGGGCGGGTGCCGCACCGGATCGGTTTCTGGTCGGATTGGCGACTCTTCATCTACTGGCCGAAGTCGCTGAGGAGGGACCGCTGCTGTGTTTGGTCGATGACGCGCAGTGGCTGGATCAGGCGTCCGCGCAGGTTCTGGCGTTCGTGGCGCGACGTATGGCGGCTGAGCCTATGGCGCTGCTGTTCTCGCTGCGCGACCCTACCGATGGGGACCTCAGTTCGTTCGCCGGGTTGCCCGAACAGCGCCTGGACGGGCTCAGCGAACGCGACGCGCGGGTGCTGCTGGCCGCCGCGGTTCAGACACCGCTCGATGAGGGGGTACGCGACCGTATCGTCGCTGAGGCGCGGGGCAACCCTCTCGCGCTGTTGGAGCTGCCTGGCAACGCGCCGCTGGCACCCCTGGCGGGCGGGTTTGAGTTGTCGGACGCGCTCAATGTGCCGCATCGCATTGAAGAGGCCTTCCGGCGCCGCTCGCGCGGCCTGCCGGCCCAGACGCAGTTGCTGTTGGTGGTCGCTGCGGCCGAGCCGACCGGTGAGGCGGCGTTGTTGTGGCGCGCGGTCGCGGAGCTTGGGATCGCTCGCGAGGCAGCCGCGGCCGCGGAGGCCGCGGGCTTGGTGGAGATAGATGTCAGGGTTCGGTTTCGACATCCGTTGGTGCGTTCGGCGGTTTACCAGGCGGCCAGCGCACCGGATCGTCGCCGCGCGCACCGCGCGCTGGCCGCCGTGACCGACCCGCAGGTCGACCCGGACCGGCGGGCCTGGCACCGCGCACGGGCAATGCTGGGCACCGACGAGGAAGTCGCGGCGGAGCTGGAGGGCTCGGCTGGCCGGGCCCGCGCCCGCGGCGGGTTGGCTGCGGGGGCGGCGTTCCTGCAGCGGGCGGCCGAGCTGACCCCGGACCCGGCTCAGCGTGCGAGTCGGTCGTTGGAGGCCGCGCATGCCAAGCACGAGGCGGGTGCCTCTGAGGCGGCTTTGGAACTGCTGGCGGTCGCGGCGGCCGGACCGCTGGATGCCCTGCAGCGCGCCCGCCTCGAACTGCTGCGCGCCCAGGTTGCTTTTCACACCACACGAGGCAGCGACGTGCCGCAGATGCTGTTGGACGCCGCCAAGACGCTGGGCCCACTCGACGCCGCGCGGGCCCGCGAGACCTACCTTCAGGCGATCGAGGCTTCCTTCCACGCCGGTCGCCTCGCGCGCGGCCTCGGGGTCCGGGAGGCAGCCGAAGCCGCCCGGGATGCGCCTCGGCCGTCGACGTCCCCTCGGCCGGTCGATCTTCTACTTGACGGACTGAGCACGCGATTCACGAGAGGGTATGAGGCGAGCGTTCCCACCCTGCAACGTGCCCTGGAGACGCTGCGCGACCAGGACTCCCGAGCCGATGACCATGATGGCCGCTGGCTGTGGCTGGCCTTCCACGTCGCAGCGATGCTGTGGGACGACGAGGCGATGCATGTCCTGGCTAGTCGTGACGTCCAGCTCGCCCGCCAGGAGGGCGCGCTGGCCAGGCTTCCCGCTGCGCTTAACGCCCTGGCCTCGGTGCTCGTGCTCACCGGCGAGTTCGCCCGTGCCGCCGAGCTGATCGCGGAGGATGACGCGATCACAAGAGCAACGGGCGCGCCGCCGCTACCCAACGCCCAACTCACGCTGGCGGCCTGGCGCGGTCGCCAGCCCGAGGCTTCCGCAGTGTACGAGAGCATGGTCTCAGAGGCCACGGAACGGGGGGAGGGGGCAACGATAGGCCTCGCCCAACACACGCTGGCGGTCCTGCACAACGGCGTGGGCAACTACGCTGCGGCGCTTGAGGTTGCCGAGCAAGGGTTTCAGAGCCTCGAACCGCCGCACGCGAACTTGGTCCTCCCCGAGCTCGTGGAGGCGGCGGCTCGGAGCGGACAGCCCGAGCGGGCGGCCGACGCGTTGGAGCAGCTCAGTGTCCGCGCCAGCGCCAGCCGCACCGAGTGGGCGCTTGGGCTGGCGGCGCGTTCACGGGCGTTGATCAGCACCGGGCCGGCAGCCGAGGAACATTACCGCGTGGCCATCGAGCACCTTGGTCAGTGCCGGATGGCCACTCACCTCGCCCGTACCCACCTCGTCTACGGTGAGTGGCTGCGCCGCGAAGGCCGCCGCCGCGATGCCCGCGAACAGCTTCGCACCGCCCACGAGCTCTTCTCTGACATGGGTGCCGAGGCGTTCGCCGAGCGCGCCGCCCGCGAACTGCGCGCCACCGGGGAGCACCCACGCAAACGCACCGCCCAACCCACCGATGCGCTTACCGCCCACGAGACCCACATCGCACGATTGGTGGCCACAGGCGCCACCTCACAGGAGGTCGGCGCGCAGTTGTTCCTGAGCCCTCGAACAATCGAAGCCCACCTACGCAACATCTTCCGCAAACTGGGCATCACCTCCCGACGCCAACTCAAGAACGTGCGGCTTCCCTAACCGGACGGGTCTCAGTGTTGATGGGTGGAGCGACACCGGAGAGTGTCTAGCCTTTCGCAGGTACGCTCCAGCTTCAAATGATGCCGCCAACCGCAGTCGCGACCTGACTCTGGTCAGTTGCCAGGCAGGCTGGCCTGACCACGACCGGATTGGATGTCATCGCGTACAAGCCATGGGCGCGGCCAAAACGCTGTTCGCAACCGATGCGCCTCCTGCCAGGCGGTCGGCGGAATCTCACGAACGGTGGCGGTCGACGGGCCTACCGGCAATGGCACCCGCGACCTGGTGGGCTGAGCCATGGCACTGCCGCCGGCAGCGTGATATTAACTGCGGCCATCACAGCGCCAGCAGGCAGCAGGGGGAAGCCAGTGACGAACTGAAGTTGGAGAACCCGGACCCAGGACTCAGCCTCTTCACACGGGACCGCGGAAAGAGAACGGCGACGCGATCATGGTCACGCCGTGTATGCCCGTCGCCGGCTCGCCCTCCTATGGACCCGCTGACACTCCACCTGGCGTGTGCACTCGCCGCGCAGAAGTTCTACCGAAGCGCTTTCCGCCAACCCATCGCGACGCAGAACCCAGTACAACTCAACGACGGTGACCACGCTGAGGTAGGCAGGGTCGGGCTCAGTCAGACTCTCGATCAACGCGGACACCGCAATCGCCTGGTCGCCGGAAAGGTGGCTGATCGCCGGGGGGCAAACTCGGAAGGCTATCTCGGCCTCTCTGCTACCGGAGGATCGGCCGTGCGGTTGTCTCCATCCTTCTAGCAGCACCTCCCAGCACCACAGATCAGATGTCTACTACTCCTGCCGCAGTCTTCTTGTTACTCCGGTGCTAGTTGCGGCTGGGCCGGGTTGCAATGACAAGACTTGCCCACGCCAGCAGGGAACACGCAGTAGCGGCCGCGAACGCTGCTATCGGTACGGTGCGCGTCAGCTCGGTGGCAAGGACTACGAAGAAGGTCAAGAACGAGAGGTAGGCCAAGACCAGTCCCTGCAATAGATCGCGGACAGCTGCCCCACCGCTGCGCACCTGAGTAAATCCTGCCATCACCGCAGTGATGATCGGGATGGGAATCAACAACCCAGCGATGTGAGGTGACAACTGACTCGCTGCAGCCGTGAGAGCGAGAACCAAGAGGATCGTCAGAGCGACACGCCAGAGCAAGAGATCACCACCCACATTGCGGCGGGAGCCACTGCGCGGCAGCCGTTTCAGGAAGACATACACAACAACGATTGACAGCAATGCAACAGCCGCCGACGCCGAGATCGACGGGTGGAAACTGACTGCGACGGCAAGCGTCAACGCGTACGCCATGGTTCCCAGACCCAAAGACGCTATGAGACTGTCACGGGCAGCTGCCCAAGCAACGACCACACTGAAGACCGTAGAAGGAACCAAGCCCAAGATTGCTGCGCTCGAGGCTTCGGCGGCAAATACCGGACCTTGCTCCACCGAGTAGATCAACGCGATCGGGGCCGCAATCACAGGAAAGCCGCTGAGCAGGCCGCCAACGCGGTCGCCCAACCTGCGCGCGATTACCGTGGCCAGCACCACCAAAATTGGGGCCAGAGTGAGCTTGAGAATCAGTGACAGCACGACAACGTCTCCTACGAATCACTAGGGCAATGCGCAAAGGTATCCTGATCGGTATACTCAGGGTATGGGTGTGGAGCGCAAAAGTAAACCGATCGGTCTAGTCGAAGACGTGGATGTGGGCGAGCACTCTTTGACCCCAGGAGGTCAAAGAGTGCTCGCCGCGGCTTCATTGCTGTTCTACACTCATGGCATCCACTCCGTGGGCGTCGCTGCCATCGCCGCCGAAGCAGGGGTGACGAAGAAGAGTTTGTACGACACCTTCGGGTCTAAGGACAACCTGATACTCGCGTACCTCAAGGTTCGGCGAGACGGTTGGTCCCAAGCACTAGAAAGAGCCCTGGCGGAGTCTCCGGCACCACGAGCACTGGCTTTCTTCGACGCTCAGGAAGACTCCACTCAAGACCACACTCGAGGGTGCGCCTTCATTAACGCGGCCGGAGAACTCCCCGCCGACCATCCGGGACGAGAAGTCATCAGCACCCACAAGCACTACGTGCGAACCCGCCTTCTCGAGGTCCTGCGTGGGGACGGGCTGCAAGACCTCGACCTCGAATCACTGACAGACCACCTCTTCCTGTTACACGAAGGAGCGCTGGCGCAGATCAGCGTCACAGGACTCACCGGACCCCTCACCACGGCCCGCCACCACGCACACGTCCTGCTCGAACGCATTCCGCATGCTGACTAACACGCTCTCGATCCCGCGACGATTTCAGGCCATCTACTTTGAGACTCCAGCGTTGGCTTGGGGCCTGATGGTCGGCGTAATGCACGTGTTCGATCCGGACGGGTGTGAAATCGTCGGGAACGAATCGAGATCCACACGCCCTGATCGGATGTGAAAACAGCGCGACGAGGCCTGCCATCACGCGCATCGCCGCCTACCGCAATCCCTCTACGCCAAGCGTTGAGTTCCGCTTTGCTCCCCTCGGGGTCAGTAGGCGCGCACGTGCCAGACCCGCCTCACTCCCAAGCTGACCGGAGGCCGCCGGCATCTCCAGTCAGCTATCGCTGACCAGTCCGTGAATCGCTGTCCGCCGGTGGATGTTCAGACCTGCCGGGTGAGGCGCTCGAGGAGTTGGGCGGGAGCATCTTCGGTCAGGAGGTGTCCGGCGTTGTCGACCCAGGTAATCCCCTGACTTGGGATGTGTTGCTCGCTCCATTGCCCGTAGGGAACCGGAAGGATCTGATCTTCGCGTCTCCACGGCAGGGTGACGCGGATGTAGACTGTGGCCAGAAAGTGTTCGTATTCGGCGGTGTCGGTCTGGCTAAGCTGTCGGGAGTGCTTCATGGGCGTAGGCGGCGAGGTCCTCAAATACGTCGTGGTGCTCCCGGATCTGCGCGAGCGGGCCTCGCTCCGATTCACCGCCGGTGACGGCGTCGAAGAGGGTGAGATCGGAGTACTGGGCGCCTTCCAGCAGCAGCGCGCGCAGCGCGATCGCCCCGCCGGTGCCGCAGGCCACGCCGCTGGGGCGTTCAAGGTCCCAGCGGCGCAGGATCTCGGCGAAGTTGCGTCCTCGTGGGGCGAAAGCGAGGTCTTGGCCCTCGTGCTTGTCGGACTGTCCGTACCCGAGGTGATCGAACACGTAAACCCGGCGTCGCCGACTGAGCGCCCTGGCGATGTCACGCCACAGGGACGATGAGTAGGGGGTCCCGTGGACGAGCACGACCGGCTGCCCGTGGTCATTGAACGAAGTACTCCGTTCGGGGGGATGGCGATCTTCCCAATGGCGTCACCGGTGGAGCACGTCCGCTGCGCCTCGTGGATGTTCATCAGGTCGTGTCGGCCCGCGATCTTCGGGGTGATTGTTCCGGAGCGAGCGACCTCGACGAGCTCGGTGAAGTGTCGCCCCGTGTGGATCGAGGAGCCGAGCAACGCGATGTTGTGTAGGTATAGGCGACGCAGGTCGAATGACACTACGGGCCCGGCGATGGCCCCGCAGATGACCCACTGGCCGTAATCGAGCATCAAGGGGCAGCGATTGCGCGAGGAAGGGTCCGCCCGCGACGTCGGCGATGACGTCCAATCCGCCCGAAACCTCGTTTTCGACCTGGTCGGGGAGGTCGGCCAGGTCCCGGGTGACGATGTAGTTCGCTCCGGCGGACCGGACGGCGTCGGCTTTGGGTTCGGTCGTGATCGGGACGGCCCGCGCTCCGCGCGCGGAAGTCAGGTACACCAGCGCGAGACCGATGCCACCCGAGGCACCGGTCGCGAGCACGTTCTCCGCGGAGGCAACCGGCGCGTTCGAGCATCTCCATCGCCGTCTGGTACGCCACAGGTAGGCGCGCGGGCTGCTCTCCGGACAGCGGCGAATCGTTGACGTCGTGGACCTGCCTCGCGGCACCGTTATTTAGTCCGCGAAGCCGTCGTCGGCCTCGCTGCCCCACACCTCGACCGGCGGCGTGTCGTCGTGATCGTCCCAGTAGAGGGCCGGATCGACGAGCACTCGGCGGGCTAGGAGCCCAGGGGCGACATCCATGTCGACGTCGCGGACCACGCCCGCGATGTCACCTCCTCGAACTCGGGGTAAGGAGATGGCGGCGCCGTCAATGGGGACTGCTACGAGGTGCGAGGGGGAAGCGCAACAGTTTCGCCCGCCACATCGATCGCAACTTTGCCGCGGAGTGCGTACGACCGCCTGTTCTCCAAGAGCTCATGAGCCTCGCCGATTCGAGCGAGCGGAAGAGTCGCGCCGATGACTGGCTTCACGAGACCGCGCTCGACCAGTGTGGTGAGCGAGTCCAGCTTTCCTCGGTTCTGTCGTGTGAAGACGAAGTGATAGGCGGCGTTTATACCCCAGGCCTCGCTGAGGTTCTGCGGCCGCGCAATGTCGACGATGCTGACGACGCGTCCGTAGTCGGCGAGTGTTAGTGGGCTTCGTGTGAGCGTGTCGCCACCGATCGTGTCGAAGACGACATCGACCCCTTTGCCTTGCGTCATCTCGGCCACGGCTTCGACGTAGTCCGTCGTAGTGAAGTCGATTGCCACATCTGCTCCGAGAGAGCGCACGAACTCATGGTCACCGGCTTTCGCGGTGGTGATCACTCGTGCGCCGATCGCTTTCGCGATCTGGATCGCGATTGTGCCGACACCGCCTGCGCCTCCGTGGACGAGGATCGCCTCCCCCACGGTGAGCTGAGCCCGCGTCACCAGGGCCTCCCAGACCGTCCCGCCGACGAGAGTCAAGCTCGCCGCCTCCAGGTGACTGAGGTTATCCGGCTTGCGGCCGACGAGGTCGACATCGGCAACGTGCTGCTCGGCGTAGGAGCCGGGGCCGCCGAAGATCCGGGGCGTGTAATACACCGCATCGCCGGCGCGGAATTCGGTCACGTGGGATCCGACTTCCTCGATCACCCCGGAGACGTCGTGCCCGATGATCGCCGGGAGCGGCACATGATCGGCGTAGTCTCCGCGACGGATCTGAAGGTCGAGTGGGTTGACGGCAGTGGCATGGACGCGCACCCGTACCTGGCGGGGTTCGACGTGCGGTACGGAGACGTCGCGCAACTCGAAAGCATCGGCGCCTCCGAAAACCGTAAGCACAACGGCCTTCATCTGATCAGTCATATCGGTGCTCCTCATCGTAGTTCGGGTGGGCGACGCGCCGGGACGGGCGGCTCGCGCGGTGCTTGACGGAGGGTGCTCACATCAGTAGTCGTCTTCGTCATCGGGTTAGTCCTTGTTTCTCAGCCCTGTCGGGGAAGGAATCGGTGAAGGTGTCTCACCCCGGCCTGATGCACGGGGGAGCACACCCGCCGCCGAGAGGACCGCGCGCGTGCCGTCACCATCGCGCATGCCGGCGTCGGAGGGTGTGAGGTCGTCGGCTTCAGCCGAGAACGTTTCCGGACCGACCATTCGGAGGTTTCCTTTCCGGGCCACGATTCTCAGGACCTGGACAATCGGCAACTCTCCTTCACCGGGAAAGGTGCGGTGAAAGAGGCCGTCGACCAGCAGGCTGTCGTCGCTAGCCACCAGCCAGCCGTCTGACACCTGAACGCTCCACACATGCTGGGCAGGAATCGACGCAAGCAAGTCCAGATCTATCCCGCCTTTGAAGAAGTGCCAGACATCGATCATTAAGCCAGCTTCGGGTCGACCTGATGCGTGAACGACATCCCAAGCACTGGCAAGGTTCGGAACGCCGAGCATGGGGGCGAACTCCAGCTGCACCGCGGCGCCGATGTCGGCTGCTCGGTCCACAAGGCGCCCAAATCCGTCCGCAAGAACTTCTAGCGGCGCAGCTTCGGACATGTCAAACCCCGGAAAAGCCAAGATTGTCTCCACCTCAAGCGCCTCGGCCATGGCAAGGCCCTCATCCATGGACACGTCGAATCGGTCAAGCAAATCGCCCTTGACCCACGCGGGATACCGAACGGGTGCCCAATCGGTGATGGTGTCGAGGTGGCGGATCGGAACGCCGGCGGACTCAGCCATTGCAACGAGGTCTCGAAGTGTCTTGCCCCGCGTGGCCGCCTCCTTAACGGAGTCGGGCGCGATCGCCATGCTGGTGAAGCCGCCGGCTGCGGCCGCCGTCACATGGTCCTCGAACGGCCGGCTGCGCACCGAACCCGGCCAAAAGACCAGGTCCAGCGCTGGCGCGTCGGCAATGTACTCAGAAACTGTCATTCGTTGTCTCTTTCTCGGAAGCTAGACCGGTATTGGAACCTGGTGGTTTGTACCGTTGGCTCATCGGTCATGTCTGCAGTGCGGGACGATGAGGCGACAAGTGGCGTTTTTGTCAATCAAGGACGGCTGTGGCTTCGATCTCGACCAGGAGTTCCGGCGTCCACAGCGCTTGAACACCGATGACCGTAAGGGGTGGCAGTGGGGAGCTGAAGCCGGCAAACTTCTGGGCGCGCGAGGTGCCATCGAAAAGTTGCGCGGCCATCTCGGGTGTCCAACCGACCACGTAGATCGTCAGTCGTGCGACGTCACCGGCCTTACCCCCTGCGCCGACGATTCCCGTCGCGACGTTGTGGAGGGCGGAGTGCACCTGACCTGCGAGATCTGTTGAGGTAATTTCACCGGCCGGCGTCACTGCCGCCTGACCGGCGAGCAGGAGCGTGCGGGAGCCGGTCGCCGAAGCGACAGGCGCGTAGTCGGCCTGCTGCAACAGGCCGTCGGGGTGGCTGAGAGTCACGGACATGTGAACCTTCCTTTTCTGAGTGGTTGCTTTGACGTCACGTGTCTAGATGCCGTCAAAGCCCTCTGCAACGTCGGACTTGTCGTCGCACAGATTGGAGTCTCGATCGGATGCTGTTCTCGCTGGCGACGTTGATGATCCTGTGATCTGTTCCCTCCCTCATGGGGTGTGTGTGCCGGTCAGCAGTCCAGGGTGGCTCTGCCGTCGCGGCCGCCCATGGCGGGTGCCATAGACAGGTCGTGATCGAAGACGCGGCTGTCAGCAGCGAGACGGGCGTAGACCTCGCCGCGCTCGATCTGCAACGTTCACGGCAGTGAAGTCGCCGTACGTGACGCTCTGGTTGTCGACGTCGACGTCGACGACGGGACCGACGGTCGCGGGTTTCCTTTCGTTTCGCGATCCTGGAGCGGATGCTCTTGCCAGATCCAGGCCTTGTCGTGTCCTCAGGCTCGCACCTGCGACGGCAGCTTCGCGTCGGTAGAAGCCCCTGATGCTTCGCCTATCTTCACTGCGTCTCGACGTAGGCTCCCGTTGGAACTGGGCCCATAGCGCCTCACGTCAAGAGGGACGCGAAGGTTGATCGGTGCCTCAGTTGGGAAGGCCCGCGAAAGGTGGGGCAGTTGGCTTTGATCCGGATGCCTTTGCGGATGTCGGGCAAGGTCATTCGTTGCCGTAAGGTCCGTCTGGCGCTCAGTTATCGGCGCGATGTTTCCTTGTAGGAGGCCCGACTCGGCATCCGATATGTGGCAATGCGCAGAGGGGCGGGATATGTGGAGCTTTGCCAGCAGCTCGGTGCTCCCGTGAGGCCTTTGAGTGCACTTCTGGCATGAACATCGCCGGGGACGTCTATTCGCTGTTGCATCGAAGTGAATAGGTCGGCACTGTGCGAAGTGGCACCAAGAGGTCGTCGACGTCCCTAGGATCCACTCGAAAGATCCTTGGCCCAGACCGGTACGCGGTGAGATCGCCCGCCGCGATACGTCGACGCAACGTCCGCGTACTGAGGCCCGTCCGCTCGGCTGCCTGCGACAGGGACTCGAACTGCCGCCGAGCACTGAGTTGTGTTGGCTGGGTTTGCCTCACATCTACTTAGGCCCCCGGTTTGCTGCCGGAGCGTCAGAACAGCCAAGTGGATTCCGCAACGGCGCAATATCTATCGGCGACCGGGAAGGCCCGACGGTTCCTGGGCACGCGACATGACTGTTGGCTGGAACGGGGGACCGTGTTGCCGACTCACGACGCCGCTGTAGCGGTAGACGGCTTCCACGAGGCAGCAGAGGCGAGTGCTGAACTGGCACACTACTGACACGGCGGCTCCCAACTCGGTGTCTTTCCAGTTCAGGGGCGTTGAGCGGAGATTCCCGCCACGCAGTTGAGTACCGTTCTGCGCGAGACGGCGCCGATCTGAGGGTCTCGAGGTCCGGAGTTGGACTGTCGCCTTGCCGCCAACGGTGTCCATCGGTGGCGGCCTGGAGGCGCCCTGGAGGCGGTCCGCGATCGCGCGGTCTCGCTCGGCTGAGGCCGACTGGTAGAGGAGGGCCATGGTCGGCGTCGTGTGGCCGAGACGATGCTGCATTTCACGCACTGTGGCGCCGCACTGCTGTGCGGGTCACGTGGACAACGCCGTTGTCGAGTTCTACGTCACGCCGACGCAAGGCGGCAGCCTCCCCGAAGCGCAACCCGCTCAGTCCACACAACAGGGTGAAGGCACGGTGCATGGCCGGCATCGCTTCGGCTAGGAGCAGCAGCTCATGCAAGGTGAGGATCTCTGGCTCGCGGCGTGGCGTCGAGCGACCGCCTGCGCGGATGCGGCAGGGGCGGCGCGTGCCAGTCCGTCGTCCTCGGCCCGAGCCATGATCGATGCGAGGACCTAGTAGGCATGCGCGCGAGCCGTAGGTCTACGTAGAACGCGGTTGTCGATGCGGTCTCCTATCTCGGAGTTCGCAATATCGATATGCCGACCGCGCCCCGTCGGGTCTGGGAAGCGATACGCAAGGCTACGACCGGATCTGAGGAGTGACCTGGTGGTTTCGATGAGCTCGTAGCACCAGGTCTCGGAAGTGGTGTGCTCCTCCGCCACCGGTGATGGCCCGGTCCCGTTCCTCATCGACGTCCACGATCCAGTCCGAGTCCAACCGCTTCCGGACCTCGTCCACGCCGACATAGTCGGCGGGATCGAAACGGGGGGCTTCGTCGCCGTGGTCGTGGTCGTGATCCAGAGCGTGATGCACGAACAGCACGGTGCCCTCGCCGGACACCAGGTCGAGTAGGACCCCTTCGGTGTCGTGCTCGCGGGTATGCCGAAGAGCTGGATAGAGCGCTGACACCAGATCGAAAGAACCCGCCGCGAAGTCTGCGTCCAACAGGCCGCTGTGCACGAACTGCACGTCGACCCCGGCCGCAGCGGCGTGTGCTCGAGCGCGGTCCAACGCGACGGTCGACACGTCCAGTGCCGTCACCGTCCAGCCTTGGTGAGCCAACCAGATGGCATCGGCGCCCTCTCCGCAGCCGACGTCCAACACTCGGCCCGGCGCCATGCCGCCGACTTCGGCGATCAGCGCTCCATTGGGCTGGCCGCTCCAGATCCGGTCCGACTCCGCATAGCGCTCATCCCACTCCTGGTGCTCATCCATACAGTCAGCCTGCCACGACAGACCTACGCCGCCATGAGCACACTGGTCTCCAAGCGCTGGTAGCTGGTCTCCATACCGTCCGTCATGCCGGTGCCGAGCACCATGTCGCGGACCTCGGCGTTCGGGTAGGTGATCAGAATGGACAACAGGGTGCCGTCATGGACCGGTGTCAACGTCATCTCGTTGAGGGTGCCCTCGCCCGGCATGCCGATCATCCGCTCGGTGGTGACCGAACGGGTGACGGGGGAGGATTCGACAAGTTCACCCTCGAAACCGAAGCGGTCTTCGCTGTTCTCCCACTCGTAGCGGTAGGCGTCTCCTACCTCGCTGGCCACCTCGCAGACCGGCATCGTCCAGCCATCCGGGCCCAGAAGCCACCTCTGCAGCAGCGCCTTCTCGTGATGGGCGCGCCACACGAGCTCCGGTGATCCGTGGATGACCCGGCTCACCCGGACCAGCGTGTCGCTGAGGATCTGGGTCATCGTCGGCCGCTCCGAGGCGAAGGTTTGGAGGTCCGCGAGCACGTCGTCCATCTGCGACATCGCCTGCTTCAATCCCTCCTCCATGCCCATCTCGACCAAACTGGCGAGCTCGTCGGCGGTGTTGAAGTAGGTCGTGGTCGTGACGCGAGAGCCCTGTGACGTCGGCTCGAAAGCGAAGAACATCCGCATCGAGGGCATCTCGATGTTGGGGGAGCCGTCCGCGTCGGCGAACCCGTCGAGCACTTCGAAGGACTCGTGCGGCGTCATCGACAGCCATTGCCAGTAGCCCCGAGAGACGTCGCCCTCGGGACCCGTCATGGCGTAAGCGGACCGGCCACCGACCGCCGCGTCGTGACGGGTGAAGGTCGCGGGGTAGGTCGGCGGCCCCCAGAATTTCTCGATCTGTCGCGGGTCGGTGTACGCCTCCCAAAGGCGCTGCGTCGGCACGGCGAAGTCGGCGACGACGGTCATCGTCAGGGCGGCCGGGTCCTTGGTGACGGAGGTGATGGGCATGATGGGCCTTTCAGTCTTGGGGGTCGTCGGCGAGGAGTTCGTCGAGACGTGAGACGCGTGCGCGCCAGATGTTCTCGTATCGGTCGAGCAGGTCACGCGTGCGGGCCAAAGCGTCCGGATCTCCGTGCACCACGCGCTCGCGGCCCCGAGTTTCCTTGGTCACCAGCCCTGCTCCTTCCAGCACGGCTACGTGCTTCTGCACAGCAGCGAACGACATGTCGTAGGCCGCAGCGAGGGTTGACACCGATGCTTCGCTTGCCAGCGTGCGACGCAAGATGTCGCGGCGGGTCGCGTCAGCCAGGGCCCGGAAGATCCGGTCGACCTCCGCGTCGCTCATTTCCATACGTACAACCATAAAGTTGTACGTTAGCTTTCCCTTGGCCAGGCGTCAAGGACCGACGCGGAGGAGACGTTTCGGACGCCTCGGCACATCCAGAAGTACGGCCGGTCGGTCGGCGCAACCGATACGACACCGCAGCTGCGGTGGCCGCCGAGGTCGGGCGCTCCGACACCGTGTTCGTCGCGACCGGCGTGACGTTCCCCGATGCTCTCGCCGGCTCCGCCTGGGCCGGGTCCCTGGACGCTCCGTTGCTGTTGGTCAAACGGGGTCAGGTGCCCCCAGCAACACGGACCCAGCTGGATCGTCTGTCACCCGAGCGGATCGTGGTGTTGGGCGGCACGGCCACCATCTCCAACTCTGTGGTGACGCAGTTGGACTCGTACGGGCGTGTCGAACGCATCGGGGGTGCCAAGCGTTGGGAGACGGCTGCCGCGGTTGCTGCACAGTTCCCCGACGCCGAGCCGGTCGTGGTGGCTTCCGGACAAAACTGGCCCGACGCCCTGGTCGGCTCAGCGCGAGCAGGCCGCTTGGGCTCCCCAGTCATCTTGGTCAGGACCGACCGGATTCCGGACGCCAGCCGCTTCGAGCTGATACGTCTCGGTCCCCTGTCCGTCGAGGTCTACGGAGGCAAGAGCGCGGTCAGCCCGGGCGTGGTCGACGACCTCGAGTCCCTTTACGACTAAGACTGCCGAGGGAAACCCTCCACGCCATTAGAGTGGGAACTCCGTCACCCTGCCGCGTATGAGGAGTCTTGCTGTGTCTGATCAGGTCACCGTTCAGGTCGATGGCAGGGACACCACGGTGAACTCAGGCACCAGCGCTGCTGACCTGTTCACTGGCGACCGCAGCGTGGTCGTATGTCGGGTCGACGGCGAGCTGCGTGACCTCAGCCACGAGGTAGTCGAGGGTGAGATCATCGAGCCGGTCACCATCGACTCCCCGGACGGACTGCACGTGCTGCGTCACTCGACGGCACACGTGTTGGCCCAAGCGGTGCAACAAACCTTCCCCGATGCCAAGCTCGGCATCGGCCCGCCCATCCGCGACGGCTTCTACTACGACTTCGACGTGGAGCAGCCGTTCACACCGGATGACCTGAAGCGCATCGAGAAGACGATGCAGAAGATCATCAACGCGGGTCAGACTTTTCACCGGCGCCCCATCAGTGACCACGCGGCCGCCGAGGAGCTCTCCGGTGAGCCCTACAAGCTGGAGCTCATCGGACTCAAGGGAGGTGCCGCCAGTGACGCCGCCGAAGGGGCCGAGGTCGAGGTCGGCGGGGCCGAGCTGACCATCTACGACAACGTCGACCGCACTGGCAGCGTGGTCTGGGGTGACCTGTGCCGGGGGCCGCACCTGCCGAACACCAAACTGATCAGCAACGCCTTCAAGGTCATGCGCAGCGCCGCGGCCTACTGGCGCGGCAGCGAGAAGAACCCACAGCTGCAACGCATCTACGGCACCGCCTGGCCCTCCAAGGCCGAGCTGACGGCATACCTCGAGCGTCTGGCCGAGGCCGAGCGGCGCGACCATCGCAAGCTCGGCACCGAGCTCGACCTGTACTCCTTCCCCGAGGAGCTCGGATCCGGTCTGCCGGTCTTCCACCCCAAGGGCGGCGTGCTTAAGCGCGTTATGGAGGACCACGTCCGTCGACGTCACGTCGAGGAAGGCTTCGAGATGGTCGGCACACCGCACATCTCCAAGGAGGCGCTCTTCCACACCTCCGGCCACCTGCCCTACTACAAAGACACGATGTTTCCGCCGATGCAGTTCGAGGGCAGCGACTACTACCTCAAGGCCATGAACTGCCCGATGCACAACCTGATCTACCGCTCTCGTGGACGGTCCTACCGCGAGCTGCCACTGCGGTTGTTCGAGTTCGGTGCGTGCTACCGGTTCGAGAAGTCGGGAGTGGTGCACGGGCTGACCCGAGTGCGCGGTCTGACGATGGACGACTCGCACTCCTACGTCACCCGTGAGCAGGCCCCCGGGGAGATCCGTCATCTGCTGGAGTTCGTCCTGGGCATCCTGGGTGACTTCGGGCTGAGCGACTACTACCTGGAGTTGTCCACCCGGGGCGACTCCGACAAGTTCATCGGCAGCGACGAGGACTGGGAGGCAGCGACCTCGATGCTGCAGCAGGTCGCGGAGGAGTCGGGGTTGGAGCTCGTGCCGGACCCCGGCGGCGCAGCGTTCTACGGGCCGAAGATCTCGGTGCAGGCGCGCGACGCGATCGGACGCACGTGGCAGATGTCGACGGTGCAGCTCGACTTCAACCAGCCGGAGCGGTTCGAACTGGAATACCAGGCGGCAGACGGCTCGCGGCAGCGCCCGGTGATGATCCACTCTGCGAAGTTCGGCTCGATCGAGCGCTTCATCGGGGTCCTGGTCGAGCACTACGCGGGCGCCTTCCCTCCTTGGCTTTCCCCGGTGCAGGTCACCGCCATCCCGGTCGCTGAGGCCTTCCAGGCTCACCTCTTCGACGTCGCCGACGCGCTGCGCGCCGAAGGGATTCGTGTGGAGGTCGATATCTCGGACGACCGGTTCGCCAAGAAGATCCGCACGGCGCAGAAGTCGAAGGTGCCCTTCATCCTGATCGCGGGGGAGGAGGACCGTGCTATGGGCGCGGTCTCGTTCCGCTACCGGGATGGCACGCAGAAGAACGGGGTTCCGGTCACGGAGGCTGTGAGTGAGATCGTCGCCGCGGTGCGTGAGCGCCGACAGGTCTGAAGGCCACGACACAGACCCCAGCAAAGATCCACCCGCGACCCCGAAGCCGGCGGTGCCCCCGAGCAGCAAACCTCCGGCCCACCGCCGCGTCTTCCTCGGAATGAGCATGACCAGGCAGGCGACGACGCCCACCGATGTCGCGTCACAGCGTCCCGACGGTCGGGTGGGACACTCGACGAGCCCGGAGTTCTCCCGCAGATCGACGTGCTGCAGCTCGGTGCTCAACCGCATGAAGATCTCGCCCGAGTAGGGCGCCGTCGCAGATCGGGGTACAGGGCGTCACCGTACTGCTGGACGACGCCTTCCGAGGACTAGTTCGTGACGGGTTCCAGCAGGAAAACGGGGATCTCGCGATCGGTGCCTGCTTGGTACTCGGCGTACGTGGGAAACGCCTCCACGCAGCGTGTCCACCAGAGCTCGCGTTCGTCTGCATCAATCTGGCGCGCCCGGGTCTGGGTGTGCGTCGTCCCGTCGTGCAGGCTCACGGCGGAGTCGGCGAGGAGGTTGTAGTACCAGTCCGGGTGGTCGGGAGCACCGCCCTTGCTGGCCACCGCCGCATACACCCCGTCGTGCTCGACCCGCATCAACGGAACGCGCCTGAGTTTGCCGCTCTTGCGCCCCCGCATCGTCAGGACCATGACCGGACGTCCTTGGATGCCGACCGCCGCGGTGTCACCGCCGGCAGCGTCGATCTGCTCCAGCTGTTCGCGCACCCATTGCGTCGCTGGCGGGGCGTACTCAGACGGGTCGGGCGCGGAGTCGGTGAGCTCACGTGTCGTGTTCATAGTGTCGACAACGTCGTCGCGGGTGCGCTCCTTCCCACGCCTCGCCTTTAGGATCGTCTTCATGGCAGCGGCGGAGACAGGTGAGCAGCAGGGCGCGGGGGTGACCGACTCCGCTGAGTTCGCGGGCTCTCCCGACGGCTTCGAGCGACTCTGGACCCCGCACCGCATGGCTTACGTCCGCGGGGAGAAACCCTCGGCGGACCACGGCGGGAGCTGCCCCTTCTGCGCAGCCCCCGAACGCAGTGACGAAGAGGGCCTGATCGTGCATCGAGGTGAGCACTGCTACGTCGTGCTCAACCTCTTCCCGTACAACCCGGGCCACATGCTCATCTGTCCGTATCGACACATCCCCCTCTACCTCGACCTGACCGAGGACGAGACGGCCGAGTTCACCTCCCTGACCAAGATGGCGTTGACCGCGCTGAACGCCGCCAGCTCTCCCGCCGGGGTGAACCTGGGGATGAACCAGGGCGAGGTCGCCGGTGCCGGTGTGGCCGCTCACCTGCATCAACACGTGGTGCCCCGATGGAGTGGCGACATGAACTTCCTGCCCATCATCGCCCAGACGAAGGCCCTGCCCATGCTCCTGGAAGACGTACGTGCTCAGCTGGTGGCGGCTTGGCCGCAGCAGCCATGCTGAACCGCTACGCCCGCGCCTTCTTCTCCCGCCTGTTCACCCCGCTGGCGGCCGCGCTGCTGAAGCGGGGGATCAGCCCCGATGCGGTGACGGTCTTCGGCACGCTCGGTGTGGTCATCGGGGGTGTCGTGTTCTACCCCCTCGGCGAGTTGTGGTGGGGCAGCGTCTTCATCACCGCCTTCATCTTCACGGACCTGCTCGACGGCAACATGGCGCGGCAGTCCGGACGGTCGAGTCCCTGGGGTGCCTTCCTCGACTCCTCGATGGACCGGATCGGCGACGCTGCGATCTTCGGCGGGTTGACCCTCTACTTCGCGGGGCGCGGGGACAGTCTGTCCAACGCCTATCTCGCGTTGCTCTGCCTGGTCCTGGGGTTCGTGACCAGCTACGTCAAGGCCAAAGCCGAGAGCCTCTCGCTGCGCTGCGAGGGTGGGATCGCCGAGCGAGCCGACCGGCTGACCGTGATCTTGGTGGCCACCGGTTTCGTCGGGTTGTTCCTGCCCATGTGGGTGTTGACCGTCGTGCTGGTCCTGCTCGCCCTGGCCAGCGCCTTCACCGTGGCGCAACGGGTGGCCATGGTGCACGCACAGACCAAGGGAGCCGCGTGAGCCTGGTTGCGGACCGGGTCTGGCTGGCCGTCTTTCGGCTCGGGTGGAGGGGCACCAGACTGCTTCCCGAGCGGGTCGCCTATCGTCTGTTCGACGCGATCGCGGTCGTCGCTGACGCACGCGGGGTTGATGACGCACGGCGCATGCGGGCCAACTACGCCGTGGCCCGCCCGGAGCTGTCCCCCGGGGAGTTGGACGACCTGGTGCGTGAAGGCATGCGTTCCTACATGCGCTACTGGTGCGACGCCTTCCGACTGCCCGACCGCACTCCCGAGGATCTGGCCGACCGGGTGCGGTGCGAAGGGGATGAACCCGTGCGTGCCGATGTGGCTGCAGGCCGGGGGCAGGTGCTCTTCCTCGGCCACTTGGGCAACTGGGACACCGCGGGGGCCTGGGCGAGCTGCCACCTGGCGCCGGTCACCACCGTGGCGGAACGGCTCAAGCCCGAAGCGCTGTATGCCGAGTTCCTCGCGTTCCGAGAGCAGCTGGGTATGACGATCCTGCCCCTGACCGGCGAGGACGACGTCTTCGGTCGGTTGTCGGCAGCGGTGGGAGCGGGTGTCTTCGTGCCGTTGCTGGCCGATCGGGATCTGAGCCATCGCGGGGTGGCCGTCGACTTCTGCGGCGCTCGGGCATCCATGGCCGCAGGTCCAGCGGCGCTGGCGATCAGGACGGGGGCACCGCTGCGCCCCGTATCAGTGCATTACGAAGCGGATCCCGACCGTGGGGGTGGCCCATCCGCATACCGGATCGTCATCCGGTTCGGTCCCGCAGTGAGCGACCCGGGCGGCCCGGACCCCTCCGAACGGATAGCGTCGATGACCCAGCAGTGCGCCGACTACCTCGCCGCAGCGGTGGGAGCGCACACTCAGGACTGGCACATGATGCAGCGGGTCTTCGTCGTCGACTCGGTGCCCGACCACGCATGAGGGTCGGGCTCGTCAACCCCTACTCCCTTGATGTCCCCGGAGGGGTGCAGTCCCACGTCGTGGAGCTGGCCCAGTGGCTGAAGCACTCCGGGCACGAGGTCAGTCTCCTCACGCCGGCCGAGCCGGACACGGTGCTGCCGGAGTATGCGGTCAACGCGGGTCGCGCACTGCCGGTGCGCTACAACGGTTCGGTGGCCCGTTTGGCGTTCGGACCGACCGTGGCCGCTCGCGTGCGCACCTGGGTCGACGAGGGCCGGTTCGACGTCGTGCACATCCACGAGCCCGCCAGCCCGAGTGTGTCGCTACTGGCTCTGTGGGCGGTGACCGGGCCCATCGTGGCCACCTTTCACTCCGCGCAGGTCAAGTCCCGTTCGCTACGGCTGGCCGGACCCATGCTGCAGCCCGGGATGGACAAGATCTCAGGGCGCATAGCGGTCTCCCGGCAGGCCCAGGAGACGGTGTCCACCCAGATTGGCGGCGAATGTGTGGTCATTCCGAACGGTGTCGGCGTGGCCCGCTTCACCTTCGGGGGGCGGCGCCCGTCCGTCCGACCGGGTGAACCCGACCCGATAGCTCGACCCGACATCGTCTTTATGGGGCGCTTCGAGGAGCCGCGCAAAGGGCTCCGAGTGCTGCTGGACGCCGTTCCGGACATCCTGGCGGCCTACCCGCAGGCCAGGATCGTCATCGCCGGACCCGGGGAGAGGGCCGAGGTGCAGCGCCACCTGCCGATCGAGGTGTCCGAAGCCTGTGACTTCGTGGGGCCGGTAAGCGAGGCGGAGAAGGTCGACCTGCTGAGGAAGGCCGACGTCTACGTCGCCCCGAACCTCGGCGGTGAGAGCTTCGGGATCATCCTTGTCGAGGCGATGGCAGCGGGGGCTCCCGTCGTGGCGAGCAACCTGCCAGCCTTCGCCGAGGTGCTCGACGGGGGGAAGGCAGGGATGCTCTTCGACCGTGGGGACTCGCGGTCGTTGACCTCCGCGGTCCTGCGGGTGCTGGGCTCTGCCCACCTGCGGGCCGAGCTGTCCCGCAACGGGCCGGCCCGCGCGCAAGACTTCGACTGGTCGCGGGTGGGGCGTCAGGTGCTGGCGGTCTACGACTCGGTCCGCCCGACCGGCAGCGTCGTCGGACGACATCGGTCGTCGCTTCGACGGACCTGGAAAGGGTCATGATGGAAACGGTGAGCCTCGTCGCGCTGGTGCTGGTCGCTCTCCTGGCGCTGGGGTGGTACCTCTCCTACACCGCCGTCCGTCTGGACCGCCTGCATACCCGCCTGGAGGCGACGGGATCGGCCCTGGAGGCCCAGAGCTTGCGGCGGTCACAAACGGCCATCGAGGTGGCCTACACCGGCGATCTCGACCCGGCCAGCGGTGCCCTGCTCATCGACGCAGCGAGAACGTGTGCGGACTTCGAAGGTCCTTGGGACGCTGAGAGATGTGCAGCCGAGAGCGCACTGACGGACCTGATGCGGTTGGTCATGCCGGAGCCTCCGGCCGAGCTAGAGGAGACGGCGATGCGGCTGCGACTGGCGCGGCGCTTCCACAACGAAGCCGTCGAGCAGACCCGAGTCGTGCGTCGACGTGTCGCCGTGCGGACCTTTCGTCTGGCCGGTCATACGGCGATCCCCGAGCCCGTGTGTTTCGACGACGGCTGGCCGCCACCGATCTGATCTCCGGGGCCGTAGACTCAGAGGCCGACTCAGTCATACGCATGCGTGAGTCTTCCCCGCAAACAGCACGATGAAAGGCTTTCTGATGTCCCTTCCCGAGTCCGCCCCCGAGCAGCGCAGCGGCACCACGCGAGTCAAGCGCGGGATGGCCGACATGCTCAAGGGTGGCGTGATCATGGACGTGGTCACGCCGGAGCAGGCCGTCATCGCCGAGGACGCCGGCGCCGTGGCCGTCATGGCCCTCGACCGGGCCCCGGCCGACATCCGCGCCCATGGTGGGGTGGCGCGGATGAGCGACCCCGACATGATCGCCGGCATCATCGACGCAGTCTCCATCCCGGTCATGGCGAAGGCGCGGATCGGGCACTTCGTCGAGGCTCAGATCCTGCAGTCGATGGGGGTGGACTACATCGACGAGTCGGAGGTGCTGACCCCCGCGGACTACGCCAACCACATCGAGAAGTGGAACTTCACCGTTCCCTTCGTCTGTGGTGCGACCAACCTGGGTGAGGCGCTGCGCCGGATCACCGAGGGCGCGGCGATGATCCGCTCCAAGGGCGAGGCCGGCACCGGAGACGTCTCCAACGCCACCATGCACATGCGCAAGATCGGCGGGGAGATCCGGCGCCTGAAGAGCCTTTCCCCCGACGAGCTCTACGTCGCGGCCAAAGAGCTTCAGGCGCCGTACGACTTGGTCAAAGAGGTCGCCGAGGCCGGCGCGTTGCCGGTGGTGATGTTCACCGCGGGTGGCATCGCCACCCCGGCCGACGCCGCGATGATGATGCAGCTGGGCGCCGAGGGTGTCTTCGTCGGCTCGGGCATCTTCAAGTCCGGCAACCCCCAGGCCCGCGCCGAGGCCATCGTCAAGGCCACGACCTTCTACGACGATCCGGCCGTCCTGGCGCAGGTCTCCCGCGGTCTGGGCGAAGCCATGGTCGGGATCAACGTCGACGACATCCCGGAGCCGCACCGCCTCGCCGAACGCGGGTGGTGACGCCACTCATCGGCGTCCTGTCGCTCCAGGGCGACGTCCGCGAGCACTGCCGGGCGCTGGCGGCCGCCGGCGCCCGCACCTTGGAGGTTCGCCGGCCGGCCGAGGTCGAGCGGGTCGACGGGCTCGTCATCCCGGGCGGTGAGTCGTCGACGATCGACCGGCTGACGCGTATTTTCGGGGTGCGCGACACCATCATGGAGCGGATGTCCCAGGGGATGCCGGTGTTCGGCTCCTGCGCCGGGATGATCATGCTCTCCGAGCAGGTGCTCGACGGGCACCGCGACCAGCAGACGCTCGGCGGTCTGGATATCACGGTTCGCCGCAACGCCTTCGGCCGTCAGGTCGACTCCTTCGAGTGTGATCTGGACGTGCGCGGGCTCGCTGGTGCGACGGCATACGACGACGAGCCGTTCCGCGCGGTCTTCATCCGCGCCCCCTGGGTCGAGCGCGTCGGCCCGGGTGTGGACGTGCTCGCCACGGTCGACTACGAGGGCGATGACCACGTCGTCGCCGTGCGCCAAGGCAACGCGCTGGCCACCTCGTTTCACCCAGAGATGACGACCGACCACCGCTTCCACTCTTTGTTCGTGGAGATGGTGGCGCAGCACAGCGGTAACATCGAGCGTCGATTCGCAGCCGAAGATGAGGGAAGACAATGAGTGGGCATTCCAAATGGGCGACGACCAAGCACAAGAAGGCGGCCATCGACGCCAAAAGGGCTAAATCGTTCGCCAAGCTGATCAAGAACATCGAAGTGGCGGCGCGCACCGGTGGTGGCGACATGGCTGGCAACCCGACCCTGTACGACGCCGTGCAGAAGGCCAAGAAGACGTCGGTGCCCAACGACAACATCGAGCGTGCGCTGAAGCGCGGCTCGGGGGCAGAGGCTGGCGGTGCTGCCTACGAAGCGTTGACGTACGAGGGTTATGCGCCCGGAGGGGTGGCGTTGCTGATCGAGTGCTTGACGGACAACAAGAACCGCGCCGTCATGGAGGTTCGGACCTCGCTGACCCGCAACGGCGGTGCGATGGCGGACTCCGGATCCGTGGCTTACCTGTTCAACCGCAAGGGCGTGGTGATGGTGCCACGGGAGGGCCACACCGAGGACGAGATCCTGGAGATCGTCCTGGAAGCGGGTGCTGAGGACGTCATCACCCTCGACGACGCATTCGAGATCGTCACCGAGGCCACGGACATGGTTGCGGTGCGGACCGCACTGCAGGACGCCGGTCTCGACTACGACTCCGCTGACGTGTCGTTCCTGCCCAGCGTGGAAGTTCCGCTGGACGCTGAGGGAGCGCGCAAGATGATCCGAGTCGTCGACGCCCTGGAAGACTGCGATGACGTGCAGAACGTCTACAGCAACGCGGACATCCCCGCTGACGTGATCGACATCCTCGAAGAGGACGACTGACCGACCGCCCGTGACGCCGTGACCCTCGGGCGGTGTGAAACGGGTTCAAGAGTATTGCCGCAGAGGGTATGTCGGTGCTCTATCGTACATTTGTTCGTATGACGACAACGTGGGTCGATCGCTTCGCCCCGGTGGTTGCTGTCCTTCGCGCCTCGTTAGAGGACGTGCAAGGCTCCGCGCGGGAGCTGGGCTCCGATGAGCTGATCCACGACGTCCGAGCGCTGCAGCGCGTCAGCTCCGCCGCAACTGCTGCGCAGACGGTTCGATTGGCGCAGTTCGCCGCTCGAGAGGAGATCTGCAACGACGACGGGGAGTTCGTCGAGGTCGATCTCGGGGTCGGCAACGTGGTGGAGTTTCGAGCCGACGATGCGGCGCCCGTCTTAGCGCTATCGCCCGGCTCGGCTCAGCGACGGGTGTCCACGGCATCCCGGTTGGCCTCCGTTCTACCGCGGTCACTCCGAGCGCTGGCCGACGGTGACCTCGACCCCTTCCGAGTTTAGATCATCGCCGAAGAGACGCTCGTGGCCGATCGAGAGACCTGCTCGGCGGTGGAGGAGCGGCTGTTTCCCGTGGCGGGGGAGACGACGCCCGGAGTGCTGCGGCGGCGGGTTCGTCGGATCCTGGCCGCGGTGGCGCCCGAAGCGGTCAAGGAGCGGGCGGCTCGGGCCCGGCAGCGACTCTTCGTCCAGGTGCGTGCGTGCGACGTGCCGGGGGTGAGTGAGTGGTTCGCGCACTTGAGCTCCGAAGACTCAGTGCTGTGCTGGGCGGCAATCGACGAAGCCGCCCATCAGTCCAAAGCGTGCGATCCCGGCCGAAGCATCGACCAGTGCCGAGCAGAAGCCTTGGCGGACCTGATCCTGGGCAGGGCTGAGGTCAGCGCACACGTGATCTTCCCTATCCCCGTCGGCGGTGAAGGCGCGCCAGGCGGCAGTGGCCACCCGGACGACAGTGGCCAAGCGGAGGACCGGTACCACCCGGACGACCGGGACGGTGTGAGAGAAGCGAGCGACCTGCTCGACGCAGGAGCGCATGAGCCTCACCAGCAGCCCCGCAACGGTGACGCTTTCTTCCGTCACGCCTCTGGTGTCGAGGTGGGTGGGCTCGGCGTTATCCAGGGTGACGTGATCGAGCGGCTACTCAACCGTTTCGAGACGACGATCTCCGCCATGTTCGTCGATGTGAAGACGGGCACGACGCTCGGAACGACCTCGGCTCTCTATCGTCCACCAGTCCGGATGAGGGAGCTCGTCCGCCTGCGTGATGGGACGTGCCGCTTCCCCGGCTGCCCGGTCGCCGCACGGCGTTGCGACCTTGACCATGTCGTCCCTTGGTCCTCTGAGAGCTCCCGTCCTAGTGCTGATGGCTGGGGCCGCACCGAACCGGGAAACCTGATGTGCCTGTGTCGGCGACATCACCGACTGAAGACTCAAGCCCGATGGACACCCATGCTCGATCCCGTGACCGCCGCGGTCACCTGGAGCGATCCGTATGGCGAACGTTGGCTCACCCGGCCCGTCGACCACCGACAACCGGACGTCGCCTGACGCTCCCTGAGGGCCAGCCTCATGTCCTCGAGGGTCCAGGCCTCCGTGGATGCGGCGCGTCGGTCCTTCCTCCCGCGCGTCCCGGCGTAGCGTGTGCAGCGAACACATGTTCGCATCACGGCGCATCAGGGTATGGATCTGCCGCAACGACTGCATCGAGGAGGTTCGACCGTGCGTGTCCTTGGCGTCGACCCCGGACTCACTCGGTGCGGGCTCGGTGTCGTCGAAGGCGAGCGAGGTCGCACTCTGCGCATGGTGGCCGTCGGGGTGGTGCGCACCCCGGTGACGGACGAGCCTGCGGAGAGGTTGCTGAGCCTTCAGACAGAGATCGACCAGTGGCTGGCCGACTACAAGCCGGACGCGGTGGCCGTGGAGCGAGTGTTCGCCAAGGCCAACATCAAGGGAATCATGGGCACTGCACAGGCCTCAGCGGTGCCGATGCTCGCAGCAGCTCGCCTCGGACTGCCGCTTGCGCTGCACACCCCGACCGAAGTCAAGGCTGCCGTCAGCGGGAACGGGCGTGCGGACAAAGCGCAGGTCACCCACATGATCACCCGCATCCTGCAGCTGGACGTGGCCCCCAGACCCGCCGATGCCGCCGATGCGCTCGCTCTGGCGATCTGCCACCTATGGCGCCAGGGCGGTCAGGGCCAGCTGGACCAAGCTGCTTTGAGTGACCGGATGAAACGCGCAGAAGAACTCGCGGCGCAAGCCGGACCCAACCGTCTGGCCCAGTTACACGCTCAGGCGCGTGCGGGCGGCGGTGGCACCGCGGCCGCCTGGGCCGTGCACGTCGGCCAGCGTCGGGTCAGCGCAAAAAAGACTACGCAGACGAAAGGGACGTCATGACGGTGAGGCGGCGATGATCGCGTCCGTACGGGGGAACGTAGCGCACGTGGGCTTGGACCATCTCGTGGTGGAGGTCGGTGGGATCGGGCTGAAAGTTCACACGACGCCGGCAACGGCCGCGAGTTTCCGACCGGGATCCGCCGCTCACCTGCATACCTCGATGGTGGTCCGGGAGGAGTCGCTGACGCTCTACGGCTTCGCCGACTCTGATGCACAGGTGATCTTCGAGCAAGTCCAAACGGTCTCTGGAGTAGGCCCTCGCCTGGCCCAAGCGATGCTCGCCGTGCACGAGCCGGACGACGTGCGACGGGCGATCAGCGGCGCCGACCTGGTCGCCCTGACGAAGGTGCCCGGTATCGGACGCAAAGGAGCCGAACGCATCGTGCTCGAACTCCGCGACAAAGTGGCTCCGGTCACGGGTAGTGCGGCGACCAGCACCGTCACCCCCACTTCGGTCCTCCGTGGCCACACTCACCCACAGGCGGGTGAAGTCATCGAGGCGCTCGTGGGATTGGGCTGGAGCACCAAAGCGGCCGACGACGCGGTGCGCCTGGTCACGACCCGCCACGCCGATGAGTCAGCAGACGGTGACGTCGCCGCGAGTCAGCCCATGGACGTCGCCGCATTGCTGCGTGCCGCCCTGCAGGATCTGGGGCGCTGACGAGTGGTTGACGACGATCGGCTCGTCGATGCTGATGCCCCTGAGGAAGAGCGACAGGTTGAGGCGGCGCTTCGCCCCCGCCGGCTGAAGGACTTTCCGGGGCAAGGGCGCGTGTGTGACCAGCTCGGTCTCCTCCTGGAAGCGGCACGACGCCGCAACGCACCGCCGGACCATGTGCTGCTGTCCGGCCCTCCGGGACTGGGCAAGACCACCCTGGCCATGATCGTGGCGGCCGAGCTCGAGCAGCCCATCAGGATCACCAGTGGACCCGCGATCCAACACGCCGGTGATCTGGCCTCGATCCTCAGCTCGTTGGCTGAGGGCGAGGTGCTCTTTCTCGACGAGATCCATCGGATGTCTCGACCCGCTGAGGAGATGCTGTATCTGGCGATGGAGGACTTCCGAGTCGACGTCATCGTCGGCAAAGGCCCTGGTGCCACCGCGATCCCTCTTGAGCTGCCCCCCTTCACCGTGGTGGGCGCCACCACCCGCGCCGGTCTCCTTCCGGCGCCGCTGCGCGACCGGTTCGGGTTCACCGGCCACCTGGACTTCTACTCCACGCAAGACCTCGTGACAATCCTGACCCGCAACGCCCAGCTGCTGGAGATCGACGCGGACGACGCCGGCATCCAGCAGATCGCCTCCCGCTCGCGAGGAACACCCCGGATCGCGAACCGGTTGCTTCGGCGGGTGCGGGACTGGGCTCAGGTGCACGGGCAGCACATCGTGGATCTGGACGCCGCGCTGGCCGCGCTGGCCCTCTTCGACGTCGACGAGCTCGGACTCGACCGTCTGGACCGGGCGGTGCTGGACGCATTGTGTCGTCGTTTCGGCGGTGGCCCGGTCGGGTTGAGCACTCTGGCCGTCTCGGTGGGTGAAGAGCCCGACACCGTGGAAACGGTGGCGGAGCCCTTCCTGGTACGCGAGGGGTTCATGCTTCGCACGCCGAGGGGCAGGGCAGCAGCCCCGTCAGCGTGGAAGCATCTCGGGTTAACCCCACCGGCCCCGGTATCGAGCAGTGCCCAGACTCCGTTGCCGTTCA
This sequence comes from Actinomycetales bacterium, assembly GCA_038258285.1. Classification (GTDB taxonomy): domain Bacteria; phylum Actinomycetota; class Actinomycetes; order Actinomycetales; family Dermatophilaceae; genus Ornithinicoccus. Next base: position 112,030 of record JBBSQA010000001.1, on the reverse strand, counting down.
GCAATGACGGCGGCCGCCTCGGATAGGTAGCTGCGGGCGACGACGTCACGCGGCCAGGCTTCGTGGACGCACTGAGGGTGCGGCCGCGACGCACGTTCTTTGGCCGCTCTGCGCGCCTCACCTAGACTGCCCCGGGCACGTGCCACGATGCGCTGCCCACTACCGATCACGATCAGATCATCGCTAAAGGACGCCCATGCCCGCCATTACCACTGCCGCGAGCGGCACCGGGAACGGTTCGTTCTCGGTGCTCATTCTGGCTTTGCCCCTCGCGCTGCTGGCGTACCTCATCTTCTCCCAACGCCGCCGCGCCCGTCGCGAAGCGAAGGCCCAACAGGGCTTGGAGGTGGGTGACCCGGTCATGACCAGAGCGGGGATGTTCGGGGCGGTCTCGGCCATCGAGGGGCCGCTGGTTCACGTCGAGATCGCCCCCGGCGTCGTCGTCGCCTTCGACCGGCGCGCAGTGATCCCCGGTGCTGCACCCGCTGTCGACCGACCCGTGAACGAGGTCGACGAAGAGTCCTCCGACCCATCGGACTCACCCGACTCAGACGGCAAGTGATCGGCTGATGGCCGTCAAACCGCGTAACCGGACCGCGGTGCGGACGTTGTGGTCGCTGGTCACCATTGCCGTGCTGATGTTCACCGGCTTGGTGGCAGCGTCCCAATGGGCGGACCCCAAGGCTCAGCTGACGCCTCTCCTCGGGCTCGACCTCGCGGGTGGCCGACAGATCGTCATCCAACCCGTCGTCACGTCGGGGGAGGCGTCCGAGGACCAGGTCCAACAGGCCATCGACATCATCCGTCGCCGGATCGACGGCAGTGGCACGGCCGAGGCGGAAGTCTCCCGTCTGGGCGGCGACAACATCGCGGTCGCCATCCCAGGTAACCCTTCGGCTGCACAACTGGAGTCGCTGAGTCGCTCCTCGCAGTTGCAGTTTCGACCGGTGCTCGTGGCCCAACCCTCAGGGTTGGATACGGACCCTCAGGCACCGGTGCCGACCTTGCCTCTGCCCGACAACTTCGAGCCGCCTGCTCCCGCAGAGGGGGACACCTCGCAAGGCGATGTTCCGGAGCTGCCTGGTATCGAGGAACCCGCCCCTGACAGCGGCGAGGTCGACAACGGAGCCTTCCCGGAGGGGCTGCGGGCTCAGGACGGAGCTGACGAGACTGGCTCGCCCGACGAGGCGGAGCAGACCACGGACGCCCCCTCACCGCTGGACGAGGCGCCGCCGGCGACCGATGACCCCAGTTCCTTGGACCAGATCACTCCCGAACTGGGGGAGCAGTTCACCGCACTCAACTGCCTCGATGGTCTGGAAGGCGACCGAGTCGCCGCAGCCCCCGAGGATCAGCCCGTGGTGGCGTGCTCGACGGACGGCGCAGAGAAGTACATCCTCGGCCCGGTCGAGCTCACCGGCGCCTCGGTGGACGATGCCACAGCCGGTTTCGAGAGCAACGCGCAAGGGGCCACGACCGGACGCGTCCAGGTCAGCCTCGATCTCGACAACGAAGGCGGTGCGACCTTCGCGGACATCACCACCCGGCTTTTCCAGTATCCGAGCGGTGAAGCGCAGAACCGGTTCGCGATCGTGCTCGACGGCAGTGTCATCACCGCACCCGGGATCAACGGCCCGATCCCCAGCGGGCAGGCCAGCATCACCGGCAACTTCACGATCGACACCGCTGAGGTCCTCGCCAACCAGATCAAATTCGGTGCTCTACCGATCTCGTTCACCACGTTGACCAGCGAGCAGATCAGCCCCACCCTCGGTGGCGAGCAGCTCACCCGGGGTATCCAGGCCGGGATCGTGGGCCTGCTGCTGGTGTTCCTCTACTCGCTCGTCCAGTATCGGGCGCTCGGCCTCGTCACGATCGGGTCGCTGATCGTCGCCGGGGTGCTGGCCTACCTCTCGGTGACCTTATTGGGCTGGGCCACCAACTATCGGCTCACGATGGCCGGGGTGACCGGGCTCATCGTGGCGATCGGCATCACGGCGGACTCGTTCATCGTCTACTTCGAACGCGTCCGGGATGAAGTGAGAGCCGGACGGCCGCTCAGGTATGCCGTGGACACCGGGTGGGACCGGGCCCGGCGCACCATCTTGATCTCCGACGCCGTGAACCTGATCGCGGCCGGAGTGCTGTTCTGGCTATCCGAGTCCAGCGTCAAGGCCTTCGCCTTCACCTTGGGTCTGGTCACGGTGATCGACCTGATCGTGATCTTCCTCTTCACCCACCCCCTGGTCAGCATCCTGGCCAACACCAGGTTCTTCGGTGAAGGACACCGCTGGTCTGGAATGGACCCCGAGCGGCTCGGAGCCAAGCGCTCGACGTACCTGGGTCGGGGACAGATCAACCTCCCCCCGGTCAAGGTCAAACCATCGCGCGCCGAAATCGAAGGAGGCACGGTCTGATGGCTCGTTTCGCTCAGCTGGGCAACGACCTCTATACCGGAAAGCGGTCGTTCGACATCGTCGGCCGTCGCAAGCTCTGGTACTCGATCTCGGCGGTCCTTATCCTCCTGTCGCTGGTAGGACTGCTCGGCCGTGGCATCAACTTCGGCATCGAGTTCCGCGGTGGCTCCGAGTTCCGGGTGAGCGCTGTGACCGACACTTCGGGCTACGAAGACACTGCTCAGGAAGCGGTGTCGCTGGCGGCGCCCGACTCGGAGGTTTCGACCACCCTGATCGGCACGGACACGGTCCGCGTGCAGACCGGCCAGCTCGATAGCGGCCCGTCGGAGGAGGTTCGTAGCGACCTGGCGGACGCCTTCGACGTCGACGACGCTCAGGTCAGCAGCTCCTTCGTCGGCCCGTCCTGGGGAGCCACCGTGACGACCAAGGCGATCCAGGCGTTGGTGGCGTTCCTGGTGTTGGTGTCGCTGGTGCTGGCGCTCTACTTCCGCACGTGGAAGATGGCTGCCGCCGCTCTGGTGGCACTGCTGCACGACGTGGTGTTCACGGTCGGGGCCTACGCCCTGCTGGGCATCGAGGTCTCGCCAGCCTCGATGATCGGGTTCCTCACCATCCTCGGGTACTCGATCTACGACACCATCGTGGTCTTCGACAAGGTGCGGGAGAGCACCGAGCAAGCGCTGGACACCCGACGTATGACGTATGCGGAGTCGGCCAACCTCGCCGTCAACCAGACCTTGGTGCGCTCGATCAACACTTCCGTGGTGGCGTTGCTCCCCGTGGCCACGATCGTGGTCGTCGGCATCATCTTCATCGGTCCGGGCACCCTCCTGGACCTGGCCAGTGCGCTGTTCATCGGGATCACCGTCGGGACGTTCTCCTCGATCTTCATCGCCACGCCCCTGTTGGTGCAGCTCCGGCAGAGGGACGAGGAGGTCGTCGCCCTGGACACCAAGGTGGGGCGCAAAGCGGGTCGTACGGCCTCGGCTGCCGCAGCCCTGGCCATGGCTTCGCCGAGCCAGTTCGACTCCGACTCCGACTCCGACTCCGAGAGCGAGCCCACCGCAGCGACCCCCAGCCCGACGCCGTCGGCTCCCCGTGAGTCCGTCGTCGGACGCACCGTGCATCCGTACGCCCAGCGGGGACCCCGCAACCAGCCCAAGAAGCCACCGAGGTCGCGCCGATGAATGACATCACCCCCTCGTCCGACCACACCCTGGCGGACGACGTGGCGGCGATCCTGCGGGACATCCCGGACTTCCCCGAGCCCGGGGTCACCTTCAAGGACTTCACGCCGCTGTTGGCCGACGCCGACCTGAGCCGGCGAGTGGTCGCGGACGTGGTCAGTCGGCACGTCGGCCAGGTAGACGTGGTGGCCGGTATCGAGGCCCGAGGTTTCGTGTTCGGTGCCGTGGTGGCCCACCACCTGGGGGTGTCCTTCGTGCCGATCCGCAAAGCGGGCAAGCTGCCTTGCGAGACGTTTGCCGTCGAGTACGACCTCGAGTACGGCAGCGCCACCCTGGAGATGCACGTCGACGCCCTGACCTCCGGCCAGCGCGTCTTGGTGGTCGACGATGTCCTTGCGACAGGCGGCACGGTGGCGGCCACGATCGAGCTGATCGAGCGTGCGCAGGCCCACGTCAGCGGTGTCGAGGTCCTGTTGGAGATCAGCGCCCTCGAAGGGCGCAGCCGGCTCCAAGAGGTCCCGGTGCGCTCCCTCCTCAACGGCTGACCAAGCTCCGGTGGGCTGCACCAGCGACCCAACTCTGCGACATACACTGGTCCGATGAGTGAGGATGTCGCGTCTTCGACGGCCTCAGCGACCTCGTCCGGAGTCCGGGCACGCTGGGCGATCCTCGGTGGCACGCGCTCCGGTGACAATCCGGTGCTCGAGCCCTTGCTGCGAGCGGTCCGGGCGACGCACCCCAAGGGCGACCTCCATCTGATCGAGCGGGCCTACGTCGTCGCGGAGAAGGCTCATCGGGGGCAGAAGCGTAAGAGCGGCGACGCATACATCACCCACCCGCTGGCCGTAGCGACCATCCTGGCCGAGCTCGGGATGACACCGTCCACCATCGCCGCGGCGCTGCTGCACGACACGGTGGAAGACACCGAGTACTCGCTCAAGCAGTTGACCGCGGAGTTCGGCGATGAGATCGCGATGTTGGTCGACGGAGTGACCAAGCTCGACAAGGTCGTCTACGGTGAAGCGGCTCAGGCCGAGACGGTGCGCAAGATGGTCGTCGCGATGTCCCGCGACATCCGTGTGCTCGTGATCAAGCTGGCTGACCGCCTCCACAACGCGCGGACCTGGCGTTATGTCTCGGCGGAGTCGGCGGCCCGCAAGGCCGCCGAAACCTTGGAGATCTTCGCCCCGCTGGCGCACCGGTTGGGGATGAACACGATCAAGTGGGAGCTGGAGGACCTTTCCTTCGCCTACCTCTACCCCAAGGTCTACGACGAGATCGTCCGCATGGTGGCGGAGCGAACCCCGGCTCGGGAGGAGTACCTGGCGCGGGTGCGTACCCAGATCGGTGCTGACCTCAAGGCGTCCAAGATCCGTGCCACCGTCACCGGGCGTCCGAAGCACTACTACTCCGTCTACCAGAAGATGATCGTTCGCGGTCACGACTTCGAGCAGATCTACGACCTCGTCGCAGTGCGGGTGCTGGTGGAGTCCATCGGCGACTGTTACGCGGTGCTTGGAGCGCTGCACGCCCGCTGGAACCCCGTGCCCGGGCGGTTCAAGGACTACATCGCCGTGCCCAAGTTCAACATGTACCAGTCGCTGCATACGACCGTGATGGGGCCGGACAGCAAACCCGTCGAGGTTCAGATCCGCACGCACCACATGCACCGCCGAGCCGAGTACGGCGTCGCCGCCCACTGGAAGTACAAAGAGCTCAGCAAGGCCAAGACGCACGGGGACGATGGCGGACCCGGTGGCGACATGAACTGGCTCAAGCAGCTCATCGACTGGCAGAACGACACCAGCGACCCCGACGAGTTCCTGGAGTCGCTACGTTTCGAGATCCACGCCGCGGAGGTCTACGTCTACACCCCGGCCGGCGACGTGATCGCCCTGCCCGCCGGTGCCACCACGGTCGACTTCGCCTACGCCGTGCATACCGAGGTGGGTCATCGCTGCGTCGGTGGACGGGTCAACGGCAAGCTCGTCCCGCTGGAGAACGCGCTGGTCAGCGGTGACGTCGTCGAGATCATCACGTCCAAGGCCCAGGACGCCGGACCGAGCCGGGACTGGTTGAAGTTCGTCAAGAGCGGGCGGGCTCGCACCAAGATCCGGCACTGGTTCTCCAAGGAGCGCCGCGACGAGGCGATCGACCATGGGCGCGAGCAGATCGCCAAGGTGCTCCGCAAACGCAACCAGCCGCTGCAGCGGTTGATGTCGCACGACTCCCTCATGGCAGTGGCCGGCGACCTGCGCTACCAGTCCATCGAGTCGCTCTACGCCGCGGTGGGGGAGTCTCACGTCTCGGCCGACCATGTGGTCAACCAACTGGTGGCCACTCTGGGCGGTGAGGACAGCGCGACCGAAGACCTTGCCGAGGCCGTCACCCCCCGCCGCGGCCGGCTCCGTGGCACCGACCCTGGGGTCACCGTGGTGGGGGCCGGGGACGTCTGGGTCAAGGTGGCACGCTGCTGCACCCCGGTGCCCGGAGACGACATCATCGGGTTCGTCACGCACGGCAAAGGCGTGTCGGTGCACCGGGTCGACTGCACCAACGTGGACACCCTCAAACGTCACCCCGACCGATTGATCGAGGTCGCCTGGTCCCAGACCGAAGCCAGCGTCTTCCTGGTCAACATGCAGGTTGAAGCGCTGGACCGCCCGGGTCTACTGACGGATGTGACGCGCACACTGGCCGAGCAGAAGGTCAACATCCTGTCGGCCTCGGTGCAGACGAGCCGCGACCGGGTGGCCCTGTCGCGTTTCACCTTCGAGATGGCAGATCCTTCCCATCTGGACAGCGTCCTGCGCGCCGTGCGAGGTGTGAGCGCTGTCCTCGATGTCTACCGCGTGACCGGGACCCAGGGCACCGACCCGCACCGCCGTGACCCGCGCGTCAACGGCACGGAGGGCGCCCACCAGCCGGCGCACCACGGGCCCGGCCGGAACGGAGCTTAGGCGGCCGGTTCCAGGAAGGCGGTCAGCGCGACGATGTAGGCCGCGTGGTCCGCCACTCCGCAGACCTCGCGAGCCGAGTGCATCGACAAGGTCGCGGCACCCACGTCGACGACGGTGGCTCCTGTCGCGGCGGCGGTCATCGGACCGACCGTGGACCCGCAGGGGAGGTCGGTGCGGTTCACGAAGATCTGCTGTGGGACGCCTGCCTGCTCGCAGGCCAACGCGAAGGCGGCCGCACCCCGGGAGTCGGTGGCGTAACGCTCCTGGGCGTTGATCTTGAGGACCGGTCCGCCGTTCATCCGCACCGGGTGCAGGCCGTCGTGCTTCTCGGGGTAGTTGGGGTGTGTGGCATGGGTCATGTCGGCCGAGGCGACGATCGTGTCGGCCATCGCCCGCAGATAGTCCTCACGGTCTCCGCCGCGGGCGGTCACGATGCGTTCCAGCCAACCCGGGAGGAAGGTCGACTGCGCCCCGCTGGCGCTCGTGCTGCCGACCTCCTCGTGGTCGAAGAGCACGATCACGGGGGTCGGTGCCGCCTCATCGACCCCGTGATCGCACCTGCTGAGCAGGGCTCGGACCGCAGCGTGACACGTAGCCAGGTTGTCCAGTCGTGCCGAAGCCACCAGGTCCCGGTCACGGCCGATCACCCGGGCTGGGGTGAGGTCGTGCGTCATGGCCTCCCAGGCCAGGACGTCTTGGGCCGGGACGCCGAGATGCTCGGCCAGGAAGCCGAGGAAGTCCCCGGGCTGGGTACCCAGCCCCCAGTGAGGCACCAGATCCCGCTGGGGGTTGAGTTGCAACCCCTCGGTGTGGAGCTCCCGGTTCAGGTGGATGGCGAGTTGCGAGACTCGCAGCAGCGGCTCATCGATCACGAAGAGGGACGTTGCGGTGCTGGTTCCGTCCCGAAGGACCGCTCGCCCCGACAATCCGAGGTCCCGGTCCAACCATGAGGTCAGCAGCGGGCCGCCGTAGACCTCGACCCCCAGGCCCTGCCACCCTGCGCTATGGGTGTCCGGTTGCGGCTTGATCCGCAGGTTCGGCGAGTCCGTGTGGGCACCGACCACGCGGAAACCGTGCGCCGGCCCCGGCTCGTGCTCGGTGGACCACGCCACCAGTGAACCCGACCGGCGCGAGAAGTATCGACCAGCCGCACGGGGGGTGACCTCCCGTTCCAGGACTTCGCTGAACCCCGCCTGGGTGAGCAGGTCGACGGCGCTCTGCACCGCGTGGAAGGGGGAGGGACTGCGGTCCAGGTATGCCGTCAGGTCGGAGATCATCCGGACAAGCCCGCGCGGGCCGAGTCCAACCATTCACGTCGGGCCGACAAAGCCTGCTCGGCCTTGCTGGTGGCTGCAGAGTCGTTCTGCGCCCTGGCCGATTCGAGGTCGGCCTCCAGACCCGCCACCGCGCGCTCCAGCTGCTCGACCATCGACTGGGCGCGTGCGTTGAGCTCGGGGTTGCTGCGCTTCCAACGCTGGTCCTCGCCGTCCCGCACCGCCTGCTCGACCTTGCGCAAGCGGCCTTCGATGCGTTGCATGTCCGAGCGAGGGACCTTGCCCGCCGCATCCCACCGGTCCTGGATGGAACGCAAGTTGCGCTTGGCCCCCTGGAGGTCGGTCACCGGCAGCAGAGCCTCGGCCTCGGTGAGCAACTGTTCCTTCACCACGAGGTTGGCCTCGAACTCGACCCGCTCGGCTGCGACGATCTCGTCCTTGGCGGCGAAGAACTGGTCCTGGGCCGCCTTGAACCGCTCCCAGAGGGCGTCGTCACTGGATCGCTGCGCACGACCGGCTCGACGCCACTGCTCCATGAGGTGCTTGAACTCGGTCGCGGTGGGCCCCCAGTCCTTGTTGGTGGCCAGCTTCTCGGCCTGAGCGACGAGCTTCTCCTTCTCGCGCTTGGCGCCTTCCTGCTCCTCGTCGAGCTGCACGAACCACGCCCGACGCGTCTTGTCGAAGCCGGAGCGTGCCTCGCTGAAGCGGTGCCACAGTTCGTCCTCGACCGCCTTGTCCAGGCGCGGCCCTGCCTGCTGCAGAGCCTTCCATTGGTCGAACAGCTCGCGCATCCGCGCACTGGCCGACTTCCACTGCACCTTCGCCGGGTCGCTGGCAGCCAGCTTTTCGGCGGACTTGACGACCTTGATGCGCGCCTTGGCTGCCGCGACCTTGGCCTGTGCGCGCTGCTGGGCCTCCACCTCGCCGTGCTTGAGGACCTGTGCTTCGATGCCGGCAACCCGGGTCTCGAGGGCTGCGTGATCTCCCACCACATTCGCCTCGCCGATGTGGTCCCGAAGGGTTTTGAGGGCCTCCCGCGCTTCGTGGGCCGACAGGTCGGTCTGTTCGAGCCGTTGGGCCAACAGCACTGCGGCTGCCACCAGATCGTCGTACTTGCGGGCGAAATACGTCAGGGCCTCGTCTTCGGTGGAGCCGGGGTAGGAACCGACGGCTCGCTCACCGTCGGCGATCCGGACGAAGACGGTGCCGTCCTCGGCGACACGACCGAAGGCCATCGCCTCGACGCTGGCGCCTTCGGTCACGGCGGGCGCTGCGGCGGGACGCACGGCCGCTTTGCGCCCGGCGAACTGCGCCGGCGAGGGGATGCTGGGTCGCGGGCGGGCAGGAGCCGGTTCGGGTGCAGGAGTGTCCACGGACGCCGGCTCGGCTGCCGGCCGTTCCTCGGTAGGTGCTTGCACGCTCTGCTCGGAGTTCTCGCTCACGACGATGTCGCCTCTTCCTTGAGGCCGACGCCGATGATGCTGATCGGTTGCGCCGGCATACCTTCGACCCCACCACCGTCAACACCTTCGTCGGCGATGTGGTCCACGATGTCCATTCCGTCGGTGACTGTACCGAAAATGGTGTAGCCACCCCCGTCGGTGGGCAACATCGTGTCCTCGAAGACGATGAAGAACTGGCTTCCGTTGCCATTGGGGTCGTTCGTTCTCGCCATGGCCAGGGTGCCGCGCGGATAGAGTCCGTCGGCCGGCGCATTCTCGATGCCGAAGCTGTACCCCGGGCCCCCGCGGCCGGTGCCGGTCGGGTCTCCGCACTGCAGGACGTGGATGCTGGCGTCCACCAGTCGGTGGCACGGGCTGTCGACCCAGAAGTCTCCACTGGCGAGCAACAAGAACGACGCCACCGTCATAGGGGCATCCGCGCCGTTGAGATCCAGCGTGATCGTGCCGCAGTTGGTCTCCATCTCGACCACCGCCGCATCGGGAGCCGTCGCCGAAGGGGCCTGGTTGGCGCGGAAGGTCGGGACGTCGGTGGGCAGCTCCGGCGCAGGGTCACACGTGACCGTGCTGCTGCTGCGGGCGGTGTCGTCCTCGGCGGCGGCATCCTGCGTGGGCGCGGGGGCAGAGGCGTCCGCGCCGGCGCACCCGGAGAGCACGACGAACGCGGCCAGGGTCAGGACGACCAGGGGGCGCCGGGGCGCCACACGAAGGCGTCGGGGCAGCATTGATGTCCTCCTAGGGACCGAGCACAGGGTGAGTGGCTCAGTCTAGGCAGCGCTTTCAGCTCTGGGGTCACGGGCGCACAACGGTTTGGACACGATGGCCTGCTGGGGTGTGCTCACCCGGGGCTACGCTGCTGCGGTGATCGTCCATACCCTTCCCGCCGCCGCGTTCGGAACGAACTGCTACATCCTGACGCGGGCCGCCGGCGCCGAGTGCATCGTCGTGGACCCTGGTATCGGAGTGGCGGATCGGGTGGCCGACATCCTGCGCCGGGACGGCCTGAGCCCCGCCGCCATTCTGTTGACCCACGGGCTCCTGGACCACGTCTACGACGTCCCGACCTTGAGCGCCGGGAGAGCGTTGACGACACACATCCACGGACTCGACCGCTATCGCTTGGTCAACCCGCTCGGGGATCTCGACCCCAGCTTCATCGCCATGATGGAGGCGCAGTTCGGCACCACCGCGACGTGGCAGGAGCCGGAAGCCGTCGTCGACCTCGCCGCCGGCGACGAGGGGGAGGACATCCTTCACGTGGCCGGTCTGACGGTCGGCGTGAGGCACGCACCAGGTCACACCGAGGGGTCGGTGTTGTTGACCTTTGACGACGTTCCGGACAACCCGCGCCACCGGGACGGCGGTCTGGACCGGACGGTCCTGTCCGGGGACGTGCTCTTCGCTGGTTCCATCGGTCGCACGGACCTTCCCGGTGGCGATGCCTCGGCGATGACCCGGTCCCTGCGAGACGTCGTGATGCCGCTAGCGGACTCCACACTGGTCCTCCCCGGCCATGGGCCCGCCACCACCATGGCCGCCGAGCGCCGCTCGAACCCCTACCTGCAGCGCCCACTCCTTTAGACTGCGCCGAGTGATCACACCGCGTACACCCTCTGGGGTGCTGGAACTCCTGCCCGCCGAGCAGATCGCCTTCCAACGCATGTTGGACACCATCCGCTCGGGTTTCGAGCGCTTCGGTTTCTTGCCGATCGAGACGCCTGTCTTCGAAGTCAGCGACGTCCTGCTGACCAAGACCGGAGGAGAGACCGAACGGCAGGTCTACTTCGTCTCCTCGACCGGATCGTTGGAGAAGGCTGCGGCTGAGGTGAAGGCGGACGGAGGTGCCGGCGAGACCACGCTCCCGGAGATGGCTCTGCGCTTCGACCTCACCGTGCCGCTGGCCCGATACGTCTCCGAGCACGAGCACCAGCTGACCTTTCCCTTCCGGCGATACCAGATGCAGCGGGTCTACCGCGGCGAGCGCAGCCAGCGAGGGCGGTTCCGCGAGTTCTACCAGTGCGACATCGACATCGTCGGCAAGGATCGTCTCAGTGTGAAGCACGACGCCGAGTGCCCGGCGGTGATCCACGCGCTCTTCTCCGACATGAACATCGGCGCGTTCACCATCGGCATCAACAACCGACGTCTGATGCGAGGCTACTTCGAGGATCGGGGGCTGACCGATGCTGACCTGCAGGCCAGCGTCCTGCGAGAGATCGACAAGCTGGACAAGCGCGGCGAGCAGCACGTGCGCGGCGTTCTGGCCGGTCCGGGGTTCGAGCTCGCGGGCGGGATCATCGACGCGCTGATCGACTTCGTCAGCGTGCGGAGCACCTCACATGACGACGCGGTGCAACGGCTGGACCGAATCGAGGCCACGAGTGCGGGCAGCGAAGAGTTGGCCCGAGGGATCAGCGAGCTACGTGAGGTCCTCGAGCTGGTGCGGGCCCTGGGGGTGCCGGAGAGCGACTACTGCCTGAACTTCTCGATCGCCCGCGGGTTGGACTACTACACCGGGACCGTCTACGAGACGACGTTGGATGATCACCCCGGTATTGGTTCGATCTGCTCGGGGGGCCGCTACGACGACCTGGCCAGCCACTACAGCAAGTCCCAGCTCCCCGGGGTCGGCATCTCCATCGGGCTCACCCGGTTGTTCTGGCAACTCCGCGAAGCCGGGCTGGTGGACGTCGCGGAGAGCACGGTGCAGGTGCTCGTGCCCTTGGTCGACCCCGCTCTGATGACGGAGACTCTCGAGCTGACGACCACCTTGCGGCGGGCCGGTATCAATACGGAGTCCGTGCTCGAGACGAGCAAACTCGGCAAGCAGCTGAAGTATGCCGACCGCGCGGGAATCCGCTTCGTCGCGATCCTCGGGCCCCAGGAGGTCGAGGCAGTCACGGTCACCATCAAGGACCTTCGTCGCCAGGACCAGTTCACCGTGCCCGCCGACGATGCGGTCCGGGCGCTTCGCGTCGAGCTGGCCCAGCCCCTCGTGTGAGTCATCAGGCGGTCGGGGTCCGAGGCGGGAGTCCTCCCTGAGCGTGATAGCGTGCTAACGCGCTAGCAGGTTATGACAACAAAGGACGGCATGAAGCAGCGGACGACGGCGGATCAGCAGAGCCTGGAGGAGTTGTCGACGGTGCTCGCCGCCCTCACCGCCCCGGCTGATGTCGAGAGCTTCCTCATCGACCTGTGCACGCCCGCGGAATTGGAGGCACTGGCTGACCGTTGGGTCGTCGTGCCGCTGCTGGCCGAAGGGGTGCCCTACCGCACCATTCACGACCGGACCGGAGTGAGCGTCACCACCGTGGGCAGAGTGGCCCGGTGTCTGGAGCAGGGCACCGGCTACCGGGCAGCGTTGGAGCGGCATACCGCCTCACCTCGCTGACCGCGCGCAGGCACACCCTCGCGCCGACCGCGCTCCTGCACCGCTGAGCCCCATGCGGGCCACGTTTCTCGCTATCCCTTGACTTTCGGAAGGTCACTCATGACTCCAGCAGCCCCACCGCGCGATCGACTGCGCGTCGCCATCCAGCGATCGGGTCGACTCGCGGCGCCCGCTCGGGACCTGCTGGCCTCCTGTGGCCTGACCTGGCGGGAGAGTCGGGACAAGCTGTTCTGCTATGGAGAGTCGCTGGCCATCGACCTCCTGCTCGTCCGCGACGACGACATCCCCGGACTCATCGCGGACGGCGTCTGCGACCTCGGCATCGTCGGGCGCAACGTCATCGCCGAGCACGATCTGACCCGGCAGTCCGCAGGCGCCGTTGGCGGGCTGACCGAGCTGCGCGAGCTCGGCTGGGGGAGCTGTCGGCTCGACATCGCCATCGACGCCGACCTCGCTTGGGAGGGCCCCGGTCAGCTGGCCGGGCAGCGCATCGCAACCTCCTACCCCCAAATTCTGGGCCAGTGGCTGCGGCAACACGAGGTGGAGGCCGACATCGTCACCCTGTCGGGGTCGGTGGAGATCGCTCCTCGGTTGGGGCAGGCCGACGTCGTCTGTGACCTGGTCTCCAGTGGGGCGACCCTGGCCGCCAACAACCTCAAGCCGGTCCAGACCTTGCTGCACTCCGAAGCCGTCGTGGTGGGACCGGGACACCCACTGGAGGAGAGCCGCGGCGACCTGGCCGAGTTGTTGCTGCGGCGGATGGATGGGGCAGTCCGACTCAAAGAGACCCGCCTGCTCATGCTCCGCAGCCCTCGTGCCGAGCTGGCCCAGGTGCTCAACCACCTGCCCGAAGGGCACGAGCCGACCATCCTGTCTCTGGAGTCCGGCGCGGGGACCGGCGACGAGGTCAGCGTGCAGATGCTGTGCCACAGCGCGGTGACCTGGCAACGGCTCGAAGACCTCAAACGGGCCGGAGCCCGGCAACTGATGGTGTTGCCCGTAGAAGGGATGCTCGCATGAACGTGCTGACCTGGACCGACCTCGACGACGAAGCCCGCGACGAAGCCATTGCGCGCGGCACCGTGGCCGCCGGGCCAGAGGTCACCACTTCGGTGACCGACACCCTGGCCCGGGTCAAGGCGGAGGGGGATAGCGCCGTGCTGACCGCCACCGCACGTTTCGACGGCGTCGACCTCGAGACCTTGATCGTCAGCGGCGACGACGTCGCGGCCGCCCTTGCTCGCGTCGAACCCGAACTGCGCGCGGCGATCACCGAAGCCGCAGGCCGGATACGCACGTTCCACCAGGCGGGTATGGCGAGTGACTATGCGGTGCAGACCGCCCCCGGAGTCGTCTGTGAGCGAGTGATGAGGCCCATCGAACGGGTGGGGCTCTACGTCCCGGCCGGCTCGGCGCCGCTGCCCTCGACCGCACTGATGCTCGGTGTGCCCGCTCAGCTGGCCGGCTGCCCGAAGGTCGTCCTGATCACGCCCCCCGGACCCGACGGGCGGGCGGACGACGCCGTCCTGGCTGCAGCCGCTGAGTGCGGGATCACCCAGATCTTCCTCGGTGGTGGAGCGCAGGCGGTCGCCGCCCTGGCCTACGGCACCGAGACCGTGCCCGCGTGCGACAAGATCTTCGGGCCAGGCAACGCCTGGGTGACCGAGGCCAAGCGACAGGTCAGCACCGCCGAAGGTGGGCCCGGAATCGACCTACCCGCCGGCCCGTCCGAGGTGGTGGTCATCGCCGACCGCGGTGCCGACCCGGAGTTCGTGGCCGCCGACCTGCTCTCCCAGGCCGAGCACGGCCCCGACTCCCAGGTGTTGTTGTTGACCGACGACGCCGCTCTGGGCCAGGCGGTCGCCGAGCAGATCGAGCAGCAGGTGGAGCAGCTGCCGCGGGCCGAGATCGCCCGCAAGGCGCTGGCCAGCAGCCGAGTCATCGTCACGACCGATTTGACCGAAGCATTCGAGATCAGCAACCGGTACGGACCCGAGCACCTCATCCTGGCGCTGCGGGATGCTCGCCACTGGTTGGCGTCGGTCACCAGCGCTGGATCGGTGTTCCTCGGCGACTGGGCTCCGGAGACCCTCGGTGACTACTGCAGCGGCACCAACCACGTTCTGCCTACCGCCGGCGCGGCCCGGTTCACCGGCGGGGTCAACGTCGCCAGCTTCCAGATCGCGATGACCGTGCAGTCGGTCACCCAGGCCGGCCTGCACGTCGTGGGGCCCTGTGCCGTGGTGCTCTCCGAAGCCGAGCAGCTGCACGCCCACCAACGGGCGGTCACCCGCAGGCTGGCTCGACCCATGAATGGCGACGCAACTCCGGGCGGAGCCTCCTAGTGGACTCCGCTTCATGACGACTTTCCCGATGGACCTCGTGCGTCCCGACCTGCGCGCCTTCACGGGCTACTCCTCAGCGCGGACGAGCTTCGCTGGGCCTCCCGCCCGGGTCTGGCTCAACGCCAACGAAGCCGCCGAGGCCAGTTCGGTCGACCCCGACGGGGCGGCACGCCGCTATCCCCAGCCCCAGCCGGTGGCGCTACGTGAGGCGTACGCGGCATACCTCGGCGCCCACCCGGATCAGCTGCTCCTGGCTCGAGGCAGTGACGAGGCGATCGATGTGCTGGTCCGGGCGTTGTGTCGTCCCGGCACTGAGGAAGGCATTGTGGTCTGCTCGCCGACGTTCGGGATGTATGCGGTCAGCGCGGCCCTGCACGGGGTGCCCGTCCACGACGTCCCGCAACGCGACACCGGCGACGGTTTCGTCCACGACCTGGACGCGGTTGCCCGCAGCGTCAGGAGCACCGGTGCGCGCGTGGTTTTCCTCGCCTCCCCAGGAAACCCCAGTGGATCTGTCGTGGAGATCGATGCCGTCCTGGCCTTGGCCCGAGAGATCAGCGGAAGCGCCATGGTGGTGCTCGATGAGGCCTACACCGAGTTCGCGAATGAGCCCTCCGCCGTGCCCGACCTGGCGCAGCACCCGACTCTCGGCGTCCTGCGCACGATGTCGAAAGCACACGGTCTGGCCGGGGCTCGGGTCGGCGCGCTCGTGGCGCACCCCGACCTGGTCGCCGTGCTGCGCAGGGTGCAAGCGCCGTATCCGATGCCCGCACCGGTGACCGAGATAGCCGTGCGTGCTTTGCAGGAGTCGGCGTTGACCCTCACGGCGGAGCGGATCAGCACAACGGTGCGGCTCCGGGACCGGTTGGCCGCGATCATCGCGGGCCATCCCG
Source organism: Actinomycetales bacterium (assembly GCA_038258285.1). Classification (GTDB taxonomy): domain Bacteria; phylum Actinomycetota; class Actinomycetes; order Actinomycetales; family Dermatophilaceae; genus Ornithinicoccus. The sequence goes on along the minus strand of JBBSQA010000001.1, from coordinate 96,103 downwards.
GTGTCCACGCGGTGTACGGCAGCGAGGCCAACTTTGTGCTGGCGCGCTGTGCTGACGTGGACCAGGTGATCGGTGACGTCGGATCTCAGGCGATCGCCATCCGGGACATGCGCCATCTGCCCGGCCTCCATGACGCGGTGCGGATCACCGTCGGCACCGACGACGACCTGGATGCCTTGGCCCAAGCGCTCAACCAAGGCCACACGGGCAGATCAGCCGTGAACACGGTCCCGGAGACCACCAAGACCATCAAGACCACCAAGGAGAGAACCCGATGAGTGCCCTGCCCAGCCCCGTACTCTTCATCGACCGTGACGGCACCTTGATCGAGGAGCCGGCCGACCACCAGGTCGACGCCTACGACAAGGTCGCCCTGGTGCCGGGGGTCATCCCGGCACTGCTGCGGCTGCGTGACGCCGGCTGGGCCTTCGTGATGGTCAGCAACCAGGATGGTCTGGGCACCGACTCCTTCCCGACCGAGACTTTCCAGGGACCGCACGACCTGATGATGCAGATCTTCGGCAGCCAGGGCATCACCTTCCGTGACGTGATCATCGACGTGACCCTGCCCGAAGACCACGCGCCCACCCGCAAGCCGGGTACGGCACTGTTGACGGGGCTGCTCAAGGACCGCAGCATCGACTGGGCGGCGAGCGCGATGGTGGGAGACCGCGAGACGGACGCGGAATTCGCCGCCAACCTCGGCATCCCGGCGTTCCTCATTCCGGCCTACGACTGGGCCGGGATCGCCCACGAGCTGGTCACCCGTCCCCGCACCGCGACCGTGCACCGGGCGACCTCGGAGACCTCGATCACGGTAGGGGTCGATCTGGACCGTGCCGGCGCCAGCCGCATCGAGACCGGAGTCGGCTTCTTGAACCACATGCTGGAGCAGTTGGCCAAGCACGGCGGGTTCAGCCTGGAGGTGGCCTGCGAGGGCGACCTGCACATCGACGAACACCACAGCGTCGAGGACATCGCTCTGGCCGTCGGGGAGGCTATCCGGACCGCCCTCGGCGACAAGCGGGGCATCGGCCGCTACGGCTTCACGTTGCCGATGGACGAGGCGCAAGCCAGCGCCACCATCGACCTGTCCGGTCGCCCTTACTTCGTCTTCGAGGGCGACTTCGACCGGGAGCGGGTTGGTGACCTGCCCACCGAGATGGTCGAGCACTTCTGGCGCTCGTTCGCCGACGCGATGCGGTGCACGCTGCACCTGAGCATCGGCCCGGGCAACGCACACCACCAGATCGAGGTCGGTTTCAAAGCCGTGGCTCGAGCGCTGCGGCAGGGGATCGCCGTGCAGGGGAATGACCTACCGACCACCAAGGGCGTGCTGTGAGCAACCCGAGGGTGGTCTTGGTCGACTCCGGCGGCACGAACATCGCCTCGGTGAGTTTCGCCCTGGAGCGGTTGGGTGTGCCCTCGACGCTGACCCGTGACGCTGCCACCATCCAAGCCGCCGACCGGGTCATCCTCCCGGGGGTCGGCGCGGCGGGGGCCGGGATGCGCCGGCTGCACGACGCGGACCTGGTCACCGTCCTGCGCGAGCTGGAGCAACCGTTGCTGGGGGTCTGTCTCGGGATGCAGCTGTTGTACGAAGGCAGCGAGGAAGACGGCGGAGTGCCCTGCCTGGGCCTGCTCCAGGGCACGGTCAGGCAGATGCAGCCGGGCGAAGAGGTGCGCATCCCCCACATGGGCTGGAATACTCTGAGCGTTATCCGGCCAGACCCCCTCATCCGTGGCCTCGGCGACGGGGATCGAGCGTACTTCGTGCACAGCTATGCAGCTCCGGTGGGCGAGCACACCCTTGCCAGCACATGGCACGGGCAGGACTACTCCGCGGTCGTTCGATCCGGCAACCGCTACGGGGCCCAGTTCCACCCGGAGCGCTCGGCAGGGGTCGGAGCCGCCATTCTCGCCAACTTCGTCGCGGAGGATCCCGATGAGTGAGTTCACCGTCTACCCGGCCCTCGACATCCGCCAGGGGGGGGTCGTGCGGTTGCACAAGGGGGACTACGACAAGGAGACGCGGTATGCCGGGGAGCCGCTGTCCCTGGCCCACGAGTACGCCCGAGCGGGGGCTCGATGGCTGCACCTGGTGGACCTTGACGCAGCCAAGGCGGGGGGGTACACCCTGTTGCCGCTGCTGGAGGAGATCGCGACCAGCACGGGTTTACAGATCCAGACGGGTGGGGGAGTGCGCACCCAGGACGACGTCCAGGCGATGCTCGACGCCGGCGCCGCAAGGGTCGTCGTGGGGTCCATGGCGGTCCGGGAGCAGGACACCGTGCTGAGGTGGCTGGAGCATTTCGGTCCCGACAAGATCACGGTGGCGCTGGACACGCGCGCCTCCGAAGACGGCGTCTGGGAGCTGCCGGTGGCGGGTTGGACGGCGGTCGCGGACACCGACCTACCCACCATGCTGCACCGCTACGCCGAGTCCGGACTCAGGCACGTCCTGTGCACGGACATCGGCCGGGACGGGACCCTGGCCGGGCCCAACACCCACCTCTACACCTTCATGACGCGGTCCTCGCCCGGGTTGAAGGTCCAGGCTTCCGGTGGGGTGCGGGACGCCGCGGACATTCGTAGCTGTCACAAGACCGGGTGCGCCGGGGTGATCCTCGGCAAGTCCCTGCTCGAGGGACGCCTGACCGTCACCGAAGCCGTGGAACAGGAGCAGCCGTGAGCGTCGCCCGCCGGATCATCCCGTGCCTGGACGTCCGTGACGGCCGAGTCGTGAAGGGCACTCGCTTCCGTGACCATGTCGACATGGGCAGCATCGTGGACCTGGCCCAGCGGTACCGCACCGAGGGTGCCGACGAGCTGGTCTTCTACGACATCACCGCCAGTCCGCAAGGGCGTTCGGTCGACATCGAGTGGGTCAGTCGTGTCGCGCGGCAGATCGACATCCCGTTCTGCGTGGCCGGGGGCATCCGCTCGGTGGAGGAAGCGCGCCGCGTGTTGCACGCCGGTGCGGACAAGGTCTCGATCAACACTCCGGCGACCGCTCGCCCGGAGCTGATCAGCGAGCTCGCGGTCGCCTTCGGGGTGCAGTGTGTCGTGGTCGGGGTGGACAGCCTGCGCGACGAGGACGGGCAGTGGCGGATCCGCCAGATGACCGGCGACCCTGACGCGACGACCGCCCTGAGCACGCTGACTCTGGACTGGGTCCGGGCGGTGCAAGATCTGGGCGCGGGCGAAGTCGTGCTGAACTGCATGGGCAGCGACGGGGTGCGGTCGGGCTACGACATCGAGCAGCTGCGAGCGGTGCGACAGGTCTGTCAGGTGCCGCTGATCGCCTCGGGTGGTGCCGGTGAAGCCGAGCACTTCCGCCAGGTCTTCACCGAGGCCGATGTCGACGGAGCGCTCGCGGCCAGCGTCTTCCACTCCGGAGCGGTGCCCATCCCCGCACTCAAGGCCGAATTGGCCGCTGCCGGCCTGGTTATCCGGCCCTCGCCGAACGGAGCAGCAGCATGAGCGACTCACCAACCCTGAGCCTGCCCGAGCCCTACCGCGTCTCCGATCTGGCCTTCGCCAAGCAGGACGGCCTGATCCCGGCCGTGGTCCAGCACGCGAGCACGGGCGTGGTGCTGATGGTCGGCTACTGCGACGCCGACGCCGTTCGGGCCACGCTGAGCACCGGCCTGGCCACCTTCTTCAGCCGCAGCCGGGGCACCCAGTGGGTCAAAGGGGAGAGCAGCGGCAACACGTTGAGCGTCCAGCGCGTCGACGTGGACTGTGACGCCGACACGCTGTTGCTGCACTGCCTGCCGGCGGGTCCGACGTGCCACACCGGGGCGGTGTCATGCTTCTCGGCCGACCCCGTCGAGCACCGTCGGCCAGGCTTCGTGGGGACCCTGGATGACCTCATCGCCACCAGGGATGCCGACCGTCCGGAAGGGTCGTACACGACTTCGCTCTTCGAGGCCGGGGTGCGCCGGATCGCCCAGAAGGTCGGCGAGGAGGGGGTCGAGACGGCCCTGGCCGCAGTCGCGCAGGACCAGGACGCCGACGACCTGCTCGGGGAGTCAGCCGACCTGGTGTACCACCTGTTGGTCCTGCTGCGCAGCCAAGGCCTGGGTTGGGCGGATGTCGAGGCCGTCCTGGACGAGCGACACTCTTAAGCGCCTCGTAGATCACCGTCGCCCAGGCCCCGCGGTACGTCCGCGTTGCTTCCCAGCCCGAGGTGTTAAACGCAACGCGGACGTCGACGAAGGGTGAGAAGTCCCCTACGACTCGAAAGGGGAGGAGACCGTCTGCTTCGGGCTCAGGCCTTGGCTTGCATGCTCTCGCGGGCTGGGTTGGCTTGCTGATCGGCCTTGGGATCCTTCTCGTCTTGCTTGTCACGGACCCCTGACTCCACCCGCTTCCCCAGTTCCTCGTCAACGTTTCGCCAGTATTCGAAGGCTCGGTCCAGTACCTTCTCGCTGACGCCGTTCAGCAGATGGCCAACGATGTTGTCGACGAGCCGCGCACGCGCCGCCTCGTCCAAAACATCTCGAACCATCGTCCGTGCCTGACCCCAGTCGTCGTCGTCGCGGCGGGGCAGGTATGCCGTTCGCACCATCTCACCGTCGGCTGACCAGTGACCACCGTCGTCCGTCAGCGTCGGATCTGCCTTCGGGCCACCGTAGGAGTTCGGTGCATACACGGGGTCCGTGGTGTTCTGCATACTCGTCTGACCGTCTTTGGTGTAGCTGTGCACCGGTGAGTGCGGTTGGTTCACCGGGATCTGCCGGTAGTTGCTACCGAGGCGGGCGCGGTGAGCATCCGAGTAACTGAACCCTCGAGCCAACAGCATCCGGTCCGGGGAGAGCCCGGTACCGGCCACCAGGTTGTTGGGCTCGAAAGCAGCCTGCTCGATCTCAGTATGGTGGTCGGTGGGATTGCGGTTCAGCGTCAGCTTCCCGACTTCGTGCAAGGGGTAGTCCGAATGGGGCCATACCTTCGTGAGGTCGAAGGGGTTGAATCGATACTCCTTCGCTTCGTCGAAGGGCATGATCTGCATGTGCAGCGTCCAACTGGGGTACTCACCTGCCTCGATGTGCTCATACAGATCACGGGTGTGATAGTCGGTATCGGCGGAGACCAGTTGATCGGCTTCGTGCTGGTCGAAGAACTCGATGCCCTGGTCCGTCTTGAAGTGGTACTTCACCCAGAACCGTTCCCGTGCCTCGTTGATCCACATGTACGTGTGGCTTGAGTACCCGTTCATGTGTCGCCACGTCCGCGGAATACCGCGGTCACCCATCAACCAGGTCACTTGGTGGGCTGACTCGGGAGTCAACGTCCAGAAGTCCCACTGCATGTCGTGATCGCGCAGATTGTTGGAGGCACGTCGTTTTTGGGACCGGATGAAGTGCTGAAACTTCATCGGGTCTCGCATGAAGAACACAGGAGTGTTGTTGCCCACCATGTCCCAGTTGCCTTCGTCGGTATAGAAGCGCAAGGAGAATCCCCGCGGGTCCCGCCAGGTGTCGGGGCTTCCCCGCTCACCCGCGACCGTTGAGACTCGCGAAAGCACCTCGGTCTTGGCGCCGGGCTGGAAGAGGGAGGCGCGGGTGAACGCGCTGACGTCATGAGTGACTTCAAAGGTCCCAAAGGCGCCACTGCCTTTGGCGTGCGGTTGGCGCTCGGGGATGCGTTCACGGTTGAACTGAGCCATCTGCTCGATCAGGTAGTGATCTTGCAGCAGCAGCGGGCCCTCAGGTCCCAGAGTCAGCGAGAACTCGTCGCTGGCGACCGGGCTGCCTGCATCAGTCGTGGTGGGTGGTTGTGGTTCAGAGGCGCTCATAGTGATTTCCTCAAGGTAGATGGTCGTGAGGGTGACTTCGTCGGGAACGACATGTGCCTGACTTTGATTTCATACCTCGACAAGGAGCTTCGCAACTGCAGCCACTCAGCGTTCACCCAGGTGTCGAGGGCCGAGCCAGACCCACGCTGCGCAACTCCAAAGCCGCCAACGCGTCGATGACCTCGGTGTCGCCGGCGCGCCAGGCCCCGAGGAGGTCGCCGTCGACCTGGCTCAGCTGTCGGGGGGTGCGACCGGTCAACGCTCGAAGGGCCAGCAGCGCTCGCAACTCGGGATGTTCCCAGTAGTGCGCCAGGCGGGCGGTGGCCCGGACCGTGCGGATCCGGACGACCAGGTAGATGGTCAGCACGAGCACGATGGGAGTGCCTGCAGCCAGGACCGAGAGCCACAGTGCCACGCGGTCCACCGACGTCTCCAACTGGTCTGCCGCACCGGCGAGGTTGGCGCCGACCGACGCGGTCCGGGCAAAGGGATCTTGCAGGTCCTCACCCACCAGGGGCACCCCCGTCACGCGTTCGGCCACGTCGATCATCCGGGCCTCCAGGGAGTCGCCAGCAACGCGCATCGGCCCGGCGGGGGCGCTCAAGGAGGAGACGACAGCATGGATGAAGCGCCCGATGAGCACCCACGCGATGACCCATCCGACCACCATGAGATCGGCCACGATTTCTGTTGTTCGACGCCCGGGCGTCTCGGCATACCAGCGCATGGACCCCATCATGGCGCGGCCTGCTCCACAATGTTGGCGTGATGCCGACGTGAGCACCGGGCCCGGTCCTACAGAGCCGAAGGCAGCGCTGCGGGCCGCCGTCCAGCGTTGGCTGGACCACTGCGCGATCGAACGGGGGCTTTCGCGGCACACGGTGGCTGCCTATCGGCGGGACAGCTCGCGGTACCTGGCGTTCGTCGCCACGCGCGGGGTCGAGGCCCCTGACCAGATCGACCCATCCCTGGTGCGTGACTATCTGACCCAGCTGCTCACCGGCGACGTCGACCACCAGCCTCTCGCGCGCAGTTCGGTCGCTCGCGCCACCGTCGCCCTGCGAGGGCTGCACGACTTCTGGGCCGCCGAGGGCGACACGGTGGTGGACCCGACCATCCACCTCTCCCCGCCGTCAGCCACCCGTGCGCTTCCCCACGCGTTGAGCATCGGGGATGTCGAACGCGTGCTGCAGGCCGCCTCGCTGAACGACACACCGGCAGCACTGCGGGACCGAGCGCTGCTCGAGCTCCTCTACGGGTGTGGAGCCCGCGTCAGCGAGGCCGTCGGCCTGGACCTCGACGACCTCTTTTTGGAGCCGGGCGCCGCATCGGTGAGGCTGTTCGGCAAGGGCGCCAAGGTCCGCATCGTGCCGCTGGGCTCGTATGCGGTGCAGGCACTGCAGACCTACATCGTCCGGGCGCGTCCGGGCTTCGCCGCAGCCGGCCGCGGCACACCAGCGGTGTTCCTGAACCAGCGAGGCGGCCGGCTGAGCAGACAAAGTGCTTTCACCACGATCCGCGCGGTCGCTCGACGAGGCGGACTGACCGCGGCGATCAGCCCGCATACCTTCCGACATTCCTTTGCTACCCACCTACTGGCCGGGGGGGCGGACATCAGGGTGGTGCAGGAACTGTTGGGCCATGCCTCCGTGACGACCACACAGATCTACACCCACGTCTCGACGGCCCATCTGCGCGAGGTCTACGCGCAGGCGCACCCTCGAGCGAGGTAGCCCGGGGCCGTATCGGCGGCTAGGGTCGGAGCGGTCGGCGGGAGGCCGACCTCAACCAGGGACTCCGCATCTCGGGGGCCCTCATCTAGGACAAGGCGAAGACACACGTGACATCCGAGGCGAACCCCACGCAGTCGGGCGATCGAGCTCGAGCCGAGCACGACCGGCTCCCGGGCACCGAGACCGCTGGATCCGGCCAGGAAGGTCCGACCGGGAGAGTCCTGCCCGACTTCGGGTCTCCTGCACCGTTGACCTCTCACGGTCCGGCCCGGGTCATCGCCATGTGCAACCAGAAGGGTGGGGTCGGCAAGACGACGACCACCATCAACCTGGGTGCCGCGCTGGCGGAGTACGGCCGCCGAGTCCTCCTCGTCGACTTCGACCCGCAGGGCGCCTTGTCCGTCGGGCTGGGCATCCGCACCCACGAGCTGGACGTCACCGTCTACAACCTGCTCGTCGAGCGAGGCCACTCGATCGGTGACGTCATCCAGCACACGCGGGTCCCCAACCTGGACCTGGTGCCGGCCAATATCGACCTCTCCGCCGCCGAAGTTCAACTGGTCGGGGAGGTCGCTCGCGAACAGGTGCTTTCCCGAGTGCTCCGGCCCGTGCTCGACGACTACGACGTCGTCCTGATCGACTGCCAGCCCTCCTTGGGCCTGCTCACCGTCAACGCGTTGACCGCTGCGCACGGCGTAATGATCCCGCTGGAGTGTGAGTTCTTCGCGATGCGTGGGGTCGCACTGTTGATCGAGACGATCGAGAAGATCACCGACCGGCTGAACCCTGGCCTCGCGCTCGACGGCATTCTGGCCACGATGTACGACGGGCGCACCCTGCACTCGCGTGAAGTCGTGCGTAGCGTCGTCGACCACTTCCAGGACGACGTCTTCCACACCGTGATCTCGCGCACGGTGAAGTTCCCCGACGCCACCCTGGCCGCCGAGCCGATCACGTCCTACGCCAGCACCCACAGCGGCGCCGAGGCCTACCGGCAGCTGGCGCGAGAGCTGATCTCGCGCGGCGGCTCACCCTGAGCGTGAGCAAGCACGTGGTCGAGCAGCACGCCGTGGAACCCGGTGCTGGTGACCACCCGGACGCGGACCACACGAGCACCCCTGGGGGAGTGCTGACCCGACGGTCGGCACCGTTCGAAGTCCACCTCGATGTCTTCTCCGGGCCGTTCGAGCTGTTGCTCGGGCTCATCTCCAAGCACAAGCTCGACGTCACCGAGATCGCCCTGTCCAAGGTGACCGACGAGTTCGTCGGCTACCTGCGGGCAGCGCAGCTGTTCGACCAACAGTCGGGCTCAGGTGCCACCTCCTGGGACTTGTCGCAGGCCTCGGAGTTCGTCCTCGTGGCCGCGACTCTGCTGGACCTGAAGGCCTCCCGACTGCTGCCGCGCACCGGTGACGAGCCCGAGGAGGACCTCGAGCTCATCGAAGCGCGAGACCTGCTCTTCGCCCGGCTGTTGCAGTACCGCGCGTTCAAGGACGTCGCGGCTTCCTTCGAGCAGCAGATGGCCGGGCAGGGCCGCATCTGGGCTCGCGACGTCGGGGTGGAGGAGCAGTTCGCGGCGTTGCTCCCTGAGCTGGTGATGAACGTCACGGGTGAGCAGCTGGCTCAGGCGGCAGCCCGTGCCTTGACGCCGACCCCCAAGCCGATGGTGGGGCTGGCCCATCTGCATACCCCTGCGGTGTCCGTCAGCGAGCAGTCGAGGCTGGTCCTGCACCGGGTGAGTCAGGCGGGGCAGGCCACGTTTGCCGAGATCATCGCGGACGCCGGATCCCGCGCGGTCGTCGTGGCACGTTTCCTGGCGCTGCTCGAGCTCTTCCGGGACGGCTCGCTGACGTTCGAGCAGGACGAGCCGATGTCGTCCCTCGTCCTGCGCTGGGTGGCCGGCGGCGAGGACGGCAACGACTCGACGCAGCAGGGTCTGACCAGTGAGTTCGACCACCCCCAGCCCACGTCAGATCCAGGAAGCAGCGATGACTGAAGCAACCGACGACGGCCCTGAGTTCGACGCAGCCGGGCTGCCCGGTGGCCTGAGCGCCGCCGTCGAGTCCGTGTTGATGGTGATCGACGAGCCGGTCGCCGAGCCCGTACTCGCGGCCGCACTGGAGGTCACGGTGCCCGAGGTCAGGACCGCCCTGGAGGCCCTGCTGAAGGAGTATGACGACGGGCAGCGCGGGTTCATGCTGCGCTGTTACGCCGGGGGTTGGCGGATCTACTCCCGCTCGGAGTGCGCGCCCGCCGTGGAACGGTTCCTGCTCGGCGGTCAACAGGCCAAACTGTCGCAGGCGGCGCTGGAGACTCTGGCCGTGATCGCCTATCGCCAGCCGATCAGTCGATCTCGCATCAGCGCGGTCCGTGGGGTCAGCGTCGACGGCGTCGTGCGCACCCTGCTGGCTCGGGGCCTGATCACCGAGATGACGGCGCAGAGCGCAACCAGTGCGATGCTGTTAGGCACGACGGACCTGTTCCTGCAGAGAATGGGCGTCAACGACATCGACGAGCTACCGGCCCTCGCGCCCTATCTCCCCTCGAGCGACGTGCTCGACGACCTTGCAGCGGAAGGACTTGCGTGACCCCTCGACCCCATGATCGCCGAAAGCCCCAGAGTGACCGGGGCCCCCAGCGGTCCAGTGCCGGGCGTTCCTCCGCGGGCCGTTCCGGAGGTGGACGCCCCAGCACCAGCCGCTCCACCCCCGGTCGAGCATCGGGTGGCAAGCAGCAACCCCAGGTGGACGTGCACAACCCCGACGGGGTGCGCCTGCAGAAGATCCTGGCCGGGGCAGGCTGGGGGAGTCGACGGGCCTGCGAGAACCTCATCACCGCCGGTCGGGTGCAGGTCGACGACCAGGTCGTGACCGAGCTCGGTGTGCGGGTCGACGTCGCCACCCAGGTCATCCACGTCGACGGGACCCGCGTCGTGGTCGACGACACCATGGTCTACCTGGCCTTCAACAAGCCGCTGGGCGTCGTCTCCACGATGAACGACGAGCTGGGCCGTCCCTCCCTGGCCGACTACGTCGGGCAGCGCAACGAGCGGCTGTTCCATGTCGGACGCCTCGACGCCGACACCGAGGGCCTGCTATTGCTGACCAACGACGGAGATCTGGCTCATCGTCTGCAGCACCCGTCTTACGAGGTGCCCAAGACCTACGTCGCCCAGGTGCCCGGCCCCGTGGCTCGGGACGTCGGGCGCCGACTGCGAGCCGGAGTCGAGCTCGAGGACGGGGTGGTCGCGGTCGACAGCTTCCGCATCATCGACTCGCTTCCGGGCAAGGCGATCGTCGAAGTGGTCCTGCACGAGGGAAAGAAGCATGTCGTGCGGCGCATCCTGGAGGAGGTCGGCCACCCGGTGCTGGCGTTGTCAAGGGTCCAGGTCGGTCCCGTTCGGCTGGGCGAGATCAAGCCGGGTCGTTCCCGGGCGCTGACCCGCGAAGAGGTCGGTGGCCTTCACCGGGCGGCTGGCCTGTGACTCCCACCGGCCCGCTCACCATCGCCATCGACGGACCCAGCGGGTCCGGCAAGTCCAGCGTCTCCCGCGCCGTCGCCACCGAGCTGAGGCTGCGCTACCTGGACACCGGCGCCATGTTCCGCGCGTTGACCTGGTGGTGTGTCCAGCAAGGCGTGGATCTCCACGACCAGGACCAGGTCGCCCAAGCAGCACTCGACGTGCCGCTGAGCATGGGAACCGACCCCCAGGATCCGCACGTCCGGGTGGCCGAGTCCTCGGTGGACCAGGCCATCCGAACCCCCGACATCAGCGCGGTGGTCTCTGCCGTCGCGACCAACCCGCGGGTGCGCACGCACCTCGCTGACGAGCAACGGCGAATCATTGCCGAGTCCCGTCACTCAAGCGGTGGGATCGTGGTGGAGGGGCGCGACATCACCACGGTGATCGCACCGGACGCCGAGCACCGGATCCTGCTCAGCGCCAGCGAGGACGCACGCCTGCAACGTCGCAGCGCCGAGCTTGCCGATCGCGGCCAGATCCAGGACTCCCAGGACGTGCGAGATCAGGTCGTTCGGCGCGACCGGGACGACTCCACCGTCTCCGCATTCTTCACGCCTGCGGAGGGTGTCCACGGAATTGACACCTCCTCCCTGACGTTTGCAGAGTCGGTGGCGGCCGTGCTCGATGTCGTCCGCCAACCCTCGGCGGCGCACACCGTTGCGACGGACCACACGTCACACCCGCCCACTTCCACCCCAGGAGCCTGATGACTCTGCCCCCCGACCCTTCGGCCAAGATCGCTGAGTACGCCCACCCGGAGGCGCTGGTCAGCGTCCCGTGGCTGGTCGAGCACCTCGATGACCCGGAGCTGGTCGTCCTGGAGTCCGACGAGGACGTGCTGCTGTACGAGACCGGTCATATCGCCGGCGCTCGCAAACTGGACTGGCACCTCGACCTGAACGACCCGCTGACCCGCGACTACGTCGATGGGGCCCGTTTCGCCGAGGTCATGTCGGCGCGAGGGGTCACGCGTGAGAGCACCGTGGTGATCTACGGCGACAAGAGCAACTGGTGGGCGGCCTACGCCCTCTGGGTGATGAGCCTGTTCGGTCACCCCGACGTGCGGCTGCTCGACGGTGGGCGCGCGGCCTGGCTCGCGGCCGGCCACGCGATGACCACGGAGGCACCCGAGAGCGAGCCGTCGACCTACCCGGTCGTGGAACGCGACGACACCATCATTCGGGCCTTCAAGGAAGACGTCCTCGCCCACCTGGGCCAGCCGCTCGTCGACGTCCGTTCCCCCGGGGAGTTCTCCGGTGAGCTGTTGCACATGCCCGACTATCCCCAGGAAGGGGCCATGCGCGGGGGGCACATCCCCGGGGCGTCGTCCGTGCCCTGGGCGAGGGCGGCCGAGGAGGATGGCACCTTCCGCAGCCGTGCGGAGCTGACCGAGATCTACCAGCACGAGAAGGGCCTGAACCCCGCGGATGACGTCGTGGCCTACTGCCGCATCGGCGAACGCAGTTCCCACACCTGGTTCGTGCTGACCCATCTGTTGGGCTTCGAGGGCGTGCGGAACTACGACGGGTCGTGGACCGAGTGGGGTAACGCCGTCCGGGTTCCGGTGGAACGATGACCAGCCAGCCGTCGGGCGGGGCGAGCTCGGACGACCTCGCTGGGCTGCCGCCGTCCATGGCCGAGCTGGTGGACGACTTCCAGGCCGTGACCGAACCGGACCGGTTGCAGCTCCTTCTGGAGCTCAGCAAGGAGCTCCCCGACCTACCGCCGCGGTATGCCGACCACCTGGACCAGATGGAACGGGTCCATGAGTGCCAGTCGCCGCTGTTCCTCGCCGTCGAAGTGGGCGAGAGCGACACCGGAGAAGCCGGGCGCGAAGTCCGGCTTTTCTTCGACGCCCCACCGGAGTCGCCGACCACCCGCGGGTTCGCTGGCATCCTGCACGAGTCCCTGGACGGTCTGAGCCCACAGGCGGTCCTCGACGTGCCGGACGACGCTCCCTACCGTTTCGGGCTGGCGCGAGCCGTCTCACCGTTGCGGATGCGCGGCATGATCGCCATGCTCTCCCGGATCAAGCGTCACGTGCGCGTGGCTGAAGGACAGGTATGACCTCGAACACCCCCGATCACCCCACTGAGGCCACATCCGAGGTGGACACCAGCCCCTTCGTCGAGACCGCCCTGCAGGCTGGGCTCGACGACTTCGAACTGACCGAGGAGGACGTCGCTCTCGTCGAGGGCGAGGGCTCCGGTGCCCACGGCGACGGCTCTGGATGGGCGGCGCTCCCCGTGGTGGCCGTCGTCGGCCGACCCAACGTGGGCAAGTCCACGCTCGTCAACAGGATCCTGGGCCGCCGAGAAGCGGTGGTCGAGGACGTTCCGGGGGTGACCCGCGACCGCGTTCAGTATGCCGCCGAATGGTCCGGACGAGACTTCACCCTGATCGACACCGGAGGGTGGGAGGTCGACGCGACGGGCATCCACCTGCGGGTGGCCGAGCAGGCCGAGGTGGCCATCGAGATGGCGGATGCGGTGATGTTCATTGTCGACGCCACGGTCGGTGCGACCGACACCGACGAAGCCGTCGTCCGGCTGCTGCGCCGATCCGGCAAGCCCGTGGTGCTGGTGGCCAACAAGGTGGATGATCAGCGGACCGAAGCCGACGCCGCCATGCTCTGGTCCCTGGGTCTGGGACAGCCGTGGCCCGTGTCGGCGCTGCACGGCCGGGGGAGTGGCGACGTGCTGGACGCCGTGCTCGACGTCCTGCCTGATGCCTCGGCCATGCCGGCCGGGTACGGCGAGGGCGGACCGCGCCGGGTTGCCCTGCTCGGCCGCCCCAACGTGGGCAAGTCCAGTCTGCTGAACCGGCTGGCCGGCACCGAGCGGGTGGTCGTCGACGACGTAGCAGGCACCACCCGCGACCCCGTGGACGAGCTCATCGATCTCGGGGGTACGGTCTGGCGTTTCGTCGACACCGCAGGCATCCGTCGGCGCGTGCACCAGACGCGTGGCGCCGACTTCTACTCCTCGCTCCGCACGCAGGCCGCCTTGGAGAAGGCCGAGGTCGCGGTGGTGCTGGTCGACGTCTCCGAGTCCATTGCCGAGCAGGACATCCGGGTCATCCAGCAGGTCATCGACTCGGGACGCGCGCTGGTCGTGGCCTACAACAAGTGGGACACCATCGACGAGGAGCGGCAGCACTACCTCGAGCGCGAGATCGAACGAGAGCTGGTGCAGGTCACCTGGGCTCCACGGGTCAACATCTCGGCCACCACCGGCCGTCACGTGGGCAAGTTGGAGCCGGCCCTACGGCAGGCCCTGGACTCCTGGGACAGCCGCATCCCGACGGGGCGACTGAACTCGTTCCTGGGCGAGATCGTGGCCGCCCAACCGCACCCCGTGCGCTCGGGCAAACAACCCCGCATCCTCTTCGCCACCCAGGCGGACACCCGTCCGCCCCGGTTCGTCCTGTTCGCCAGTGGGTTCATCGAGGCGGGCTACCGGCGGTTCATCGAGCGGCGACTGCGCGAGGAGTACGGCTTCGCTGGCTCACCGATCGAGATTTCGGTGCGCGTACGCGAAAAACGGCGCCGGTGAGCCTCGCCCGTTGGCGGATTCGTAGGCAGCTTCACAGATGAGATACGGTTCTGTTCGCTTCCTCGGAGGCCTCGGGATGTGGCGCAGCTTGGTAGCGCACCTGACTGGGGGTCAGGGGGTCGCAGGTTCAAATCCTGTCATCCCGACATACACGTAACGGCCGGACCCGCGAAGGGTCTGGCCGTTCCGCGTTCAGTACTTCGGCGCCGTGACATCGCGTGCGCCTGGGTGCGCCTTCCGGGCCGGTCGGGGCCACGCGCGACGTCGCCCGGCATATCCTGTAGCAGTGGACGGGGAGGCGGAGCGGAGCGGCGCGCGGCGGGAGTACGAGCGCGTCCCCCAGATCATGCCGCGCAAGCACGAGTGGTTCACCGTGCCCAACATCATCTCGGGGTTCCGGCTGGTCGGGGTGCCAGTATTCCTCTGGCTACTCCTGATAGAAGCCGACGGATGGGCCATCCTGGTGCTGATGCTGTCCGGGATCAGCGACTATCTCGACGGCAAGATCGCCCGGCACTACGGTCTGGTGTCCAAGGTGGGGGCTTATCTCGACCCTATCGCCGACCGCCTGTACATCGCTTCCACCCTGCTGGGCTTCGGGGTGCGGGACGTCATCCCGTGGTGGTTCGTGCTGCTCCTGGTGGCCCGCGACGCCTTCACGGCCGGAATGTACCCGGTGGCGCGCTCCTACCGTCTTCCGGCACCACCGGTGCACTTCGTCGGCAAAGCCGCCACCTTCAACCTGCTCTACGCTTTCCCTCTGCTGCTGTTGGCCCAGCAGGATTCGGTCATCGGGACCGTCGCCCAGCCCTTAGGCTGGGCTTTCGTGTGGTGGGGAACTGGTCTGTACTGGCTGGCGGCGGGAATCTACGCCGTCCAGGTGGGGGACATGGTGCGTCAACGCCGCCGGCAGTGGCAGGCGGTCCTGCGATGAAGATCTTCCGGCGCCCGCCTGCGGCTCCGAACGCGGACCCGGCGGCGTCGATGGCGTTGCTGCAGGAGGTCCTGGACCGTCCCGTCGACCCCGGCTACCGCACCGCCGCCCTGACGCGTAGCGAGTCCGGACTGAAAGGTCCGACGCCGTCGTACAGTCCGCTGCTCATCGTGACCGTCCTGTTGCTGGGATTCCTGATGAGCACGGCCGCCCTGTCGCTGCGTGCCCCCGATCCGCAGGACGCGTCCGAGCGGGCCGAGCTGGCGGAACGAGTGGACGGGGCCGGAGCAGTTGGTGATGACTACGCCGCCCAGATCGAGGGCCTGCGCACCCAGATCGCGGGGCTGGAAGCGGACGCGTCCAACGGGCTGGGCTCGGACGTGGCCTCCCGGATCGACCAGGCGGGACTGTTGGCGGGGGCGAACGCCCTCGTGGGCTCAGGGGTGCTGCTGACCCTCGACGACGCCCCGAGCGGCGACCTGGAGCCGATTACCGAGCCGGGGTTCAACTCCGACCGCGTTCTGGCCTCGGACCTGCAGACCGCCGTCAACGGACTCTGGTCGGTCGGTGCCGAAGCGATCAGCATCAACGGTCACCGGCTCACGTCGATCTCCTCCATCCGGTTCGCGGGCGAAGCGATCATCGTCGACTTCCGTGGTTTGAGTCCGCCGTACGAGATCAGCGTGATCGGAGACCCGGACGCGCTCGAGGCCGAGCTGAGCGACGGCGCCACCGGCACCTACTTCGACGATCTGACGGCGCAGTACGGAATTGTGATGGAGTGGGAGCGCGGGACCGACATCGAGGCTCCCGCCGCGGAACGGCTGACGACGCGGGTGGCCACCGTCGACACACAGGAGGACGACCAGTGATACCGGTGCTCGGACTGGCGATCGGGGTGGTCCTCGGGCTCCTCCTCCAACCCGAAGTGCCGTTGTGGCTGGAGCCCTACCTCGCCATCGCCGTCATCGCGGCCTTGGACGCCGTCGTCGGTGGTGTGCGAGCGGCGTTGGAGGGAGTCTTCAACGACAGGATCTTCGTCATCTCGATCGCCTCGAACGTTGTGGTGGCCGCGGTCATCGTCTTCCTGGGCATCCAGCTCGGCGTGGGAGCGCAGCTGTCTACGGGTGTGGTCGTAGTGCTCGGCCTGCGTATCTTCTCCAACGTGGCGGCGATCCGGCGCCACCTTCTTGGGGCCTAGGTGGGACCGTCCTCAGAGGTGCCACACCAGGGGCCGGAGGAGCCACCGGATGGCTCCGGTCGGCCGCCCGTCTCGGACCACCACTCCCGACGACGGTTCGTGCGCTCCACCCAGCGGTCGAGGGGTGCGGCGTGGCGTCGCCTGGGGCGGATCAGCGGACCTCGCCTGAGCCGTGGAAACCTGCTGGCCGCTGCCATCACCCTCTTGCTCGGGCTGGCTCTGGTGGCGCAGGTGCAGAGCACGCAGGCGGGGGACCTGACGGATCTGCCCGAAGATGACCTCATCGCGCTGCTCGACGACGTCACGGGGCGAGCCGACAGCCTGCGCCAGGAGGTCCAACAGCTGGAACGGGACCGCGACCGCCTCGCCGGAGGACAGGACGAGGTGGCCGCTGCTGAGGCGGCCCAGAGTCGGCTGGACAGCTACCAGATCCTGGCTGGGACAGTGGCCGTCTCAGGGCCCGGCATCGAAGTCCTCGTGCGCGACCCGGACCGTGAGCTCACCACGACCGCGATCATCGACATGATCCAGGAGCTCCGCGACGGTGGCGCCGAGGCCATCCAGATCGGGGACGTCCGCGTGGTGGCGAGCACCTGGGTGGAGGCCCGTCGCGACACGTTGACCGTCGACGGCACCACGGTGGAGGAGCCGTACCGGGTGTTGGCCATCGGCGACTCCCACACCTTGGCGGGGGCCCTGGCGATCCCCGGCGGCTTCACCGACAACGTTCGTCGCAACGGCGGCACCGTCGACGTCCAGGAGAGTCCGGACATCACGGTGGATGCGTTGCATACCCCGACCTCACCCACCTACGCTCAGCCCGTGCCGTAGGGCTTGCGGCAGGTACGTTCAACCCACGCCCCGTTGGCCATCATCGGGACCGGACTCGTCGAGGAGACGCATGAGTGAGCTCGAATATCCAGACAACGTGCTCTACAGCACGGACCACGAGTGGGTCCGTGAACGTGGCGAAGGCATCGTGCGGGTCGGCATCACCGCCTACGCCCAGGACGCCCTCGGTGATGTCGTGTACGTCAGCCTGCCGACGGTGGGGGACACGCTGGCCAAGGGAGAGGCGGTCGGTGAGGTCGAGTCCACCAAGTCGGTGAGTGACCTCTATGCACCGCTCAGCGGCGAGATCACGGCCGTCAACGACGCACTGGACCAGACCCCTGAGATCATCAATACGGATCCGTACGAGCAGGGCTGGATGTACGAGATGAGGATCGCCGACGCGTCTGCGCTCGGGGACCTGATGGACGTCGAGGCCTATCGGGAGCACGTCAACTGAGGGACCCTGCTGGGCTAGGGTATGGCTCAGAGCGCAGATGAACCGGACACGATCATGATCGATCAACGTAGAGGAGGTGCTCGCGTGAGTGAGAGAGAACGAGAGCACCACGCCTTCGGAGCTGACCCGACCACGGCTCGGATTCCGCACGGTGTGGATGTGCCCGCCACCGAGTACTCCTTCGAGGAAGACGCTCCCCGGCTGTCGGCCGAGGACCAGGCCACAGTCGACTCGTTGCGTCCCGGGACTGCCTTGCTGATGGTGCTGCGGGGTCCCAACACCGGGGCGCGCTTCCTCCTCGACGACGAAGAGGTCGGATCCGGTAGACACCCGGAGAGCGACATCTTCCTCGACGACGTCACGGTCTCGCGTCGCCATGCCGTCTTCGTCCGGGACGAGCAGGGCTATCGCCTGCGGGACGTGGGGTCGCTGAACGGTTCCTACGTGAACCGCGAACGCATCGACGAGACGTTGTTGCAGGCTGGTGACGAAGTGCAGATCGGCAAGTTCCGGTTGATGTACTACCTCGGGCGGCAGTGAGCCCGCAGGGCATCCCGGGCAGCGATCAGGGATGGCCGATCGGCAGGGTCGTGGACGTCCTGACCACCGAGTTCATCGGGGTCAGTGTCTCCAAGATTCGCTTCCTGGAGGCCCAGGGCCTGGTCACCCCCGAGCGCAGCGAGAGCGGCACCCGGCTCTTCCTTCCCGAAGACGTGGACCGTCTTCGTTTCATCCTGTCAGCACAGCGCGACAAGTTCTGGCCGCTCCGGGTCATCCGGGAGCACCTCGACCAGCTGGACCGTGCCGGGACTGCTGTGCCCACGCAGCCCGCCGCGGCGTCGGACGCTTCCCCGACCACCCCACCCCCCGGTGAGACGGCGGCCGCCGATCCGGAGCCGGCGCGCCCCATTCGTCGCCGCTCCGCCCGAGTGAGTCCGGCCGACCTGCGCGAGAGCACCGGGCTGGACCTGGCGACCTACAACGCCCTGAAGTCCTTCGGACTGCTCAGGGTGGACGCAGCGGGACGGCACAGTCTGGAAGACATCGAGGTGGCTCGCCAGGCCGCTGCGCTGTCGGCATACGGGGTCGAAGCTCGGCATCTGCGGTTGTTCCGCGTGGCAGCAGACCGGGAGATCGGGCTGGCCGAGCAGATTCTGGAGCCCATCCGCCGCCGACGGGCCAGAGGCGCAGGCGGGGTGGACCCCGAGGAGGTCCAGTCCGACATCGTGGCCCGAAGCCTGGCTCTGCATACCGCGCTGGTGCGCGCCGGGCTGAGTACCTCCCGCTAGCCGGCGGGGGTCCCACGCCAGACGACTCTTCGGCGGGTACGGTAGAGAGTGTGAAAGAACTGGACGTCCTCGGGGTGCGGGTAGAGATGCCCACCAACAGCCCCATTGTGCTTCTGCGCGAACGTGACGGACAGCGCTACCTGCCGATCTGGATCGGTGCCCCCGAAGCGACCGCTATCGCCTACGCCCAGCAAGGCGTGGAGCCCCCGCGGCCCCTGACCCACGACCTCATGGTGACGATGATCGCCGACCTGGGCCACCATCTGGAGCAGGTCCACATCACCGCGATGCGCGACGGCATCTTCTACGCCAGCCTCGTCTTCGACGACGGCCAGCGCATCATCGAAGCCAGACCTTCGGACGCTATCGCGTTGGCGCTGCGCGCATCGACGCCGATCTGGGCGGCGGAGGACCTGCTCGACCTGGCCGGCATCACCATGGCGATCGAAGATGAGGATGAGGTCGAGCGCTTCAAGGAGTTCCTCGACACCGTGACCCCGGAGGACTTCGAGGGCATGGGCCCGGACGCCGACGAGGAAGCAGCGCCGGACGCGGACAGCCCGGACGACGCGGCCGACGGACCCCATGAGCAGGGCGGCGAGTCCTAGCAGGGCAACTCGGCGCGTCGTCGTTGACCACTGACCCCCCGCGCCTTACCGTGTCAAATAACGTTCCACCGCATCGCGTGCGCAAAGCGTCCGGAGGAAGCCGAGCAAGCGAAAGTGGAGGACGCCGTGGTTGCGGGAGCGCAGGTGCCTGGCCCATCCGACCTCGGACCAACCCAGGGAGTGCTGTTCCGGCACGACTCGTTCTCCTCCGACGACGGCAGCGGCTACCGCGGCCCCACGGCATGCGGCGCGGCGGGAGTGACCTACCGTCAGCTGGACTACTGGGCCCGCACCGGGCTGCTGGAGCCCTCGGTGCGCAACCCCAGCGGATCCGGGACGCAGCGGCTCTACAGTTTCCGGGACATCCTCGTTCTGAAGATCATCAAACGCCTGTTGGACACCGGTGTCTCGTTACAACAGATTCGGGTGGCCGTCGCGCAGCTGCGCGAGGGAGGCGTGGAGGACCTGGCCAACATCACGTTGATGAGTGACGGCGCCACCGTCTACGCCTGTACCTCTGACGATGAGGTCATCGACCTTGTGCGCGGGGGGCAGGGGGTGTTCGGCATCGCCGTGGGCAGTGTGTGGCGCGAGGTGGAAGGACAGCTCGCCGAGCTGCCGCGGGAGCGCGGAGTCGGCCCTGGGCCGGCTGCGGACGACGAGCTGTCGATGCGCCGGGCAGCCCGCACCACCGGCTGAGACCAGAGCCCGATCCTGCTACCGTAAGAGCGCCGATGACGCCGTGCGGGAGAGTCCTCTTCCTGCGCGATTGGGTCGAGGCGCCGAAGGGGCACACTCCCCAGCAAGCTCTCAGGCGTCCAGGACCGCACGGGTGAGGCAACTCTGAAGGGCACAGGAAGGGTCGACCGATCCCTCCTCCGACAGAGGGGGAGGCATCGCCTGGACCGCGAAGGAGCCTCATGAACCAGCACCGCACCGTTAGCGCCACCGAATCACCCTCGGTGGGAGAAACCACGGCCGAGTTCGTGTCCCGTCACATCGGCCCACGTGACGCCGACGTCGACACGATGATCTCGGTCCTGGGGTACGCGAGCCTGGAGGACCTGATCTCCAGGGCCGTGCCCGCCGACATCCGCAGTGACAGCCCCCTCGACATCGAAGCCGCCCCGAGCGAAGGCGCGGTCTCCCAGGAGTTGCGCGACCTCGGGGCCCGGAACACCGTCCTGACATCGATGATCGGCTTGGGGTACTACAACACCGCTACGCCGCCGGTGGTCCGGCGCAACCTGCTGAAGAACCCCGCGTGGTACACGGCCTACACCCCCTACCAGGCGGAGATCTCGCAGGGTCGCCTCGAGGCGCTGCTCAACTTCCAGACCATGTGCTCCGACCTCACCGCGTTGGAGACGTCCGGAGCTTCCCTGCTGGATGAGGCCACGGCGGCCGCCGAGGCCATGACCGTCATGCGGCGCGGGAGCAAGGTTGCCAAAGACGCGGTCCTCGTGGTTGACGAGCACCTGCTCCCGCAGACCCACGCGGTTCTGAAGACGCGTGCCACTCCGGTCGGCATCGACATCGTCCGGGCCGACCTGATCGACATCACGGACGCCCAGTCCCTGAGCGATCTGTGCGACGGCCGGGCTGTCTTCGGGGTGATCGTGCAGTATCCGGGGGCCGACGGCGTCATCCGAGACTTCCGAGCCCTGACCGACGCAGCCCACGAGGTCGGTGCCCTGGTCAGCGCCGCGTGCGACCTGCTGGCTTTGAGTCTGCTGGCTCCGCCGGGGGAGTGGGGGGCCGACATCGCTGTCGGATCCGCACAGCGCTTCGGCGTGCCCATGGCCTTCGGTGGGCCCCACGCCGGCTACATGAGCGTGCGGAAAGGGCTGGAACGGATGCTCCCGGGCCGCCTCGTCGGTGTGAGCAAAGACGTCGATGGCGCTCCCGCCTACCGGTTGGCCCTCCAGACCCGTGAGCAGCACATCCGGCGCGAGAAGGCCACCTCCAACATCTGCACCGCCCAGGTGCTGCTCGCGGTCATGGCCAGCATGTATGCCGTGTGGCACGGCCCCGAAGGCATCAAGGCCAACGCCCTCCGCGCCTACCACCGAGCCCACGTGCTGGCCGATGCGCTGCGGGCGGGGGGCTACGGCGTCGCGGACCAGGACTTCTTCGACACCATCACGGTCACCGCCACGGGGCGAGCACGCCGAATCGTGCAGCGAGCGGAAGGGCGCGGGGTCAACCTGTGGTGCCGCGACGAGGACACCGTCCTGTTGAGCACCGACGAGACGACGATCCCCGAGCACTTGGCCATCGTGTGCGACGCCTTCGCCGTCGAGCCGCCTCAGGCCGGTTCGCGCGAGCCAGCGGACGTCGAGTGGGCACCGCTGCATCGGCGCACCTCGGCATACCTGGAGCACCCGGTGTTCCACCGGTACCGCAGCGAGACCTCGATGCTGCGCTACATGCGCACCCTCGCGGACAAGGACTTCGCTCTGGATCGGGGCATGATCCCGCTGGGCTCGTGCACGATGAAGCTCAACGGCACCACGGAGATGGAGAGCATCACCTGGCCCGAGTTCGCAGCGATCCACCCCTTCGCCCCCGCCAACCAGAGCATGGGTTACCACGAGCTGATCGACCAGCTGAGTATGTGGATGTGCGAGGTCACCGGATACGACTCCGTGAGTCTGCAGCCCAACGCCGGATCGCAGGGCGAGTTCGCGGGACTGCTGGCCATCCGGGGCTACCACCGCGCCAACGGAGATGAGCAGCGCACGATCTGCCTGATCCCCGACAGCGCCCACGGCACGAACGCCGCCAGCGCGGTGATGGCCGGAATGAAGGTCGTCGTGGTCAAGACGTTGGCCGAGGGCGACGTCGACCTGGACGACCTGTCCGCGAAGATCGAAGCCCACGGTGACCAGCTCGCTGCGCTGATGGTGACCTACCCCTCGACCCACGGGGTTTTCGAGGCGACCATCGCCCAGGTCTGCGACCAGGTGCACGAGGCCGGGGGACAGGTCTACGTCGACGGAGCGAACCTGAACGCCTTGATGGGGTTGGCCAAGCCCGGCCAGTTCGGCGGGGACGTCAGCCACCTCAACCTCCACAAGACCTTCTGCATCCCCCATGGGGGCGGAGGGCCGGGAGTCGGTCCGGTCGCCGTGCGTGCCCACCTGGCACCGCACCTGCCCAACCATCCGCTGGACTCCACCGCCGGCCCGGACCACGGGGTGGGCGCCATCTCCGCCGCACCGTTCGGATCGGCCGGCATCCTGCCGATCTCTTGGGCCTACGTCCGGCTCATGGGTGGGGCGGGACTGACCAAGTCCGCTCAGGTGGCCGTGCTCTCAGCCAACTACATCGCGCATCGTCTGCGTGAGCATTACCCGATCCTGTTCACCGGGGCTGACGGCCTCGTGGCCCACGAATGCATCCTGGACGTCCGGCCCCTGACGAAGCAGACCGGAGTCACCGTCGACGACGTGGCCAAGCGGCTGATCGACTACGGCTTCCACGCGCCGACCATGTCCTTCCCGGTGGCGGGCACCCTCATGGTCGAGCCGACCGAGAGCGAGGACCTCGCCGAGATCGACCGCTTCTGCGACGCGATGATCGCGATCCGCGCCGAGGTTGACGCGGTGGCCGACGGAGGGGTGGAGGCCAGTGTGCTGCGCGGAGCTCCCCATACGGCGTGGTCGCTGGCGGGAGCCTGGGAGCACGACTACGACCGCAAGACCGCGGCCTACCCGGGGACGGTCGATCCGGCCAGCAAGTACTGGCCTCCGGTGCGTCGGGTCGACGGCGCCTGGGGAGACCGCAACCTGCAGTGCAGTTGCCCCCCACTGGAAGACCTCGCCGAGTAGGGCCACAAACACTGGCCCGCGGCCACGCAGTGTGGTTAGGTCAGCGCATGGGTGCAGAGGTCAGTTCCGCAGCGTTCACTCGCGAGCAGCGCGTCAACTTCCGACAGAAGGTCCTGTTGGACCTCGACGTCTTCGAGAAGATGCTGGAGGAGAGCCGGTTCGACTTCACCAGACCGCAGATGGGTCTGGAGATCGAGCTGAGTCTGGTGGACGACCAGTTGGACCCGGCACTGGTCAACGACGCCGTCCTCAAGGACCTCCATGACGGTGACTTCCAGTCCGAAGTAGGCCGGTACAACATCGAGATCAACGTCCCGCCGCGGCCCATGGCCGGCGACCAGGCCGTGCGGCTGGAGCGGTGGCTCGAACAGTCCCTACGACAGGCCGGGGACGCGGCCCGCGAGCATGGCGCCCGGGTGATCGCTACCGGCATCATCCCGACCTTGCAGCCGGAGATCTTCGACGGTGACTGGCTGAGTCTCGGGGTGCGCTACACCGCGCTCAACGACTCGGTGCTGAACGAACGTGGCGAGGGCATGCAGCTCGACATCGAGGGCCCTACCGGTGAGCAGGTGGTGCAGTACTTCCAGACCATCGGCCCGCTGTCCGGGTGCACCTCCGTGCAGTTGCACCAGCAGGTCACCCCCCAGGACTTCCCGATGTACTGGAACGCGGCCTCGGCCATCGCCGGACTGCAGATCGCGATCGGCGCGAACTCCCCATACCTCTTCGGCAAGAGGTTGTGGGCCGAGACCCGGGTGCCGCTCTTCTCGCAGATGACCGATACCCGTAGCGAGGAGCTGAAGCACCAGGGGGTGCGGCCCCGGGCCTACTTCGGCCGGAACTGGATCACGTCGATCTTCGATCTGTTCGAGGAGAACGTGAACTGCTTCCCCGCGCTTCTGCCCGAGGTCAGCGACGAGGATCCTGTGCGCGTGCTGCAGGAAGGCTCGGCCCCGGAGCTCCACGAGCTACGGCTGCACAACGGCACCGTATGGCGCTGGAACCGGCCGATCTACGACAACTCCCAGGGTGTGCCGCACCTGCGGGTGGAGAACAGAGTCCTGGCCGCCGGGCCGAGCGCGATCGACATGGTGGCCAACGCCTGCTTCTACTACGGACTTTTGGAGAAACTCACCTCCAGTGGCCGCCCGATCTGGACCAAGATGCCCTTCCTCGACGCGGAGAAGAACTTCTTCGACGCATCCAAACACGGCATCGAGGCCAACCTGACCTGGCCGGGACTGGGCAAGATCGGCGCGACCGAGCTCATCGCCGACCACCTTCTGGAGGAGGCCAACGAAGGCTTGGCCGCGCTGGGCCTACGCCGACAGGTCCGCGAGCACTACCTCTCGGTCATCGAGGGGCGTTGCTCCGCGCACCAGAACGGAGCCAGCTGGCAGGTCGAGGTCACCGAGAAGTACGAAGCGGCCGGACACAGCCGCAACGAGGCGCTGCACCTGATGTTCGGCCACTACGTGGAGCACATGGAGGAGAACCAGCCGGTGCACACATGGCCGATCCCCGACGTCGACACGGTCAGCGGCGGCGGTTCCACGCCTCGATGACGGGGTCCTCGTGGTGGTGGCCGAGCACGGCCACCTTCCCGGTTTCGAACGTCACGCGGCGGCCCCACCGTGGGTTCTGCCGCAGGTAGACCCCGGCGAGGATGCGAAGGCAGTGACCGTGCCCGACCAGGGCCACGTCACCGTGGTGGAGGTGCGGGTAGATCTCCTCCAGCACGCGGCTGGCGCGGCCGGCCACCTCTTCGACGGTCTCACCGGGCGTATCGCCGGGGATGACGCCGTGCTCGAAGACGCTCCACAGGTAGCCCGTCCGCTCACGGATCTCTTTGGTGGTGACGCCCTCGTAGCCGCCGTAGTCCCACTCGAGCAGGTTCTTGTCGATGACGTCGGGCTTCAACCCGACGAGTTCTGCCGTGCGCTGGGCCCGCTGCAGGGGTGAGCACCGGACGTGCACGAAGTTGAACTCCTCCAGCACGGGGCGCACCTCTTTGGCGGCATCCTCGCCTTCGGGGAGCAGCGGGAGGTCGGTCAGCCCGGTGTGCTGGCCAGAGCGTGACCATTCGGTCTCGCCGTGGCGTACCAGGATGAGGCGACCGGAGGGGATCAGCGGTTGACCGTCTTTGTCGAAGTCCATTCGAGAGACCCTAGCGAAGTCTCACTACCCCCGATAGTGCAGGCGACGTCGGCCTCCCCGTCATCTTCTGGTCACCTGGGGATGGAAGGGTGGACCCATGTCGAGGCCCAGCGGTCCCGCGGATTCGCTGCGCCGGACGTTGACCCGGCGGGATGCCGTGGTCATCGGGATGGGCTCGATGATGGGTGCCGGCATGTTCGTCGTGTGGGCCCCCGCCGCGGAGTCGGCCGGGTCCTTGATGCTCCTCAGCCTCGTGATCGTGGCGGTTGTAGCAGCCTGCAATGCCTACTCCTCGGCAATGTTGGCCGCTCGGTATCCCGCGGCCGGTGGCACCTACGTCTACGGCACCGAGCGGCTCGGCCCCCTGCCGGGCTTCCTGGCCGGGTGGTGTTTCATCGTCGGGAAGAGCGCCTCCTGCGTTGCCATGGCCCTCACCCTGGGCGCTTACGTCGCGCCAGGACACCAACGGTTCGTGGCGGTGGCGTCCGTGCTGGCGCTGACCGCCGCCAACCTGTCGGGTCTGCAGCGCTCGGCTCGCATCTCGACCGCCGTCGTGTCGGTGGTGCTGGCGGTCGTCATCGGTCTGGGGTGCGGTGTGGCACTGGCCTCGGCTCGCGGCGAGCCCGTGTTCGATCTGAGCGCCGGTTTGGTGTCTGCCGTGGATACCTCGGCCTACGGGGTCCTGCAGGCGGCGGGACTCCTCTTCTTTGCCTTCGCGGGGTACGCCCGGATCGCCACGCTGGGGGAGGAGGTCCACGATCCCGAGCGCACGATAGGTCAGGCCATCGGGATCACCTTCGTGCTGGTGCTCGCGCTCTATGCGGGCCTAGGTTTGGTCGTCATCGGCGTCCTCGGCAGCGACGGGACGGCGAACAGCACGGCACCGATCGCCGCCGTCGCCGAGGTGGTGTGGGGGAACGACTGGGTGTGGGTCGTGCGAGTCGCGGCCGCTGCTGCGGCGGCGGGCGCGCTGTTAAACATGCTGTTGGGGATCTCCCGCACCACGGTGGCGATGGCGCGGGACGCCCATCTGCCCGGCCCGCTGTCCCTCACGGGGGGCCCGCACGCCCTACCGCAGCGCGCCGAGATCGCGGTGGCGGCCATCGTGCTCGTGCTGGTGCTGTTGGTCGACCTGCGGGGTGCGATCGGCTTCTCCAGCTTCGGGGTGCTGCTGTACTACGCCGTTGCCAACGCCAGCGCGTGGACGGTGCGGGGGCAGCAACGGTGGCAGCGCATCGTGCCAGTCGTCGGCCTGGCGGGTTGCCTCGTCCTGGTGGGCTCCTTGCCCTGGGAGTCCGTGGCCAACGGCCTGGTCGTTGTGACGCTGGGAATTGGGTGGTACGGCGTGACCCGTCGGTCCAGAATGGCGGTATGAACGAGACCAGGACCGCCTACCGCTGGGGGCAACTGAGCGCCGAGACCGCTCGGGAATGGGCCGAGTTGCACAACGTGCTCGCCCGCGTCGACGACACCGACGAGTTCCTCGAGGTCGATGACCTGCTGGAAGACCTGGGTTCGTCGAGCTTCGACAGCGCGCTGGACTCCTGGGGAATCTGGTCGGGGGAGCAGATGGTCGGTCTGGGCCGGGTGCTCGTCCCCGAGGCGCTGAGCCACGAAGGAGTGGCCCGGTCCTACCTCTTCGGAGGGATCCACCCGGACCACCGCGGTCACGGACTCGGGCGCACCCTGCTCGAGGTCCAGGAGTCCCGGGGTCTGGCCCTGGCGGCCCAACGGCACCCGGACCAACCGATCACCCTGTATGCCGACGGCGGAGTGCCCGGGGCCTGCGTCCGAGGTCTCCTGACCCGGCGTGGCTACGACGTGGCCCGCTACTTCGCACACATGGTGCGACCCGTCGCCAGCGGTCCTGTCCCCCACCGTCCAGGGGTTCCTGAGGGAGTCACCCTCCATACTCCGACCGCGTCGATGTCCGAGCGACTACGCGGGCTGCACAACCTGGCCTTCGAGGATCACTGGGGGTCCGGCATTCGGACCGAGCAAGCGTGGAAGGAGTCCCAGGAGTCGCGCACTCACCGTCGGCAGTTCTCCACTGTCGCCGTGGATGCCGACGGCGAACCCCTGTCCTACGTCTGGGCCACCCAGTGGGTTCGACGTGAGCTGTACATCGATGCTGTCGGCACTGCTCCGTCGGCCCGGCACCAAGGTTTGGCGGGTGCCTGCCTGGCCCGCACCCTGGACCTCGCCGCGCGCAGTGGCGACTACGACGTGGTCGACCTCGGGGTGGACTCGGCCAGTCCTACAGGCGCGACCCGACTGTACGAGCAACTGGGTTTCCGGGTCGACCGGACCTTCGCGTTGTACTCCCGTCCCGGCCCTCCCAGCGAGGGTGCATGTTGAGCACGGGCTCGACCGGGAGCGGGACACCGTCGCGGTATGGCACGGTGAGAGCTTGATCGGCTTCGGGCAGGTCAGGGCGCCAGCGTTCGACCCCTTCTCGAGCACCGCGGCTACGCGGTCGTCCGCTCCTTCAACCAGATGAAGCGAGCGGTCCCAGGACCGCCGGTGGCCGCGATCCCCACGCCAGAGGTCGAGATCACCGTCCCGGAGGAGGGGCAGAGTGAGGCCCTTCGAGGTCTTCACAACGTGGCCTTCGAAGACCACTGGGGCTCGGCGCACATCACGCGTGAAGCGTGGGAGGAGCACTGGAACTCGGTGAGCAGCCGCCGGAGTATGTCGAGTGTCGCGCTGATGGCTCCGGTTGCGCAGGCACCCCATGGCGTTCACGCTGGAGAGCATGACTGAGAACACGACCAACACGACCCGTAGCAGCAAGAGCATCGCCTTCCTGGTCGCCTCCGAAGGGATCGAGCGTGTCGAGCTGACCCAGCCGCGCGACGCCGTGACGGACGCTGGGATGACCGCCCACGTGCTGAGCCCGGAGACGGGGACGGTCCAGACCTTCGACCACCTCGACAAGGCCGAGGAGATCGCGGTGGACCACGCGGTGGCTGATGTGTCGGTGCAGGACTACGACGCCCTGGTGCTGCCGGGGGGAGTGGCGAACCCGGATGCCCTTCGTACCGACGAGGCTGCGGTGTCGTTCATCGCGGACTTCGTAGCCAGTGGCAAGCCGGTGGCGGCCATCTGTCATGCACCGTGGACCCTGATCGAGGCCAAAGTGGTCGACGGCGTCCGGCTGACCTCCTACCCGAGCCTGGCCACGGACCTGCGCAACGCCGGTGCCGAGTGGGTCGACGAGCAGGTGGTCGTGGACGGCAACCTGATCACCAGCCGCAACCCCGATGACCTGCCGGCGTTCATCAGTGCCCTGATCGAAGCCACCCAGCACGGCCCCGACTCGGCGCGACAGGTTGCTTCGTAGTGGGTTGAGCCACCCTGTGCCCCGGCTGGGGTAGGTTTCCAGCACGCTGACCGCGAGCTAGGAAGGGGGGTGGGATGGGGCTTTTCGTAGCGCTGCTCGCGCTGCTCGCGCTGGTCCTGCTGGCGGCGCTGCTGCGGATCCGCCGACTGGGCCGTGCGGTGTCCACGTTGCAGCAGCAGGTCAACGATCTTGCGTCCCTGCGTCCGCTGCCGGATGAGGCCCAAAGCGCTACCCAGCGCTACGCCGCGCCACCTTCTTCGTCGGTCTCCGTCGAACCGGCGCCCAGCCCGTCGCCGAACCCGGCTCAGCCGTGGGCGCCACCCCCTTCCCCCAGCGGGTACGCCCCACCGCAAACGTCTCCCAGACTTCGTGCGCCCAACGAGCCCATGCCCGAGCGGGTTTCGGGTCCGGGGGAGCAACCCTCGCCCGAGCGACCCCCTGGACCCGGGTTCATCGACTCGGTGACCTCTCGTGTCGTGGGCTACTTCACCGGTGGCAACCTGGTCGTCCGGGTCGGAGTCATCGTGTTGTTCTTCGGTGTCGCCTTCCTGCTGCAGTACGCCAACGCCCAAGGTGCCTTCGACCTGCCGATCGAACTGCGTCTGGCGGGGGTCGCCGTCCTCGGCGTGGCCCTGCTGGTGACCGGTTGGCTGTTGCGCCGTCGTCGCCGGGTCTACGGGCTGATCCTGCAGGGCGGCGGCCTGGGCATCACCTACATCACCGTCTTCGCCGCCTTGCAGCTCTACGAGGTCCTCCCGGCCGGGATCAGCCTCCCGCTGCTGGTGGTCATGGTCCTGCTGGGCTCTGCTCTCGCGGTGTTGCAGAACAGCTCGACCCTGATGGTCGTGGCCGTGATCGGCGGGTTCCTGGCCCCCCTGCTGACCTCCGCCGGCGAAGGCAGCCACATCGGCCTGTTCAGCTACTACCTCGTGCTCAACGTCGGCATCGTGGCGGTGGCCTGGTTCCGAGCGTGGCGGGCCTTGAACCTGCTCGGTTTCCTGTTCACGTTTGTGATCGCCACCGTCTGGGGTGTGTTGTCCTACACCTCCCAGGACCGTGCCTCGACCCAGTTCTTCCTGGTCATCTTCTTCCTGTTCTACGTCGCTATCGCGGTGCTCTACGCGAGCAGACAACCTCCTCGTCTGCGAGGTCTGGTCGATCCGACCCTGATCTTCGGGGTTCCGCTGGTGGCCTTCGGCCTGCAGGCAGGCTTGGTCGCCGACACCGAATACGGTCTAGCGATCTCTGCCCTCGCCCTGGGGGTCTTCTACGCAGGGTTGCGGCAACGGTGTCTCACGCTCGGCGGCCCGGCCTACCTGCTCCTGAGTCGTACCTTCCTCGCGTTGGCCTTGGTGTTCGCTTCGCTGTCGATCCCCTTCGCGTTCGACGGGGAGTGGGTCGCGACCGCTTGGGCTATCGAAGGGGCCGCCGTCCTGTGGGTCGCGTTGAACCAGCGTTCACGCCTGACGGTCATCTTCGCCCTCGCCCTGCAGTCCCTGGCCGGAGTGCTCTATCTACCGGTGGGGCTGTTAGAGAGGGGGGATGCCATCGCGGTCGCCAACGCGGTCTTCCTCGGGGGAGTGCTCTTGGCAGCGGCCGGACTCATCTCAAGCTGGTTGATCCGCAATGCGGTGCTTCGATTGGGTTACGCCGCCGTATGGCGGGTGGCGTCGTGGACGTTGGCGGCATGGGGTCTGGCCTGGTGGCTGGGCAACGGAATCGCCGAGGTAGTCGTTTATGCCGACGGGCCGCTGGTGGGGGTCCTGGTCATCGTGTTCGTCGCGGGCACGACCGCAGCGCTCGGCCTGTTCGAGGTGACGTTGGCCTGGGATGAGTGGCGGTTCGTGTCCGTGGCGCTGTTGGCCTTTGCCGTGCTCGCCGTGTCTCTGGTGTCGATCAGTCGTGAGCACCTGTTCGCGGACGGCTTCGGCTGGGCGTGGCTGGCGCTCTTCACGGCGATGTACCTGCTGCTGCGCATCCGGGAGTCCCACCGTGCGGTGCCTGGGGTGTTGCTCGCTACCCTGCACATCGGCACGTGGTGGCTGCTGGCTTGGCTCCTGACGGTGGAAGCCGTGTGGCTGTTCGAGCGGGTGACCGACGCCGCGAGCGAGGACTGGCCCGTGCTGGGTGTCATCGTCATCCTGACGCCGATGATCTGGACAGCCATGCGCCTGCCGGGCTGGCCGTGGGGCGCTCACCGGTCGACGTACCTGACCTGGGGGAGCGGTGTGCCGGTCACGGGCCTGGTGGTGTGGTCCCTGGTCGCTGCTCCCGCGGCAGCCGCCGACTTCGACCCGCTGCCGTACGTTCCGTTCCTGAATCCCGCCGACGTCGCGCAGGTCATCGTGCTCGCGACGCTCGTCGTGTGGTGGAAGCAGTCTCAGCGCACGGCCTGGACCCACGTGCCGCGTCGCTACGGCTGGGCCGCGGTATGCGTGATCACCTTCGTGTGGCTCACGGCAGTGCTGCTGCGGACCTTGCACCACTGGACCGGCACGGCGTACACCGCAGATGCGTTGTGGGCTTCCGATGTCGCTCAGGCCGCCACGTCGATTCTGTGGACCCTCATAGCCCTGACCGCCATGGTGCTCGCCACGAGGCGGGGCTGGCGTCGAGTCTGGGTGGCGGCGGTGAGCATCCTCGGGATCGTCGTGGTCAAGCTCTTCGTCGTCGACATGCGCGACTCGGACACCCTCGGGGCCATCATCGCCTTCATCGGGGTCGGCTTGTTGCTCCTCATCGCCGGATACCTCTCACCGCTGCCCCCGAGACGGAGCATCGAAGAGTCGGAGGCGACGGTCGAGGACTCCTCGGAATAGGCTTAACCATGGCGCGTTTCTACGACATCCATCCCCAGGATCCGCAACCCCGGCTGATCGGCCAAGTGGCCGAGGTCCTGCGCGCCGGGGGACTGGTGGCCTACCCCACGGACGCCTGCTACGCCCTGGGAGCCCAGCTGGGCAACGCCGACGCCAAGCAGCGGATCATCGACATCCGCAAGCTCGACGACAAGCACCATTTCACGTTGATCTGCCACGACTTCGCCCAAATGGGCCAGTTCGTGCAGTTGGACAACGCGGTGTTTCGGGCGGTGAAGGCGGCGACGCCCGGGTCTTACACGTTCATCCTCCCGGCGACCCCAGAGGTCCCGAAGAAGGTGCTGCACCCGAAGAAGAAGACGATCGGGGTGCGCATCCCGGACCATAGGATCACCCAGGCGCTGCTCGCCGAGCTGGGAGAGCCGATGCTGTCCTCGACCTTGCTGATGCCGGGCCAGGACGAACCGTTGGCCATGGGCTGGGAGATCAAGGAAGAGCTGGATCTGTTGGTCGATGCCGTCATCGACGGCGATGAGACCGGATCCGACCCGACGACGGTCGTCGACTTCTCGGCCGGCTATCCGGAGATCGTCCGGGTGGGTGCCGGCGATCCCTCACCCTTCGAGTAGCGGCCCGCAGTCGGCATACACCGTCTCGACTCTCCCCATCACCTGACCGATGTGCGCGCCGTCGCACGGTGCGGAACCGCACAGTGCGCGCATAGCGGTCAGGAGAGAGGGGTTACTTGACATAATGTACATTATCGGCGTTATTCGAGTGGGCACCAAGGAGGCTTCGGTGTTGTGGCCGTAGCCGTTGCGCGCCTGCGAATCAGTGACCGCGGTGTGGGTTGCGGTCATCCGTCCCGAAGGTGGCGCACGTCGCGGGGCTCAGGACGGGCGCCTGTGTCCTGAGTGGTTCGAGGACGGGTCCCGACGCCTGCAAGGTGGGCATCCTTGCGGCTTTCGACGGCTTCGCTTCCGCGATCGCTTCTTCACTGGGCGACTCGCTGAGAACGTCTGTGCGAGGAATGGCAACCTTCCACCCCACGGTGAGCACCCTGGAGTCCAGGAGGCGTCGACCACCGGGCTGCACGATGTCTCGGGAGGCCTCGAGGATCTCGGTATAGCGGTGGGTAGCCCCCAACCAGTCTCCGGCGATGCTGCTCAGGGTCTCGCCGGCCCGCACGCTGTGGATGTGGTAGCGGGGCTCGCGAGCCGGCCGATGCTCTCGTTCGACCAGGAGGTTCGGCGCAGCGGCCGTCGCAACGGGAGGAAGCAGAAGGTCGAGCCCCGGAGTCAAGAATCCTGGACGTTCCCCGAGGAGTGACCGGTTCAGCCCCGCGATCTCATCCCAACGGCTCCCCTGGCCCAGCTCGGTTGAGGCGATGGACCAGAGCGAGTCTCCCGGGAGGACGCGGTAGCTGCTCTGAGACGACTCGAGGGTGTGCGACTCACGAGTTTCCAGACGGTCGCGCCCGTGAGCCGTCGAGGGAAGGGAGAACCGTCGCTGCGTCGCCGAGCGCGTGCTGTGGGGTCGATCCAGCGGGTCATTGGGCGGAGCTGCCGCGACCAGACGTGAGGCGTTACCGACCATGTGCCGCGCCACGGCTTGAGGCAGCTGGAATCCAGGCACCGTCGGCGAGGAGACACCGCCCATCCGGCTGATGAGCTCCTTGAGGATCGAAAGCACGAAGACCGCCCAGGTGGTCCCGAGGACGACCAACACCATCGCCAGCAGCAGACTCAGGGGCCCCGACCCGCTCAGAGTCGACCACACGGAGTCTTGAGGTCCTCCGAGCCATGGGAGTGGGCGGTCGATCCCCCAGGCGACGGCGATCGGCACACCGAAGACCAACCCCAACAGCGCGAGGGCGTTGAACGCCCCCGCAATCGGTCGATCTCGTCTCACTGTTCTGTGCCTCCGTAGGGCCCGGCGGACTACTGCTCTGACTTCTTACGGCCTTGCATGGATCACATCTAAGAAAAGCATAGCGGAAACCTGTTCTGAGTCTACGGAGGCCCCGCTAGGTATAGAGATCGTAAACATTGAGAGCCGGTGAAAATCTTGTCTGGCCCCTATCGCGAGCGTCCGCTGAATTAGGGTTGGCGGTATGGCTGCATTCACCGAACGGACCATTCAGGCTGACCACAGTGCACTGACCGGCTACGACCACGGCGCGCACGTGACGCAGTGGGTCCATCACGCCGTGCCGGTCGTCTGGGTCAGCAAACGGTCGGAGTACGTCGCCGACCGCGCCATCCGCGGCGGCATACCCGTGTGTTGGCCATGGTTCGCCAACGGTCCCGAGGGAGATCGACAGCCCAGTCACGGATTGGCCCGGACCCAGTCGTGGGGCCTGCGGGACCAGTCCCCCGGGCACCTGTCGTGGGCTCTGTCTTCCACGGACCTCACGGCGACGTCGCACGAACTGTTCCCGCACGAGTTCGACTCCGCCATGGACGTTGCCCTCGCCCCAAACGCATTGGAGGTCACTCATACGGTCACCAACACCAGTGCGCACGCGTTCACCTACGAGGTTGCACTCCATACCTACCTACACGTCGGCGACGTGCGCGACGTGAGCCTGAACGGCCTGGATGCGGCGGACTACTACGACAAGGTCGCCAAAGTCGAGGCGACCCAGTCAGGGCCTCTGCGCATCGCCGGTGAAGTGGACCGTATCTACCACGCGGCCGGGCCGATCCGGATCGAGGATCCGACCTTGGGTCGCATCATCACCGTGGAGTCGAGCGGAGCAGGCAACGTCGTGGTGTGGAACCCGGGGCCCAGAGGGGCCGCCGGGATGAGTGACTTCGGGGATGACGAATGGACGCAGATGGTCTGCGTGGAGACGGCGAACGTCGGCGATAACGCGATAACTCTCGAGCCTGGGCGCAGCCACAGCACGCGGGCCATGGTCTCCGTCGGGGTTTGAGCGCGGCTTCTACCCGGATGCGATGACAAGATGTGGGCACTGCCCCGTCCGGGCAGCTCCGTTTCGTGTGAGGGACCCCGTCTGTGAGCTCGTCTTCCACTCCTGTGTCGACATCGATCGACCGTGGAGTCGTCATTGCACGATCCGTGAAGTTGTCGACGGCCTGGGCCGTGAGGTTCCTCGTCCTGGTGGCGACCACAGCCGTCATCCTGTGGCTGATCGCTCAAGCGTGGGTCGCGTTCTTCCCCCTGATCATGGCGCTGCTGGTGACCAGCGTCCTGTGGCCGCCCACGCGGTTCCTCCGGTCCAAGGGCTGGCCTGCCGGGCTGGCGGCCGCCAGCACACTGCTCGTCGCCCTGGCTGCGCTGATCGGCGTGTTCTCCTGGATTGCCCCCTCGGTGATCGACCAGGGTGGGCAGGTCGTCGAGTCTGCGGGTGAGGGTCTGGCCGAGCTGCAGCAGTGGACGGCCGGTCCCCCGCTCAACCTGGACAACTCCCAGCTCCTCGAGTTCGGCGACCAGGCGCGCACGGCGCTCGAGGGACGAGCCAGCGAGATCGCAGCCGGCGTGTTCACCGGGGTGGCGGCGGTCGGCAACGTCGTCGTCACCACGTTCCTGGTCCTGGTCCTGACGTTCTTCTTCCTCAAGGACGGGACGCGGTTCCTCCCCTTCCTGCACCGCTGGTCCGGGCGTCACGCCGGTCAGCACATCGTGGAGCTCAGCCAACGGGTGTGGAGCACCGTGAGTGGGTTCATCCGCACCCAGGCACTTGTCGGTCTGATCGACGCCACCTTCATCGGGGCCGGCCTACTGATCGCCGGAGTTCCGCTGGCGTTCGCCCTGGCGGTGTTGACCTTCTTCGGTGCGTTCATCCCGGTGGTCGGTGCGTTCGTCGCCGGGGGTTTTGCCGTCCTGGTGGCGCTGGTTTCCAACGGGTTCGGCACGGCCGTCATCGTCTTCGTGTTGGTCCTGGCGGTCCAACAGCTGGAAGGCAACGTGCTCCTGCCGATCCTGCAGAGTAAGTCCATGGACCTTCACCCGGGAATCGTGCTGATCGCGATCGTGGCCGGAAGCACGCTCTTCGGAATCGTGGGCGCGTTCCTCGCCGTCCCCGTGGTGGCCACGGTGGCCGTGATGTTGAAGTACTACAGCGAGCAGGTGGACATCGTCGCCGGGACCATATCTGCGGCTGACGTCGAACCCGAGAGTCCAGAGGGCGAAATCGTTGCGCGGCGTGAGGAGCGACGCGGCGAAGCGTTGCGCCAAGAGATCCACCAGGAGACGTCCAGCGGGAGCGCCAGTGCGATGACGGCGTCCCAGACGTCGAACCGCCGCGGCGCGGGGCCGCGGCGGTTCATCGCTTCCGTGCGCAAGCGGCTCCCGGGAGCGCGCTAGCCAGAGCGCGCTGACTACTTCTTCGTGACGTCGTCGAAGG
Organism: Actinomycetales bacterium; assembly: GCA_038258285.1. Classification (GTDB taxonomy): domain Bacteria; phylum Actinomycetota; class Actinomycetes; order Actinomycetales; family Dermatophilaceae; genus Ornithinicoccus. The sequence goes on along the minus strand of JBBSQA010000001.1, from coordinate 59,643 downwards.
CGTCCTTCACGTGTTCGCCACTCTGCTTGACGCTGGCCTCGGTCTGGTCGGCGTGGCCCTCGGCCTGCATCTGCTCGTTGTCGGTGGCGTCGCCCGTGGCTTCTTTGATCTTGCCCTTGGCGTCCTGGGCGGCATTGCTGATCTTGTCTCCGATACCCATGCTGACTCCTTCGCTCGTCGAATGGTGCGCTCAGTTTACTGCGTACTCGGGTCCGTGACGATGCCACGGCGGCCCGGGACTCCCCTGTTCTACCACGCTCATGTGGGACGCTGCTGACATGGCAGCACCGGGCGTGCAGATCGCCGATGTCGAGCGCGAACGCACCACTTCCCACCAGCGAGCCTGGTCCTGGTACGACTGGGCGAACTCGGCGTACGTGACCACGACCGGCACGGTGCTCATCGCGCCGTACCTCACCGCTCTGGCTCGCGCTGACGTCTGTCCAGATCTTGCTGAGGGAGCGGTCTGCACCGAGGACCTCTCGATCCTGGGGGTCCCGGTGGCCGTGGGCTCACTGGCGCCCTACACGATCACCGTCGCCACCATCGTCTCCGCCCTCTTCCTCCTCATCGTGGGTGCCGCAGCTGACCGCAGCCAGAAGCCCACCCGATTGATGGGCGGTTTCGCCTGGGTCGGGTCAGCCGCTGCGATGGGCATGTTCTTCCTCAGTGGGTCGAACTGGCAGCTCGGTGTGGCTCTGCTCATCGTGGCGAACCTGTGTCTGGGCTCCTCGATCGTCGTCTACGACGCCCTCCTGGTCCGGATCGCTCATCCCAGTGATCGCGATGCCGTCTCCTCCCGTGGATGGGCGTTGGGCTACTTGGGCGGCGGCGTCCTGCTCGCCCTCAACCTGGGGCTCCTCCAGTTGCACGAGAGCGTGGGCGTGAGCTACGAGATGGCGATCCGGCTGAGCCTACTCTCGGCCGGGGTGTGGTGGGCCGCGTTCACGATCATTCCGGTATGGGGTCTTCGCCGGATTCGCGGCACCACCAGCGTTCCGGTGATGACGTCGGCGGGTGGGCTCGCGGGCACGATCACGCAGTTGCGGACCACTTTTCGCGAGATCAGACTCTTTCCTCAGACGCTGTTGTTCCTATTGGCCTACCTCTTTTTCAACGACGGAATACAAACCGTCATCTATTCGGCGAGTCTCTACGGCTCGGAGGAGCTCGGATTCGAGGCCGGACAGCTGATCATCACCATTCTGTTGGTCCAGTTCGTGGCCTTCGGGGGTGCTTTGCTCTTCGGTCGCCTGGCGGTCGTGTTCGGTGCCAAACGCGTGGTCCTGGGTGGTCTCCTGATGTGGACCGCGGTGGTGGCCTTCGCGTTCGTCGTCCCGGCCGGCGCATATGCCGTGTGGTTGGTGTGCGCCTTCTGCATCGGACTGGTGCTTGGCGGCACCCAGGCCCTGTCGAGGTCGATGTACAGCCAACTGGTCCCGGCCGGCCGCGAGTCCGAGTTCTTCAGCTTCTACCAGGCTATGGAGCGGGGCACGAGCTGGATGGGGACCCTGGCGTTCGGCCTGATCTTCCAGCTCACCGGCTCCTATCGCCTCGCCATCATCGCCTTGATCGCGTTCTTCGTGGTCGGTGGGCTCCTGCTGGTGAAGGTCAACATGCGCCAAGGGATCCAGGACGCGGGGAACGAGCAGCCAGCCGTGGTGTGATCGTCACGATCCGGTGCACGACGGCCGCCTGAGCACCGAGATGGCGCTTTAACGCCGAGGCCGCTAGCATCATAGTTTGGCTTTGCGGCACATGATCATCCCCACCGTCGCTGATTTTCATCTGCTGGTGCGCTTGCTCGTTCAGAATCGTCTGATCGTGCGGAACACTTCAGCGCTGCGAAGCGTTCCTATCCGTAGTATCGCCCATCTCATACCGTGTCACGGACACGAGGGGAGTTTGCACAATGGCTGAAAGGTCTTTGCGCGGCACCAATCTCAGTTGGCTGTCGTTCGAAAGTGATGAAGGGGTCACCTTCAGTGATCGCATCATCACCCGTTATACCTGCCCCGAGGGACACGTCAGCGAGCTGCCGTTCTCGGTCGAGGCTGAGATCCCATCGATCTGGGAGTGCCGTTGCGGCTTGATCGCCAAGCTGAACGATGGCCCCGAGCCGGAGATGAAGGCGACGAAGCCGCAGCGGACCCACTGGGATATGTTGCTGGAACGCCGCTCCATCCCCGAGCTCGAAGAGCTCCTCGAAGAGCGACTGGCTCTGCTTCGGCAGCGACGGGGCGAGAAGCCCTCGCGAAAGCGGACGGCATAGCACCACAGCGCTCTTGACGACGGACGGCGGTGTCCGACCACCGAGTGGTTGGGCGCCGCCGCACGTTGTTGCCTTCGGGTGATCTTTACTCCTGGGCGTCGGACTCCAGGCTTGATCGACCCCCGCGCGGCGGTGGTCCCTGCTCGGGGATGACCTCGCCCTCGATGACCTCTCCCCGAGTGGTCCGACGTGGCCCGCCCCCTTGGCGCGGCGCTCCGACCGGCCCGAAACTTCCCAGGAGCCTGCTCGCCACGACGGTCTGCAACCACACCCGGGTGACGGGGCGGGTGAGCGGAAGCACGAAGAACAGGCCCAGTGCGTCGGTCAGGAATCCCGGCGTGAGCAGCATCGCTCCCCCCACGAGCACCAGGGCGGCGTCGGTCAGCTCCTTGGCCGGTGGCTGACCCTGGCGAAGTGCTTCGCGCAACCGTCCCCAGGTCCGGCGGCCTTCACGATGCACGAGCCACGCTCCGAACACGCTCAGCGCGATCAGGGCGCCGAAGGTCCACCACGCCCCGACCGCTTGCCCGACGAGGATGATCGTCGTGATCTCCAGAAGCGGGATGAGGAGCAGTACCAGGAAGATCCAACGGCCGCGTCGCCGTCCTGGGTTGCGCCCAGCAGCCGCGGTCTGGCCGGTTGAGGTCGTCATCATGTTCCTTTCCGGGGTTCTCTCAGGGCGGCGCCCCGTGCACGCAACCGTCCCACACCTGATCGCGCTTGGGCTGCCCGACGTTGCACTCCCCACGCAGTCACCCGGGCCAACGCTTCGGTCACGATGCTGGTGCCCATCTTGGAGTTTCCGTGCTCACGCTCGACGAACTCGATCGGGACCTCGACGATCCGTAGGTGGGCGTCGTAGGCACGCAGGGTGAGATCGACCTGAAAACAGTAACCCTGAGACGCGACATCCTGCAGGCGCATCGAGTCCAAAGCGTTCAGCCGGTAAACCCGGAACCCGGCGGTCGCGTCCCGAATGGGTATGCCGAGGGCCACCCTCACGAACAGATTGCCACCCAGACTGAGAGCTTTGCGGTGCACCGGCCAGTTCCGTACCGCTCCCCCAGGCACCCATCGCGAGCCGATCACCACGTCTGCATGGTCCGCCGCGCCGAGCAGGGACGGGAGCTGCTCGGGCTGATGGGATCCGTCGGCGTCGATCTGGACCGCGGCTTGGTAGCCATGGGCCCGGGCCCACCCCAAGCCCTGCATGTAGGCCGGACCGAGACCTTCCTTGCGGGGCCGGTGCAATACCCGGACCCGGGAGTCCCTCGCGGCGAGCTCGTCAGCCAAGGCTCCGGTGCCATCCGGGGAACTGTCGTCCAGGACCACGATCGTCGCCTTGGGCACCGTAGCCCGCAGACGTCGCACCATACCGGGCAGGTTCTGGATCTCGTTGTAGGTCGGCAACAAGATGCACACCGACTGCTCTTGGATCGTCGGCGGCAGCGCGCGGTCTGCGGGGCTCACCGTGACTCCGGACGGGGGTCGTCGTCGAAGAAGGATGAGGTCTCGTAGGGCTGCTCGGCCGGGCGCCGAGACCGACGTCCGATCATCGTGATCACGACGAGTAGACCCAACGCGACGGCCCCGCCCCGCTCCAACCAGCCCGAGACCCGCACCGCCGGGGTGATCTCGGTGCGCCGGGTGACCTCGCCGGAGAGGATCGCTCGCGTGAACAGCTCGCTCTGCTGGGTGACCGATCCGTCGGGAGCAACGAACCCACTGACCCCCACTGTGCTGATGTGGACGATGGAGCGGCCCAGCTCGACGGCCTTGACCCGGGAGGCCGCCAGCTGCTGCACCGACTCGTCGGTGAAGCCGAAGGTGGCGTTGTTGGTCGGCACGGTGAGGACGTCGGCGCCAGCGAGCACGGTGTCGGCCATCACGTCGTCGATGACGACCTCGAAGCAGATCGCCACCCCGAGCTGGACGGTGTCGGCGCCAGCAGCGTCCTCACCCTTGAGGGGGACCTCGAGGAGACCGACGGAGTCTCCGGCGCCGAAGTTCGTGCTGACCAGATCAACCTTGTCGGAGAAGTTCCGGAAGAAGCCTCGGTAGGGGATGTACTCCGCAAAGGGCACCGGACGACGCTTCACGTAGGACTGGACCGGCCCTTCGTCGGGCAGGTACAACAGGCTGACGTTGGCGAGATCCTGCCCCGGTGGCGCGAGCACAGCACCGACCACGAGGGGTGCGTCGATGGCTTGGACCGCCCCGTCGATGACCGTCGCCGCATCGGCGTTGCGCAGAGGGTCGATGTCGGAAGAGTTCTCGGGCCACACGACCAGGTCGGGCGCGGGGATCTCACCGGAGCGCACCAGGTCAGCCGCTTCTTTGGTGCCCTCGACATGGTTGTCCAGGACGGCCCGTCGCTGAGCGTTGAAATCCAGCGTCATCTCGGGCACGTTGCCCTGGATCGCCACCACGTCCAGAGTCGGGCCGTCCGTGGGGCGCTGGATCAGCACAGGGGCCAGGATCACTGCTACCGCCAAGCCCACCGCGGTGACCGAGGTCAGGAAGCGTCGCGGGAGACCCCGACGCTTGGCTCCGGGCGCGAGACGCCAGGTGTGGATGCCTAGGGCCAGGAACGCCCCGCTGAGCACCACAACGAAGCCCAGGCCGGGCACACCGACCCAGCGCACGACCGCCAGGACCGGGGAGTCGGCTTGCGAGAATCCCAGGCGGCCCCACGGGAACCCGCCGAAGGGGGTGGTTGCACGAGCGAACTCCGCCACCAACCAGGTCAGGGCCACCGCGAACGGTCGCACTCTCGTCTGCGGACCGCGACCTTGCAGATACGCGGCGACGGCACCGAAAGCGGCGACGTAGAGAGCGGACAAGGTGGCCAGGGCAAACCACGGCAAAGCCCCCACGAAGATGCCCGACCAGGACAGCAGGGGGATGAAGTAGGCCCACCCCGCCACCAGTCCCAGCACCAACCCCCTGAGGACTCCGACGCCGGTCAGGGATAGCACGATGAGAGCTACACCGACGGGCGCCAGGAACCACACGTTGAAACTGGGAAACGACAGCCACAGGCCAAGGCCCCCGAGGGCTGCAAGGAGAAGGCGAAGCAGCACGTCCACACCCTAAGCGACGAGACTGCATGGGAGGGGCGCAGGAGATTGTGCTGCCAGAGCCCACCGTGCCGGTGGGGCCAAGGGGGCTGACCGCGCTCACGCGGCGTCGCACCCCTTGTTGTCTACTGGGCGCGGTGGGCCCTGGCGTATCCGAACTGCTCCGCACCTAGATGCGCAGCAGACATGCCGCCAGTCAGTTCACTGACCATGGGCACCGGACTTATCTCCATACTTAGCCGCACGCGCTGGCATGTCAACTTCGCGCTGACCAGCAACGATGCGCGAAGGTCCAGGTCAGACGCCCCCCTTGTTTGGCCAGTAAACCTCGACAATCTCGTCCTGTCGGCGTGTCGGTGTGGACACGCCGACCGCTGTTGTCAGGTACAACGGACCGGTGACCTCCCTCGTAGACTTTTCGACGACCCCCGCGCCGTTGCCGGAGCCTCGGCGCACCGGGGGCCTAGGACGCCTCTGGCGTCGTGCCTTCTCACCCTTCTGGATGGTGCCGGCGCTGTGCTGCCTGTTCGCCCTCGCCGCCGGGGTGCTTCTGCCCCGGGTGGACGAGCAGCTCGGCCAGTACGTGCCCTTCATCTTCCAGGCGGGGCCCGACGGCGCTCGGAGCATGTTGTCCACCATCGCAGGCGCGATGATCTCGGTCACCGGCCTGGTCTTCTCCATCACCATCGTGGTGCTGCAGCTGGCGAGCTCGCAGTTCTCTCCGCGGGTCCTGCGGACCTTCCTCGACGACCGGATCCCGCAGCTGACGCTGGGGATCTTCAGCGCGTCCTTCGTCTACGCACTCACGGTGATGCGGGACGTCAGTGGCTCCACCGATGGGAGCGCCGGGTCCGTCCCCCAGATCGCGCTGACCGTGGCGTTCGTCCTGGTGCTGGCCTCGGTAGCCCTGTTCCTGGCGTTCATCCACCACATCACCCAGTCGATCTCGGTCGACACCATCATCCGGACCGTCGGTCAGGAGACCCTCAAGCTGGTCCACCGAGGTCGCACGGCGTCGGAGGGGGACGCGGTGCTGGGGGATGACGCGGAGAGTACCGACCTGCGACCGGCTCGTGGCTCCAGCGACGGCACGAGCCAGGTAGTGGTGCAGGCGGAGTCCACGGGCTATCTGAACGCCGTGAACCACCGGGACCTGATCACGCTGGCCGCCGAGCACGATGCTTGCGTGACCATGCTGCAGCCGCTCGGTACGTACCTGGTCACCACGCAACCCGTGGCCTTGGTGACGTGCTCCGCCCCGGGCGACGAGATGGACTGGGCCGGCGAGGTGCGCAAGAACTTCCGGGTCGCCTGGCGGCGCTCGATGGACCAGGACGTGACGTTCGGCCTCCGGCAGCTCGTCGACATCGGTGAACGTGCCCTGTCCCCCGGCGTGAACGACCCCACGACCGCAGTGCAGGTGCTCAACCAGCTGCATACGATCCTGCACCGAATGCTCCAGACCGGTGAGGTCTCGACGCTGATGAGAGACGAGGAAGGACGGGTCCGGTTCGTGTCTCGGGAGTGGAGCTTCGAAGAGTACCTCGACCTGTGCGTGGACGAGATTGCCCACTGGGGCGCCGCCAGCCTGCAGATCCCACCCCGGCTCACCGAGATGCTCATCCAGCTGGAGCAGATCGCCCGTCCCGACCAACAGGAGAAGCTCCAGGCCAAGCGGTTCTCGGTGGAGCGGTTGGCTCGAGCGGCTCGCGAGACGTCTTAGCCTGCCGGCACCACCACGACGCCTCGGGCTGTGGTGGCTAGCAGCGGAGGGGTCAGCACGTCCGCGGCCGACGCGCCACGCTCGGGGGTGCCCCGGGCGGTGACATGGAGCGCGAAGTCCATCTCGCGGCTGCGTGTGCCGACGCGGGCGAGCGTGGCGCTGACCTCGATGCAGTCCCCGGCCGCGATCGGCGCCAGGAACTGGACGTCGCTGTAGGAAGCGAAGAGCCCCTCGTCACCGTCGGTGCGGATGCACATCTCCGTGGCGACGTCTCCGAACAAGGCGACTCCGTAGGCCCCGTCCACAAGGTTTCCGGCGTAGTGCGCATGGTCGTAGGACACGTAGCGACGATGCCGGACCTGCATACCGACCTGCGCCGGGGCAGTCGCGGCCAGCAGCCGAGAGCTGTCCTCCTCGGATGAGCTCGGTGTGGGTTCGCTCACGACGGCTTCCTTCCGGTGATGGCGTGCACGAGGTAGGAGGCGACGTCTCCGGGCGTGGTGCCCCGGCCGAAGATGCGGTCCACCCCGAGCTCGCTGGCGCTTCGCTCGTCGAACCGAGGCCCTCCCGCCACCAGGAGGGGCACGGTGCCCGCGGGGTAGGCCTCGCGGAACGCGGCGGACATCTCGGTGGTGTTGTGCAGATGTGCGTCACGCTGGGTCACCACCTGGCTCACCAACACGGCGTCGGCCTGCTCGGCGATCGCGCGCTCGACCAGCTCGGGCACCAGGACCTGCGCGCCCAGGTTGATCACGGCGATCTCGGTGTAGTACTCCAAGCCCTTGTCACCGGCGAAACCCTTAATGTTCAGGATGGCGTCGATCCCGACGGTGTGGGCGTCGGTGCCGATGCAGGCCCCGACCACCACGAGAGGTCGCTGCAGCGACTCCTTGATCGTGGTGTTGATCTCCTTCGGTGAGAGCAGGGGGTAGTCGCGCTCGACCACCTCGACGGCGTTGACGTCGATGAGGTGGGTGGTAGAGCCGTAGACCACACAGAAGGTGTGCTCGGGACCCATCGCCGCGGCGTGCACCAGCATCGCCGGCTGCATACCCATCTTGGCGGCGAGCTGCAGGGCGGCGCCTTCGGTGACCTTGTCGTGGGGCAGCGGAAGCGTGAACGACATCTGCACCATGCCGTCGCCCGTGGTGTCCCCGTAGGGCCGGATGATGTGGCTCATCGTGTCTGCCCTCCCCAGCCGTCGGCCTCCAGCTGTTCGATCGCGGGGTTGAAGAACTCGGGAGACGTCAGGGCCACGCCGTCTCCGCCCTTGCCTCGGTCGGCAGGCCGTTTCATGGAGCCGAAGGTTCCACGGCCGATGGCGTCCAGCAAGGGGGCTCCGCGCGAGGAATCGGACAGGGTCGGTGTCTGCTCGATCTCCTCCAGCAGGTTCACGGTCTCCGTGAGGACCTGACGGGCGCGATTCTGGATGAACCCGTCGCGGGGTGGGTGGAAGTCCTCGCTCAAGCCACTGGCTGCGTTGAGCACGTAACGCACGTTGGATAGGGCAAGGCCGCGGTCGGACAGGAACGGGGTCACCACGGCCTCGGTCATCATCCCGACCAGGAGTATGGACTGGCCGGTCAGCACCCCCGCCAGGTTGAAGAACCCGTCCAGGAGGTAGCCCTTGAAGATATCCCCCGTCATATGTTTGGTCGGGGGCATCCACTTCAGCGGAGCATCGGGGAACAGCTGCCGCGCCAGCAGGGCGTGCGCCAGCTCGAGGCGGAAGGACTGCGGCACCTCGGGGTTGATTTCGAAGGCGTGCCCCAGGCCGAGCTGCCAGTCCGCCAAGCCGGCTTCCTTGCCGAAGAACTCGTTCATCAGCTGGGACGCTGTGACCGTGTGGGCGGCGTCCACCGCGTCGGCAGTGGTGAGGTAGTTGTCCTCACCCGTGTTGATGATGATCCCGGCGCGGGCATGCACCTGCCGGGAGAAGCGCTGGTCCACGAAGGTGCGGATGGGGTTGATGTCGCGGAACAAGATGCCGTACATCGAGTCGTTGAGCATCATGTCCAGGCGCTCGAGCCCGGCGAGCGCGGCGATCTCCGGCATACACAGGCCGGAGGCGTAGTTCGTCAGCCGGACGTAGCGACCCAGCTCCGCCGAGACCTCGTCCAGTGCCGCTCGCATCAGCGCGAAGTTCTCCTGCGTGGCGTACGTGCCGGCGAAGCCCTCCCGGGTCGCGCCTTCGGGCACGTAGTCCAGCAGCGACTGCCCGGTGCTGCGGATGACGGCGATGACGTCGGCGCCGTCCCGGGCGGCGGCCACCGCTTGGGGGATGTCCTCGTAGATGTCCCCGGTGGCCACGATGAGGTAGATCCAGGGGCGCCGTGGTGGGTCACCGTGGGTGGCGATCAGGGCCTCGCGGGCGGCTCGCTGCTCGTCGATGCGCTGCATCCCGGGCCGGACCGCAGCGTGGGCCGCTCTCCGGGCGGTTTCCACGTCGGAACCTGTCGGCACGCGGAAGTTGACGGCACCGGCGCTGGCTTTCTGCGCCAGGGTGAGCAGATCCGGTGCCTGACCGCGGATCAGGGCGTCCCAGACCGGACCAGCCACTCCGTGCTCGAGCCCGACCTGGCTTCGGACGGCGTCCATCAAATGGTTCACCCACGGCACCCGTTCGTGGTCGGCCCCCGATAGCCCGGCCAGGCGCAGCGTGGCGCGCTCCACCGACACCGTGGTGTGTGAACGAGCCAGGTCCACGACCGGCTGCCCCAGCTGGGCGGTCAGCTGGCGGGCACGGCGCACCGTCGCTTCGTCCAGGTCCAACATCTCGTGTCTCATTCTTCGTCACGTCCTCACTGCGGGGTCTCGCGGTCGAAGGCGACGTGCCCGTCGACCACCGTGCGTAGGGCCATCGGCGCTGGCTCGCCGGGGTCGCTCAAGTCCGGCAGTCCGCTCTCGTCCCACCGGCGAGCGCCTTCCAAGGGGTCTTCCCAGATCACGTAGGTCGCGGGCTGTCCGGCCGCGATGACTCCCCCGGGCCGGCCGGCGAGCTCGTAACCCGCTGAGGTATGGGCCGCGAACGCCTCGGCCACGGTCAGGCGTTGGGCTGGGTTGTGGTGGCTGACCGCGGCCCGCACGCCCCCCCATGGGTCCAGCGGGGTGACGGGGCTATCGGAGCCGAACGCGACGCGGACTCCAGCCTCGATCATGCTGCGCAGTGGCACGGCTGCGAGCGCGCGATCGGACCCGAGTCGAGAGGCATACATCCCCTGCTCTCCGCCCCAGGCTGCGTCGAAGGCGGGCTGCATGGAGGCCCAGATGCCCAGGTCTGCCATCACCGACAACACGTGCGCGTCCGGGAGTTCGACGTGTTCCCAACGGTGTCCAGCGGCTCGGATGGCGTCCTTGCCGACCACTTCTGCCGCCGCGCCGAAGCCGTCGGCCATCGTGTGCAGCGCGGCGTCGCCGATGACGTGCCCACCGGCCTGCATACCGGCGCGGGTGCACGCGATGACGTGGTCCCGTATCTGCTCGACGCTGAGATAGCCGTAGCCGCGCTCGCCACTGGGCTGCCCGGAGTCGTCGAGGTAGGGCTCGCGAAGGTGCGCGGTGCGGGAGCCGAAGGAGCCGTCCGCGCACAGGTCACCGGCCAGGCCAAGCACCCCCAGGTGTCGCTGCAGCTCAGCGGCCTGCGCCGGATCGTCCAGCAGCAGTCCCCAGTAGGCGACGGTGCCGGGTCGTCCCGGACGTGCACCCACCTCGAGGACGTGGTGGATGTCGTCGAAGGAGGTCATGTGCTCGGCGCCCGTCTCGTGCACGAGCGCGACGCCCTGCTCGGCCGCCGCGCGCAACGCCAGATCCAGGTAATGCTCGCGGTCATCGGCTGTCATGGCCGAGGTGAACGCGTTGGTGACCGCGGTGAGCGCATCGCGGGTGACGTATCCGTCGCCGTCCCACCCGTCGAGACCGTGCACTCGGGCCACGGCGGCCATGGCAGAGGAGACGCTGGCCGAGTGGGCGTCGATGCGGGGCATGTAGACCACCCCGCCGTAGGTGGCCCGGTCGAGCTCACGGGCGGTCACCGGGCGCCGCTCCACCCAGCGCGTCTCGTCCCAGGAGTGGGCATAGATCGGACGGCCTCGGGTATGCCGAGCCGCCGACTCGATCAGGCGGAGCGCCTCGCTGACCGACTGGGTGCCGGAGAGGTCGATGCCGTCCAGGCCCTGCCCGGTCATGGTCAGGTGGACGTGCGCGTCGCAGAACGCCGGGGTCAGGAGGGCCCCGCCGGCGTCGATGACGTGGTCCCCGGCCGCTTCGTCGAGGTCCGCTCGAGCGCTGGCTGCCTCGTCGTCGGTGCCCACCCAGACGACCGTGTCACCGCTGGTCATCATCGCGGTGGGGGCGTGCTGCGACTCCCGGCCGGTGCGCTCCGGCTGCGACAGTGGGTGCGTCGACCCCGGATAGAGGCGGGTGTTGTGGATCAGCGTGCGCCGAGGGGTGCTCATGACTGAGTAGTCTGCGCGTTCGGTAGTCGAGACTCGAACACGGCCCGCACGCCGGCGTTGGTACGCACGAGATCCAGGGCCAGCTCGGCGTGGCCAGGCGTGTAGCCGTTTCCGATGAGCATGGTGACGTCGGCGGCCAGCCCTTCGGCGCCGAGGGCAGCGGCGGCGAAGTGCGTGGCCATCGAGAAGAAGATGACGGTCCCGCCCTCTGCGGTCGCCAGAATGGCGGGCTGCTCGCAGCCGGGAGCGTCCACGCAGACGACCGTGAGGTCAGCGGGTCCGCCAGCTTCGTGAACGCGGTGGCTCAGCCCGATCGGGTCGGTGGCGTCGGCGACCACGACGCAGTCGGCGACCTGGGCTTCGCTCAGCAGGTCCTCTTCACGCTGGTCCCGCACGATGGCGATCCGGTGGGTGGCTCCCGCTCGACCGGCCGCCGCCAGGGACAGCACCCCGGACTTGCCGGCTCCGCCGAGCACACACACGGTCGGGGCGGCCATCCCTTCGCCGCGGCGTCGTTCCACCATCTCGGTGACGACGCGCTGGACCAACGCCGGGGCCCCGCAGACGTCCATCACCATGAGCGCGAGTTCGGGGTCGAGATCGTGGGGCAAAGCTGCTGCGATGGACCGGCCGAAGAGGATGGCGTGGCCTCGAGTGGGGACGTGGTCGCTGAGACCGTCCCAGCGCTGGAGCCCATCCTCGATCTGCAACGGGGTCAGCGAGAGCGAGACGAGCGTGGCCACGGGCGCATCCACCCGCAGTCCCAGGGGCGAGGACTCCCCCACCTGGGCGACGCGGCCGATCAACATCCCTCCGGAGCCGGTGACCGGGTTCTGCATCTTTCCGCGCTCTTCGATGATCGACAGGACCTCGGCGCGCACCGCGTCGCCGTCCACTCCGGCTCCGAGGATCGTGTGCTTCTCGGCGAGCTGTCGGTAGGACGCGGCGTCGAGGTGCAGAGCTTCGACCTCGATGACCACCTCGTCACTGGACAGCAGGTGGGGCGTGGGGTCGAGCCGCCATGCTTGTTGCGGCAGGACCGAGGTGTCGGACCCGAGCACCCGGTGCAGTCCGAACGGCGAGGCGATCGACATACGTCCTCCTGATCAACGTTTTGGCAAGAAATCATCCGGCGTGTCTTCCATTTCGCCGGATGATCTACGTAGCATGGCAGGTATGGCCGCAAAGATCGAGCAACCGTACCGCTACCAACAGCGCGAACTGGTCGAGCCAGATTGGACCCGATACCCGGGCTGGCGCGACGTCACCGCCGCGCAGTGGGCCGATGTCCAGTGGCAGCGCTCCCACTGTGTCAAGAACGTGGGCCAGCTGCGTGACCTGATGGGCCCGTTGCTCACCGACGACTTCTACGTCGACCTCGAGCGTGACCAGCGTGAGCGGGCGACGATGTCGATGCTGCTGCCGCCTCAGATGCTCAACACGATGGTCAGCGAGATGACCTGGGCCTCACACGGCGACGCAGGCCGTATGCCGAGCGCTGGGGCCGACTTCACGGACGCCTTCTACGCCGATCCGGTCCGGCGTTACATGCTGCCGGTGTTCTCCGACCGGCGGGCCGACTGGCCCTCGCACCCGTTCGCGGCCCGTGACTCGCTGCACGAGCACGACATGTGGGCGACCGAAGGTTTGACCCATCGCTACCCCACCAAGGTGTTGGCCGAGCTGCTGCCCACCTGCCCGCAGTACTGCGGTCACTGCACCCGGATGGACCTGGTCGGCAACTCCACGCCCACGGTGCTCAAGCTCAAGATGGCCGGCAAGCCGGTCGATCGTCAGCAGGCCATGCTCGACTACATCGCGCGCACTCCGACCGTGCGCGACGTCGTGGTCTCCGGCGGCGACGTGGCCAACATGCCGTGGAAGAACCTCGAAGCCTTCCTGGACAAGGTGCTGGACCTCGACCAGATCCGCGACATCCGGCTGGCCACCAAGGCTCTGATGGGGCTTCCTCAGCATTGGCTGGCTCCGGACACGGTGGAGGGCGTCGCCCGTGTGTCCGCCAAGGCCCGCTCTCGCGGTGCTGGTCTGGCGATCCACACCCACGTCAACGCCGCGCAGTCGGTGACTCCGCTGGTGGCCGATGCCACCCAGGCCATGCTGGACGCCGGAGTGCGCGATGTGCGCAACCAGGGCGTGCTGATGCGCGGCGTCAACGCCACCACCGAGGACCTACTGGACCTCTGCTTCGCGCTGACCGACGGTGCCTCGATCACTCCGTACTACTTCTACATGTGCGACATGATCCCGTTCAGTGAGCACTGGCGGGTCTCCCTCGCGCAGGCTCAGCACCTGCAGCACAACATGATGGGCTACCTACCCGGCTTTGCGACTCCGCGGATCGTCTGTGACGTGCCGTTCGTGGGCAAGCGGTGGGTGCATCAGGTCGACAAGTACGACACCGAGCGCGGCATCTCCTACTGGCGCAAGAACTACCGCACGTCTATCGAGTCCGAAGACGTGGACGTGACCAGCGCCGAGTACGCCTACTACGACCCGATCTTCACGCTGCCGCAGAGCGGTCAGGACTGGTGGCGTGAGCACAACGACGTGGCGGCGGCCAATGAGCGCGCCTCCGTGGCGGCTGAGAGCTCCCGCGAGGCCTCGGTCGCCCAGTTGGTCTGACCCCCTGACGGCATACCAGCGCTCCTGACCGGTGTGCGCTCTCCTGGCGCATTGGCGTCGTGCAACGGAGCGCATATCGGTCACCGGCGGCCGAACGCCAGGATCGGTACCCTGACGAGGTGGGCAGCAAGGGGCAGACCAGGCGGGTCGTCGCCGTCGTAGCGTTCGTGGGATCGCTGCTGCTGACGCAGGTCGGCAGCCTCGGAGGATCCACGGCCGCGAGTGGAGCACCGGCAGTGGCCGACGTCATGCCCGACTACTCCTACCTCACCGGGGACGTCTCGAGGGCAGCCCCGGGACAGGCGATAGCCCTCTATCAACAGGGGTATGGCGTCGAGGTGATGGACTTCCCGCAGGCGGTGCTGCTCGGGGCTGATGGGTCCAGCTCTCGCCGCGTCGACTACGCCGAGGGCCGGGGCGGGTCGCAGATGCAGGGCGATCCTGCCCCGATGCTCCTCTCCCCCGACGGTCGCCGGGTCGCTGTGGGCTCCTTCGACACCTCCCCCACCGATCTGGGGGTCCTCAGCCTCGAAGATGCCTCCGTCATCAGTCACGACCTCGACGGGAACCGCTCGGTCGTGCCGCTTGCCTGGTCCGCTGACGGTCGCTACCTGGCCCTCGCCACCACAGCCGAGACCTATAACCCCTTCGGAGCGCTCCATCCCCGTCGGTTCCGCGGAGAAGCGTTCCTGTTGGACACCGAGTCCGGCGCCCGTCGGTCGCTCGGCGTAGCGAAGGCGTCAGCAGCAGCGTTCTCCAGGTCCGGTGATGAGCTCGCCCTGGACCGCGGTCGGGCCGTCACCGTCGTGAACCTGCGCGGTGAGGCGCTGCGGACCATCGAGACCTCTGCCGGGATCGCCCTGAACGGACCGAACGCCTGGTCCCCCGACGACACATTGCTGGCGATGACCGATCTCAGCTCGGCGCACTGCCAAGCGGGGGTCGATGCCGCGCAGACGTACGACGACTCGATCTGGACTGAATGTGTACAAGACATCGAGGGCATTTCCTTCGTCGCGGCCCAGGACCAATCGTCGATCGCGGTGCCCGAACCCATCCGAAGGGCTACCGCAGGCGACGGGTTGGTGCTCGGATGGAGCGGCGATCGCGACGTGGTGGTCTTCGACAACACGGCCGGCGGGCGCGACGGTGCGCAGTACTTCCTGCGCTCCGTGTCGCTGTCCGATGGCCGGAGCAGAACCCTGAGCCAGATCACCGGGGCCGGCAACTTCGAGGTGGGCAGCTTCCAGATGGCATCCGCCCTCGTGCCGGACCTTGACGTCGTGCCGGCCGGACCGGTCGATCGTGGCCCCTGGCCGTGGATCCCAGCGATCACGGCCTCTGTGTTAGCGGCGCTGACGGCAGGCCTTGCCCTCCGCCTGGGCAGCCGCTTCCTGCCGATCTAGCCGAGCGGCATATCGACCGCACGACCGATGTGCTCGCTCTCGGCGCATTGGCATCGTGCAAGGGCGCGCACAACGGTCAGAGGGGTATGACGTCAGTAGGCTCCACGGGTGGCGAAACGCAAGAGTGGATCGGGCACGCCGGCAACCGTGGCCCTGCAGGGGGCAGCAATCGACTACGTCGCGCATGCCTACGAGCATGACCCGACCACGCAGTCGTACGGCACCGAGGCTGCGCAGGCTCTCGGCGTGGACCCGGAGCGGGTGTTCAAGACGCTGCTGGCCCAGACCGATATCGGGCTCGTGGTAGGGATCGTGCCGGTCAGCGGCACCTTGGATCTCAAGGCCCTCGCCGCCGCTGTGGGCGTCAAGAAGGCCGCCATGGCCGACCCAGCAGACGCGCAACGCAGCACCGGCTACGTGATCGGCGGCATCAGCCCCATCGGGCAACGCAAACTCCTACCCACCGTGCTCGATGAGTCGGCACGAGGACACGACGCGATCCTCGTTTCCGGCGGGCGGCGGGGCCTGGACCTGGAACTGGCCCCAGGAGACCTCATCGAGGTCACCCAGGGCCAGTTCGCCGCGATCGGCCACGCCTGAACGCGGCATCGAGAGTAGATGTCGGGTTAGACCCGGTCCCGCCAGTCATGGTTCTGCACGAACCCCAGCACCTCACGCGCTTTGCGGTTGGTCATCAGAGTCTCGAACTCACCGAGCTCGCGCGACACCGGCACGCCCGGGAAGAACTGCTCGGCCAGCTCTGCAGCGCTGAGATGAGCCACGTTGGTGTCGTTGGTCGCGTTGAAGACCTGGTAGCCCAAACCATCGGTGCTCAACGCTCGGTCCACGATCTGACCGAGGTCGCGCGCATCGACGTAGTTGAAGGCGTTGCGGCGCCGCATGCCGGGGTTGGCGAGGAAGTCGGACAGGTTGGCATAGTCGCTGTCGTCCCAGACGTTACCGATCCGCAGGGCGTAGATGTCGGCGCCCGTGCGCTCGTGGAAGGTCCGCGCCGTCGCCTCGTTGCAGACCTTGGACAGTGCGTAGGCATCCATCGGCGGACGCTGGTGGTCCTCTTCACGCAGCGGGAGCGAGGGAGGGTCGACGATTCCGTCGGCGAAGCAGACGCCATAGGTCGTCTCGGACGAGGCCAGCACGACCTTGTTGATGCCCAGACGGGTCGCGGCCTCGAGCACGTTGTAGGTGCTGACCGTGTTGGTGCGGAAGCACTCGGCGTCGGCACTGAGCATGATGGCTGGGATGGCGGCGAAGTGCACCACCGCGTCGATCTTCGGCGGACCGCCTCCTGCGTCGAGCTCAGCGGGGTCGGTGTAACTGAAGAACGAGCTCCAGACCTGCCCCGGGTCGGTCAGATCCGCCCGGATGTCGTGCACGTCGTCGTGTCCTAGCGGCACCAGGTCGACGTTGATCACGGTATGCCCCTGAGCCGCGAGGTAAGGCGCAACGATGCGTCCAGCCTTGCCAGACCCACCGGTGAACAGAATGCGCATGAATACTCCTTGGACGTTGGGGCAGAGGGACGGTCACGCTTCCGCGGGCAGTTCGGGCAGCATTGCGGCTCTGGCCTCCCACGGCGTCGACAACACTACGGTGGTGTTGGTGCTGCACTGCCCCCGGGCTCGAATGGTGGCCAACAGCTCCTCGAGATCTTGCGGACGGCCCACGCGGATCAACAGGACGTAGTTCTCATCGCCGGCCACCGACCAGCAGGAGGCGATCTGGGGGATGTTCGACAAGCGCTCCGGTATGTCGTCCGGTGCCGACGGGTCGAACGGCGCCACCGAGATCAGCGCGGTCAGCGGCAACCCTACGGCGGCGTGGTCGATCGTCGCCCGGTAGCCGGAGATGACGCCCGCCTTCTCCAGTCGCTTGACCCGCTGGTGCACGGCAGAGGTCGAAAGGCCCACCGCTTTGCCGAGGTCGGTGAAGCTCATCCGGGCGTCCTTGGACAACAGCGTGACGATGTGGCGGTCCAAGGGCTCCATAAAGCCCTAGCCTAGTGATCTATGAGCCCGTCTCAGCGTCTCGTCCTGCTCGACACCGCGTCCCTGTACTTCCGAGCCTTCTACGGCGTCAAGGAGCCCCAGCCCGGACCCGACGGCACGCCGACCAACGCGATCCGCGGGTTGCTGGACATGATCGCCACGCTGGTCACGCGCTTCGAGCCGACCCACGTGGTCTGCTGTTGGGACAACGACTGGCGGCCGACGTTCCGGGTCGAGGCCATCCCGACCTACAAAGCCCACCGGCTGGTCGAGGGCAGCGACGTCGAGGAAGAAGGGCCTGAGGATCTCGGGGTGCAGGTGCCGATTTTGCGCCGGGTGGTCGAGTCGATCGGTCTGCCGGTGCTGGGAGCGGACGGCTACGAGGCCGACGACGTCATCGGGACGCTCACCCATTTGCACCATGGGCGGATGCCGGTGGACATCGTCACCGGCGACCGAGACCTCTTCCAGCTGGTCGACGATGACGCGCAGATTCGGGTGGTCTACACCGCTCGCGGCGGGGTGCGCAATGCGGACTTGATCACCCAGTCCGAGCTGCATTCGCGGTATGCCGTGCCGTCCGGTCAGGCGTACGCCGACATGGCCTGCCTGCGGGGAGACACCAGTGACGGGTTGCCGGGGGTCAAGGGCATCGGCGACAAGACCGCGGCCCAACTGATCGAGACCTACGGCACCCTCGCCGGGGTGCGAGAGGCGGTCGATAGTGGTGACCCGGCCATCAAGGGCGCCAAACGGACCAACCTCGAGGCGGCCTCGGCCTACCTCGACGTCGCCCCGCTGGTGGTGCACGTCGCGCTGGACGTTCCGATGCCCGACCGAGCGCTGACCCTCCCCCGCGAGATCGCCGACCCCGGCACCCTCAGTCAGGACATCGAGGCCTACGGCATCGGAAACTCCGTCCAGCGGTTGCTGAAGGCGTTGAGCATCGACCCCTGACCGCGTCTCAGGAGTCCAACTCTCACCCCCTGTGCAGTTGTGTCGTTATAGCGACACGACTGCACAGGCGACGTGAGCTCAGTGGCGGCAGTCCTTCAGTCGAGGCGATCAGCGGCCACCACGCCGCGAAGCATGGCGGTGCTGGACCGGTTTGCGACGTCGGCCACCGCGGAGTGCTGCGACTGCCGCGCGGCCTGCCGGACCTGACCCAACAGGTCGATGATCTGCTTGCACCGCCGCACGAAGTCGCCAGCGGTCAGGTCACTCCCCCGCAGCACCTCCTCCAGGCTTCGGCCCGAAGCCCACTTGTGCACCATGGAAGCGATGCCCGCGTCCAGCTCTCGGGTGGTGGGCAACCGGTGGTCGGCTTCGTTGGTCTGTAACTGCGACCAGATGGCCACCATCTCGTGGTACGCCTCGGCGGTCTCGACGTTGGGCATGAGCACCTCCGAGGTCTCTTCGGTGCGGGGCTCGTGGATGAGCATCGAGATCACCGCGGCCAGCGAGGGGGCGTCCAGCCGCTGCCACGTCCCGGCCTTGAGGCTCTGCGCCGCCACCAGGTCGTGCTCGGTGTAGATCCGCCGCAGCTGTTGGCCTTGCTCGGTCACCGACTGCCCGTCACGGCTCAGGTATCCCAGCTCACTGAGCAGGTCACAGATGCGCTCGAAGGTCCGCGCGACCGTGTTGGTCCGGGTGCCGATGCGCCGCTGCAGATCGTCGGTCTCCCGGCGAAGTCTCCACCATCGATCCGACCACCGAGCATGGTCCTCGCGCTCGGGACACTGGTGGCAGGGGTGCCGTTTCAGGGCGGTCTTGAGGCGCTCGATCTCAGCGGCGGTCTCGGGATCGGCTTCGGCGTGCGCCTTACGAGCGTTCTTGGGCCGCTTATGGGCATCGGCCGGCACCCGGGCTCGCACCGTCGCGGCCAGGTCTCGGCGGGATTTGGCGTTGCGCGGGTTGAAGTTGGGCGGGATACGCACGGTGTCCAGCGCGGTCAGGGGTTCTTCAAGCTCTGCGACTCCGACCCGGCGGACCTGTCCTTCGCTGGTCAGCACCGTGGGCTCGGGAGCCGAAGTGGCCTTGCGGGGGCTGCGCAGCACGATGGCCATTCCCCGTCGTCGACCACTGGAGAGGTGGACGACCTGCCCAGGCTTCAGGTCCTGCAGCGACTGGGCGATGGAGGACCGCCGGTTGGCGCTGCGTCGTCGGGCGCCGGCCTTCTCGGCAGCGGTGATCTGCTGGCGGATCTGCGCGTACTGGGCGAAGTCGCCCAGGTCACAGGTCATGGCCTCGGCATACCCTTGGAGCGCTTCGGTATGTCGGCGGACCTGGGTGCTCAGGCCGACCACCGCGCGGTCGGCCTGGAACTGCGCGAACGAGGCCTGCAGCATCTCGTGTGCGCGGTCCCGGCCGAACTGCGCGACCAGGTTGACGGCCATGTTGTAGCTGGGGCGGAAGCTGGACCGCAGCGGATACGTCCGGGTCGAGGCCAGTCCAGCGACATCGACCGGGTCGACCCCGCGACGATGGAGCACGACCGCGTGCCCTTCGATGTCGATCCCTCGTCGTCCGGCCCGGCCGGTGAGCTGGGTGTACTCCGCGGCGGTAATCGGCGCATGCTGCTCGCCGTTGAACTTCACCAGCTTCTCCAGCACCACGGTCCGCGCGGGCATGTTGATCCCGAGCGCCAGCGTCTCGGTGGCGAAGACGGCGCGAATCAGCCCGGCGGAAAACAACTCCTCCACGATCTCGCGGAAAAGGGGAAGCATTCCCGCGTGGTGGGCGGCGAAGCCCCGCGACAGTCCCTCGGCGAACTCCGCATACCCCAGCACAGCCAGGTCCGGCTCGCTCAGGCCGGCGACACGGTCGGCCACGGTATGCCGAATCTGACGACTGAGGGTGTCCGGCACCAGTCGGGTGCCGCGCTGCAGCAGCTGGCTCACGGCTCCGTCGCAGCCCGCCCGGCTGAAGATGAAGGTAATCGCAGGCAGCAGTCCGGCGCGCTCCAGCTCTTCGATGACGTCGGCCCGGCTGGCCCCGTGTGCGGGCGGACGTCCCGGTCGCACCCGTTCGGCATCCCCACCGCCGGAAGAACGGTCCGACGAGCGGTCGTGGGACCACCGGTCCGAGCCGCGGGACCTGCCTTTCCGACCGCGGGGGCCGCCGGCGTCGTCGCGCCGCCAGTTCGAGGCCCGCTCGGCGACCGAAATCCGTTGCACCAGGTCGGGATTGGTCCGGGTCATCCCGTGGTCACGACCCGCGACGGTGCCCGGCGTCTGCACGAAGATGTCGAACATGTCGGTGCCGACCATCATGTGCTGCCACAGAGGGACGGGGCGGTGCTCGCTGACGATGACCTCGGTGTTGCCGCGCACGGCGCGAAGCCACTCGCCGAACTCCTCCGCGTTGCTGACGGTGGCCGAGAGCGAGACCACCTGCACGCTGTCGGCCAGGTGGATGATGACCTCTTCCCAGACGGCTCCCCGGAAGCGGTCGGCCAGGTAGTGCACCTCGTCCATCACCACGAACCCGAGGTTCGCCAGTGTCGAGGACCCGGAGTACATCATGTTGCGCAGCACCTCGGTGGTCATCACCACCACGGGGGCCTCGCCGTTGATCGAGGAGTCCCCGGTGAGCAGTCCGACCTGGTCGGCGCCGTGACGGGCCACCAGGTCGTGGTACTTCTGATTCGACAGAGCCTTGATGGGCGTGGTGTAGAAAGCCTTGCGACCCGTCTGCAGGGCCATCGCCACCGCGAACTCCCCCACGATGGTCTTGCCTGCACCGGTCGGGGCGGCGACGAGCACGCCCGATCCAGCGGCGACGGCGTCGATCCCCTGGATCTGGAAGTCGTCCAGCTCGAAGTCCAGCCCGGCGGCGAACTCCCCGGCCGGAGAGCGCTGTCGGCGGGCACGTTCGCGCGAGGCGGCATACCGCTGCGCCGGGGACAATTGCTCGGCCTCGGACATAGTCCTCAGGCTACGTCAGGGTGCTACGCCGTTCCCTCGGGACACCCGCGCCGGTCCCTCTGGGACGACGACGTCCAGGGACTGCGGAAGCACCGAGCACGTGAGCGGCAACGGACCAAGAGGGTCTCCATCGCCGTATGCCGTAAGTTCGGGGCCAGCCACGGTGACCCGACGACACCGCTCGATGCGCACGGCGGTGTGTCCGGCGTGCGTACCGGCGAAGACCGACCGCAGCAAGCCCACAGCAGCCCACGGGCTGACCTTCTCGATGATGACGACGTCCAGCCACCCGTCAGCGGGGTCGGCGTCCGGAGCAATCTGCATCCCTCCGCCGAAGATCGGCAGGTTGCAGACCGCAACCACGAGGGCGTCCACCCCGAGAGGTTGGTCGTCCAGCGTGAGCCGGTAGGGCTGGGGGCGCAACTGTGGGATCTCAGCCAGGGTGGCCACGGAGTAGCGCGCCGGTCCGAAGAACGACGGCACCCGTTGTGACCGGGCGGCGATGCGAGCATCGAGCGCGGCCGGGACGGAGCCGACGACGTAGTCGTGCCAGTCAGCACCACCGGTCGTGCCCTCCGCCGAGATCAGGTCGATGCTGCGACGGTGCCCTTGGCGCGCCACGCTCAGGGCTTGCGCGGTAGTGGTCGGGATCCCCAGCGAGCGCACCGTGTCGTTGCCGCTCCCGGCGGGGATGATCGCCACAGCCGTCCCCGAGTTGGCGCAGTGCCGAGCCGCGATGCGCACAACGCCGTCCCCCCCGACCACCAGCAGCACGTCGACGCCATCATCGACGGCCCGCTGACAGGAGTCGTGCGCCTGGTCGACGTCGGCAGCGGACAGAACCTCGACGTCGTGTCCCCCGGCCCGCAGCACGTTGACGCTGTGCTCCACCAGATACCGGTCCCGACCGTGGCCGGAGCGTCGACCGTGCAGGACCGCATACCTCATAGTTCGCTGGCTTCGTCGTCGGCGGTGGACATCCACTCGGGGTCGCTCTTGCGACGGCGACGTTCGTTGAAGGCGGCCACGCCGACGGCGCACCAGTACAGACCGAACATCGGGATCGCCAGGGCGAACATGGTGCTGACCTCCGGGTCGGGAGTGGCCATGGCGGAGAAGATCAGAATCCCGAGCAGAGCGAAACGCCAACCCGACTTCATCGCTCTGACCGGGAAGAGCCCGATGCTGTTCAACCCGACCATGAAGACGGGCAGCAGGAAGGCAAGGCCGAAGGCGACCACGAAGTAGAGCACGAAGTTGAGCCAGTCGACGGCCGTGAGGACGCCTCCGGCCGTGTCCGGCAAGAAGGAGAGCAGGATCGCCGCGGTGCGTGGCAGGGCCCAGGAAGCGAGAGCGACCCCGGTGAAGAAGAGCGGCACCGAGGCCACGAAGAACCAGATCGCCAGCCGGCGTTCACGCTGCTTCAGCCCCGGGAGCATGAACGCCCAGATCTGCCACAGCCAGATAGGGCTGGACAGCACGACCCCGACGAAGAAGGACACCCGCAACTGGAGGCCGAACGGCTGCGTGATGGTGGCGGCAGCGTTCAGGACGACGAGAGGGCTCCCGTCATCACGACTCACATCCGAGATCGGGTCGACGATAATGTCGAAGATCTGCTCGTAGTAGATCCACCCTACGACGGAGCACGCGATCACTGCCAGTGCCGCCACGATGGCCCGGTTCCGGAACTCCTTGAAGTGGCTGGACAGGGACATCCGGCCCTCGGGATCGCGGCTGCGCTTTCGGGAGAGGACCATCGATCGTTCAGCGGGCGCCGGGGAGGTCAGCTGTTGCGCTCATCGGTGCTGCTGCGCTCGACCCCGTCGCGGCGCACATCATCACGTCGCACATCGTCACGTCGCACATCGTCACCGTGGAGGTCATCACGACGGGGGTCGTCACGACGGACGTCATCACGGGCGAGCTCGTCCCGATGGATCGGCTCGGGTCGGTGCATCCCGTCCACCGTGTCCGTGCTGGCGGCGCTGGGCTTGTCCTCGTCCGACTTGTTGCTCATCTGCTCGACCTCGGATTTGAAGATCCGCATGGACCGACCCACGCTGCGCGCGGCGTCCGGCAGACGTTTCCAACCGACCAGGATGATGATGGCCAGAATGATGATGACCAGCGGCCACCCTTGAAGGTTCCTGAGCACGGTGTTGCCTTTCTCTGCGATCAGGCGTCGAGCGGATGGAGATATCCACAGGACGTTTGAGTCTACGCTTCGGGGCTGGGATTCATCTGCACAGCAGCGCGGGCTCCGGCTCGGACCATATCCACCACGTAGGCCGGGCCAGTCACGCGGATCGCACCGCCGAGGCGCCAGACGAGGCGCACGAGCCAACGCGGATCCGCGGCACGCACCTGCACGACCAACGCCCCGTCGTCACGCTTCTCCACGCTCTGCACCGGGAACTGATCGGTCACCCAGGCTGCTGACGGCGAGACCTCCAGGGTGACCAGCGCGTCACTCTCCTGGGGTTGGAACACTCCGGAGCCGACGGCGCGGGGGGTGGCCGAGGCGGGAGGGGTGCCGTCGACGTCCAGCACCGCCAGCCGCTCGATACGATCCAGCCGGAAGAGCCGGACGTCGCGGGCCCGGTGACACCACGCTTCGACGTACCACCGTCCGTCCACGCTCAGCACCCGCATCGGATCGACGTCACGCTCGGTGGCCTCGTCACGCGAAGCCACCAGATAGCGCAGGTGCAACCGGGAGTGACCGGCCAGGGCCGAGCGGATCTGAGCCAGCCGTTCCTGCTGCTGATCATCGCTCTCGATCATGACGCTCACGCTGCCTGCGGCCACACCGGACTCGCCCGCGGCGGTCTCGAGCTTGGTCAGGGCGCGGGTGATCGCGTCGCTGTCGCCCAGTCCCGGCGCGGCAGCAAGGGCCCTCAGCGCCACGATCAACGCGAGCGCCTCATCCCGGCCCAGGCGCAGCGGATGCGAGATGGTGTCCGCGTTGCCGACGTAGACTTTGCCACCCTCCCAGGACGCCTCGATGAGATCATCGGGCAGATGCCCGGGGGTTCCACAGACGAACAGCAACTGCAGGTCGTCGACGATCTGCTCGTCGCTGACACCGAAGGTTTTCGCCGCTTCGGCGATATCGATCCCCTGGTTGCGCATCAGCCACGGCACCATCGTGAGGAGCCGGTCCAGCCGGTCGGTCGCCGATTCGAAAGTCACCATGTGAGGCCACCACTCAGCTCGTCGTGGGCGGCCAGCACCGCACGATGACGCTCGGCCACGGCTTGAGCCACGTCCGCAGGCCCGGTCACCGCAGCGTCGGGGCCCAGACCCGAGATCTCCGCGACGAGCATGGCCGGAGCGGACTCGGTGAAGGTCGCCTCATCCCACTCCCCCGTCTCGCGGTCGCCCTCGATGATCGACGTGGCTCGGCGGCGCAGGCTGTAGGCGGTCCCCGGGCGCAGCCGCACCGTCACCGTCGATGGCGAGGTCGTGTGGCCCTGGTATGCCGCCACGATCATCGCCCTCGGGTCATGGTCCGACGGCACGGTGTGCGCCGGGTCGGGGGTGCCACGGTCCAGGGTGACCTTGGAGGTGATCCGGTCGAGGCGGAAGACTCGCGGCGCCTCACGGTCGAGGTCGAAGCCGGTCACGTACCACCGGCCGTGCCAGTTGGTCAGCGCCCACGGTTGCACGTGGCGCGCTGCGTCACCCTTGGATCCCGAGGTCCGGTATCCGAAGCGGATGGTGCGAGCGTTGATCGTGGCCGTCCGCACCGACTCGAAGGCCGGTTCGGTGGTGTGCAGCAGCGGCTCGATGCCCGCGACGGACGCCAGGTCGGGCTCGACTCCGGCGGCCTGCAGCTTGCGCAAGGCTTGGGCGGCGGGCCCGGCCAGGCTGGCTTGGGACCACGCCCGGCTAGCCATCCCGATCACGGCGACCTCGTCCGGGGCAAAGTCGATGGGGGGCAACTCGTACTCCCGGCGTTCGATGCGATAGCCCGCCTCGTCATCGAAGAACGGGTCGATGATCTCGGTGCGCAGAGGTATGCCAAGCGCCCGCAGCTCATCCTTATCCCGCTCGAACATGCGGTCGAAGGCCTCGTCCGTGCTGTCGTGGTAGTGCGGCACGGCGCTGCGGATGCGGGCCTTGCTCAACGGTTGCCGGGTGTAGAGCAGCGCGATGACCAGATTGAGCAGTCGCTCGGTCTTGGCCGCCGCCGGGCTGGGCCGCGCCGGGTCGTTGTCTGCCACTCATCGGAGGCTACCGGA
Organism: Actinomycetales bacterium; assembly: GCA_038258285.1. Taxonomy (GTDB): domain Bacteria; phylum Actinomycetota; class Actinomycetes; order Actinomycetales; family Dermatophilaceae; genus Ornithinicoccus. The sequence continues at coordinate 33,886 of JBBSQA010000001.1, read as the reverse complement.
CACGTAGGGTGCGGGCTGTGATCCTGTGGGCGCAAGGCGTGGTGTCAGCACTGCGTGAGACGTGGGCCGGGGCGGTCCGACTCGACGTCGAGACCGAGGATCAGGGCACCGTGCCGGCGTTGGCCTATCCCGACCTCGTCGGCACTCCGGCCGTCGGTGACCGGGTTCTGCTCAACACCTCCACCTACCGGCGGGGGCTGGGCACGGGGGGCTTCGCGCTGGTGGTGGCGCTGCCGGACCGTCTGCCGGAGCCCGAGACGGGCCCTGGACATCTGGTCAAGGCCCGTTACACGCCGCTGCAGTCGATGGTGCTCGGTGTCGATGACCAGGAGAGCCCCCATCACGACACGCTGCGCGACGCCGACTCGCTGCACGGTATGCCGGTCGTCGCGGCCGACCTGCACTCGAGTCTGCCCGCGGTGGTGGCCGGGATCCGCAAGCATGCCGGCGGGGCCGACCTGCGGGTCGCCTACGTCATGACGGACGGAGGCGCCTTGCCGGCCGCCTTCTCGAAGAGCTGCGCGGGGTTGCGCGAGGCCGGTTGGCTGACGTCGGTGATCACCACCGGGCAGAGCTTCGGTGGGGACTTCGAAACAGTCACGGTGCATACCGGGCTGTTGGCGGCCCGGCACATCGTGGGGGCAGATGTCGCCGTGGTCACCCAGGGACCGGGCAACCTGGGCACCGGAACACGCTGGGGATTCTCCGGGGTAGCCCTCGGGGAGGCGCTGAACGCGACCAGTCTGCTGGACGGCCACGGGATAGCCACACTGCGCATCTCGGCCGTCGACGAGCGTCCTCGGCACCGTGGGGTCTCCCACCACAGCCACACGGCATACGGGAGGGTGCTGATGCGCCCCACGGACCTGGTCATCCCCGACCTGAGCCGGTGCCGTGGGGTCGACGTCCACTTCGCCCATGAGGTGGACGCGCAAGCAAGAGCCCTGGTTGCTCAGGCCGCACACCTGCGGGAGGTGACGGTGCCGTGCGAGCAGCTGACCAACGCCCTGAGCGCGTCACCCGTGCCCTTGAGCACCATGGGACGTGGGATGGAGCGCGATCCGGCGGCTTTCCTGGCTGCTGCTGCCGCCGGGTGGCACGCCGCCGAGGTGGTGACCTCAGCGGCGTGACGTCGAGCGGAGGCTAGCGCACGCCCATCAGGTCGACGACGAAGATCAACGTCTCCCCGGGGGCGATGGCGTTGCCGGCTCCCCGGTCGCCGTAGCCGAGGTGCGGCGGAATGGTGATCCGTCGCCGCCCGCCGACCTTCATCCCGAGCAGTCCTTCGTCCCAGCCCTGGATGACCTGGCCGACCCCGACGGTGAAGTCAAGCGTCGAGCCGCGGTTCCACGAGGCGTCGAACTCCTCACCGGTGGACCAGGACACCCCCACGTAGTGCGCCGAGATGCCACGACCCGCAGTGGCCTCCTCGCCGTCACCCTCGGTGATGTCTTCCACCAGCAACTCGGTGGGTGGCTCTTCGCCCGGGAACTCGATCTCTGGCTTGCTCAGTTCGCTCATGATGGCCCTTCGTCGTGGGTCGGTCTGCGCGGTGGCGGAAAAGGTCAGTTGGCGCTGAGGATGTCGATGACGAAGACCAAGGTCTCGCCTGCGAGCTCGCTCGGGTTGTCGTCACCAGCCGCGCCGTACGCCTGGTCCGGCGGGATGACCAGCAGCACTCGGGAGCCGACAGTCTGCCCGACGAGTCCCTCGTCCCAACCGGGGATGACCGAGCCGGTGCCGATCGTGGTGCTGAAGGGCTGACCTGCGGTGAAGGAGCTGTCGAACTCCTCCCCGTCGGCGAACTTCACGCCGGTGTAGTGGACCTTGATGGTCTGGTTGGCCTCGACCTCGGCACCGTCGCCCTTGATCAGCGGCTGCACGACCAACTCGGAAGGCTCTTCCGCGTCGTCCGGGATCGTGATCTCGGCTGCACTCGTCCCGTCGGTCTCCACGGTGGGCAGGCCGTCCTCGGGCTCGACCTCTTCACCCTCGGCCTTGGTCAGCGGGTCACTGCTGCTGACGACCTCGATGTAGAAGACCACGGTGTCGTCCGGGCCGATCCCCAGGTTGGCGTTACCGGCTTCGCCGAAGCCCTCGGAGGGGGGCATGGCGAGGACGAAGGAGCCCCCGGCCTTCTGACCGGGCAGGGACTGCACGAAGGACGTCAGCAGCGACTCGTTGCTCAGGTCCATCACGACGGACTCGTCGGTGGGGAACGTGGATAGCAGCTCCTCGCCGCTGGTCCCGTTGATCGCCAGGTAGCGGACGCTGACCTCTTGGCCCTCGGCCACCTCGGCGCCGTCTCCCTCGTCGATCTGCTCAGTCGAGGTGGTCTCGACCGTGAACGGCAGATCCCCATCGGCGAACGGGTCCCCGTCCAGCATCAGCGAAGGCACCTCGACGTCGTCGTCGTTGGTCGTGGTCTCGACCGTGATGTTCGACAGGTCTGCCATCGGAGCCGCCGACGTCTGGGCCGCGTCATCACCGGGGGCCGAGGTGGACGACGCGTCGTCGACCCCGCTGGCCGAGGAGGTGTCACCGTCGGTGCCGGTGTCGTCACCGCCACAGCCGGCGAGGAAGATGATCGGGGCAGCGGCCGCAGCGAGCAGCCGGGCACGAGGAGTTGGCACGCAAAGTCCTTGGTCTGATGGGGGAAGTCGGAAGGGCTCAGCCTACAGGGGCGAGCCTGGGTGCGGGCTGAGTGAAGCCGAGCGGATCGAGGCTAGCAGTTCGTCGACCCGACTGTCCTGGGCCGCGAACGGGTCCTTCAGCAGCACGGTCCGCTGGGCGGCGTCGTTGAGCTTCAGGTGGACCCAGTCGACGCTGAAGTCGCGCCGGGCCTCCTGGGCCACCCGCACGAAGTCGCCGCGCAGCTTGGCCCGGGTGGTCTGCGGTGGCGCGTGCAGGGCTCGCTGGATGTCCTGGGTCGAGCACATCACCTTGGAGCCTCCGCGGCGCTCGACGATGTTGAACAGTCCGCGTTGGGGGTGGATGTCGTGCCAGGCCAGGTCCAGCTGCTGCAACCGGTCGTCGTGGAGCGAGAGGTCGTGCTTGTCGGCATACCGCTGCAACATCGACCACTTCATCACCCAGTCCACCTCGGTGTCGATGAGGTGCAGCTGCTCGGTGGACACGGCATGTAGAGCGCGTTCCCACAGCTCCAGCGCCCAGGCGTACGGCTCCTGCTCGGCCAAGCCCGCGCGCTCGGCATACCGGGTGACGATCTCGAGCAGCTCGGTCTGCAGCTGGACGGCCGAGAGGTGACGACCGCTGGTCAGCGCCACCTCGTGGGCGCCCGTCATGTCACGGCTGACGTCACGGATGGCGCGGATCGGGTTCTGCAAGCTCAGGTCGGGCAGGATCGTGCCGTCCTCGATCGTCTTGAGCAGGAGGTCGGTGATCGCCACCTTGAGCATGGTGGTGCTCTGGCTCATCGTGGAGTCCCCGACGATGACGTGCAGTCGGCGGTACTGCTCGGCGTCCGCGTGCGGCTCGTCGCGGGTGTTGATGATGGGCCGGGAGCGTGTGGTCGCCGAGCTGAGCCCGTCCCAGATGTGGTCGGCGCGCTGACTGACCTGGTATGTCGCCCGCTCACCGACCACGTGCAGGCGCCCGGCCCCGGTGACGATCTGCCGGGTGATCAGGAAGGGGATCAACGTGTCGGTGATGCGGCTGAGCTGGCCCCGGCGCTGCACCAGGTAGTTCTCGTGGCAACCGTAGGAGTTGCCCCGGGAGTCGACGTTGTTCTTCAGCACGTAGACCCGGGCCTGGATGCCCTCCTCGGCCATGCGCTGCTCGGCGTCGACGGCGAGGTCGTGCACGATCAGCTCCCCGGCCTTGTCCTGGGCGACCAGGTCCGTCAGTGAGTCGCACTCGGCGGTGGCGTACTCGGGGTGGGACCCCACGTCGAGATAGAGCCGCGAGCCGTTGACGAGGAAGACGTTGCTCGAGCGCCCCCAGCTCACGACCTTGCGGAAGAGGTAGCGCGCCACCTCATCCGAAGACAGCCGGCGGTCGCCGCTGAAGGCGCACGTCACCCCGAACTCGGTCTCGATCCCGAAGATCCGGCGCTGCATGGAGTCAGCCTAAGTGCCGTGGTGCGACTCGTTCCTCAGCGACCCCGGGCGTCATCGCTCCTGTGCTGCTTTTTGGGGCCGATGGCGCCTGATCAGGCGACACTGGCCCCAGGACGCAGCGCACGCCGCCGAGGCACACGCGCGTCAGCGAAGGACCAAGAAGACCACGATGAGCACGACCACGGCGATCACCAGACCACCGATGGCGAATGCCACTCCGAGGGTGGTGATGGCACCCATCTTCTGCTTCAGACCGAGCTCCTCGGCCCGCTGCTGCACGACGCGGCGCGACTCCTCACTGGAGAAGGTCCAGTCCTCGACCTTGCCGAACTCGCCATCCTCGTCGAAGGCATAGGTCTTGCGCGTCTCAAACTTCTTGACCGTCCCCAGTTGCCGTGAGGCGACCCTGGCCAACACGATCTGCGGGACGCCACCCCCGAGGTCTACTCCGGCCTTCCACGACACCGAGTACTCGTCGTCGGTGATCGTGTAGGTCTGTGCCGTTTCGTCCACCTCGACGTGGTGGGTGAAGAGTTTCTTGACGCCCTTCTTGTACAGGACGGCGTAGTACTCGACGTCGACGATGTTGATCGTGACGTCGATGCCGGTATCGCTCCTCTCGACAACGTAGACACTGTCGGTGAAGTCGTGAACCAGCAGGCGGTGCAGATCCTCCAGAGTGCTCATGGGATCAGGAGGTCGTTCAGCAGCGTGCCCTCGAGACGTCGGAAGGTGCGCCGAGGCCGCCGACGGTCCAACACCGCGACCTCGAGGTCCCCTGCAGCCAGCGGCGCAGCGTCCGCAGGCTCCCTGGATTGTCGAAGCACATCGACGCACAACTTCAACACCTGGGCCAACGTCATCGAGGCCTCCCACCCCTGCTGCAGGCCCTCGTCGAGCGTTGCGCTCCCCCGGCCCATCGCTACATACCCCGGCTCGTCGCTGACCGAGCCGTCGTAGGTCAGCCGGAAGATCTGGTCGTGCTCCACGCTGGCACCGACCTGGGCGACCGCGATCTCGATCTCGTAGGGCTTGGCTTCCTGGGTGAACACCGTGCCCAACGTCTGCGCGTAGGCGTTGGCCAGTCCGCGGCCGGTGACGTCGGTGCGGTCGTAGGAGAACCCCCGCAGATCGGCATACCGGATCCCGGCCACCCGCAGGTTCTCGAACTCGTTGTACTTGCCGACCGCCGCGAAGCCGATCCGGTCGTAGATCTCCGAGATCTTGTGCAGGCTGCGGGAGGCGTTCTCCCCCACGAAGGCGATGCCGGCGTCGTAGGAGCAGACGATGATGGGGCGACCGCGCGCGATGCCGTGTCGGGCGTAGTCGGCCCGGTCCTTCATCAGCTGCTCGGGCGAGACGTACATGCCGCCGAAAGTCATCGGGCACCTCCCGGGTTCCCGGACCGTGCGTCCACGACGGCACGCACCACGCGTTCCAGCTCCCCGTCGGGAAGGAAGGTCACCCCGGCAGCCGACAGCACGGCCATCGTCGGCCAGATGCGCCGGCTGACGTCGGGGCCCCCGGTGGCGGAGTCGTCATCGGCCGCGTCGTACAACGCCTCCACGGCCACCGAGACCGCCTCGTCCTGGGACATGCCCGGCTGCCACAACTTCTTCAGGGCACCGCGGGCGAAGACGGACCCCGAGCCGATGCTGTGGTGACCGTGCTCCTCGTAACTCCCGCCGGTCACGTCGTAGGAGAAGATCCGCCCCTTCTGACCCACCAGGTCGAACCCGGCGAAGACGGGCAGCACGGTCAGCCCCCGGAAGGCGTTGCCGAGGTTGCCGCGGATCATGCTGGCCAGACGGTTGGCCTTGCCCTCCAACGACAACAACGTGCCTTCGACCTTCTCGTAGTGCTCCAGCTCGACCTGCAGCAGCTTGACGATCTCGATCGCGACCCCCGCCGACCCGGCGATCCCGACGGCGCAGTAGTCGTCCGGAGCGAAGACCTTCTCCATGTCGCGGCGGGCGATCATGGTGCCCATCGTGGCCCTACGGTCACCCGCAACGATCACCCCGTCGGCGTAGGTCAGAGCCACGATCGTCGTGCCGTGGGGTGCCTGCACCGCCGAGCCCGGTACGCCGACTCCCGCGTGCGGGTCGGCGCTCAACCCCAGTCCCCCGCCGGGAAGCAGGTGCGGAGCGTGGGCGGTCAGGAAGTCGATGAACGATGTGCCACCGACGTCGAGGAACGCCGGTGCCAGACGGCCATCAGGACCAGAGCGCCCAACGCTCATTGGCCGCCCTTCTGCACGAAGGAATGCACGAAGTCCTGGGCGTTGGTCTCCAGCACGCCGTCGATCTCATCGAGCAGGGCGTCGGTTTCCTCGTCCCGCTTCTGCGCGGCGGCCTTCGCGGCCGGTGCAGCCTCGGGTGGCGTTTCGGGCTCGGGGTCCTGCTCGGGTCTGCGCTGTGCTTGCTCGCGGGAGGCCATCTCATCCTCACCCTTCTTGACGACGTGTTGCCGGTTCGCTCGAACACCGATCGTATCCGTCCGGATCAGAGGGTGCGCTCCACGGCGGTGTGCTCCCCCGGCCTCCGCAGGGAGTCCAAGAACTCACCGACGCTCGCGGCGGCCTCGAAGAGGGCACCGGTCTGGGCCCGGGTGGCTTGCAGGGGCTCGGGCAGACTGACCCGGGCTACCCCATGAGAGGGCTGGGCGAAAACGACCGAGTCCCACGACGCGGCACGGATGGCGTCACTGAACCGGCGGACACACTCCCCTCGGAACCACGCCCGCGTGTCCACCGGCGCCTGGGTGACGGCACGACTCACGGACTCTTCGTCCACCAACGAGCGCAACCTACCGGCTGCTCGCATCCGCAGGGCCAGACCCCGAGCGGGGTCGATGTCGCTGTACTGGATATCGATCAGGGCCAGCTTGGGGTCGTCCCACTCCAGCCCGCCACGGTCGCGGTAAGCCTTCAGCAGGCTGAGCTTGGCCACCCAGTCGACGCGGTCGGCCCCGCGCATGGGGTCTCGACGCAGGTCGTCCAGCAACGTGGCCCACTCGGTCAGCACCTGGTCGGTGTCCTCGTCGCGCTCCCACCCGGGATGGCCGCTCTCGTAGGCCGACTGTGCCGCCTCCAGATAGATGGCCAGCAGGTCCAGGCCGGTGAGGTGTCGCCCGTCCCGGGTCTCGACCGTGGCCCGCAACGAGCAGTCGCGAGACAGGACGCGGACCGCCTCGACCGGCTTGCGCAGCAGGATGCTCGGGGCGAGTCCGGTCTCGATGAGCCGGAGCACCACGCTCGTCGAGCCGACCTTGAGCAGCCCACCGACGTCGGCCAAGGTAGCGTCTCCGCTGATCAGGTGGAGACGGCGGTACTTGGTGGCCGTGGAGTGCGGCTCATCCCGGGTGTTGACCAAGGGGCGACGCAACGTCGTCTCCAGGCCGACCTCGGTCTCGATGTAGTCGGCCCGTGCTGCAATCTGGAACCCGGGCTCTTCGGAGGCCGGGCCCAGTCCCAACCGTCCGGCACCACAGATCAGCGGCCGAGCGACCAGGAACGGCAGCAGACCGGAGACGACCTGGGCGAACGGCACCGCACGGTCGAGGAGGTAGTTGTCGTGCGTGCCGTAGGAAGCGCCCTTGCCGTCGACGTTGTTCTTGTAGAGGCGGATGGCGCCGGGCGACCCGCCGAGGACGTGCGCGGAGGCGCTCGCCGCCCGCTGCATCACCAGCTCGCCGGCCCGGTCGAAGCGCACCGCGTCCAGCGGGTTGCTGACCTCCGGTGAGGAGTACTCCGGATGCGCGTGGTCGACGTAGAGCCGGGCTCCGTTGGACAGCACCGAGTTGGCCAGGGTCGGGTCGTCGACATCGGTGAGCTGGCTGACGTCGGCCAGCTCACGGGCCATCTCATACCCCCGGGCGTCCCGGAGTGGTGCCTCGTCGGCGTAGTCCCAGCCCGCACCCTGCGGCAGGGCGCCCCTGGGGCCTGCCGCGTCGGCATACGCCCGCACGATCACCCCGGACAGGTGGATGGGGTCGGCCCGAGGATCGCTGGGCAGGGTGATGCCGTACTCGGTCTCCACCCCCATCACTCGGCGGACGCTCACGTTCGGGCTCCGGCGAGTGACGTCCTAGAGATACTGACCGGGCGTCCCGCGGTCCAGCGTGCGTCCCGGCTCGACCCCGTCCTTGCCGGCGACGAGGGTCCGGATGTAGACGATGCGCTCGCCCTTCTTGCCCGAGATGCGAGCCCAGTCGTCGGGGTTCGTGGTGTTGGGCAGATCCTCGTTCTCCTTGAACTCATCGACGCAGGCCGCCAGCAGGTGCTCCACGCGCAGGCCGTGCGACTGGTTGGTCAACCAGTCCTTGATCGCCCGCTTCTTGGCGCGGTCCACGATGTTGTGGATCATCGCCCCGGAGTTGAAGTCCTTGAAGTACAGCGTCTCCTTGTCGCCCCCGGCGTAGGTGACCTCCAGGAACTTGTTCTCCTCCATCGGGGAGTACATGCGCTCGACGCTGGCCGCGATCATGGCGTCCAACGTGGCGGCGCGGTCCCCACCGTGGGCCGAGACGTCGTCGGTATGCAGGGGCACGTCGTCGGTGAGGTACTTGCTGAAGATGTCGTGCGCGCTCTCGGCGTCGGGGCGCTCGATCTTGATCTTCACGTCCAGACGCCCGGGGCGCAGGATGGCGGGGTCGATCATGTCCTCACGGTTGGAGGCCCCGATCACCACGACGTTCTCCAGGCGCTCGACCCCGTCGATCTCGGCCAGCAGCTGCGGCACGATCGTGGTCTCGACGTCGGAGGAGACCCCGGAGCCGCGGGTGCGGAACAGGGATTCCATCTCGTCGAAGAAGACCACCACCGGGGTGCCGTCGCTGGACTTCTCGCGGGCCCGCTGGAAGATCAACCGGATGTGCCGCTCGGTCTCCCCGACGTACTTGTTGAGCAGCTCCGGCCCCTTGATGTTCAGGAAGAAGCTCTGCGGCTTGGCGCGCCCTTGAGCGGCAGCCACCTTGCGTGCCAAGGACGCTGCGACCGCCTTGGCGATCAGCGTCTTGCCACACCCGGGAGGCCCGTAGAGCAGCACACCCTTGGGCGGGCGCAGTTGGTGCTCGGCGTACAGGTCGGGGTGCAGGAAGGGCAGCTCGACCGCATCCTGGATCTGCTCGATCTGGCGGCCCAGTCCCCCGATGTCGGCGTAACTGATGTCCGGGACCTCTTCGAGCACCAGCTCGCTGACGTCGGGTTGGGCGATCCGCTCGTAGACGAAAGCGTTGCGGCTGTCCATGAGCAGGGCGTCGCCGGCCCGGATCGGCACGTCGTCCAGCGAGCCGGCGATCCGGCATACCCGCTCGTCCTCCCCCCGAAGCAACACCAGCACCCGGTCCTCGCCGAGCTTCTCCTTCACCGTGACCACGTCGCCGGCCTGCTCGTAGGCGGCGGCCCCGACGATGGACAGGGACTCGTTGAGGAGGACCTCACGACCGGGCACCAGCTGACCGTCGGGCACGTCACTGAAGGCCGCCACCCGGGTCTTGCGGCCACCGGCCAGCACGTCGAAGAGCGGCCCGCTCTCCGCGTCCACGGGCTCGTGTCGCTGCAACACGACGCCGAAGGTCAACGGCGGCGAAGACACCCGGTCCAGGTCCTCGCGCAACGCGATCAGCCGTTCCTTGGCGCTCTGGAGCGTGCTGGTCAGCCGCTCGTTCGCCACACTGGACTCACCCAGCCGCTTCTGCAGCTGAGCCACTTGTCGTTCGAGGGTCCGGACCTGCGCATCGGTCATTCCCCAACGCTACCCGGCTCGTCTGGGGAATGAGTGTCAGGCTCGGTCGGAGATTCCTCCGTCGCTGAGGCTCCGGTCACGACGTCGGCGGCGGCGGTCACATTGCGCCGGGTGCGTCGGACCCGCTTGTCGGAGATCGGGCGCTCCCCCACGTCCTCACCGGTCCAATCGCGCTGCGCGGCCAGCTGTTCCTCGTAGTCCGGTCCGTAGGCGCCCGGAGCCGGTCGCTTCTTCACCCGTGGAGCGCTGGTCTTCGGGGCCAGGGTGCGCATCGAGATCAGGAATCCGGTGTGACCGTGCATCCGGTGCTCGGGGCGGACCGCCAAACCTTCCAGGTGCCACCCTCGGACCATCGACTCCCAGGCCACCGGCTCGGTGAAGCCGCCGTGGGTACGCGCCGTCTCAGCGACGCGGGACAACTGGGTGGCGGTGGCGACGTAGCAGATGACCAACCCGCCGGGGGCCAAGGCGTCGGCCACCACGGGCAGGCACTCCCAGGGGGCGAGCATGTCCAGGACGACCCGGTCGATGCTGTGCGCCTCCACGGTCTGCGGCAGCGCCTCGACGAGGTCGCCGACGGTGATGCGCCACGCCGGGTGCTCACCGGCGAAGAAGACGCGAGCGTTGGCGGCGGCGATGTCGGCGAAGTCTTCGCGCCGGTCGAAGGAGTACAACGTGCCGGTGTCCCCGACGGCGCGCAGCAGTGACAGGCTCAGCGCTCCGGAGCCCACTCCGGCCTCCACCACTCGTGCCCCGGGGAAGATGTCGGCCATGGTGACGATCTGGCCGGCGTCCTTGGGATAGATCACCTGGGCCCCACGCGGCATCGACATCACGTAGTCGCTGAGCAGCGGGCGTAACGCCAGGTACTCCGTTCCCGAGCTGTGCGTGACCACGGACCCGTCGGGTGCGCCGATCAGGTCGTCGTGCCGCAGGTGCCCGCGGTGGGTGTGGAACTCCTTGCCCGCCTCCAGGGTGATCGTATGCAGCCGGCCCCGAGGGTCGGTCAGCTGAATCGGCTCCCCCACCCGGAACGGTCCACGCCGTCGTTGGGCCCCGGTGGCCAGGGGTTGCTGCTCGTCGTCATTCACGTCGGTGAGTGTAGGTGCCCGCTCACAGATCGGCGGCGAAGATCACAGCCGGCACCTGGCCGTCGGCGGTGCGGATGGCCACGACCGGGCTCTGCATGGTCTGCATCGAACCGACCACCTGCAGCACCGAGTCTTCGGGTGCACCGTCGACGACCCACCCGTGGGGTTGTCGCACCGAGACCGCGGCGACCGCGGTGCTCGCTGCTCCGTGCGCGGGCACCGCGGCGACCGCCCGTTCGTCGACGATGCCGAACGGTTCGCCCGCTCCGTCCGTCACCAGCCACAGCGCCGACCGGTCCCACGGCACCTCATCGACGGCAGCGGTGGCGGGCACGTGAGCGACCGGTCGCCATACCGAGCCGATGGTGATGACCTCGAAGCGACGTCGGGAGCGTCCGGCGCGCACAGCCCGGGTGGCCCCGGCCCACAGGAAGCTGGCGATCAGGGCGACCCACAGCACCCGGAACAGCTGCGGGGACTGACCTGCGGCCAGCGGTATGCCGATCGCGTAGAAGAGCAGCAGGAAGACCAGGAGGCGCCCGGCCCAACCGGCGGCCATGGTGCCGGTCCCCCGGGAGCCGGTGGCCTTCCAGACGAGCGCCTCGAGGAGGAACCCTCCATCCAGGGGTAGGCCGGGCAGCAGGTTGAACACCGCGACGAAGCCGTTGGCGTAGGTGAAGCCGATCAGCAGCAACCACGGCACCCCGCGGTCGAGGTCCTGCACCAGCAACCACCCGATCAGGGCCAGGGCGCCGTTGGCCAGGGGGCCGGCGACAGCGACCGCGGCCGCGCCACCCGGCTTGCTCTGGTCTCCGTGGTATGCCGTGTGGCCGCCCCAGAAGTCGGCAACGATCCGCTGCACGGTGAAGCCGCACCGTCGCGCCGTCAACGCGTGTGCGGCCTCGTGGACCAGCACCGAGAGTAGGAGCAACACTGCGAAGAAGGCGGCGACGGCATACCCCCCGAGGCCGATGCCGGGAACGACGCCCTGGACTGTGGGTCCGAACAGCGCGGTGATGACGATGGCCACGAAGGCCCACGAGGCACCGAGATACACCGGGATACCGGCCAGACTGCCGATCTGCCACCGCGCAGGAGTTCGCGCAGCAGCAGACATGCGCCTCAGCGTACGTGGGCTTGTCAGCGGTGCTTCATACAGTGGGGCCATGAGCCGAGCACTGTCACCGAGTCGCGCCGCCGACTTCATGCAGTGTCCGCTGCTCTACCGGTTCCGGGTGGTCGACAAGCTGCCGGAGCCGCCGAGCATGGCTGCGGCCCGGGGCACGCTGGTGCACTCGGTGCTGGAAGCATTGTTCGACCTGCCGGCCGGCGAACGGACGACCGACGCCGCGGTCGAGCTGTTGCCGGGTCAGTGGGAGGCGATGGTGGCCGCGGAGCCTGAGCTCGCCACGTTGGTCTCCCAGACGGAGGACGGCGCGGTCGGGGTGGCGGGTGAGTCCGCGATGTTCGCTGAGGCGGAGAAGCTGCTGCATCGCTGGTTCACGCTGGAGGACCCGGTGCATCTGGAGCCTGCCGAGCGGGAGATGTACGTCGAAGCGGAGGTCGAGGGTCTGACGCTGCGCGGATACGTGGACCGGCTCGACGTCGCGCCGGACGGTCGGATGCGGATCGTGGACTACAAGACCGGGCGGTCCCCCTCGGAGCTGTTCGAGGGCAAGGCGTTGTTCCAGATGAAGTTCTACGCCCTGGTGTTGTGGCGGATCCGGGGGCAGGTGCCCAGCATGCTGCAACTGGTGTATCTGCGGGACGGCCAGATTTTGCGCTACGAACCGAGCGAGCGCGACCTCCTGGCGACCGAGCGGAAGGTCAAGGCCCTGTGGGCTGCCATCGAGCGGGCCGCGACGACCGGCGACTGGCGTCCCAGCAAGAGCAGGTTGTGCGACTGGTGCCATCACCAGTCGATCTGCCCGGCCTTCGGGGGCACTCCGCCCGAGCTGCCCGAGGACGCGGCGCAGCGTGCGTTGGACCCGCGCCGCAGCGCAGACCCGTCCGTCGACACCGAAGCTGTCGAGCCCGACAGGGTCTCCCCGGCCTGAGGAGGTCAGGCCTGAGGAAAGAGCGCGCGCAGGTCGCCGAGGGTCAGTCCTTCGAGCGTCTTGCGGTGCTGAGCTCCGAGGTCCTGCTCGACGTTCAGCATGTGGGAGACCGCCAACGTCTGGACGCCTGCGGCCACGGCGGAGCGCACCCCGGTGGGTGAGTCCTCGATGGCCACACAGGCGCTCGGGTCAACGCCGAGCCGGCGGGCACCCAGCAGATACGGCTCCGGGTGCGGCTTGCCGTCGCTGACCTGGTCCCCGGTGACGACCTCACGGAAGGTTCCTTGCGGCAAAGCGTCGACCAACACACGGGCCAGCGGCTGCCAGGACATCGTGACCAGGGCCATCGGCACCCCAGCGGCGGTCAGCTCGGCGATCAGCTCCCGCGCTCCCGGCCGCCACGGCATACGCTCGTTGACCCGCGCGATGACTCCGGTCTGCAACGCGTTGACGATCTCCTGGATCGAGCCCGTGATGGGCGTGCGATCCAGCAGGATCTCCGCCGAACGGTTCAGGTCGCTGCCCACCAGCTCCAGCGCTTCCTCGTGGCTCCAGGTGCCCCCGGCCCGCTCCACGAGGATGGTTTCCTCCGCCATCCAGTACGGCTCGGTGTCGATGATCGTGCCGTCCATGTCCCACAACACTGCGGACGGAAACGCGGGCGAAGTCATGCCGCAGACTGTAGTCCTCAACCGTAGGGTGGGCCCACACCGTCGGGCGCACGCACAGGAGGTCGCATGATCGAGCTGGAGCAGGTCCCGCCGTTGACCGACCCGATCGTGATCGCCGCGTTCGAGGGGTGGAACGACGCGGGCGAGTGCGCCACCGGGGTCCTGGAACACCTGGCGGAGACGTGGGACTCGACGCTGGTCGCGGCGATGGACCCGGAGGAGTACTACGACTTCCAGGTGAACCGTCCCAAGATCAGCGTGGTCGAGGGCAAGCGGTCGATCCAGTGGCCGACGACCCGGGTGATGCTGGTCCGCGACTCCCCGGTCGGCCGCGACATTTTGCTCGTGCTCGGCATCGAGCCCTCCATCCGCTGGCGCTCCTACTCCTCCGAGATCGTGGCCTTCGCCTTGGAGCACGAGGCGACGCTCCTCATCACCCTCGGCGGTTTGTTGGCCGACGTGCCGCATACCCGCCCCATCCCGGTGGGGGTGACCTCGGAGAGCCCGGACCTGAGGGCGCTCGCCGACGACATCGAACGCAGCAACTATGAAGGCCCGGCCGGGATCGTGGGCGTCATCAACGACCAGGCCCGCACCGTGGACCTGCCCAGTCTGTCCTGTTGGGCGGCGGTCCCCCACTACGCCGGGGGCGCTCCTTCCCCTAAGGCCTCACTGGCCCTGCTGGGCCGGCTGGAGCAGCTGCTCAGCTGCGTCATCGACGACACCGAACTGGTCGAGCAGTCCCGGGCCTGGGAGCGCGGGGTCGATGAGCTCGCGGCCTCGGACGACGAGGTCCGTGAGTACGTGGAGTCCTTGGAGGAGGCGCAGGACGCCGCCGACCTGCCCGAGGCCAGCGGGGACGCGATCGCCAGGGAGTTCGAGCGCTACCTGCGCCGTCGCGACGACGGAGGACCGGTCACCGGCTGAGCGCGACCTCTCCGGAGACGTCCAGCAGCTGTATGCCGAGCAGGGCCTCCACCGCGCGAGGCACCAAAGCGGAACTCGCCGACAGGTCGGCGTTGCGGGTCCACTCATCCACCAAAGTCAGCGCTGCCGGTGAGTCCAGGTCCGCGGCCAGCGCGACGCGCAAGCCCGCCACCGCGTCCTCGTCCGCTGTGGTGGGCTCCAGGGCCGCGTCGGTCTGCGTCGCCGCCGAGCGCCACTGAGCCAGGCGGTCCGTGGCTTCGGTCAGCATCGCGTCGGTATAGCTCCAGGCCGTCCGGTAGTGCTGTCCCAGCAGCACGAGCCGGATGGCCATAGGGTCGACGCCTTGAGCGCGCAGTCGGGAGACGAGGACCAGGTTGCCCTTGGACTTGCTCATCTTCTCCCCCTCCAGCCCGACCATGGCCTGGTGCACGTAGGCGTGCGCGAACGGACGCCGACCCGTCAGGGAGATCGCCTGGATGGCGCTCATCTCATGATGCGGGAAGATCAGGTCGTCGCCGCCCCCTTGGATGGTGAAGCTCATCCCCAGATAGCGCAGTGCGATGGTCGAGCACTCGATGTGCCACCCCGGTCGACCCTCGCCGAGCTCGCCACCGGGCCAGGACGGCTCTGCGTCCCGCGCGCCGCGCCAGAGCAGGGGGTCCAGCGCGTCCCGCTTGCCCTCACGCTCCGGGTCGCCGCCACGGTCGGCGTAGACCTCCAGCATCTGCTCGCGGGTCCACCCCGAGACGGCGCCGAACCCTTCGGTGCGGGACAGATCCAGGTAGACGTCGCCCTCCAGGGTGTAAGCCGTGCCCAGCTGGAGGAGCTGCTCGACCGCGGACACGTCGTCCGGGATGCCCTCGACCGCGCCGATGTAGTGCTGGGGTGGCAGCACCTTCAGCGCGTGCATGTCGTCGAAGAAGAGCTGGATCTCCTGGGCCGCGAGGTCTTGCCAGGCCACGCCGTCCCGCTGGGCGCGCTCCAGCAGCGGCTCGTCGACGTCGGTGACGTTCTGCACGTAGGTCACCGACATACCGGCGTCCCGCAGGACCCGGATGGCCAGGTCGAAGGTGACGTAGGTCGCCGCATGTCCGAGGTGTGTGGCGTCATACGGGGTGATCCCGCAGACGTAGAGGCCCACCGTGCCGTCCTCGGGATGGACGCGCTGCTCGTGGCGCGATGCGGTGTCGAAGAGGTGCAGGGGACCGCCACTGCCGGGCAGTCGCGGGACCGAAGTGGCAGACCAGGCTTTCACGTGGTGCAGCGTATCCGTTGAGCGCTCACCACAACGGCCACGGCAGGGGGTACCGGCCATCGGGCACGTCGGGGAAGACCGGGTCGCGCATCAGGGCGGCGATCCGCCCCTGCAGGGCCATGACTTCGCGGCGGGACAACAGCTCGAGCAGCTCCTCGGCTCCGCCGCGGTCCAAGCGATCGGCCAGGACCTCGAGGCGGGCCACGTCGCGCGCCGGCACCGCCTCCCCGGCCCATCCCCACAGGACGGTACGCAGCTTGGGCTCGACGTGGCCGACCAGCCCGTGGTCGAAGGCCCATAGGTGTCCGTCGCCGTCGACTGCGATGTGCGCCGCCTTGCGGTCCGCGTTGTTCAGCACGACGTCCAGCACCGATAAAGAGGCCAGGTCAGGGTCGTCGCGGTGCACCACGCTCAGCGGTGCCCCGGAGTAGTCCTCGGCCTCCAACACGGTCAGCCATCCGGGCAGCACCTCCTGAGGGCGTACGACATCCATCAGGCCCGAGGCGGGCAGCCCCGTGACCGACTCCTCGACCTCCTTCCACTCCTGCACCGAGCCGAGGCCCAACGGGCCGTCGCGCAGGATGGTGCGGGGGACGAGGTCGAATCCGCCCCACTCGCTGACCAGGTATGCCGCCACCTCCCGGCGGCCGAGGGTCTGGGAGGGGAAGTCGTGCAGGGGTCGCTCGCCGCTGATCGGTTTGTAGACGGCCCGGTGCTGCGAGGGCTCGTCGTCGACGACGAACTGGACCCGCAAGGTCACATTGGACGCCTCGGTCAGAGCACCCTCGATGTGCATCGGTGCGTCGGTGATCCAGGCGTCGGTCCCGACACCCTCGGAGGTCACCGCCGATAGCCGTTGGCCCGGGGGCAGATGTGCCCGGACGGGTCCAACGGGCCGCCGCAGAACGGGCAGTTCGGGCGGCCACCGGTCATCGCGTCCTCGCATCGCTGAGCGAAGCTGCGCGCCATCGCCACGGACATCGACACTCGGATGCCCTGCAAGCCGATGGGATCGTTCGGGTCAGGCTCGGCCTCGTCGTCCTCCGCGTCGGCGTCCCGGTCGATGGCCTCGATGGTGACGACGTGGCGCTCCGCGTTCCAGGCCAAGGTCAGCTGGCGAGCCCGGAAGTCCTCTTCGATCGGGGTCTGCAGCGGCGCGCGGTCCATCGAAGCCTGGTCTGAGGAGCCGGATCCACCCAGCTCCTCGGAGGTGTCCATCTCGTCCAGGAGCTCGGTCACACTCTCGCCGAGCAGGCGGACCTGCTCTTTTTCCAGCGAGACGGTCATCACCTGGGTGCCGCTCACGGCTTGCAGGAAGAAGGTCCGCTGACCCGCGGGTCCGACAGAATCGGCGATGAAACGTTCTGGCGGGTCGAAGTCGATCACAGGCATTACTTCACCCTAATGGTCGACGTCTCAGGCTTCGCCCGCTCCCCCGCCGACCGGCGCCTGGGTCGCATCCGCCTCGGCAGCGGCGTGAGCCTGCTTGCTCAGGTCCAGGGGTTCGGAGCCGGTGTCGTTGGTGCGCAAGAGGAAGGGCTGGTTGCTGGTGTAGCGCACGATGCTCAGCGAGGCAGGGTCGGCGACGATGCGTTGGAAGTTGTCGAGCGGGGTGCCGGCTGCATCGGCCAGGATCGCCTTGATGACGTCGCCGTGGCTGACGGCCAGCCAGATGCCACCCGGCCCGTGCTTCTCCTCGATGGCCGTATCGAAGGCACGGATAGCGGCCACGGCACGCTGCTGCATGTCGGCCATCCGTTCGCCCGGGAACTCCTCACCCTCGGGGAACTGCACCGTGCTCGGGGAGCGTTGCACGTCCTTCCACAGCGGCTCGGTGGCGAGCTGCTTCAGCGGTCGACCGGTCCACGCGCCATACCGGCACTCGCCGATGCCCTCCTCGGTGACGAGGTCCGGCGCGCCATCGACCTGCGACAACGCAAAGGTCGCGGTCTCCTGACAGCGCTGCAACGGGCTGACGAGCGCACCGACGATCGGCACCCCAGCCAGACGCTGGGCTACCCGTCCAGCCTGCTCCTGGCCGGTCTCGTCCAACCCGATGCCGGGGGTCCACCCCGCCAGGATGCCGTCAGCGTTGGCCTGGGTGCGCCCGTGGCGCAACAGCAGCATGATCGCCATCAGGCGTTTCCCTCCGTGACCGACTCGGCCGCTTCGACAGCGGCCTCCAACGACTCCATCCGCGTCTGCAGATCCTCACCCCACGGAGCCAGCGTCAGCGTCGTGACGCCTGCGTCGGCATACCGCTGCATCCGCTGGGCCAACCGGTCGGCGGGGCCGATCAGCGACGTGTCGTCGATGAACTGCACCGGGACGGCCGCTGCCGCTTCGCGCCACTGCTTGTCGAGGTAGAGGTCCTGCACCCGGGTCGCTTCGGCTTCGTAGCCCATCCGGCAGGCCAGCGCGTTGTAGAAGTTCTGCTCGCGTGAGCCCATCCCCCCGACGTACAGCGCCGCGTAGGGAGCGATCGTGGCGGCGCACCGCTCGATGTCGGCGCCCACCGAGACGGGGACCGTGGTGTCCAGTTCGAACGGGCGCGGGGTGCGCTCGGCGGCGGTGTCGGTGACCTGCTGGCGCTTGGCCCGTCCGCGCTCGATGGCGTCGCGTTGCTCGTGCAGGTAATCCGGCGAGGCGAAGACGCCCAACCAACCGTCACCGATCTCACCGGCGAGCTCGAGATTCTTCGGCCCTACGGCCGCGAGGTAGATCGGGACCTCACGCCGTGGGGCGGAGACGTTGAGCCGCAGGCTCTTGCCCGGACCATCGGGCAACGGAAGGGTGAAGTGCTTGCCGTCGAAGGCCACCGGTCGGCGGGCCAAGGCGCTCCGGACGATCTCGGCATACTCCCGGGTCCGCCCCAGCGGCGTCCCGAACGGCACGCCGTGCCAACCTTCGGAGACCTGGGGGCCGCTCACGCCGAGGCCGAGGCGGAACCGTCCGCCCGACAGTGAGTCCAGGCTTGCTGCGGTCATGGCGGTCATGGCCGGGGTGCGACCGGGGATCTGGAAGACCCCTGCGCCGAGGTCGATGGTCTTGGTGCGGGCACCGATCCAGGCCAGCACCGTGGCGGCGTCGGGACCGTACGCTTCCGAGGCCCACACGACACTGACTCCCAGCGCCTCGGCACGGTCCACCAACGCCAGGTTGTCAGCGTCTCGGGATCCGCCCTGACCCCAGAAGCCGCAGCTGAGCCCCAGCTTCACCGGCGACGACCGCGTGCGGCAGGCGCCGGTGCTTCGTCCGAATCTTCGTCGTCATCATCCGAGTCGTCGTCCTCAGAGTCATCGTCGTCCGATGCGCCGTCTGCGAGGTTGTCGACATCGACCCCGTCGTGGTCCTCGGCCTCGAGGTCGTCCTCGTCGTAGTCGTCGTCGTCGTCTTCGCCGTCGTCGCTGTAGACGTCGAGCGGAGTGACCTCCCCGTAGGCGTCGAGAAGGGCGTCGTCGTAGTCCACGAAGGCGTTGGCGATGCGCTGGTATGCCGCCACGACCGCCGGGTCGTCCTTACCCCTCCGGTCCGCCGCCATCTCGAGGTGCCGTTCTAGTGCTGCCACGAATTCGTTCAGGGCGGCCCGCGGATGACGTGTCATAGCTACGACGGTATCTCGGATCGCTGACCCGCCGCACCGGGATATCGATCCGCACTCGATCCACGCGCCACCCGCTCCTGGCTGGACTTCATCAGGATCCTCATTCAGCATTCATCGTCAATGGTTGAGTACGAGTACCGCACCGTCACCTTCACGCGCGAGGACACCCGCTCGCACGTGCGATCCGTGCTGGCCGAGCAGGCCGAGTACGGGCACTGGGAGCTGCAGCGGCTCACCGTCTACTGGGGCGGCAAACGGTTGGCCTCGCTGCGCCGCAAGATCATCCGGGTCAAGCGCACCGCCTGACCCTTGCGTCGGGGCGCGGGGTCAGCAGTCGGCGATGAGGCGCTGCAGCACGCGAGCGCCGAACTCGAGCGAGTCGATCGGCACGCGCTCGTCGATCCCGTGGAACATGGACACGAAGTCGAGGTCTTCGGGCAGCCGCAGCGGAGCGAAGCCGTAACCGGTGATGCCGAGCCTGGATAGGTGCTTGTTGTCCGTGCCGCCGGAGAGACAGTAGGGCAGCACATGGGCACCCGGGTCCTCCTTGAGCAAGGCGTGCTTCATCGAGTCGACCAGGTCGGACTCGAAGGGGGCCTCCAGCGCGACGTCCTTATGGACGATCTCGATGTCGACGAACTCGCCGGCCAGTCGCTGGATGGTGTCCATCAGCTCGTCTCCGTGACCGGGAAGGAATCGGCAGTCCAGTGAGGCCGTGGCCGTCTGCGGGATGACGTTGTGCTTGTATCCCGAGTCCAGCATCGTGAAGTTCGCGGTGTCGGCCAGGGTGGCCTCGACGAACGGACGCGCTCCGCCGAGCATGGCCAGGAAGGACTCAGGGGACTCGCGGTGGAGATCCTCGCCGCTGATCCGAGCGACGTCGTCGAAGAGTTGACCGACCGAGGCGATGTAGGTCCGGGGCCAGTGGTGGTCGTTGATCCGGGCGATGGCCTCGGCCAGGCGGACTACGGCGTTCTGGTTGTTGGGCACCGAGCCGTGACCGGCTCGTCCGTGGGCGCGGAGCCGCAACCAGGCGATGCCCTTCTCCGCGGTCTGCAGCAGATAGGCCCGGGTCCTTTCTCCGCTGGCGGCGTCGTTCAGCGTGATCGAGAAGCCGCCGACCTCGCTGATGGCCTCTGTGCAGCCCTCGAACCAGTCAGGGTGGTGCTCGACCGTGTGTCCCGCTCCCTTGACCCCGCCGGCTTCCTCGTCGGCGAAGAAGGCCCAGACGATGTCGCGCGGCGGCTTCTGACCGCTGCGCGCCAGGCTGCGCAGGTTAGCCAGCAGCATCGCGTCCATATCTTTCATATCCACCGCGCCGCGGCCCCAGAT
This sequence comes from Actinomycetales bacterium, assembly GCA_038258285.1. Classification (GTDB taxonomy): domain Bacteria; phylum Actinomycetota; class Actinomycetes; order Actinomycetales; family Dermatophilaceae; genus Ornithinicoccus. Next base: position 13,123 of record JBBSQA010000001.1, on the reverse strand, counting down.
GCAGCCGTCGCGTTCCTCGGCGCCGAAGGGGTCGACCTGCCAGTCGCTGGCCTCGGCGGGCACGACGTCGAGGTGACCGTGCAGCACCAGTCCGGGGCGCGAAGCATTAGTGCCCTCGGTGCGGACGACCACGCTGGCGCGGCCCTGGTCGGACTCCGTGATCTGTGGGTCCAAGCCGACCTCGGTCAGCAGCCCCATGACGTATTCGGCCGCTTCGCGCTCCCCGGGGCCGCTGCCATCCCCGTAGTTGCTGCTGTCGATCTTGATCAGGTTGCGACAGATCTCAGCGACCTCGTTGCTGGGGTCTGGGGTCATGGTGTGCTCGACGTCGGTCTGTTCTGGTGAAGTCACCTCGTCAGGCTAACCGGCTACGGCGGCTCTGGCTCGAGGGCGCAGAGACAGCGCGGCGAATGGGTATGAACCTGGAAGATGGAACCCGAAGGTGCCGCCCCTCAACGGAGCGACGTGGGGAACGGTGATCACAGATGCTCCCGGATCTGCGCATCCATGATCCTGCCAAACGCACGACTCCGGCCATGACCCACGCCGAGTTCGACGTCCAGGCTCGTGTCGAAGCCTCGATCCGCATACCAACTCAGCCCCCGCTTGACGCCGTCCCGGTGGCTAGTGTTGTAGGCGGCGTCCTCGCTGCCGGTGTTCCAGTTCAGGTGAACAGCGCGCTTGAACGTGTCGGACGTCTGTACCGACCTGCGGGGGGCACCGCCGTAGGAGATACTCACCACGACCCCAGCCTGCATGGTCCGTTCAGCGGCTCCGGATGCCACCCAGTGCTGGGTCACCATCTGGGCACCCGATGAGTAGCCGCCGACGGCGATCCGGGAAGTGTCAACCGGGTAGTCGACCTGTACGTCCAGGACCAGGTCTTCCGCCCACTTCGCCTTCTGAGCCGGACTGATGCCAGAAGAAGTGCCGTACCAGCACACGCCCTCACCATCGGAGCACCCGCCGCCGGGAGCCCTCGGAGTGAGAAGCACCATGTTGTGCCGCTTCGCAACGGCGACGAGGCCGTCCTTGCCCCCAAGCAGGTAGCCGCTCCGGGGATGGGCGAGGCCGTACTCACCGCTGCCGTCGGTGTAGATCATCATCCCCACGGGCTCCGTCCAGTTCAGCCCCTCTGCGTACAGGTGGTAGGTGGAGGTCACCCCGGAGGATGTGAAGGACAACCCTGTGCGGTCGGTCAGCAGCTCGTCGGCTGGAACAGCATCCGTGAGCGGCGCCGGACCATTCTCTGTCCACGAGAGCCCAGCGAGCGCTGCGGTCAGGGTCAGCATCGAGAGCGCCGCGACGACGAGTGCCCAGAGAGCTGACGGCCGTCTTCTCGGAGGGATCGACCTCGGGGCGTAGGGCGAATTTTCACAGTGCGAGTCATTCCAGGACATCGGTCACGTACCCGGCCCACAGCTGCTGACCCTCGGTGGAGGTGCTGGTGGCTTCCCCCGGGAGTTCGCTGTCGAGCGCTGGGAACTCTCCAGCCACGTCCAACACCCCCACATCCCCCTGCGCGGCCCACTGCTCGCCCGCCCGGCGGACCTCCAGGTCCGCCTCTGCGTCCTCGGGATTCTGAGAGATCATCAGGACCGGGACATCGCCGAAGCGCCCGCGGATCTCGTCGACCAGCGCGCCCATCTGCGCGGGGAATTCCCCGCCCGTGGTCGACCGACCAAAGTTCAGGAGCACCACGTCCGGGCTCTCGGGCACGAAGCCGTCGAGGCCCTGCTGAGCGCTGCGGGCAGTGCCACCAGCCACGCTGCCGTTCCAGATCGTGAGCGGACTCCCAGCACCGTCGGTGGAGAGGGCCACCACCGGGTAATAGTCGGCAACAGGGGCTGAGTCCCAGTGAGCGATGGAGACGGCACGCTCCTCCGCCAGAGAACGCGCCCACAAGTGCACCCATTTGCGCGTGTCGTCGCTGGTTTCGTCGCCCAGAACCAGCGCCGTCACCGGAGCGTCGGCCGCGAGCACCGCCCGCGCCTCCTGAACCTGGCCGGACGTCATCGCCGCACCCGCTTCGGGAGCTTCAGCGGCGCTCGCCTCGGGCGCAGGATCCGGCAGGACCTCCTCGGCAGTCTCCTCTGCGCCTGCTTCGCTCTCGGCGTCTGTGTCTTCAACATCTGCGTCCGCAGCTTCTGCGTCCTCGGCTTCTGGGTCCGCAGCCTCTGTGTCTTCGGCATCGACCGTCGTCTCCTCTGGAGGAGAAGACGCAGGTGCTTCGACGGAGGCCGAGACGACCGGGTCCACCGACTCTCCCGTGGTCCAGGCGAACAAGACCAGACCGACGAACATGAAGAATCCCACGATTCCCGAAGCGACGTTTCGCGGACGTTGGGAGGGTGCTTGGTCAGGGTTCTCTTGCATCGCTATCCTCGTTCTCTTGGTGGTCCAGCCCCCTACTCCCGGGGTTGGGGTCATGGATGTTGGCAGAGGGGTCACTGTTGCGTGTCCCCAGTGGGTCAGGCACGGGTCTGACCGTCTCCGTCGACGATCCATTTGGTCGTCGTGAGCTCTGGGAGGGCCATGGGTCCTCGCGCGTGCAGTTTTTGGGTGGAGATGCCGATCTCCGCGCCGAAGCCGAACTGTTCACCGTCGGTGAACCGGGTGGAGGCGTTGACCAGCACGGCGGCGGCGTCGACCTCGGCCACCCATCTGCGGGCCGCGGTGCGGTCCGCGGTGACGATGGCCTCGGTGTGACCGGAGGTGTGCTGGCGAACGTGGGCCAGCGCTGCGTCCAAACTGTCCACGACTCGAGCACTGAGGTCCAGCGACAGGAACTCGGTGTCGTCGTCGCTCGGGACGATCGGCTCGTATGCCAGGCCGGTCACCTGAGCGGCCGCGCGGCCGATGACCTCGTCGCCGTGCACGGTGACGCCCTCGGCTGCCAGTGCCTGCAGCAACGGGGGCAGCACTCGGTCGGCGATGCCGGCATGGACCAGTAGCGACTCGGCGGCGTTGCACACCGAGGGGCGGTCTACTTTGGAGTTGACGACGATCTGGACGGCGGTCTGGACGTCGGCGTCGGCGTCGACATACACGTGGCAGTTGCCCACTCCGGTCTCGATGACGGGGACGGTCGACTCGGCCACTACGGTCTGGATCAGGGAGGCACCCCCGCGGGGGATCACCAGGTCCACCAGGCCCCGCGCCGTCATCATCGCCCTCGCTGCGTCTCGTCCGCCCTCGGTGAGCAGGTTGACAGCGTCCGCCGGCAACCTCCGTGCGGTCAGTGCAGACCGCATGGCCTCCACCAGCGCGGCGTTCGTGGAAGCGGCGGCGGACCCTCCGCGTAGGAGTACCGCGTTGCCGCTCTTCCAGGTCAGTCCGGCCGCATCCACGGTCACGTTGGGCCGGGCCTCGTAGATCATCCCGACCACGCCCATCGGCACCCGGACCTGGCGGATGTGCAGCCCGTTGGCCAGTGTTGAACCGCGCACCAGCTCACCGACCGGGTCCGGCAACGTGGCCACCTGTCGCAGCGTCTGCGCCGCGGCGTGGACACGGGCTTCGTCGAGCCTGAGCCGATCCAGCAGTCCGGTGGTCAGACCTGCGTCCCTGCCACGCTGCACGTCCGCGGCGTTTGCGGCGACGACGGACGCGCAAGCCGCGTCCACCGCGTCGGCCATGGCCCACAGCGCGGCATCCTTCTCACCCCGAGGCAACTGGGCCAGCGACCTGGCCGCGGTCCGTGCGCGGTGGGCGATCCCGTTGACGTATTCGCGAGCACCAGGATCCATGGCAGGTGACGGGGTCTTCGCGGCGTGCTCCATGAGGTTCATCTCTGTCCTCACAGCACGACGAGGTTGTCGCGACGGATCACGATTCGGGTGCCCGTGCGTCCTCGGCCATAGGCACGATGCGTCGTGGGGGTCGTGGGGGAAGACTTGCGATCGCCGATGAGTGTATCGAGTTCCGAGGCGTCGTAGCTGACCTTCCCGCGCGCGACGACCCGCCCGGCGGGGTCGCAGAGGTCCACGGTGTTACCGACCTGGAAAGCACCCTCGACCCGGGTCAGGGCGACCGGTAAGAGTGGGGTCTGCTGTTGCATGACGGCCTCCACCGCGCTGTGATCCAGGGTCAGCCGACCAGCGACCTGGCTGGCATGGGCCAACCAGCGCAGGCGTGCCGACCGTGGGTTCCCCGTAGGCAGGAAGAGGGTCCCCACATCCTCGCCGTCCAATATCCGGGCCGCTTGATCGGCGGAACCGAGCAGTGCCGGGATCCCCTCCGCCGTGACCATCCGCGCTGCGGCGACCTTGGTGACCATGCCCCCCGTCCCCACGCGGGAGCCAGCGGCGGTGACGTCCACGTTCGTGATCTGCGCCGGGTCGGACACCACGGGGATGCGGGAGCTGCTGGGCTTTCGCGGGTCCGCGTCATACAGCGCGTCCACGTCCGAGAGGAGCACCAGCGCGTCGGCATCGACGAGGTGCGCGACCAGCGCCGCGAGGTGGTCGTTGTCGCCGAACCGGATCTCCCGGGTGGCGACCGTGTCGTTCTCGTTGATCACTGGAACGACTCCTAGCTTGAGCAGGCGCTCCAGGGTGCGGCTGGCGTTGGTGTAGTGGGATCGGCGGTGCATGTCGCTGGCGGTTAGCAGCACTTGACCGACGGACAGTCCGTCCTGCCGAAAGGCCTCGCTGTAGGCCGCGACGAGCCCACCCTGACCGGCGCTGGCGGCCGCCTGCTGGGTGGCCAGGTCCTTGGGGCGCCGGATCAGCCCGAGCGCTGTCATGCCGGCCGCGATAGCCCCGGAGGACACCAGCACGACCTGTACGCCCTCCAGCCACCGTTTGGCGATGACGCTGGACAGCTGTTGGAGGCGGTGGGTGTCGATGCCGCCCTGCGGCGCGGTGACCGAGGAGGAGCCGACCTTGACCACCACACGACGGGCGTCGCGGATCGTGGAGAGTGCATCTGTCATGTCTGGGGATTCGGAGTCGACTCTCCCTCGGATTGGCTGAGGTCTTGGGAACGTCTCCAATCCGCCCCGCGAAGGGCGCCGAACACCAAGGGAAGGTATGCCGATGGTCAAGTTCAGGTCATCGGTCACCCGGTAACACGCGGTACGTGCCAAGACAACGCATCAAGCCGCTCATCGACCACGACCGCCGCATTCGGCGCAGGAGAGGTTCCCTAGATGACGATGCACCACGCCGTTCGCACCCGGACGCGCGTCGCCGAGGCAGACACGCCAAGGCCGCCGGCCACGCGCTTACACCACTACTTCCAAAACGCGGCTGACGCGACTCCCGACTCTGTCGCGCTTGAGTGCGACAACCAGTCCCTGACCTACCGGGCGCTCGATGTCCGCGCCAACCAGTTGGCCAACCACCTCCTCGCAGGCGGTTTGGAGCCCGGCTCCCGCATCGGCATCCTGGTGCCCCGCTCGGTCGACATGTATGTGGCGCTCTTGGCCTCGCTGAAGGCCGCCGCGACGTTCGTCCCGATCGACACCACCGCTCCGCAGGACCGGATCGCCTACATCGCCGAGGACTCCGACCTGGACCTGATCCTCACCACAACGGGGTCCGCGCAGCTGTGCGAGACACTGTCCACCCCGTCTCTGTCCCTGGACGCGATCTCCGACCAGGTCCGGGCAGCACCTCCAGGCCGACCACGCCTCGAGATCTCGGGCGACCCGACCTGTTACATCATCTACACCTCAGGCTCCACGGGGCGACCCAAGGGTGTGGCGATCGCGCAGTCCAGCATCTGCAACTTCATCGGCATCGTGCCCGACATCTACACGGTCACCCCTTCCGACCGGGTCTACCAGGGGATGACTTTGGTGTTCGACTTCTCGATCGAGGAGATCTGGCCGACCTGGGCGGTCGGTGCCACCCTCGTCGCCGGTCCCACCGATGGCCGCCGGGTCGGCTCTGGCCTGGCCCAGTTCCTGGAGGACTCGGCAATCACCATGATCTACTGCGTGCCGACCGTGCTCGCGACGCTCGACCGGACCATCGCGTCCATACGCACCGTGAACGTCGGCGGCGAGGCCTGCCCACCAGAACTGGTGCAGCGCTGGGGGGACTCGGGGCGGCTGATCCTCAATACCTACGGCCCTACCGAGACGACCGTCACCTGCACGTACGCGGTGCTTTCCGCCGACAAGCCGGTGACCATCGGCATCCCCCTGCCGTCCTACTCGGTCCTCCTCCTCGACGAGGACCGGCATCCAGTGCCGGACGGAGACATCGGCGAGATCTGTGTCGGCGGTCCTGGCGTGGCAAAGGGCTACGTGAACCGCCCGGACCTCACCGCCGACCGCTTCATCCAGCACGACGGGGAACGCATCTACCGCACCGGCGACCTGGGCCGCTACCTGGAAGACGGGGAAATCGAGTACCTGGGCCGCGGGGACAGCGAGGTGAAGGTCCGCGGACACCGAGTGGAACTGCAGGAGATCGAGAGCGTCCTGCTCCAGGACGAAGCCGTCGCGGCCGTGGTCGTCAAGCTCGTCACCATCCCGGACGTCGGCGATGAGCTCGCCGCCTATGTGGTCCTGGCGGACCCCGATCACATCGACGAAGAGGGCCTCCGGCATCGGCTTCACGGCAGGGCACGGACGACTCTTCCTTCCTACATGGTCCCTGCCTTCCTGGAACGGATCGACGCCGTGCCGATGATGCCCAGCGGCAAGGTGGACCGGGGCAGCCTGCCCACCCCTGAGGGCGGCCGGTTGGTCGGCTCGACCGGGGATCACGTGAGGCCCGACACCCGGACCGAGCGGCATCTGGCCAGCGTCTGGGAGAGCACACTGGTGCTCCCGGAGGGGCAGGTCTCGGTGGAGGCTGACCTCTTCGAGGAACTTGGCGGCCACTCTCTGGTCGTGGCGACCCTCGTCTCCCAGCTGCGTTCCTGGGGACATCAGGGCGCTCAGGGTCTTTCGATCCTGGACGTCTACGCGCAGCCGACCATCCGGGGCCTTGCGCGGCTCATCGACGAGCGTGGCGTCGAGTCCGAGCTCATGCTCGACGACACGACCGCCGAGGCCCGGGAGCCGATGCTTCCGCCGCGAACCTGGCGGGTCCTGACGTTCGGGTTGGCCCAGGTCGGCTGGATCTACGCGTTGCTCTTCGTCTTCGTCCTGCCCATCGGCGTCGTCTACAGCCTCAACAACGGGGTGCCGTCACTCGCCATGGGCCAGCAGCTCGTGCTGAGCATGCCCGTCAGCTATCTCTTTGGTCGGTGGGTGCTGCCGTTGGCCAGCGCCCGGCTACTATCAGCGGGGCTTCGGGAGGGCACCTACCCACTCTGGGGCTGGGTGCACCTGCGCGTGTGGGCGGTCCAGCGGGCGATGTCCCTCTCCCCGCTCTCGCGCCTCGTTGGCTCACCCTGGGCGGGGGCCTACCTCCGTCTGGCCGGTGCCCGAGTCGGACAGGCTTGCCACATCGGCTCCAGTCAGGTGCCGCTGCCTCGGTTCGTCCATCTCGAGGACAACGCCACCATCGGCTACGCCGTGCAGCTCAGCGCGTTCGACATCGTCGGGGGTGCTGTGCAGATTGGTCGCATCCAGGTCGGCCGGGACGCCGTGGTGGCCGCCAACTGTGTCCTCCAGGGGCCGTGCACGGTGGGGAACCACGCGATCCTGCGCGAGCAATCGCTCCTGTCCACCGGAGGCTCGATCCCCGACAACGCCGCCTGGTCCGGGTCCCCCGCCACCCCACAGTCCTCTGCCGGAGACCCCGTCTTCGATCTGATGGCCCGCTGCGAGGAGGCTCCGCGGTTCTGGCCGCGACGTCTTCTGCCGTGGTTCGCAGTCGGCCTGCTGGTGCTGGAACTCATCCCACTCCTGGCACTCGTGCCCATGATCGTCGTGATCTGGGGGGCACTCCTGATCTGGGGACAGGGCGCGGCCCTGCTCGCCACGGCACTCAGCGGGCCGGTCTTCGTCATCAGCAGCTGTTCCCTGATCCTGGCCGCCTACCGCTTCGCCCTGGTGAAGACGCCGGTGGGCATCCACCACCTGCGATCCCAGCTGGGTCTGGAGAAATGGTTCGGGGAGAAGCTCCTCGAGCTGAGCCTGGACCTGAACAACTCGATGTACGCCACTCTCTACACACCCGCCTGGCTCCGGCAGCTGGGAGCCAAAGTGGGCCGTAGCGCCGAGGTCGCCACGATCGCCAACATCGATCCAGACCTGCTGACCCTGGAGGACGAGTGCTTCGTGGCCGACATGGCCAGTGTCGGCAGCGCAACGTACTGCAACGGGCATGTCGCCTTCCGAGAGACCGTGGTGGGCACGCGCGCCTTCGTGGGCAACGCGTCCTTCATACCCTCCGGGACCCACCTGGCGGACGGTTCGCTCGTCGGCGTCCAGTCCGTACCCCCCGTGGGCGGCGTCGCCCGAGGAACTTCCTGGCTCGGCTCACCGCCGTTCTTCCTGCCCAAGCGCGAGATCTACGAGGAGTACACCGAGGCGCAGACCTTCCGTCCGACGGACGCTCAGGTGGGGACGAGGTTGATCATCGAGTTCCTCCGTATCGTGATGCCCGCCTCGATCCTGGCGCTGTCGACCTTCGGCACGTTGTATGTCGTCTCAGTCCTCGCCGTCGTGGCTCCCCTGTGGGTTGTGGTCCTGGCGGCACCGGCGATCGCCCTCGTCGGCAGCCTCCTGGTCGTCCTGACGGCAGCCGCCCTGAAGTGGCTCGTCGTCGGGAGGTACCGGCCCCGCGTGGAGCCCCTGTGGAGCGGCTTCGTCCGCCGCACCGAGTTCGTCACCGGAATCTACGAGACCACCGCCGTCCCTGCCTTGCTCGCCAGCCTGTGCGGCACACCCTTCCTCGGCCCGATGCTGCGGCTCTTCGGTGTCCGGGTGGGTCGCCGGAGCCTCATCGACACGACCTACCTGACCGAGTTCGACCTGGTCCACATCGGCGACGACGTCGCTGTCGGCACGTTGGCCTCCCTGCAGACCCATCTCTTTGAAGACCGAGTCATGAAGATGTCGACCATCTCACTGGCTGCGGGGTCCAGCGTGGGAAATCGTGGCGTGGTCCTCTACGACTCGAAGCTGGAGGAGGGCGCCGAGCTTGCCCCGCTCTCACTGGTGATGAAAGGCGAGGCACTACCGCGAGACACCTCGTGGTCCGGCATACCCGCACAGTTCGCGCGCCGCCTGGTGCCACGGGCCGAAGGCGCCCAGACCGAGAACTCTTCGAAGAGGAAGTCCACCGATGACTGATGTCCAGACTCACGCTGATCCCGCCGCACCAGCGCTAGAGGACTCACCCGAAACCGCGATCGTCCACGCGTGCGACCCCGAGTCGGTCAGCGCGGCACCGCTCGAGGCCCGAAGCTCTGCACGGACCTCGCGGCTCATCGGGATCGACGTGGCCCGCGGGCTAGCACTCATGGGCATGATGGTGATCCACATCCTCCCCGCAGCCGACGCGGGCGGAAACATCACCACGGCGTGGTCCCTGTCTGCCGGAAAATCCGCCGCGCTGTTCGCGGTGGTTGCCGGAGTCGGGATCGCCCTCTCCACCGGACGCCGGGAGCATCTGGTCGGTCGGAGATGGGTGGGAGCCGCGGCCTCGCTGGTCGTGCGAGCTCTTCTGATCGGGACCCTTGGTCTTCTGCTCGGTCGGGTCGTGTCGGGCGAGTCGGCAGCGGTCATCCTGCCCTACTACGCCCTCTTGTTCATCGGCGCGATCCCCCTTCTTCGGGTGCCCGCCCGGTGGCTGGCTGTCCTGACCCTGGTGCTCGCGTTCGCAACGCCGGTCCTGAGCCACCTCTGGCGAGAGACCACTGTGCTGCCGGAGACCTACAACCCCACGTTCGACAACCTGCTGAGCGAACCGGGCAGCGTCCTGGCGGCACTCCTGCTCAACGGCGAGTATCCCGTGATGGCCTGGATCACCTACATCTGCGCAGGACTAGCGATCGGCCGGTGCAAACTGTTCTCACGGAGCGTGGTCGGGGGATTGCTGGTGCTGGGGATAGGTCTTGCGGTCGCGGCCCGTGGCGCCTCCTGGTGGCTCCTGGAGCACGCTGGTGGCCGCGCAGCGCTCGAAGCCGCCGCGCCGGGGTCGATGACCTCCACCGAGCTCTCCGATGTCCTCGTCTTCGGCGCCGACGGCGTCCTTCCGACGACATCGCCATGGTGGCTCGCCGTGGGCACGCCCCACACGACCACACCTTTCGACCTGCTGTTCACGATCGGCGTGGCGTGCGCGGTGCTCTGCACCATGATCCTGCTCGGGAGGGCCGTCGGCTACGTCCTATGGCCGATCGCGGCCGCAGGGAGCATGACCCTCACTTTGTATACCGCTCACCTGCTGTTGCTCGATGTTCCGTTCATGCCGGACAGCGCCACCGCGATGTATGCCGTCCACCTCGTCGGTCTTCTGTTCTTCGCCATGCTGTGGCGCCGCGACTTCGCGCGGGGACCGTTGGAAGAAGTGGTCCGGGCACTGTCCGGCAGCACCGGCCGGTGGGTTGCCAAGCACGCACCCTTCATCCGGCAACGTTCGGGCGCGGCAGACGTGTCATGACAGTCTGCCGCTCGGAGGTTCTCGTCGGGCTGCTCCCAGGATCAGTCACGACGTTCCAGACTGAGCTGGACTCCTCGTGCCAAACGCTGTCGAGGCGCTCAGCGGAGTTCCGGGCTGGACGTGCGTGCGCACACGCAGCGCTGCGGGGGTTGGGCGTGTCCGGCACGGTCACCCGTCGACCGGATCGCAGTCCGCACTGGCCCCAGGGCAGCATCGGCAGCATCTCCCACTGCGCCCACCTCGCCGTCGCCGTAGCCACCACCGACCGTGAACTGTCCGGCCTGGGGGTCGACGTGGAGGAGGACCTCGACATCAGTGTGGACCTCGACCCGCTGTTGTTCACTACCCAGGAACGGCAGGTCGTGCGCACAACGGAGTACCTGCCGCTGGCGGCGATCCTGGTCAGCGCCAAAGAAAGTGCCTTCAAGTCGTGGTACCCGATCACAGGGACGCAGCTGGAGTTCACCGACGTGGAGATCACGCTTGACCTGTCCGCAAGGGGGTTCTTTGCGGACATGCTCAAGCCGTCGCAGACCGGGAACCAGCCGCCACGCGTCCGGGGCCGCTTCGCGAGGCACGCTGGGCACATCTTCACGACCGCCTGGGCCTAACCCTGGTGCAGAGCGGTGCCGACCGTCCCGCTCTGACCGAACAGCAGTCGCGCCGGAGTCGTGAGAGGGAGGGCCCGCTGGCCGAGTTGCGGACCATCGATTGCACCCCGCGAGCGACAACGGAGGAGATCGCAAGCGCTGTGCACGGTTTGGGCGGACCCCCACCGTGCTGGCCAACGCGGACCCCGCCGACAAGGCGAAACTCTATGTCTCGCTCGGAAGCACACGTGGAAACAACCTCAGCGCGTTGCTGATCAGGGCCACTGCACAAGCAGCGTGTGTCCCTGAGCGTGTCCGGAGGGGGACTTGAACCCCCACGCCCATTAAGGGCACTAGCACCTCAAGCTAGCGCGTCTGCCATTCCGCCACCCGGACGAGGGTGACCCGACGGCTTGCGACCGCGGGCAACGACGAGCAGATTATCACGCACGAGCAGGGGGTCCTCGCCAATCCGGCGGGTCCGCCGTCGACAGCTCGGGGTCGTCGACGCGGAAGCTGCGGATGCGGCCGGGCTGCGTTCTCGGGCCCTCGAAGCGCACGGTCACGACCCCGGAGCCGCTGCCCCATACCCACCCGGGTCCGTGTTCGCCGTGCACGACGTCCGCGCCGGTCGACCAGGCCGCCAGGGGGGATGCGGCATCCTCGACGGGTGAGTCTGCGGGCCCCTCCTGCGTGGTCTGGGTCTCGGCATCCGGTCCCACGGAGGTGGCGTCCTGGAAGGCCAGTGTCGGCGCCGACGTCAGCCAGGTGTCCTGCAGGTCCAGCTCGCCTTGCGCGTGCGCGGTGAGCCCACTGACCCCCACGCCGAGCAACCGCAGACCTCCGGCGATGTCAATCGAGGACAGCAACCGGCCTGCTTCCCGGGCGATGACGGCGGGGTCGGCGGTGGCGAACGGCAAGGATCCGGACCGTGTCACGGTCCGGAAGTCGTGCCAGCGGGCCTTGATGGTGATGGTGCGGGCAAACCCGGTGGACTCCCCCAGCCGCGAGGTGACCCGCCGGGACAGCTGGTCCACCTCGCGAGCCAACAGCTTCGGGTCGGCGATGTCGCTCTCGAACGTCTCTTCCGCAGAGACGCTCTTGGCGCTGCGGTGCGAGGTGACTTCGCGGGCGTCCTGGGCCCGGGCCAACTCGTGCAGCGACAGTCCGTGGGCGTTGCCGAAGATCGACACCAGGTCGGGCAAGGAGACTCGGGCCAGGTCGGCCACGGTATCGACCCCGAACCCGCGGAGCCGACCCGCCGTCGCCGGTCCGACCCCGGAGATGGCGCGCACCGGCATGGGGTCCAGCACCTCGCGCTCCGTGCCCGGCTCGATCACGTGCACCCCTGCTGGCTTGCCGAGCTCGCTGGCGATCTTGGCCATCATCTTGGTGCTGGCCATCCCGACGGAGGCGGTCAGACCGCCGGTGGCTTCGGTGATCCGCTCTTGCAGGCCGGCGCCGAAGGCCTCGGGGCTCATCGTCAGCAACGGGTTGTCGGTGCCCGCTCCGGCAAGGTCGAGGAACGCCTCGTCCACGGAGACCTGCTCCATCACCGGTGTTGTCGAGGCAAGCACGGACATCACGACTTCTGAGGAGATCCGGTATGCGGCGAAGCGCCCCCGCAGGAACGCCGTCCCGGGAGGACACCGACGCCGAGCTTCCTGTGTCGGCATCGCCGAACGAGCCCCGAAGCGACGTGCCTCATACGAGGCGGTGGCCACGACCCCGCGTCCGCCGGTGCCGCCGACGACCACTGGTTTGCCCCGCAGGGAGGGCTTGTCACGCTGCTCGACGGCGGCGAAGAAGGCATCGAGGTCGACGTGGACGATGCTGGCTTCGGATCGACTCACGGGCTCACCCACAGCTCCCACGTCGTCGCACCTATCAAGCCTACGTGCCCCCCGCTCCTGACCCCTGTGCGCGCTCGTGCACAGTGCTGTGGCGCGCAGGGGGCGCGTATGGGTCAGGCGCGGGGGCCGCCGAGGGGGCGGGGGGCAAGCGGCGCGGGGCCTGGAT